>NZ_JAQQXQ010000004.1 GCF_028595285.1 Erythrobacter fulvus | reverse complement strand
GATCTCCGCTTCACGCAGCTTGCCGATGATCTCTTCCGGCCTGTGCTTCCTTGCCATTCCATTCCTCCTTCGTGACCAATTCTAAAATAGAAATTGGGCCACTCAGAAGGGGGCAGATCAGCCCAGCATGCGTCATGGGCACTTAGCTACATAAGCTACTATCGGCTGCGAGCCTATTGGTTGTATTATGAAGCCGATCCCGAGGCTGACAATCATCTATTCAAGGACGGGACGACGCTGGAAGCGGTGCTTGCGCTCTATGAGTTCGATCGCCGCCTGCGGCTACTACTAATGGATGCATTGGAGCGGATAGAGGTCGCGGCGCGTGGGGCGTGGGCGCATCAAATGGCAATGGTCTATGGGCCGCATGGCTATCTCAATGCGGCGTTGTATCCGCGTACGGATCGCTTCCAAGCCAACCTGACCCAGCTACAATCCGAATATGATCGCTCGCATGACGTGTTCGTAGATCACTACAAGCGCACCTACAACAACCCGCCACTACCACCTGTCTGGGTGGCGGCGGAGTTCATTTCCTTTGGCCTGCTTTCCAAGTTCTTTTCCGCCCTTAGGGGGCGTGCAGACCGTAAGGCCATTGCTCGCAGGATCGGCTTTGATGACCGGGTATTCCAAGGCTTGCTGCATCACCTAGCGACGGTGCGAAATATTTGCGCGCACCATAGCCGCCTATGGAACCGGAGTTTCACCGTAACCTTTCCGCTCGCACAGAGTCCGGCCAGTCTTGCAGATACCATTGCCCCCGAAGCTGATCGCAAGCTCTACAATACGCTCTCGATGCTCTTGCATTCGATGGGGGCCGTGGCCCCTGAGTCGGACTGGCCGAACCGGCTAATTTCGTTGATCGCGGAAAATCCTACAGGTGATTTTGCTGCCATGGGGTTCCCTGACGATTGGCAACAACGCCCCCTTTGGAGGCACCTCTGTCCCGATTAGGTCGTTGCCGTTCACTGCAAAGCGAGCCCGCCATTGGGGAGCGCTTATGGGAACGGCCGCCCCTTAAGGGGAAATTCTCAGTATTTTCAATGGCGTTTGGCGGAGACGGAGGGATTCGAACCCTCGGTACCCTGATAGAGTACGGTTCCTTAGCAGGGAACTGGTTTCAGCCACTCACCCACGTCTCCGGGCAACAGCGAGGCTGTGAGGGGCGCGCTATAATGGCGTCCTGCGCCAGCGGCAAGGTGGCTTGCGAGAAAATCGGCACCTCGCGCCCAGCGCATCCTAATCGAAGCGGTGGTTCGGCGGCGGTTCAGCCTGTTCGCGTCAGGTAGGCACGGCTCGTCGCAATTCCGATTCGCTCCGGCGCGGCGGGATTGCGCGTGTGGTCGAACAGGACTCAGTGACGTCATTATAGCCTGCGGGAATGGCGTGCTCGGACGGAAGGCAGCAAGATGATCGGACGGACTTTCGGATTTCGCCAGGGGTTAGGAGGCTTCGTAGCGGCCATGGCCGCCGCGCTCGCGCTCGCGGGACCTGCCGCCGCGCAGGAACTTGAACGTTTCGACCCCGATCAGGCCTATGCCGCGCAGGACAACGCACCTGCCGCTAGCATCGACGGCGATCTGATTGCACCTGAAGGCCAGACCGCGCCGGCACCCGCGCCGGCCGAACCCGCTTTCGAGGATGCATACGGCGATTACGCCGCAGCGCCCGTCGGACAGGACCCTGCCGCCCCAGCAGCAGAGGCACCCGTTGCTGCGGAGGAAGCCGCCACCTACGGCGAGGACGATCTTATCGGTGCGGCCGAAGGCGTGTTCGGCAAGGGGGCCGAAGGTCTTGCGCGGATGATCGAGGATCTGCTGGAAAAGCAGGGCAAGCCCAATGCCTACATCGTCGGGCGCGAGGCGGGCGGGGCATTTATCGTCGGCGCGCGCTACGGTTCGGGCACGCTGCACCACAAGATCGAAGGCGAACGCAAAGTCTACTGGACCGGCCCTTCGATCGGCTTCGATGCCGGGGCCAATGCCGCCAACACCTTCGTGCTGGTCTACAACCTCTATGACAGCGAAGACCTCTACAAGCGTTTCCCCGCAGGCGAGGGGCAGGCCTATTTCGTGGGTGGATTGCATGCCAGCTATCTGCGCTGGGGCGACGTGGTGCTGATCCCGATCCGCATGGGCGCCGGCCTCCGGCTCGGGGTCAATGCGGGGTATATGAAGTTTTCCAAGAAGCAGCGCTGGCTGCCGTTCTAGAAAATTGCGCGAAAACCCGGTTGCGGTGCGCTGTATGAAGCGCCATTGCCGCGACCATGATGCTTGACCGACTCAGCCCCCAGGCGCCCGACGCGCTGCTCGCTCTCATTCGCCTCTACGCAGCCGATCCGCGCGAGGACAAGATCGATCTCGGCGTGGGCGTCTACCGCACCGAGGAAGGCGCCACCCCCGTATTCGCCGCGATCAAGGCGGCCGAGCAGCGGCTTGTCGACGAGCAGGACAGCAAGTCCTACCTCGGCCCCGAAGGCGACATGGGCTTCGTCAACGCGCTGATGCCCTATATCTTCGGCGGCGACCCAACGATGGGCGGGCGCCTTTCGGGGATGCAGACCCCGGGCGGCACCGGCGCGGTGCGACTGGCGCTGGCGCTGGCACAAAAGGCCGGAGTGAAGCGGGTTCATATGGGCGTACCGAGCTGGCCCAACCACGCGCAGATCCTTGCCGATCTGGGGCTCGAACTGGTTACTTTCGAACATGCCAACCCAGATGGCAGCGCCAATCTCGATGCTGTGCTGGGCGCGATCAAGGGCGCGGGTGCCGACGGCGCGGTGCTGTTGCACGGCTGCTGCCACAACCCGACCGGGATCGACTACACGGCCGAACAATGGGACGCGATTGCCGATGCCTTCGCCGCCAGCGGCACCTTCCCGATCATCGATGCCGCCTATCAGGGGCTGGGGCAGGGGCTTGAGGAAGATGCCGCCGGTCTGCGCACAGTGCTGGCCAAGGTCCCCGAAGCCTTTATCGCCTATTCCTGCGACAAGAATTTCGGCCAGTATCGCGACCGCGTGGGTGCGTTCTACATCCTCGGCCAAAGCAGCGACTCGCTCGACGCCCCGTTCAGCAATGCCAACGCGCTTGCCCGGGCGTGCTGGTCGATGCCGCCCGATCACGGCGGCGCGGCGGTGCGGATTATCCTGCGCGATCCCGATCTGACGAAGCTGTGGTTGGATGAGCTAGACACGATGCGGGCGCGCATGCGCGGGGTGCGCGATGCGCTCGCCGCAGCCGGAACCGCAGGCCGGATCGACCTGACGCCGCTTGGCACGCAGAACGGCCTGTTCGCGATGCTTCCCGTCACCAAGGAGGAGGTCGCGACCTTGCGGGATGAGCACGCGATTTACATGGCCGGGTCGGGCCGCATCAACATCGCCGGACTGACGAGCGCCAACCTGCCCAAGTTCATTGCCGCGCTTGCGGCGGTCACGGGCTGAAGGCGCGCTTGCTCAAACGCCAGCCGGTGCTGGAGGGCGAGCGCGTGCTGTTGCGCCCCCTTCGCCCGGACGACTGGGACGCCCTGTTAGCGGTCGCGTCCGATCCGCTGATCTGGGAACAGCACCCGGCGCATGACCGCTGGCGCGAGCCGGTATTCCGCGCCTTTTTCGACGACGCGATGGCCAACAAGGGCGCGCTGGTGGCTATCGACAAAGCGGACGGAGCGGTGATCGGCTCATCGCGCTTTCAGGGACTAGAAGAGGCCAATGGCGGCGCGGTCGAGATCGGCTGGACGTTTCTCGCGCGATCGCATTGGGGCAGCGGCTTCAACCGCGAAATGAAGCGCCTGATGCTGGGCCATGCGCTAGTCGAAGTGGCCGAATGCCGCTTTCTGGTGGGTGCCAACAACACCCGCTCGCGCCGCGCGCTGGAGAAGATCGGCGCGCGCCTGACAGACCGGCGCGAGGAGCGGATCATGGCGGGCGGGACGATCATTCCCCACCTCACCTACGTCATCTCGCGCGAGGATTTTGCGCAAGGACCTCTGGGCTAAACGGGCTGCGAAAGCGGGAGCCGGAGAACAATGTTCGCCATATGACAATCCGCTTTGGCAGGTACGACTAACCTGTTAGCCACAAGGTACGAAACGCTTCGGCTACAGGAGTGATTCGTCAATAAAGGGACGCGATTTCATCGTGTTGCTCGCAAGAGCATGTTTGGGGGAATATCCGTGAAAAATACAATAATGCTCGGCGCATCTTTTGCGGCGCTCGTCATCGCCAGTCCGGCTTTCGCCCAGAGCGCTGACAATAGCGCCATCGTCGATCAGGATGGCACCAATCACAACGCCACCATTACCCAGTCGACACTGCTTGCACAGGCCGAAATCCGTCAGACGGGTAACAACCAGCGCGGAACAATCACGCAGTCGGCTGCCGGCTATCCGGGTGTGCTGAACGACGGCAGCGACCTAGGGGCCGGTGCCTTGATCCAACAGGATGGGGAAAACAACCAGGCGAGGATCAGGCAGGAAGGCGACTACGGGGAAACGGTCTTTCTTAGCTCTCTCAACCCTGACCTTTTCAACGGTGAACTGCAGCTCGCCGAGGCAGTCCAGGACGGCGTAGGCAATAACTCCGATATCTGGCAGCTCGGCAGAACCAACTTTGCGCGCACATTGCAGTTCAACAGCTTCAATAATGCCGAAGTTCTGCAATCGGGCCGCAATACGGTGGCACGGAGCACGCAGGACGGCATCGGCAACAATGCCCGCTTGTGGCAGGGCAGCTTCAGTCAGATCGCCATATCGGCCCTCGACGTGTTTCAGGCCGGCGATTTCAACCAGTCGTTCAACGTCCAGCGTGGCACCGGCGATACGCCCAACCCTGCGCGGGTGCCGTTTGCTCTGGTGAACCAGATTGGGAACTCGAATTTATCTAATCTTGTTCAAGACGGGTCGGATGACGTCGCCTTTGTCGACCAGATCGGCAACAGCAATCAGTCGTTTATCGACCAGTTGCCCGGCGGGGTTTCGAACGAGGCCGATATTAATCAGGAAGGCGATAACCTCATTTCCAACCTGACGCAGTCCGGCACTGACGGCTTCGCCGAACTGTTCCAGAGCGGCACCCTGAACCAGGCCAACGTGACGCAGGGCGGGGTCTCGAACTCGTCGACCGTCACGCAGGGCGGCACGGGCAACGTCGCCAACGTGTTCCAGAACGCGCCGACGCCCTGATCGGCGGGTTTTCGATGAATTACCAAGGGGGCGGGCCATTGGTCCGCCCTTTTTGTTTGAGGATTTGTGGCTGTCTCAGCGCGAGGCTGCGAGGCTCTGCATCCGCTTGAGATAGCGGGCCAGCACGTCGATCTCGAGATTGACCGCGTCCCCCACGGCCAGATCGCCCAGCGTCGTCACCTCGGCGGTGTGGGGGATGATGTTGAGCAGGAAGTCGCAGGTGCCGTCCGCGCGGTCGCGCACATCGTTCACCGTCAGCGACACGCCGTTGACCGTGATCGAGCCTTTTTCCGCGATGAATGGCGACATTTCGGCCCGCGCGCGGATCGCCACGTGCCAGCTGCCGCCTTGCTGTGCGACCTTCACAACCTCGCCAACCGAATCGACATGGCCGGTGACGATATGCCCGCCAAGCTCGTCGCCAAGCCGCAGCGAGGGTTCGAGATTAAGCTGCCGGCCCGCTTGCCACATGCCCGGCATGGTACGGCTGACAGTCTCGCCCGACACATCGACATCGAACCATGCGTCGCCCGTGCTGCCGCCGCGCTCCACCACGGTCAGGCACACGCCCGAACAGGCGATCGATGCGCCGATATCGATCCGCGCCGGATCCAGCGGGGCAGCAATGCGCAGCCGCAGGTCGCCGCGCTGCTCGGCGCTGGCGATGGTGCCGATGGCGGTGACGATACCGGTGAACATGGGCGCTTTCCTCTAGCTGGTGCGGGTGCGCAGATAGGCGGTGAATTGGTCGCTGCCAAGCTGGCGGCGTTCGGCCAGCTGCCAGCGGCCATGCGCTTCGGCCAGATTTGCCAGACCGAGCGATCCGAGCGCGCGCTTGCCGTCGCCGATCAGGACCGGCGCCGTGTACAGGTGCAACTCGTCGACGAGATCGGCCGAGAGAAAGGACGCCGCAGTTTCGGCGCCGCCTTCGACATAGAGATACTGCACCCCTTCGAGACCGGCGATATCTGCCGGGGCGGCGATCGTGTCGACGGCTTCGGGTGCGGCACTGCGGGTCAGCACGACGCGCTGCGGCGAACGCGCCTCCAGTCCCGGGAGGCGCACGTCGAGCTGCGGGGCATCCGCCCGCCATGTGCCGCCGCCCACCAGGATCGCATCATGCTGCGCGCGCCGGGCATGGACATGTGCGCGCGCCGCTTCGCTGGTGATCCAGCGGCTGGTGCCGTCGGCCATGGCTATGCAGCCGTCGAGCGAGGTCGCCAGTTTCAGCGTCACCCATGGGCGGCCGAGCCGCTGGCGCGTCAGGAACCCGCAAAGGCTAGCAGCAGAGGCCGGATCGTCGAGTAGGGCGGTCGCGATGCCCGCGGCTTCCAGCCGCGCCAAGCCTGCACCACTGGTGCGCGGATCGGGATCGTGCTGCCCCACCACCACCCGCGCCGGGCGCGCGGCGACGATCAGATCGGCGCAGGCAGGGCCGCGCGGCGATTGGTGGGCGCAAGGTTCGAGCGTGACGTAGAGCGTCGCCTCCGCCAGCGTCTGCGGATCAAGTCCGGCCAGGGCCTCGGCCTCGGCATGGGGGCGGCCGCCGGCGCGGGTCCAGCCGCGCGCGATCACCACGCCATCGCGCACGACCAACGCGGCGACACCGGGGTTGGGACGGGCGAGCGGACGCGCGCGCAGCGCCAGTCGCGCTGCGGCTGCCATCCAGTCGTGATCGGTCGGGCGTGCGGGAGCGGCTATGGTGTCGTGCCTTCGTCGGCAGGTTCGGCAGGTATTTCCGTCTGACCGAGCAGTTCCGCTCGCCGTTTTTCCGCTGCCGCCGCCTCTGCGGCACGATTGGCTTCGGCCTTGCGCTCGATTGCGTCGACATCCATGCCCGCGGCCGCGCCCAGCGCCTTGTACATATCGCGCTTACGCTCGGCGATGCGTTCTTCCGCCGCCTCGCGCAGATCCTTCACTTCCTGATTGGCACGATTGGAAGCGATGATCTCCGCCTCGGTGCGTTCGGGATCGAAGGTGGTGATATAGGTGATGCTGGGACGCTCGGGGGTCTTGTAGGCGGTCGTCCCCATCGCCCAGTAGAGAATCCCCGCCACCGGCAGCACCGACAGCGCAAGGATGGGCCAGCGATAGGGGTTCGGCCGCCGGAACTCGTTCCAGAAATCGGCGATGCCGGGGGCGGGGTTGAAGCGTGAATTCGAAAGCATAACGGCAATATAGGGCGCGCAGTGATCGAAGGCAAAGGCCGCAGCGTCACCCGAATGCGGCGTAGAGCCCGCGGCCATGCTCTTTCAGCCAGCGGTCGGCGGCGTCGATGTCGGCCTCGTAGATGCGTCCCAGCAGCGCGTGGAAGGCGGCGCTGTGATCGAAATGGACAAGGTGGGCGACTTCGTGTGCGACAACCGAGCGGCGCACGAAATCGGGGGCCTGCACCAGCCGCCAGTTGATGCGGATGCGCGCTTTGTCGGAACACGAGCCCCAGCGCCGCTGCGCCCGCGTCAGTCCGACCGGCACCGGATCGAGCCCGGCAGCGGTGCAGTAATCATGCATGTCCGCTTCGGACAGGCGCAGCGCCTCGGCCTCCAGCCAGCGTCTGAGGCGACCTTCCAGTCCCGCTTCGGGCCCGCCGAGACGCAGCGCCTCGCCTTCGATCAGTGGGCGGCGCGGCGCGCGCGGTTCCCACGCCAGCCTAAGCGCTGTCCCGCGATAGCGCACCTCGCCCCCCGGAACAGGCGCGGCGCGCTGCGGCAGGCGGGAAAGCTGGCTTTCGAGCCATTCGCTGCGGGCATGGGCGAAGGCGATCGCCTCGCGGCTTTCGGCCCATTCGGGCAAAGTGATGCGGACCTCGCTGCCATCGGGCGCAAGCCGGAGCGTCAAGCGCTTGGCATGGTGCAGCCGACGCAGCACGATCGGCACAGTGCGACCAGCCAGTTCAAGTTCTGGCTCAAGCGGGACGCGGCGCAGCCAGTCGATCACGCGCCTTCCTCTTCGGCTTCGTATGCCGTCCGGTCAGGGCGGGGTGAGGGCCAATCGGTGATGTGGTGCTCGATCGGCCCGGCATCGATCTCGCTTACGACCCGGCCGATCACCGATACGCCCGCACGGCGCACCGCATCGCGATCGCCGCTGATCAGATAATGCCATTGCGGCAGGGGGTGGGCATCGGCGCGCAGGCGATAGGCGCAGGTCGAAGGCAGCCAGCTGACCTGCTCGACGATCCGCAGTGTCAGGCGCAGGCAATCGGGGACGAAGGCCTTGCGGTTGCGATAGTCGCTGCACCGCGCGGTCTGCGTGTCCAGCAGGCGGCAGGCGACATTGGTATCGTGGATCTCGCCGGTGTCGGCATCTTCGAGCTTGTGCAGGCAGCAGCGCCCGCAGCCGTCGCACAACGCCTCCCACTCGGGGCGGGTCAGATCGCCGAGCGGCAATTCCCAGAAACGCTCTCTCAATTCACCCATTTATCCAGTTCCGCCGCGACCGCATCGCCGCCCAGATCGACCGGCAAGGTGGCGAGCGGCTCGCCTTCGGGGCCGAATAGGTAGACGATGTTGGAATGATCTACCAGATAGCCGCCGCCTTCGACGGTTTCGCCCCTTGCATAGAAAACCTTGAACGCCTTGGCCGCCGCGGCGATCTGCTCGGGTGTGCCGGTCAGGCCGATGATATCGTCCGAGAAGGCCGCGGCGAATTCGCCCACTACTTGCGGCGTATCGCGTTCGGGGTCGATGGTGATGAAGATCGGCACGATCTTCGCGGCCTTGGCCGGATCATCCGCTTTCAGCACTTTCAGCCCCTGTGCCACGCGCTGCATGTCGGTGGGGCAGATATCGGGGCAAAAGGCGTAGCCGAAATAGACCACCCGGTACTTGCCCGCGAAATCGCGCCACTCCACGGTTTCCCCGGCGCTGTTCGTCAGTGCGAAATCCCCGCCGATCGCTGCACCGGCCAGCGGCGGTTCGGCCGCCGGGGCAGCGCCGCCACAGCCTGCAAGCGCCAGCGCGGCGGCTGCGATCAGGGCGATGACCGGGGAGGAAGGCTTGTTGATGCGGTTCATGGTCTGCTAACCGGGTCTTTGTGAGAGCGCCGCGGCAATGCGGCGGATGTGACAGGGCCTGACTTGCTGTTACAGAGAATGCGAAAGGATCAAACCGTGGCTGTCGATGTTTTGCGCAAATTAGGGGTTCAGGCGCGGATTGCCAGCGCAATCCTGTCTGCGCTGGCAGTGCCGGTCCTTGCGGTTTCGCTGGCGGCTCCGGCAGCGGCGCAATTCCAGTCCGAAGGTTACCAGTTTCTCGAAGCGGTCAAGGACCGCGAGGGCGACAAGGCCACCGACATGCTGAACAAGCCGGGCACCCAGGTCGTCAACACCCGCGACATCACCACCGGCGAGACCGGGCTGCATATCGTCGTCCAGCGCCGTGATGTGCTGTGGGTGCGCTTTCTGCTCCAGCGTGGAGCCGATCCGAATATCCGCAACAAGCAAGGGCTGACGCCGCTGCAGGTCGCCACCACGCTCGGCTTTATCGAAGGGGTCGAGGCGCTGATCAAGGGCGGGGCCGACGTCAATGTCGGCGACCAGACGGGGGAAACCCCGCTGATCGCCGCCGTCCACCAGCGCAATTCCGAACTGGCGCGGGTGCTGCTGGAAAAAGGCGCCGATCCCGATCACAACGACAATTCGGGCCGTTCCGCGCGCCAGTATATGGAGCTGATGAACGGCAACACGCTGATGAAGCAGGTCTTCAAGGATGCCGACGATAAGCGTGCAGGCAAGGAACAAAAGCGCCTCTACGGGCCTTCTTTCTGATATGACCATGACCGACACCGTCCCCGACTTCGCCGACATGACGCTTGACGAGCTGAAAGTCGCCCTTGCGCCCGATATTGCCGCCTCGGCGATCTTCGACGGCTGGAACGAGACCGCGCTGACGGCGGCTGCGGAAATGGCCGGATGCGATCCCGATGTCGCCCGGCTCGCCTTTCCCGGCAAAGGTTCGCAGCTGGCGATGGAAATGATCGAAGCATGGATCGACAGCATCGATCAGGCCATGGAGGCCGAATGGCCTGCCGAAAGGTTGACCGAACTGAAAATCCGCGAGCGCATCCGCACGCTGGTCGCCTTCCGGCTCGATGCGGTGGCTGATATCGACGAGGCGGTGCGCCGCGCGTTGGCGGTGATGGCGCAGCCGCAGAACGCGGCCCGTGCACTGAAGCTCGGCTGGCGTTCGGCCGATATCATGTGGCGGCTCGCCGGCGATACCGCGACCGATTACAACCATTACACCAAACGCGCGATCCTCGCCGGGATCTACAGCGCAACGCTGGCCGTGTTCGTCAATGACGACAGCGAGGGCAAGGCCGATACCCACGCTTTCCTCGACCGGCGGATCGATGGCGTGATGAAGTTCGAAAAGGCCAAGGCACAGTTCCTGAACAAGGATCGCGAATTGCCGAGCCTGACGCGCTTTCTCGGCCGCCTGCGCTATCCGGCGCGGTAAGCGCGTCCGAACTGGTGGATTACCCGTAAGCGGCGGTCGCGCTGCACCCCAACCTTGCCTATTGTCGAAACGAGATTCGCGGCGCATCCTCTTGCGCCGGGACAAGTGTCTGACGGGAAGGGTATTTTGATGGCGGGTTCGCTCAACAAGGTCATGCTGATCGGCAATCTCGGGGCTGATCCCGAAATCCGCACATTCCAGAACGGCGGCAAGGTCGCCAACCTGCGCATCGCCACGTCGGAAACCTGGAAGGACCGCAATACCGGCGAACGGCAGGAGCGCACCCAGTGGCACACCGTCGCGATCTTCAACGAAGGTCTCGTTGGCGTGGTCGAACGCTTTCTGAAGAAGGGCAGCAAGGTCTATGTTGAAGGCCAGCTCGAAACCCGCAAATGGCAGGATCAACAGGGTCAGGACCGCTATTCGACCGAGGTCGTGCTGCGCAATTATACCGGCACGCTGACCATGCTTGACGGCGCCCAGGGCGGCGGCGGCGGGATGGGTGGTGGCGGCGGCCGTTCGGGCGGCTTCGGCGGCTCGGGCGGAGCCGGTGCCTACGGCGGCGCAGCGTCAACCTCTAGCGGCGGCTGGGAGCAGGGCGGCGCGGCGTCAGGCGGCAAGTCGGGCGGCGGCTATGACGATCTCGACGATGATATCCCTTTTTGACACAAGGGTTTTGTGAGGGATAGAGTTCCTCCAAGACGCACCTTTTGGTCGGAAGGGTAGTCCATGCTCGCACGTTTTGCTGTCCTTGGCCTTGCGCTTGCAGGCCCGGCGCTTGCCGATGTTCCTCCGCCCGCTCTAGTCATGGCTCCCGATGCGTCTCCGGTTGAACGAGAAGTTCTTCATTGGGAGGCGGGGCCGGTGACTTGCGGTGAGGGTGTGGCAGCGTCACCCGTCGAAGCAAGCCTGCCCTATCCGCAGCTTTTCATCGCGGGGCGGACCAGTGCTCCGGCGAGTGTCACATTGCGCTTCGCGATCGATGCCGAAGGGCGGCCTTTCGACATTACCGGGGAAATCGAGCCTCGTGCCCGGCTTTACACCCGCGATCTGATGCCTGCGCTGCGCGCCAGCCGCTTTGCGACCGATGGCACTGCTTCCGGCTGCTCCATCACCTACAATCCGACGTTGCAGCCCTATGCCGAACTGCCGCGCGACATCCTCGGTCGGTTTGGCGTTGCGCAGCGCGCCCGGATCGAGAGGGATGCATGGGACAGGATCGCGCCCGGAAATTGCCGCGAACGCCCGCGCATTGCACCGCTGCTGCGCGCCTATCCTGACTGGCGCAAGATCGAACGCCGCGCGGGCGAATGGGGCTGGACCTATGTCGGTTACGACATCGATGCCGACGGCAATCCGGTCAATATCGCCACGCTGATAAGCTCGGGCGATGCTGGGTTGGATGCCGAAGGCCGCGCGGCGGCGGAGCAGGGGCGCTTTGCCGGAGGCCCGCGCATCGGCTGCGTGCAGGTGTGGTGGCGCGGTCCGGAGACGATCCCGGCCCCGACGATCCCGCCCAAGGAAGATACCAAGGGCAATCCCGCCTGCGATATCGACGATCGCTGGGCCAAGGAACCGCGGTTGACCTATCCCCGGCCTTACCAGAACCGCGCGATAGAAGGCTGGGCCATCCTTCGCTTCGATGTTGCGCCATGGGGCGAGATCGGATCGATCGAAGTGCTCGACGCCCAACCGAGCAGCGAAATCGGCGACGCCGCCTCCGCCGTGCTGCGCGCCGCGCGGTTCAAGCCGCAAGAGGCAGGGCTTTCGGGCTGCATCGACCGGGTGATATTCCGCATCCGTTCGGACGAGGCAGGCGATAAGCCGGACGATGGGACCGGCGAGCCCGGCTAGCGCGGAACCTTACTGCCAGCCATCCGCTATTTCGGTATGGCGTCCGAACCACAATCCGCATCGACCACCACCATCGCCAACCTGATCGCAGGAATGGCCCTGTTCGGCAGCGCGACGCCGCTCAGCAAGATCATCGGCGCCCATTTCCCTGTGTTCACCGCCTCATGCATCAGGATGGTGATCGCCGCGATCGTGCTGGCGCCCTTCGTCTGGTTCGCGACGGATCGCTTCGCCCGCGCCCGGCGTTCGGACTTTCCAGTGATCCTGGCAATTGCCGCCTTCGGGATGGTCGGCTTCACCGCCACCATGCTTTTCGGCATGCGCATGACGAGCGGGGTGATCGGATCGACCATCATGAGCGCCTCGCCTGCGGTCACGGCTTTGGCGGCAGTGGTGTTCTTCGGCGCGGCGATGAACTGGCGCAAGGGCGGGGCGCTGGCGCTGGCGCTGGCGGGGGTGGTCGCGATCAACCTGTGGCGCGGCGAAGGCGATTCTGCGTGGAATGAAGCGAAGTTGCTGGGTGCGGCGCTGGTGGGCGCGGCGGTGTGTCTGGAAGCGGCCTATACTTTGCTGTCACGCAAGCTGTCCGATGGCATCACGTCGCTCGAGACGACCTTTGCCGCCTCGCTGGTCGCGATCCCGCTGTTCGTGCTGCTCGCTGTCCTGTTCGATCCACACCCGTTCGATTTCAGCGGGGCCGACGGGTTTTCCGCAGGGGCATTGCTGTTCTGGGGCGCCGCAACCGGAGGGCTGGCGCCGGTGCTGTGGTACAATGGCGTGCGCAAGGCCCCCGGCGCGCTCGCGGCCGGAGCGATGGCGGTGATGCCGCTATCGGCGCTGGCACTGTCCTACGTGCTGCTCGGCGAACAATTCCGCTGGGTCCATCTGGCCGGTTTCGGGCTGGTTTTTGCAGGACTGCTGCTGATGATCGTCGAGCACGCCAAGCCGGCGGCCGACAAGGACGCAGCAAAATCCTGATCAGTCCTTCTTGAGGGCTGCCAGCATTGCCGCGAGCGGGCCTTCCTGTTCGCCTTCCTTCACGATTCCGGCAGCCTTGCGCGCGGCATCTGCATTTGGCCCTTCGGCGTAAGGATCGATCGCAAGTCCCAGCGTCTGCGCGACTGCCTCGCCCAGATCAAACATCTCGCCCGCATATTCGATCTCGTCGCAATCATCCGCTTCGAGCTCGATTTCCGCGTCTTCGTCGTCCGGCAAGGCATGGGAGCCTTCCTCGACGAAGCGCAGGTCGATGGGCTCGTCGATGGCGACGGGAAAGTCCTCGCCCGAAACCGCGCAGGGCTGCATGATCGCCGCACGCAGACGCCCGCTCGCACGGATCGCGCGCGGTTTCTGTTCCAGCGCCACTTCGGCACGCAGCGTTTCGACCGCACCCAGCCCGAAGCGGGCCGCCAGCGCTGCGCGCTCGTTCGCATTCGCTTCGATCACCACCGGTGCGGCGGGAAGCTGACGCGCCTTGACCATGCGGGTCAGTTCGGAAGGAGGCACTGCCGTGTTCACCAGATCGCGCTCGCTTCGAGCATTTCCTGGTCGCTGAAGCGGCCAAGGCGCTGCGACAGCTTCATCAGCCGGTCGGCGACCAGCGCCGCGCTTGCCGCTTCGTCGGCGCCTTCGGCAAAGGTCACGTTGCGGCCGACGGCGGCCGTCAGCTTGTCGAGATCGCCAGCGTTGAGTGCCCCGCGATAGGCACCGAGCCTGCCGCCGAGCACGCTCATCAGCTTGCCGATGCGCTTGCCCACCACGACGTCGTTGACGCCGAATTCCCTGAGCTGTCCGTCCATGTCCTCGACGAAGAGTTCGGCCAGCAGCGCGCTTTCGGCGCGCATGTCGGATGCCTCGACGCGCACCATCACCACGCTCAGCACCGCAGTGATGAGATCGAACCGCCCGGCGACCGAATCCGCGACGTTGCAATCCTGATAATAGTCCGGGTCGCGCGCCAGTTCGACCACGCGATGCCACAGCGGGCGAATGGTTTCGCGCGGGTCGGGGGCGGTGCCCAGCAGACGGGAGAGGAACGACATTGCGGTATTTTCGCCTTTCAAAAAGCCGGTGAGGCCCCTGTAAACCTACGTTGCAACGACTGCGCCGGATGCGTTCAAGCGCGGTTCAAGCCACCCTTGCCAACACGCCTTTGCCCGCTGCCCACAGATGGTGCGTTGCAAGCTTGTGCCTAGCCCCTTAAAGCGCAAGACCCAAGGGATATGAGGTTGCCGCCCAGCGCGGACATTAGACGGGACGTATACGGTTTGACGCAGACTGCGAAAATGAACCCCGAAGCCAGCCGCCGCCAGCGCGCCGCGATGCGTGCGGTGCTGGTGCTTGGCGTGGCGGCGATGCTGCCGGCCTGTTCTGCGATCCGCGAGTCGCGCGGTTACATCACCGATCCGCTGCTGACTGATGTGGTGCAGCCGGGCATCGACAACCAGCAATCGGTTGAAGGCACGCTCGGACGCCCGACATTCACCAGCCAGTTTGGCCAGCCCACCTGGTATTACGTTTCGAGCGTTACCGGTCAGCGCCCGTTTTCCCGCCCGCGTATCCGCCAGCACAGCGTGCTTGCCGTGCGCTTCGACGAAGCCGGCAAGGTGATGGAGGTCGATCGCAGCGGGATCGATCAAGTCACCTATCTCGATCCCGATGGCGACAAGACGCCGACTCTGGGCCGCGAGCGTGGTTTCCTTGAAGACCTGTTCGGCAATATCGGCCAGGTCGGCGGCGCTGGTCTGCCCGGCGGCGGCGGTCCGGGCGGGCCGTAATCGGCCGGCTCCCGCCACGCGCTTGAACCTGCGCGCAGGTGCGCCATATTCGCTTACATGACACATGATTCTGCGAGCCACGGCCTCGTCCAGTGGCACGGCACCACTATCATCGGCGTCCGGCGCGGCGACACCACCGTTATTGCGGGCGACGGGCAGGTTTCGATGGGCAACACCGTGATGAAGCCCAATGCGCGCAAGGTGCGCCGGATCGGTGACGGCAAGGTGATCGCCGGTTTCGCCGGAGCGACCGCCGACGCATTCACCCTGTTCGAGCGGCTCGAAAAGAAGCTCGAACAATATTCCGGGCAGTTGATGCGCGCGAGCGTCGAACTCGCCAAGGACTGGCGCACCGACAAGTACCTGCGCAATCTTGAAGCGCTGATGATCGTCGCGGACAAGGAAACGCTGCTGGTGCTCACCGGCAATGGCGACGTGCTGGAACCGGTGGGTGATATCGCCGCGATCGGATCGGGCGGCAATTTCGCGCTCGCCGCCGCGCGGGCGCTGGCCGATTACGAGCAGGACGCTGAAACCATCGCGCGCAAGGCCATGGCGGTCGCTGCCGAAATCTGCGTCTTCACCAATGGCAATCTGACGGTCGAAACCGTCTGACACATCCCTCCGTTTTCCCGGGACACCATGATCGACAACCTCACCCCAAAGGCGATCGTCGCCGCTCTTGATGAACACATCATCGGCCAGAAGGACGCCAAGCGCGCGGTCGCGGTGGCGCTGCGTAACCGCTGGCGCCGTCAGCGGCTGGGCGCTGACTTGCGCGACGAGGTGACGCCCAAGAACATCCTGATGATCGGGCCGACCGGTTGCGGGAAGACCGAGATCAGCCGACGGCTGGCCAAGCTCGCTGAAGCGCCGTTCGTGAAGGTCGAGGCAACCAAGTTCACCGAAGTTGGCTATGTCGGGCGCGACGTCGAACAGATCGCCCGCGATCTGGTGGAAGAGGCGATCCGGCTGGAAAAGGAACGCCGCCGCGAAAAGGTGCGCGAGGCTGCCTCCGAAGCCGCGATGGACCGCCTGCTCAATGCGCTGGTGGGCGAAAATGCCTCAGAGGCGACCCGTGCGGCCTTCCGCCAGCGGGTCGTCGAAAACGCGATGAACGATGTCGAAGTCGAGATCGAGGTGGCCGACAGTCCTTCGGCCCCGTTCGACATGGGGAACATGGGCGGTTCGATGCAGATGATCGACCTCTCCGACATGATGGGCAAGGCCTTCGGGCGGAAAGCCACGCGCCGGCAGAAGCTGCGCGTGCCCGATGCGTGGGACCGGCTGGTCGACGAAGAGGCCGACAAGCGGCTCGATCAGGACGATGTTGCGCGTGCGGCTCTCCAGAACGCGGAGTCCAACGGAATCGTGTTCCTCGACGAAATCGACAAGATTGCGGTTTCCGACGTACGCGGCGGCTCGGTGTCCCGCGAGGGTGTGCAGCGCGACCTGCTGCCGCTTATCGAAGGCACCACGGTCGCCACCAAATACGGCCCGATGAAGACCGACCACGTGCTGTTCATCGCCAGCGGCGCTTTTCACGTGGCCAAGCCCTCCGACATGTTGCCCGAATTGCAGGGCCGCCTGCCGATCCGGGTCGAGCTGCGCGCGCTGACCGAGGAAGATTTCGTGCGCATCCTGTCCGAGACCCGGGCGAACCTGGTGACGCAGTACAAAGCGCTGCTCGGCACCGAGGATGTGACGCTCGATTTCACCGATGATGCCATCGCCGAGATCGCGCATATCGCTGCACAGGTGAACACAAGTGTCGAGAATATCGGCGCGCGGCGGTTGCAGACGGTGATGGAGCGGCTGCTCGAAGAAATCAGCTTCGAGGCGGAGGACCACAAGGGCGAGACGATCCGGGTCGATGCCGATTATGTGCGCGAACGGCTGGCGGACCTTGCCGGCAATACCGATCTTTCGAAGTATATCCTGTGACGACACGCCAACCCGTCAGCGAGCTTTCGGCGATGCTGGCGGGCATGGCGCCGGTGCTTGACCGGCGGGCGTGGTATTTCGAAGTGGTGCATGGCGCGCCGCCCGCAGATGCCTTCGCGGTGATCCGCGAGGATGAAGGTGTAACGGCAATCCTTCCCGGAGAGCGCGCCGGCCAGCCGTTTGCGCGCATCACCCTGACGGTGCATTCCGCGCTTGAAGGCGTAGGGCTGACTGCGGCGGTCTCCAGCGCGCTCGCCGGGGCAGGGATCGCCTGCAATATCGTGGCCGGATACCACCACGATCACCTGTTCGTGCCGTGGGAGAGGCGCGACGAGGCGCTGGCTGTTCTCCAGCGCCTCGCCAAAGCAGGCTAATTATTCGCCCAGCAGGTGTTCCTGCCAGAACATCAGCTGCGCGAGGAAGGCGTAGTCCGAATTGTCCTTCTTGCGGAAGCCGTGGCCCTCGTCGGCTGCAATCATGTGCCATGCCTCGCCGCCGTTCGCGCGGATCGCAGCGACCATCTGATCGGCCTCTGATTTGGGCACGCGCGGGTCGTTGGCTCCTGTGATCACGAACATCGGCTTTTCGATCTCGTTCACGCGGGTCAGCGGGCTGATCTCGGTCAGCTTGGCGCGCTGCACCGGATCGCGTTCGTCGCCATATTCGACCCGGCGCAGGTCCTGTCGATAGGGGTTGGTGTTTTCGAGGAAGCTGACGAAGTTGCTGATCGCCACGGTGCACTGGGTGGCGGTTAGCTTGTCCTTCAGCTGCACCGCGGCAGCATAGCACATGTATCCGCCGTATGATCCGCCGGTGAGGCCGACCTTGTCGGCATCGACCGCCGGATCGGCGCGGACTGCATCGATTAGAGCGGCCATGTCCTTCACCGAATCCTCACGTTTGAAGGGGCCGTTATCGAGGCTGACGAAGGTCTTTCCGTACCCGGTCGATCCGCGCACATTGGGATAGAAGATGCCGATGCCCAACTCGTTGAGATAGTAGTTGTTGCGCCCCATGAAGCCCGCTGTGCTCTGGCCTTCCGGCCCGCCGTGGACGCTGACGATCAGCGGGCGGGGCCCTGCGAATTTCGCCGGATCGGGCAGGTAGAGCAGGCCCGAAACTTCCAGTCCGTCAAAGCTTATCGTCGTCACGATCCGCGGTTCGACATTGACCGCCGGATCGAGCCCGCCGGTCTCGCTCTGCGTCCAGCGCGTCAGCGCCATCGTCTTCGGATCGAGCGACCACACATCCGCCGCACTGCGGGCCGAGGAGAAGGAGAAGCCGATTTCGCCCCACGGCGCGAAACTGACCCTGCTGATCTGGCCTGCGGGCAGGGCATCGACTTTCGTGACCTTGCCGCTGGCGATGTCGAGGACGCGCAACCGGTCGGTTCCCGCCTCGTTGACGACATAGGCAATAGTCTTCCCGTCCGCGCTCAGATCAAAGCTGTCGACGTCCCATGTTTCACGTGAAACAGCCGAGAATACGCCGGAAATCGGGTCTAGACGGCCGAGTTGCTGGAAATCTGCGCCGAAATCGCTCGTAACCCACAGCGTGCCGTCGGGCGCGACCTTCAGCCCGCCATAGGCAATTTCGGTCGCCGGATCGCCGATCGGGGTCATCATCCCGCTCGCCAGATCGAGGGTGAAGAGATCGATATTCTGCACCGACAGGTAATCGGCGACATAGGCGGTCTGCTTGTCGGGCGAAAAGCCCACCAGCGCCCAACCGCCGCCCTTGCTTTCATGCACCATGCGGGTCGAGGCCGGATCGCGCGGGTTCATCACGTAAAGATCGGCATCCACGCTGTTCCGTCTGGTCGAGCTAAAGCCGATCAGTTCGCCGTCATTGCTCCACGCGTTCATCTGGTTGCGGCTCTTGCCGTCGGTCAGCAGCGCAAGCCGGCCGTCCTTCAGCGTGTGGAGCTGGTAATATTCGTCGCCCCCGCGATCCTTGGAGACAAGGATGATGTCGCCCTTTTCCGGCGCATAGGAGCCATAGACCGGCTCGGCCTCGAAACTGATCTGGGTGCGTGCGCCCATCGGCTCGGCAACGCGGTGGAGTTGGGTGACGTTGGCAAAGCGGGTGCCGATCAGCACTGCGCGGGTATTCGGATCCCATCCTGCAAAGGAAGCGCCGCGCGCTTCGAGATAGGGCCGTGCGCTTTCGGCCAGCGCCAGCGGCACCGGCGGCATTTCTTCGGCGGTAATGGCAGCGGGGATCGGGACGGCGGGCGTATCGGTGACGGCGTCCTGCGCGGCGGCGGGCAGGCCGGAAGTGGCAAGCAGGGCGGCAATCAGGCGGGCATGACGCATCGGACGGTTTCTCTCTTCGTGGAAGTTCGCCCCGCGCGGGGGCATGGAGAGCAAGGACTAACCACCGGTGCGCGCCGGAAGCAATGCCCGCCGCCGCCGCGCGCTATTCCGCAGCCTCGCTCGCCTCCTCGCGCCGCTCGCTCGCTTGCCGCGACCACATCTCGGCGTAGAGCCCGCCTTTGGCCAGTAGCGCGGAATGGGTTCCGCTTTCGGCCAGCCGCCCATGATCGAGCACAAGGATATTGTCCGAATCCGCCACGGTCGACAGGCGGTGCGCGATGGCGATGGTGGTGCGTCCTTCCTCCAGCCGCTTGAGCGTTCCGAGGATTTCCTGTTCGGTACGGGTATCCAGCGCGCTGGTCGCCTCGTCGAGCAGCAGGATCGGCGGGTTCTTCACCAGCGTGCGGGCGATGGCGACGCGCTGCTTCTCGCCGCCTGACAGCTTCAGCCCGCGTTCCCCCACCAGCGTGTCGAACCCGTCGGGCAGGCGGCTGATCAGCGGCATCAGTGCAGCATCGCGCGCCGCCTGTTCGACCACATCCATATCCGCGCCCTCGGCCCCGTAGGCGATGTTGTAGGCAAGGCTTTCGTTGAACAGCACCGAATCCTGCGGGACGATCCCGATCTGCGCGCGGAGCGAATCCTGTGTGACCCTGACAATATCCTCCCCGCCGACCAGCACGCGTCCGCCCTGCGGATCGTAGAAGCGGAACAACAGCCGCCCGATCGTGCTCTTTCCCGCCCCCGACGGGCCGACGATCGCGGTGGTGGAACCGGCAGGCACTTCGAAGCTGAGGCCGTTGAGGATGGTGCGCCCCGGCTCGTAACCGAAGGTGACATTGTCGAACACGACCGTCGGCGTGCGCACGATCAGCGCCGGCGCGCCGGGCGCGTCCTTCACTTCTATGTCGGTGTCGATCAGGCGGAACATCTCCGCCATGTCCACCAGCCCCTGCCGGATCGTGCGATAGACCCAGCCCAGCACGTCGAGCGGACGGAACAGCTGGGTCAGGTAAGTGTTCACGAAAACCAGATCGCCGGTCGTCAGCTGGCCCTTGCTCCAGCCCCACACGGTATAGGCCATCGCCCCGCCCATCAGCAGGTTCATGATGCTCGCCTGCGCCATGTTGAGCAGGCCGACCGAGTTTTCCGACTTGATCGCCGCTTCGGCATAGGCGCGCGCGGCCTGTGCATAGCGGGCTTCCTCGCGGGCCTCGGCGTTGAAGTATTTCACGGTCTCGAAATTGAGCAGCGAATCCACTGCGCGGTGCAGCGCCTTGCCGTCGAGCTCGTTCATCTCGCGCCGCAGCTTGGTGCGCCATTCGGTGATCGCGCGGGTGATGATGACATAGGCGACCACGGTCAGCGCGGTTGCTGCGACCAGGCCGAGGCCGAAGTTGATGTAGAAGATCACCGCCACCGCGATCAGTTCGATGATGGTGGGGGCGATGTTGAACAGCAGGAAATAGAGCATCTGGTCGATGCTCTTCGTGCCGCGTTCGATGATCTTTGTGACCTCGCCGGTGCGCCGGGCAAGGTGGAACCGCAGGCTGAGGCGGTGGAGCCGGTGGAACACGTCCTCTGCCAGATTGGTGGTGGCGACCTGTCCGACCCGCTCGAAGGCGATATTGCGCAGGTTGTCGAAAGCCACCGCGGCGAAACGCCCCAGTGCATAGGCTGCGACCAGCGCAAGCGCGACCGTCAGCCCTTCGTCGACCTTGCCGGCCATCGCATCGACGGCGCCCCTATAGGCAAAGGGCAGGGAGAGCGTGACGCTTTTGGCCGCCAAGACCAGCGTCATCGCAATTGCGATCCGCATGCGCAGCGCGGGATTATCGCTCGGCCACAGGTACGGAAGGAAACGCTTCAGCGTCGCCCAGCTTTCAATGTCGCGGGCGCGCTTATCCGGATCGGCGGGTTGCTGGCTGTCGGGAGGCATGGCCCCTGATGTGGGCGCCTGCAGGCAAAGGCGCAAGCCGCGCGCGAGATCGGGCTGCTTATTAAAGCGGTGCGCGGAACCCCTTCATCCGGCTCTCGCGCATCGCGCGCGCCACGTCGCGCGGCACATCGAACAGCACCCGGCGGTTGGCAAAGTCGATCGCTACCCGGTCGAACAGGGCCAGATGCTGCATCCCGAGCGAAAGCGCGGGCGTGTCTGTAAGGCCGAGCGCCTCGAAGGCGGGGGCATCGGCAAAGGTCAGCGGGACATTAGTGAGCGAAAGCCCCTCGATCGTCAGGCTGCGCATCAGCGACATCTGTCCGATCAGATCGACGCCGTTGACGTCGGTGGTGGTGACTTCCGATGCGCGCTTGGTGCGGATCCGGTCACGCAGCGCGTTATTGGCAAGGCTCGCCTGCGCGCCCGTGTCTATGATGACGGTCGCCCGCACCCCTTCTACGATGGCGTCGGTAATCAGCAACTGGCCCAGCCGCTGGCGCGCGCGGACCACGATCTCGAACCCGCGCCGGCTGGGGTCCTTGTCGCGCACATCCTCCAGCGCGATGGTCTGGTCGCGGAAATCGATCATGACCCGGAAGTCCTGAAGCGAATCGAGTCCGACGATCCCGTCCGCCCCGACATGTTCGCGATCAAGCACCGGTGCGGCGAAATCGGTAATCGTGTGGCTACCGATGTCGAGCCGTGCGACTTCCACCAATTCGACTGCGCGACGGCTGGCCATGCCGACCAGCATCGCGGTGCCGGCGGGACGCAGGCCGAGGCCCTCGTTGATCTCGCGCGTGACGGCGGTAGCCTGACTGCCGGTGTCGATCATGAAGTCATAGGGGCCGCTGCCATCAATATGCACCGGCACCGTCATGCGGCGGTTACGATCCTCGTCGAGCGCGATCACTTCGGCTGCCTGTGGGTTGACCAGGCCCGGCACCGGCGCCGGTGCAGGGGTGGGGGACTCCGCATATAAAGGCGAACCAACCATCAGGATGGTGGAGGCGGCGACCAAAGCCAGCTGCCCAAGCGCGCGACGGTGCATGTTTCTCTCTCCCAGGCGAACCCGGCAACATGGCCGCGTCCGCAAGGCGGATAATACCACCGATCCGCAATGCGCCCAAACGGCGGCGTTGATTCGCGCCTCTGGCGAACCTCACGGCTGTGAATCGCTCGCGGTCGAGAAAGTGGGCGATCGAAGCGGCTCGGGTGGGCCGATTCACAGCCCGATAAGGGGGTGATTCACGGGATTCGGGGCCGCTGGCGCCGGTTTCTGGCGCCCGAAACCGGTCTGTTCCCGCGGTTGGGTAGGGAAAAAACCGCGGATTTCTGCGGTTCTTGCGCGTCCCTGAAATAAAATTGCAAAAAGCCGTTGACCGAATCACGAAGCGCTCATAGACGGGCTCCACCGACGCGGCGCTGACGGCTTCCACCGCCACCGCAACGCTCGGTCGCCAACAAATTCGGATAGCCGGTCCCCCGGTGAAAATCGGGGAACCAAGCGCTGTCCGCTATTACTGTCTGGCGGCTCTTTGACATCGTTGGTTTTTGATGAAGGGACATGTGGGCGACGGCGCCCGGTCCGGGGACCTCAAGGCTCCGGTAACCGGTTAACTCAAGCCGATCGCCACATCCGATCGCAGGCTCCACGCCTGCCCGGATGGCAAGCATGTTCATTCGTATCCATTACGTTTGACAGTGCAGGTATCGGCTCCTTGAAGCTCATGCCAGTCTGGCTGATGGGGTTTTCCCCATGCCGGTTTGGTGTGTGACACAACTTGAGAGTTTGATCCTGGCTCAGAACGAACGCTGGCGGCATGCCTAACACATGCAAGTCGAACGAGACCTTCGGGTCTAGTGGCGCACGGGTGCGTAACGCGTGGGAACCTGCCTTTAGGTTCGGAATAACTCAGAGAAATTTGAGCTAATACCGGATAATGTCTTCGGACCAAAGATTTATCGCCTTTAGATGGGCCCGCGTTGGATTAGCTAGTTGGTGGGGTAAAGGCCTACCAAGGCGACGATCCATAGCTGGTCTGAGAGGATGATCAGCCACACTGGGACTGAGACACGGCCCAGACTCCTACGGGAGGCAGCAGTGGGGAATATTGGACAATGGGCGAAAGCCTGATCCAGCAATGCCGCGTGAGTGATGAAGGCCTTAGGGTTGTAAAGCTCTTTTACCCGAGATGATAATGACAGTATCGGGAGAATAAGCTCCGGCTAACTCCGTGCCAGCAGCCGCGGTAATACGGAGGGAGCTAGCGTTGTTCGGAATTACTGGGCGTAAAGCGCACGTAGGCGGCTTTTTAAGTCAGGGGTGAAATCCCGGGGCTCAACCCCGGAACTGCCTTTGAAACTGGAGAGCTAGAATCTTGGAGAGGCGAGTGGAATTCCGAGTGTAGAGGTGAAATTCGTAGATATTCGGAAGAACACCAGTGGCGAAGGCGACTCGCTGGACAAGTATTGACGCTGAGGTGCGAAAGCGTGGGGAGCAAACAGGATTAGATACCCTGGTAGTCCACGCCGTAAACGATGATAACTAGCTGTCCGGGTTCATAGAACTTGGGTGGCGCAGCTAACGCATTAAGTTATCCGCCTGGGGAGTACGGTCGCAAGATTAAAACTCAAAGGAATTGACGGGGGCCTGCACAAGCGGTGGAGCATGTGGTTTAATTCGAAGCAACGCGCAGAACCTTACCAGCCTTTGACATCCTAGGACGACTTCTGGAGACAGATTTCTTCCCTTCGGGGACCTAGTGACAGGTGCTGCATGGCTGTCGTCAGCTCGTGTCGTGAGATGTTGGGTTAAGTCCCGCAACGAGCGCAACCCTCGTCCTTAGTTGCCATCATTAAGTTGGGCACTTTAAGGAAACTGCCGGTGATAAGCCGGAGGAAGGTGGGGATGACGTCAAGTCCTCATGGCCCTTACAGGCTGGGCTACACACGTGCTACAATGGCATCTACAGTGGGCAGCTATCCCGCGAGGGTGAGCTAATCTCCAAAAGATGTCTCAGTTCGGATTGTTCTCTGCAACTCGAGAGCATGAAGGCGGAATCGCTAGTAATCGCGGATCAGCATGCCGCGGTGAATACGTTCCCAGGCCTTGTACACACCGCCCGTCACACCATGGGAGTTGGATTCACCCGAAGGCAGTGCGCTAACCGCAAGGAGGCAGCTGACCACGGTGGGTTCAGCGACTGGGGTGAAGTCGTAACAAGGTAGCCGTAGGGGAACCTGCGGCTGGATCACCTCCTTTCTAAGGATCTTCGCGAAAGCGCCTCGGCTAGCCCGGGGAATTGCTTCGCGGTTTCCAAAGAACATTGCCGTCGTCCTCATGTCCTTTCATCAATCGGATACAGCGCACCTTCTGGTGTGCTGTGTGCCTGAGCCGGCTCACGCCCACGCGGCAGCCTGTTCCTTCGGGAATGGTGGCCGGACGCAGTGGAGTGGGCCTGTAGCTCAGTCGGTTAGAGCGCACCCCTGATAAGGGTGAGGTCAGAAGTTCGAATCTTCTCAGGCCCACCATTGCTTTAAGGGGCCTTAGCTCAGCTGGGAGAGCACCTGCTTTGCAAGCAGGGGGTCATCGGTTCGATCCCGATAGGCTCCACCAGGCACTTCTTATATCCGGTAGATGAAACGAAAGCGGATCCTGCTTCGGCAGGCCAGGCGATTACGATCGCCGATCTTTGACATTGTGAATGGGTTTTTAAATCGATGCCGTGGCGCATGGATTGTAACGGACGGGCTTTGGCCTGTGCCGGCGATCAATGCATCACAAATCAATCAAATTGATTATCTGGCTGAGATAATTCTCCAACCATCTTCAAGCGCTCAGGCTTTTATGCAGGCCTGACGTTGATGGTGTGGATTCTCAAGCGTGAGGTAAGAGCATTTGGTGGATGCCTTGGCATGTACAGGCGATGAAGGACGTGGCACGCTGCGATAAGCGTCGGGGAGTTGTGAGCAAACTTTGATCCGGCGATTTCCGAATGGGGAAACCCACCTTCACCATTTCTTCCAGTATCCCTTAGGGGATGCCGGGCGAGGTGGATAAGGTATCACCGAGCTGAATATATAGGCTTGGTGAAGCGAACCCGGGGAACTGAAACATCTCAGTACCTGGAGGAAAAGACATCAACAGAGATTCCCGTAGTAGTGGCGAGCGAACCGGGACCAGGCCAGTGCCTCCATTTCAACTAGCAGAACACTCTGGAAAGTGTGGCCATAGCGGGTGACAGCCCCGTATGCGAAAGTGATGATGAAGGACTAGAGTAGGGCGGGACACGTGAAATCCTGTCTGAACATGGGGGGACCACCCTCCAAGCCTAAATACTCGTACATGACCGATAGCGAACACAGTACCGTGAGGGAAAGGTGAAAAGCACCCCGATTAGGGGAGTGAAACAGTACCTGAAACCGGATGCTTACAAGCAGTTGGAGCCCCATAGGGGGTGACAGCGTACCTCTTGCATAATGGGTCAGTGACTTAATCTAGCATGCGAGCTTAAGCCGTTAGGTGTAGGCGAAGCGAAAGCGAGTCTGAATAGGGCGACTGAGTATGTTGGATTAGACCCGAAACCCGGCGATCTAGGCATGAGCAGATTGAAGGTGCGGTAACACGCACTGGAGGATCGAACCGTTGCATGTTGAAAAATGCTCGGATGACTTGTGTTTAGGGGTGAAAGGCCAATCAAGCCGGGAAATAGCTGGTTCTCCGCGAAATCTATTGAGGTAGAGCGTCAGATGTATGCCGATGGGGGTAGAGCACTGGATGGGCTAGGGCTGCGCGAGCGGTACCAAACCTAACCAAACTCCGAATACCATCGAGTCTTGTCTGGCAGACAGACGGCGGGTGCTAAGGTCCGTCGTCAAAAGGGAAACAGCCCTAACCTACAGCTAAGGTCCCCAAGTCATATCTAAGTGGGAAAGCATGTGGGAATCCCAAAACAACCAGGAGGTTGGCTTAGAAGCAGCCATCCTTTAAAGAAAGCGTAACAGCTCACTGGTCTAAATAAGGGTTCCTGCGGCGAAAATGTAACGGGGCTAAAGATATGCACCGAAGCTTAGGGTTGCAGTTTACTGCAGCGGTAGCGGAGCGTTCCGTAAGCGAGTGAAGGCGAAGGGTAACCGACGCTGGACGTATCGGAAGTGCGAATGCTGACATGAGTAGCGACAAAGAGGGTGAGATGCCCTCTCGCCGAAAGACCAAGGGTTCCTGCGCAACGCTAATCGGCGCAGGGTGAGCCGGCCCCTAAGACGAGCCCGAAGGGGGTAGTCGATGGGAACCACGTTAATATTCGTGGGCCTGGTGGTGTGTGACGGATCTCGTAAATTGTTCGACCTTATTGGATTGGTCGGGCAGTGAAGAGGTTCCAGGAAATAGCCCCACCGTATAGACCGTACCCGAAACCGACACAGGTGGTCAGGTAGAGTATACCAAGGCGCTTGAGAGAAGTATCCTGAAGGAACTCGGCAAATTGCCTCCGTACCTTCGGAAGAAGGAGGCCCCATCTTAAGGCAACTTTTGGTGGGGGGCACAGGCCAGGGGGTAGCGACTGTTTATCAAAAACACAGGACTCTGCTAAGTCGGCTTCAAGACGACGTATAGGGTCTGACGCCTGCCCGGTGCTGGAAGGTTAAGAGGAGGAGTGCAAGCTCCGAATTGAAGCCCCAGTAAACGGCGGCCGTAACTATAACGGTCCTAAGGTAGCGAAATTCCTTGTCGGGTAAGTTCCGACCTGCACGAATGGCGTAACGACTTCCCCACTGTCTCCAGGATATGCTCAGCGAAATTGAATTCTCCGTGAAGATGCGGAGTACCCGCGGTTAGACGGAAAGACCCCGTGCACCTTTACTGCAGCTTCAGAGTGGCATTAGGAAAGAGTTGTGTAGCATAGGTGGGAGGCTTTGAAGCGACGGCGCCAGCTGTCGTGGAGCCATAGGTGAAATACCACCCTGCTGTTTTCTGATGTCTAACCTCGCACCGTTATCCGGTGTAGGGACCCTCTGTGGCGGGTAGTTTGACTGGGGCGGTCGCCTCCTAAAGAGTAACGGAGGCGCGCGATGGTAGGCTCAGGACGGTTGGAAACCGTCTGTTAGAGTGCAATGGCATAAGCCTGCCTGACTGCGAGACTGACGAGTCGAGCAGAGACGAAAGTCGGTCATAGTGATCCGGTGGTCCCTCGTGGAAGGGCCATCGCTCAACGGATAAAAGGTACGCCGGGGATAACAGGCTGATGATTCCCAAGAGCTCATATCGACGGAATCGTTTGGCACCTCGATGTCGGCTCATCACATCCTGGGGCTGGAGCAGGTCCCAAGGGTTTGGCTGTTCGCCAATTAAAGTGGTACGTGAGCTGGGTTCAGAACGTCGCGAGACAGTTTGGTCCCTATCTGCCGTGGGCGTCGATACTTGAAAGGAGTTGCCCCTAGTACGAGAGGACCGGGGTGAACGTACCTCTGGTGTACCTGTCATTCTGCCAAGAGTGCCGCAGGGTAGCTATGTACGGACGGGATAACCGCTGAAAGCATCTAAGCGGGAAGCCTCCCTTGAGATTAGGTATCTTTGAACCGTGATAGACCATCACGTTGATAGGCCGGGTGTGGAAGTACAGTAATGTATGGAGCTAACCGGTCCTAATAGTTCATATCGCGCTTGATGAATCCCACCATCAACGTCAGTCCTGCCTCGCAGGATCGCGTTGAAGGCGAGAATTGATCAGCCAGATACGCCCTTTGCTCTCGAACAGAGAGTGCATCGATTTAAAACCCGCATTCCACTGGCTCCATTGCTTGGTGGCCATAGCGTCTGTGCCCCACCCGATCCCATCTCGAACTCGGCCGTGAAACCAGACTGCGCCGATGGTACTGTGTCTCAAGGCACGGAAGAGTAGGGCGTCGCCAGGCATTGCAGCCAGTGGATGCGCGGAATAAACCCATTCACATAGTCAACAGGGCTGTCCCGCAAGGGCGGCCCTTTTGGCGTCTTTACGCTTAGGCGTCGGTGACGCGGGATGGAGCAGTCCGGTAGCTCGTCAGGCTCATAACCTGAAGGTCGTTGGTTCAAATCCAACTCCCGCAACCATCGTCAAAAACCCGTTTCTGTTTTGTTTTTTCACGTCCGCAGCCTCGCTGCCGAGCGCCTTTTGCGTTGTTCCAACGAAGACGCGCGGACGCGCCTGACCGACGTGCGCCGGACTGTACAACCCGAAGCGGTGAACGCAGATCCGTGACGGGGAATATGCCCCTGCAACTCACCCGATCAGGGCCGCAGTCATAGCGTTGGCAAATCCCACCGTGAGGATCAAACGCTCCTGGCTGTAGCACTGTCGGGATTGGTGCCCACCGACCGGGGCTCATAATGTAGCCATGTCGGCGCTCTGGCGGGGGTCTCGCGTGGGGCGCTCGAGGTCCTTGATGCTGCTACGACCAATGAGGATCGGCGCCTTACACCGCGCGGAGGTGAGGAGCGCTGTACCGCGAGCAACGACAACGCCGATAAGCGCATTCCGGCAGTCTGATAGGTACTGACGAACGGCGCATGGCAAGTCTGACCGCCGCACCGCGTGTTCGCAAAGTCTCCGATTTGACGTAATCGGCGTCTCGATAGGGGGGGGCTATCCCGCACGCACCCGCGACAGGAACCCGCGCACCTGATCGTTCAGATGGGCTGCCTGCGCTTCCAGCTCGTTGGCGCTGGAAAGCACCTGGCTCGCCGCCGCGCCGGTGTGGAGCGACAGCTGACGCACGTCCTCGATATGGCTCGCCACCTTTTCGGTTCCCCGCGCAGCCAGATCGATGCTCTGGGCGAGATCCCGGCCAGCGACCGATTGCTGATCCACCGCTGTGGCGATCGAAACGGCAGTGGATTCGAGTTCCTTGACCTGCCCGGCGATCGAACGGAGCGCCTTGACGCTGGAGCCGGTGGTGGACTGCATCGCACGGATCTGGTCGGCCACCTTTTCGGTCGCGCGGCTGGTCTGCATCGCCAGTTCCTTGACCTCGCTGGCCACCACCGCAAAGCCGCGGCCGGCCTCGCCCCCTCGGGCGGCCTCGATCGAGGCGTTCAAGGCGAGCAGGTTGGTGCGCTGGGCGATGGTCTGGATCAGTTCGACGATCTGTCCCACTTCCTCGGCCGAAGCGGCGAGGGCGGAGATGGTCTCGTCAGCCTCGCCGGTGGCATCGGCAGCCAGCCGCGCGAGTTCACTGGAGGACGCTGCCTGCCGGCTGATCTCGCTGATCGACAATGCGAATTCGTCGCTTGCCGCTGCTGCGGCAGTGGCGCCGGCATTGGCTTCTTCCATCGAACTTGCGACTTCGCCGGTGCGGCGGCTCGCCTCCTCGGCGCTGCTGGCCATGCGGGTGGCGGTGGTGTGGAGCTGGCTTGACGCGGCGGCGACCCCGTTGACGACGTCACCGACCGTGCGTTCGAACTGGCGTGCCACATCTTCCAGCATCGCGGCCTTGCGCGCTTCGGCTTCCTGCCGTTCGCGTTCGCGCTCCTGCTGCATCAGCAATTCCTGTTCGGCCTTTTCCGAACGCTCGCGGGCGCGGTCTTCCATCCATTTGTTGGCGCGCTTGAACAGGTCGAGCGCGCGGACCATCTGGCCGACCTCGTCCTTGCGTTCAGCCCCGGCGATGGTGAAGTGCCGGTCTCCCGTGGCCAGCTGGTTCATCCCGGCGGTGATCTCAACGATCTTGCGCGAGAAATCGCGCGAGAGATAGGCAAGGCCCAGCAGCAATATCGCGGCGCCGATGGCAGCCAGGACGCCGAGGATCAGCACCATATTGAAGAAATAGCCTATGCCGCTTGCTTCCTGTGTCTCGCCGCGTGCGGCCAGATCGGCGGCCAGACGGGAGGCTTCCTCCACCAGCCGATCACCCTGCGAGGCGACCCCGGCGACGGCGGAACCGGTGCTGGCGTTGCCGCGCACGGCCTGGCTGGCGCGGTCGAATTCGGATTGAAACGCGCGAAGCTGTTCGCCCGCCGCCACAGCGCGCGGCTGCATGTCGGGCAGATGCTCTGCCAGTGCCGCGTCGATTGCGGCGATCTGCGTTGCGACTTCGACCTCGCTGGCACGCTGGCTTTCGCCCAAGTCTGGCGAGCGATCATACAGCGCCCGGACGGAGTGATAGCGCAGTTCCCCCGCTGCTGATTCAAACTCGCCCGCAGCGACCACCGCTTCCTGTACCCGCGCGGAGGCATTGTAGCGGCCCCACAATTCGCTCAGGCCCAGACCCAGTACCAGCGACATGGCAAATCCGACCGCGAAGAAGGTGCCGAAGATCGCGTTGATCTTTTTCGCCAGCGAAAGGTCGCGAAACCATGCGAGCCTTTCAAGCAGGCTGGTCGTTGCCGATGCAGCGGAATCGCTGTCGGCGGACCGGGCTTCTTCCGCCTCGATTTCGGAACTGAGGTCGCGCACGAATTCGGGAACGGCCTGTTCCTCGCGGCGCTCCTGCAGGGTCATCATGTTCATGCCGCAATCCCCCGGGGCTTGTATTCAAGCATTTGTGAAGGAAAATCCTTTCCAAAAGCTTGATTCCGCAGCGTAAGCTAGGGACTTTTGCGGATTATCCGGCGCGCACCCTTTTCAGGAAAGACTGGACTTGCTGGCGCAGCGTTGCGGCCTGGGATTCGAGGCTGGTTGCGCTGGAGAGCACCTGGCTGGCTGCCGATCCGGTCGACAGCGCCATCTGGCGCACGTCGTCGATATGGCCCGCCACGCGTTCGGTGCCGCGTGCAGCAAGATCGATGCTCTGGGCCAGTTCGCGCCCAGCCACCGATTGCTGATCGACGGCAGTGGCGATCGAGACAGCGGTGGTTTCGAGCTGTTCGATCTGGCCCGCAATCGCGCGCAGGGCGGCGGCGCTGGCCCCTGTGGTGTCCTGCATTTCGCGGATCTGTTCGGCGATCTTCTCGGTCGCGCGGCTGGTCTGGTTGGCCAGTTCCTTGACCTCGCTTGCCACCACCGCGAAGCCGCGGCCCGCCTCGCCGCCGCGCGCAGCCTCGATCGAGGCATTGAGGGCGAGCAGATTGGTGCGCCGGGCGATAGTCTGGATCAGTTCGACGATCTCGCCGACCTGCTGCGCCGATGTGGTGAGCGCGCCGATGGTGCTGTCGGCTTGCCGTGCAGACAACGTCGCCTCGCGCGCCAGTTCGGCGGAAGAGGCCGCCTGACGGCTGATCTCGCCGATCGACATGGCGAATTCGTCACTGGCCGAAGCGGCTGCGGTCGCACCGCGATTAGCCTCTTCCATCGAGGCCCCGACGTCGCTGGCACGGCGGCTGGTTTCTTCAGCCGTGGCGGCCATTAGTTTCGAAGTCGATTGCAACTGCCCAGAGGCCGCGACCACGCCGGTGACGACTTCGCCGACGGTGCGTTCGAACTGGTCGGCCACATCGCGCAGCATTCTTTCGCGTTCAACACGCGCCTCTTCCTGCTGGAGCTGGAGCCGGGTCTGTTCGTCAAGCTCCACCCGCGCACGGTTGGCGCGTTCGCGGCTGAGCCGCTCCAGTCGCAGTCCGGCCCGGTGGAACACCTCGAGCGCGCGCGCCATCTCGCCAATCTCGTCGCGGCGTTCCTTGCCGCTGATGGTGAGATCGCTTTCGCCCGCAGCAAGCTGCGCCATCTGCCCGGCCATCGACTTCAGCGAACCGCTGACGGTGTGGTTGACATAGCGCTGAGCGATCAGGGTGATCGCCGTCAGCGCAACGGCGATACCGATCCACGCGAACAGCAAGGCCGAAATCAGATCAGACCCCGCGTCAGAGCGCGCGTCGGCCTCTGCGCTGAGCATCTGCGCCATCTCGCGCCCCGCTTCCAGCACGGCTCCGCCGGTGGCAGTCAGTTCCCGCGCAAGTGCTGCGCGGCGGCGGGGATCGTTTGCGCGAAGTTCCAGCGTATCGATCTGGCGTCGGAAATCGGCAATGCCCTCGCGGATGAGGGCAAGCCGATCATAGGCCGCGACATTGGAGACGCGCAGGCTTTCGCCGAGAACCGCAACCGTGCGATCGGCGGCGGCGAGTTCGTCGAGCGCGGCGCGGGCGCGTGCCTGCCCTGCACCGACTGCCAACATTTCGGCATGCCGGTGACCTTCGCTCAGGTGCACCATCAGCCGTTCGGCCTCGATCACATTATCATGGGTGACATTGATCCCTTCGGCGCGATTGCCGAGTTCGATGAAGCCGCCGATGGCGAACAGGCCTGCAAACAGGGCGAAAACCAGATTGAGGGTGAAGAAAAGGGTGATCCGGCCGCCGATCGACAGGCCTGAAAACCAGTCGCGAACGTGGGGCAGAAATCCGCCGCGGGCCGGGGCGGGGGCGCTGACCGTTTCGGCCTGAAGCTCGACAGCAAGTTCCTGCAATGCGCTCATGCTGCTTTTCCGTCCTGTTTCGCTGCGCTTTGCGCCGCGATCAGCCGATCGATTTCGGCTGCGGGCAGGGCGCGGTAATAGAGCCAGCCCTGGATCTGGTCGCATCCGGCCAGCCGCACCAGTTCGGCCTGATCTTCGGTTTCGACACCTTCGGCGACAACGCCCATATTGAGCGCGCGGGCAAGCGCGATGCTCGAAAGCATCATCGCCCGGCTGCCGTCATCGCCGCCCGCCAGTTCGATCAGGCTGCGGTCCAGCTTGAGCTTTTCGAAGCGGAACCGCCGCAGGAACCCGATCGAGGCATAGCCTGTACCGAAATCGTCGAGCGCTATCCGTACCCCGAAAGCGCGGATCACGTCGAGCGTGCGCTCTGCCACCACCGGATCGAGTACAAGGCAGGTTTCGGTGACTTCGAGTTCGAGCCGGTGCGGCGGGAAGCCGGTTTCCTCCAGCACCTCGCCCAGCTTGATCGGGAATTCGGGATTGCGCAGCTGCGCGGCCGAGATGTTGACCGACAGAGTGATATCGCCCCAACGCAGCGCGTCGCACACCGCCTGACGCAGCACCCACTGGCCCAGCGGGTTGATCAACCCCGAATCCTCGGCCACCGGAATGAACACATTCGGACCGAGCGGTGCGCGTTCCCCGCGATCCCAGCGCAGCAGCGCCTCGACCGCAACGATCCGGCGGTCTGCGGCATCGACCAAAGGCTGGTAGGCCAGGCTGAATTCGCTCGTGGCGATGCCGGTGCGGATCTCGTCCTCAATCGCGCGCAGCCGTTCACGGCGACGGTCGAAGCTTTCGTTGAACCATGTGCAGCGCATCTTGCCGCCGCGCTTTGATATCGACATGGCGACATCGCTGCGGCGCAGGAGTTCCGACGAGGGGATGCGCTGGTCGGCAAGGCTGCGGGCAAGGCCGATGCTGGCGCCGACTGCGATCTGGCGCTCTCCCACCCTCACCGGAGCGACCAACCGTTCAAGCAGGGTGCGGCAAATGCCTTCGAGGATCGTTCCGGCGACCTTGCCGGACATCACGGCGGCGAATTCGTCTCCGCCCAGACGGTAGGCCCGGGCCTCGTCACCGCAGACCTCGCGCAGCATATCGGCGCAGCGGGCGATCAGTTCGTCGCCTGTTTCATGGCCGTAATGGTCGTTCACCTGCTTGAAGCTGTCGAGGTCGATCAGCGCCAGCGCAACCTCGTCCGTGCCTTGCGACAGCCGCACGACATCATCGTGCAGGGCGCGGCGATTGGGCAGGCGGGAAAGCGAATCGGTGATGCCGAGCGCTTCGAGTTCACGCACATTGGCGACAGCGCTGCGACCGATCAGCACCAGCAGCGCCGAATAGACAAGAATGGTGGCGGTTATCAGCGCGCCGGGGGCGACGATGGTAAGTTGTTCGTTGAGGCTGACAGCCAGCACCGCCACCCCGGTGATGACGCAGGCCACTGCCAGCGGCACCAGCACAAGGCCGGTGGGTGTCAAACGCAAGGAATTCTTCTTCGCGGCCAAGATCACATCCCTGTTCGGCCGCCAACGGTGGCGGCGGCCTTTCGATCAACATCGTAAACGCCAGCGGCTAAGGAAGCGTAAAGCACGATGCCGGGCATGGCGCGTTGCCGCGTTTGACGTGGCGTTCAACCGGCGCGCATCAGGCGGGGCTGGCGGGCATCCTGCAGCGGCTCGAAAAAGCTCGCGCGGCGCGGGCAGGGCGCGAAGCGATCGGTCTGGCCGACCACGGTTTCGCCCGCACCGAGCATCAGGAACCCGTCGTGCGCAACCGCCGAGGCCAGCCGGTCGAAGGCGGCGGCACGGGTGGTGCGATCGAAATAGAGCAGCACGTTGCGGCACAACACGAGATCGAACGGCTGGCGGCCCGGGTGCGGGGCGAGGAGATTGTGCTGGCGGAAATGGGCCATGCGGCGCGGTTCCTCGCGGATCTGCCAGCCGCCGGAAGTCTCGTCGAAAAACCGCAGCATCTGCGTCACGCCAAGCCCACGCTGCACTTCGAACTGGCTGTAGAGCCCGCTGCGCGCGGCGCGGATCGCGCGGTTGGAAACATCGGTGCCGAGCAGCTCGATGGTCCAGCCTGCCCAGCGCTCCTTCTGCTCGGCGAAGAGCATGGCGAGCGAATAGACCTCCTGGCCGGTCGAACATCCCGCCGACCAGATCGAAAGGCGCTTTGCATGGGCGCGGCGGCTGGCGAGTTCGGGAAGGACCTCGTGCGGCAGCTGATCGAAGGTCGGCTTGTCGCGGAAGAAATAGGTTTCGTTGTTGAGCAGCGCCTCGACCACGTCCTGCGACAGATCGGGGCTTTCGGGCCCGGCCCGCGGCTGGGCCAGCAGGCATACAAGCTGGTCGACATTGCTGATGCCATGTTCGCGGAAGATCCCCGCCAGCGCCGAATTGACGCGCCAGCGCCGGCTTTCGGTGAGGTGTTGGCCGGTGCGTGCGGCAAGCAGATCGGCAATGATCTGGTGCGAGGCTTCGCTGCTGTCCATCATGCGCGCCCTATCCTTGCCGCAGCATCGGGGCGCTGGTTCGCGCGATGATGGTCTCGCCAAGGCGTTCGGGGCTGGCGATAAGGCTGGCAAGTCCTGCCTTGGCCACTGCGCCGGGCATCCCCCAAACCGCGCTGCTTTCGGCATCCTGCGCAAAGATGGTGCCGCCCGCGGCGACCAGTTCCGTTGCGCCGATCAGCCCGTCGCGGCCCATGCCCGACAGGATCACGCCGAGCGCGCGGCCTTCGCAGGCTGCGGCGAGGCTTGAGAGCATCGGATCGACCGAAGGCACGCAGCCGCTCGGCGCGGGTTCGGTGCAGATCCGCACCACCAGACGTTGACCGCTGCGGCGTGCCAGCAGGTGCCCGTGACCGGGAGCGATAAGGACCCGGCCCGGGCGGATATCCATGCCGTCCTCCGCGATGTCGGCGGGGCGACCACAGGCATTTTCCACCTGGCGGGCGAAGACCGGAATGAAAGAGGCGGGCAGGTGCTGGGTAATCAGGATCGGCAGGTCGCAACTGCGCCCCATCGCGCCGAGCATCAGCCCGAGCGCATGGATACCCCCGGTCGAGGCTCCGATGGCGAGCACTTCGGTGCGGCGCTGGCGCAGCGTGGCGGCTGGCCGCGCGAAGGATCTTTCCGGGGGTTCGGCCGCATTGCCGCCCGGTTCGGAACTGCGCGTGCCGAGCGCCCGGATCTTGCCGAGCAGCTGGGTGCGGTAATCTTCGTTGAAGCCGCCCGGCAGCGGTTTCAGCAACGTATCCGCAGCCCCCATCTGCAACGCCGCGAGCGTGTGTTCGGCCCCGTCCACAGTGAGCGAGGATACCACCAGCACCTGCGGCCCGCCGGGCGTGGCGAGGATCGCGGGCAGGGCATCGAGCCCGCCCATGCCGGGCATTTCGAGATCGAGCAGCACCACATCGGCGGGTTCTTCGCAAAGCTGGGCAATCGCGCGTTCGGCGCTGCTGGCGGTGCCCGCGACCGCAAGGGCCGGATCGCTTTCGACCATGCGCTTGAAGATCGTGCGCACGGTGAGCGAATCATCGACGATCATCACCCGGATCGCGCCCGCCCGACGCGCCGTGGCCGTAGACAAGGGGCGCGCGGAAAGGTTCACACGAAGCCGACGAGCTGCAGCTTGATCTGGAGGGTTTCGTGATCAAACGGCTTCATCACATATTCGTCCGCACCGGCTTCGATCGCCTCGCGGATATGTGCCACGTCGTTTTCGGTGGTGCAGAACACCACCTTGGGCTTGTCGCCGCCGGGCCGCTGGCGCAGTTGCACCAGAAATTCGATCCCGGTCATCACCGGCATGTTCCAGTCGAGCAGCACCACGTCGGGCATTGCCGACTCGCAGGCGTCGAGCGCGGCCTTGCCGTTCTCGGCCTCTTCCACGGCAAAGCCCAGGGTTTCGAGAATATGCCGCGAAACCTTGCGGATCACTCGCGAATCATCGACGATCAGACACGTTTTCATGGCTTTTCCTGCGTTGGACCGGGCATGAGCCTAGAAACTTCTGGTAAGCATAGGATTAAGCCGCTGCTTCGATTTCGCCGCGTACCGTATCCGGGCCGGCGATCAGCGCGGGCAAATCGATCAGCAAGGCAGGGCCGCTGGCAGTCTCGATCATGCCGGTGGCGATGCGCGACCAGTCCGGACCGAACCCGCCAGGAACCTGCCCCGGCTCACCATTCGCGGTGGTAATGTCCTCGATCGCATCGACCAGCAGGGCATAGGAATGTCCGCCTTGGGCGATCACCACGGCGCGTTCGTCGGTCGGTGCCTGTGCAGCGTCCAGTCCGATCGCGCGGCGGCAATCGATCACGGTCAGCGTCTGGCTGCGCAGCGCGGTGATTCCGGCGATGAAATCGGGCGTGCGCGGCACCGGCGTTACAACGCCGATCTCGATCACCGATTTCACGTCATGCGCCGAAAGCGCGCAGCGCCGTCCGGCGATCTGGATGATGACGAGCAATTCGCTCATGTCCGCTTTCCTCCTGCGACCCGGGGGTGACGCGCGGCGGCAAGTGCGGCGAGCAGGCGTTCCCGGTCGTAGCGGTAGATTGCGCCGTCCTGGCCCGAATTCTGCGGATGATCGCTGAGCCGGATGACCGGCCCGGCAGGCATGCGGCCCAGCGCCTCGGCAACCTCGAAAACATCCTGCGAAAGGATCGTGACCACGTCGGGATCATCGCCCGCTTCGCTCACCACCTCGTAACCCGCCGACGTCACCAGCGGGGCGAGGATGCTGCGCGCCCATTCGCTGTCGGGCAGCACGCAGCGCGGACGCGCGCCGGGGCTCGACAGCGGCGGCTCGCCGTAACGGGCGAAGAGTTCGTGGGCATCGAGCAGCGCGACCGGACGGCCTTCGACCAGCGTCATGGCCTCGACCAGCGGATCCTCGGGTACAGGCACCAGCGCCTCTGTCAGTTCTACCGCATCCTCGATCTCGCGCACGGCATGGAGCAGTTCGCTCGCCCCGTCGCCGAGCCGCAATAGGCGCAGCTTCTCGCCCGTCACCGGCCCGTCGGGCAGGCCGGCCAGCGGCAGGATCGCGCCATCGATAACCATCCGCGCCCGCGGGGCCGAACGATCGACCGCACCGGCCGACGCGGTTTCGATACGTTGCACCAGTTCGAGACGTACTGCGCAGCGGCGTCCGGCAAAATCGGTGAACAGCATCGCTCGCGGTGCGGCGGCGACGGCGGCTTCCTCTTCGGCTGGCTGAAGCATCCGCGCGCGTCCATCGGACACCAGATCGTGCATCGCAGCGATGTTGGTGACATCCAGCAGCAGCACCGGCTGGCCGTCGTCAAGCAGGGTCGATCCGGCATAAAGTCCGGGCTTCATCACCGCCGGGGCCAGCGGCTTTACCACCAGATCGCCGTGGCTGTTGATGCGTTCTACCACCAGCGCGAACAGATCGCCGCTGGCCAGTCGCAGCAGCACCAGCGTCAGATCACGCGCGGAAAGATCGCATGCCTCCAGCCCGAGCACATCGGCCAGCATCAGGCAGGGAATGCGGTTGCCGCGGAACGTGACCAGTGCGGCCTCGCCCATGCGGGTGAAATCGAGCGCCGCGGCCGAAGCCTGGACGATTTCCTCGACATAGCCTTGCGGGATGGCGAAGCGCTGGCCGGCGACCTCGACTGTCAGCCCGGCGATGATGCTGAGCGTGAGCGGGATCTGCAGGGCAAACTGGGTGCCTTCGCCGGGCGCGCTCGTCACCTTGATGCTGCCGCCGACCTTTTCGAGATTCTGGCGCACCACGTCCAGTCCGACCCCGCGGCCTGATACGGCGCTGACGGCGTCGGCGGTGGAGAAGCCGGGTTCGAAGATCAGGTTCAGCAGCTTGTCACGGCTCATGCCGGCGCGTTCGGCGGGCGTGATGAGGCCGGTGGCGAGCGCCTTGGCGGCGATTTTTTCCTCGTCCAGACCGCGGCCGTCATCGCTGATCAGGATGGCGATGGTGTTGCCCGACTGGCGCGCGGCGATGGCCAGCAGGCCGATCTCGCGCTTGCCTGCGGCGTGGCGGGCCGAAGGGGCCTCGATCCCGTGATCGATAGCGTTGCGGATGAGGTGGGTAAGCGGATCGCGGATGGTCTCGATCATCTCGCGGTCAAGCTCAACGTCGCCGCCGTCGAGATCGACCATCACCTGCTTGCCGAGTTCCGCCGAAAGATCGCGGACCAGCCGGGGCAGCACGCCGAACAGCGTCTCGATCCGTTGCATCCGCATCCGGGTGATCGCATCGCGCACGTCGGAAAGGATCGCGGTGAGCCGTTCGAAGGGCCCGTCGATGGTCGGCTGGTTGCCCGCCTGCCGCAACCGGTGGGCGAGATCGTTGCGCGCCAGCACCATGTCGGAAACGCCGCTCATCACCCGGTCGAGCAGTTCTACCGGCAGGCGAATGGTCCGCTGCCCGGCAGCGTTGCCGTCGGCGCGGCGGGCGCGGGTCTGATCGTCGTCTTGCCGGAAACTCGGGCCGTTTTGGGCGTTTCTCGGCGGGTTTGACCCCTGTTTGCCCTCTTCCAGCTCGTCTTCCAGCAATGTTTCACGTGTAACATCGAGCGCGGCGATCAGCGCCTCGTCGCCGCCTTCGGGGTATTCCTCGCCCGCTTCGATCGCGTCCACCATCGCCGCGATCCGGTCGATAATGGCAAGCACGGCAGACACAAGGGCATGATCGGGATCGCGTCGTCCGGCCCGGCAATCGGCCAGCGCGTCCTCGGCAGCATGGCTGAGCGCGGCGAGGCGCGGGAAGTCGAAGAACCCGCAATTGCCCTTCACCGTGTGGACGAAACGGAAGATCGTATCGAGCCGCGCACGATCGTCCGGATTGGCTTCCCAGGCGACGATTTCGCCGCCCGAAGCCTCCAGCATTTCGCGGGTCTCGGCGATGAATTCCGCCAGCAGATCGTCCATGCGGTAGCGCGCCCCTTTGGTCTTTCAGGGCACTCTATGGAACAGGTTGGTTAATGAAGGCCTAGCGCGCGGCTCAACGCTGGCCCCAAGCGGGTGACTTCCGGACGAAAATGTGGCGCACCAGCAGCACCGCCGATACCGCACCGAACAGGTTGGCGGCCAGTTCGGCGGTGTAGATCGCGGCGCTGCCCATGCCGGGTTGCAGCACCAGGGCCACGGGCAGCATCACCAGAAACACCCGCGCCACCGATTGCAGCAACGCATAGCCCGCCTTGTCGACCGCATTCATGATGCCGTTGCCGACGATCAGCAGCCCGAAGCCGGCATAGCCCCAGGCGGCAATTTCGAGATAGCGCGCGAATTCGGCGATCACTGCCAGATCGTCGGTGAACAGCCTCGCGAAATTCTCTCCCGCCGCCACCATCGCGATGGCTACGAACAGCCCCCAGACCACGCAGAAACCCGCCGCCCATAGCGCTGCCTCGCGCGAACGGTCGTAACGGCCCGCGCCCCAGTTCTGGCCGACGATGGCGCCGATCGCGCCCGACAGGCCGAGGAGCGGCACGATCACGAAGCTCTGCAGCCGCCCCGCCGCGCCGAAGCCCGCCACCGCCGCCTCGCCCTCCAGCGCGACCAGCGCGGTGAGGATCGACAGTCCGAGCGGATTGATCGCGTTCGAGAATGCCGCAGGCAGCCCGACGCGGATGATCGCGGTGGCCGGATCGATCAGGCTGCAATTCCTGAGCAAGGTGAAATCGAGCGGCAGGGTGGTCGAACGCACCAGCCACACCGCCACCGCCACGCCGATTCCCCAGCCGATGACAGTGGCATAGGCAGCGCCCGCCATGCCGTAGCCTTCCACCCCGAAAGCGCCGGTAATCAGCAGCGGATCGAGCACCCAGTTGGCCGCGGCATAGGAAATGCTGATGGTGCTGGTTTTGCGCGCCTCGCCCTGTCCGCGCAGGACGCCGTTAAAGCCCATGATGACGAGGATCAGCGGGAACCCCGTCGCATAGGGGCGCATGTAATCGCGGATCAGCGGCATCAGCTGCGCCGGAGCGTTCATCGCGGCGAAGATAGGGTCGATCGCCAGCCACAGCGCAATGCCCATGAGCAGGCCGCAGCCCGCAGCGAAAACGATCCCGAAATTGGCGCGTCTTGCGGCCTTTTCGCGGTCGCCTTCGCCCAGCGCGCGCGCGACCACCGAATTGATGCCGACCATGATGCCGACACCAAGCGAAGTGATCGCGACCGACACCGGGAAGATGAAGGAGATCGCCGCCAGCGCGTCGCTGCCCAGCCGGCCGATGAAATAGGCATCGACCAGCCCGATCGACATGATCGCGGCAACCCCGATCACCATCGGCAGCGTCTGGCTGACGAGGTGTCCCGGGATGGAGCCGCTGACCAGTCTGGGAAGGCTTTGCTCGGAAGCGTTCATGCGGTTTCGAGGCCTAGCCCGCCGCGAGCACCTTGCAAAGCATTCCCTGCGCGTGCGATAGAACTCGGCAAGGACAGACGGAGAGGAACGGCCCATGGCGACCCAGCTCAAACCCGGTATCGAATGCAGCAAGGAAGAATGGCAGGCGCGGCTCGATCTGGCGGCGTGCTACCGCATCTTTGACCATCTCGGCTGGTCGGAATCGATCTATAACCACATCTCGGTGAAGGTGCCGGGCGAGGAAGACACCTTCCTCATCAACCCCTTCGGCCTGCTCTATTCCGAAGTGACTGCCAGCAACCTCGTCAAGATCGACGTCGAGGGCAATAATGTCGGCGGTTCGCCCTATATGGTGAACAAGGCGGGCTTCACCCAGCACGCCTATTTCCACAAGCATCTGGGCGACAAGGCGGCGGCGATCTGCCACGTCCACACCACCGCGACCATGGCGGTGTGCAGCCACAAGGACGGGCTGCTGCCGACCAATTTCTATGCCTGCAATTTCCAGGGCCAGATCGGCTATCACGACTTCGAAGGCGTGACTGTCCGTGCCGAGGAAGGCGAGCGGCTGGTCGAGAACCTCGGCAACCATTCGATCTTGATGCTGCGCAACCACGGCCCCGTGGTGATGGACCGCACCATTCAGGGCATGTTCGTGAAGATGTGGGCGCTCCAGCGCGCCTGCGAGATTCAGGTGGCGACGCTTTCGATGGGCAATCCCAACCTCGTCCCGCAGGAAGTTGTCGATGTCCACCAGCGCGATCTGTCTGTGATGAGCGGGCAGGGCGGTGCCGGGATGTTCGACTTCGAGGCGTGGAAGCGCCGGGTCGACAAGATCGACGACAGCTGGCGGCAGTAAGCAGCTAAGGCCCACCAATGTCGCGCATGACCGTGAACGAGCGGCCGGTCGAGTTCGATCTCGATCCGCGCACGCCGCTGCTCTACGCGCTGCGCGAGGCGATGAACCTCACCGGCACCAAGGCGTGCGGCGGCGGCGAATGCGGCGGCGCTTGCATGGTGCTGGTCGACGGGGTGGCGCTGCGATCCTGCAAGATCACGCTGGCCGAGGCCGAAGGGCGGATGATAACCACGATCGAGGGGCTGTCGCGCGATCGTTCGCACCCGGTCCAGCAGGCGATGGTGGCGCAGCAGGCGATCCAGTGCGGATACTGCACCCCCGGTATCGTCATTTCCGCTGCCGCGCTGATCCAGCGCAATCCCTCGCCCACCCGCGAGGAGATCGAAAGCGCGATCCCCAATATCTGCCGCTGCGGGGTCTACCCCCGGCTGGTGCGTGCAGTCGAGCAGGCCGGACGGGTTGCCCGGCGGCGCGAGAGCATCAGCGCCGCACCCGCACCCGGCATCAGTGCCGAGGACGCAGCCAAGGCCGTCCCGGCTCTGCGTGTTGCGCAGCCGGGAACGGAGTAATCCTCAGAACCTGCCGGTGATCGTGAACCGCGCATTGAGCGGCGGGGCAACGGTCAACTCGTTCGCCGAATGGGCGTTGGGGAAGTAGAGTTCGTCCAGCAGGTTCTCGACATTCACCTGCAGGCGCAGGTTGTCCGACAATTGGTAGAACACCGCCATGTCGACCCGCGCATAGGCGGGCAGGGTCGCGGTGTTGGCGTTATCGGCAAAGCTTTCGTCCTGCGCCGTCAGGCCGAGGCCGAAGCCGAGCCGGTCCGTCGCTTGGAAGTTGTTCCAGATCGAGAACATGTTTTCCGGCAGTTCGCGCAACCGGCGGCCGGTCGGGCCGGTGCGGCTCTGTTGTTCGCCGTCGAGATAGGAATAGCCGGCCGACAGGAACCACCAGTCGGTGACCTGGCCCTGCAACTGCGCTTCGAAACCGCGGATCTTGGAATCGATCACGTCGAGCGTATCGGGGTTGTTGTCCGACACCTGCGGCGAGGTTTGTTCGATCTGGAACACCGCCCCCGTCAGCGCGAGGCCCGGCTTGATGTCCCACTTCACCCCCGCTTCGAGGTTGGAGAAGGTATCCGGGTCCAGCGCGTCAGCGGGCGGGTTGATGTCGGCGAACTGGTCGCCCGAACGCGGCAGGAAGGTTTCCGAATAGCTGGTGTAGAGCGACAGGTTTTGCTGCGGCTTGACGATCAGGCCGACGCGCGGCGTGATTTCCTCGTCCTTGCGGGTGCGGGTGCCGCCGTTCTTGAGATCGCGCACCGTGATCTCGAAGCTGTCGAACCGTGCGCCGAGGACGACGCGCAGCCATTCGGCCAGCTTCACCTCGTCCTGAATATAGGCCGAAAACACCGTGAGATCGGCGGCGGTATCATCGTTGAGCTGCGAGAAGGTCGCGGTGGTGGTGCGACCATCGGCCAGCGTGCCAACCCCGCCCACGAGCGGGAAGGGACGCACTGCCGGGAAGAATTCGACATCGGTACGGCGGCCGTCGGCCAGCGCTGTGTCGAACACCGGATTGAAGCGGTCATTGTCGTTGCTGGTGTCGATATATTCGCCGCCGACGATCAGCGTGTGACCGATCCCGCCGGTGGCGAATTCGCCGATCAGGTTGCCGGACAGCACGAGGTTCCGGCGCTGTGTGGTGTCGATGTAACCGTCCATCGCCACCACGTTGGTCGCCTCGTTGTAACCCACCGGGAAATAGTTGGCGTAGACCTTGTCATAATCGCCCCACGAGGCGGTGAGATTGCCCTTCAGGCTATCCGAGAAAGCATGCTGCACCGTGCCGCGCAGGACGTGCGCCCTGAAGGTGGTGTAGTTTTCCTGCGGGTCACCGAAGGTGATGTCGCGCAGGGAGCGCACCGGATCGCCGTTGGCGTCGGTCGGGATGCCGCGGTCGATGAAGCGTTCGTGATCGACATATTCGTAGGACAGATCAATCGTGGTGCGCCCGCCCAGTTCGGCGCGGAAGGTCGGGTTGATGCCGATCTGCTCGCCGTCGAACAGGTCGCGGTGGTTGTCGAGATGCTCGTAAGCGGCGTTGATCCGGAACGCTGAATTCTCGCCGGTGGCAAGGTTGACGTCGGCCCACAGGCTGTAGGCGCCGAAGGTATCGAACGTCGCAACGCCGCCGGCGAAGGTCTCGCCCACAACGCCCTTCTTGGTTACGCGGTTGAGAATGCCGCCGGTGCCGCCGCGCCCGAACAGCAGCGCGTTGGGGCCACGCAGGATTTCCACTTGTTCAAGATTGTAGAGGCCGCGGTAATATTCCACGTCGTCGCGCACCCCGTCGACGAAGAAGTCGGCGGTGGATCGCACCCCGCGAAACACCACGGCATCGCGGTGCCCCTCGCCCTGCGAAGTGGTGACGCCGGGGGTGTAGGCGATGATGTCGCCGACGCTGTCGAAGCCCTGTTGGATAATCTGGTCGGCGGTGGTGATGCTGAGCGACTGGGGAATGTCGATGATCGGCGTCGGGGTCTTCAGCGCGTTGAGCTGGCTGGAATAGAGCACGTCGCCGGTAACAACGATATTGGGGCCGCTGTCGCCTGCGTCATCGGCACCCGCTGCGGCTTCGGCAGCTGCGCCGGCGGCTTCCGCAGCGGGAGCGGTTTCGGCCAGGGCGGGGAAAGCGATGGCAGCGCAGCCCAGCAGCAGGGCGGTGCGCGCGAAGGGAAGAATCATGGAAAGCCTTTCTCGTGTTGCCGGGTCAGCTATTGCAACTTACTCGCATCTGCAAGTCTTGCGTGACGATGAAATTGATAATCATCAAACTGTGGCTTTCGGGTCGCCGCTCGTTTATTTGCGCAGGGGGTCGGCAACAGGAGGAAGGCGGCGATGAAGGCGACAATCTGGCACAACCCCAAATGCGGCACTTCGCGCAAAACGCTGGCGATTCTGGAGAATTTGGGCGGGGTGGAGCTGACCGTGGTCGAATATCTGAAAGATCCGCCCAGCGCCGGAAAACTTGCCCAGCTTTATCGTGATGCCGGGATTACCCCGCAAAAGGGCCTGCGCCTGCGCGGTACCGATGCCGCGGAGCGCGGCCTGCCGCAGGCCGATGACGCCACCGTGCTCGCGGCCATGGCAGCCGATCCGATCCTGATCGAACGCCCGCTGGTGGAAACCGATAAGGGCGTGCGGCTGTGCCGTCCGCAGGACGTGGTGCTGGAGATCTTGTAGACGCTACCCGCGCTCGCGGGTGAGTTCCGTATCGGCCTGCAGGCCTTTCCAGCCATGCACCAGCACCGCCGCGCACAGCGCCACGATCAGCCCGAAGCCGAGCCAGTCCGAATGGCCGTAAAGCCATACGCCGAGCGCGGGGGCGTAGATGTAACTCGCCCCGGCGAGGCTGGCGACAATCCCCGATGCCTGTCCCTGTTCGGACCGCGTCACGGCGAGCGAGGTGCCTGCCGTGGTGCCGGGCCGGAACAGGCCGAAACCCAGCGAGGCAATGGCATAGCCCAGTGCGATCAGGTGCAGATCGCCCGCCACGGCCAGCACGATCGTGCCGAAGGCAGCGGTGGCGATCCCCCACAAGGTTGCCGCGCGCGGCCCCAGATCGAAGCGCGGGATCAGCCCCCATTGCGCCAGCAAGGTGGCAATCGCGCCGCTCATCAGCACAAGACCTACAGGCCCCGCGCCTTCGGCAGGCGTGTCGCGCAGGCCCAGCCGGTCGAGCACCAGAAAGCCCGAAATCCCCAGCACCATCGCCTGTGCATGGCCGCCGAAAAAGCCCGCGAAGACCCATGGGCGCAGGCGCGGATCGAGCCACCTGAGGCGCGGCGGTTCCCCATTCTCCGCGCCATCCTCGTCCGTGTCGAGTTGCCCCTGCGGATCGCTGGGCGCGCCGCTCGATGCGCTGGAATAGGGCGCGGCCTGCCCGCGCGCGGCGAATTGCGGCTCGTCATTGGGCAGCCGCAGCCGCAGGGTAACAAGCGCGACGAGCCCGATCGCGGCGAAGCAGATGAACGGCCCCGTCAGCCCCAGACCCAGCAGCGGCAGCACCATCAGCGGCGCCAGTGCCGGGCCGATCACCGTGCCCAGACCAAAGCTCGACGCGATGAGCGACAGGGCCTGCGTGCGCTGGGCGCGCGGGGTGCGCGAAGCGACATAGGCCTGCACCGCCGGAGGTGCGGCGCTGCCGAACCCGCCGTAAAGGCTGCGCGCGGCAGCAAAGGCGATCAGCGCCCATAGTGCCGAAAGCCAGCCCGACAGCCCGGCATAGAGCGCCAGTCCGCAAAGCAGCATCGAGATGATGAAGCCCGCCAGCCCCAGCGCCATCATCGCCTTGCGTCCGCGCTTGTCCGATCGCCGCGCCCACAGCGGCGCGCACACCACCCACAGCAGTGCCGACCAGCTGTAGGCGAGGCTGATCCACACATCGGCCACCCCGAGCGCTGTGCCGATAGAGGGCATCACCGATTGCATCGCGGTGTTGCCCGCCGCAGTCACCAGCATGACAGTGAACAGCAGCGCCATGCGCGACGGCGGGATCGCCCGCGCGTCGGTGCCGGGGGAGGCGGCGCGGCTCAGCTGTGGATCGGTATCGGCCATCGAATGGGCGCGGCGCGCTATTCGAAGGTCTCGGCCAGCCGCTCGGGCGAGGCTCCTGCCAGCTGGCGATGGACCGCAGCGATGACGACGAGGAAGATCACCGTCACCACGGCATTGACCAGCGCGCCGACAATTCCGGTGCCAATGCTCGCCACCGACCCGCCAAAGGCCGACAGGATCAGTGTGAGAACCCCCTGCACCAGCGCGCCGATGATCACGATCACCACGAACAGCAGCACCAGAAAGGCAAAGATCCGCAAGCTGTTGCCCTTGGTCAGTTGCCACGAACGGGCGATGGCGGTGAAGGGATTGCGCACCTCGTCAATGGCGATCACCGGCGCGATCAGCGAAAACTTGATGACCAGATATATCGCCAGCACCACCAGCAACAGGCTGACCAGCACCGTTACCGCTGGCGGAGCGAAAGCGCCGACCAGCCCGAGCGGCAAGCCGATTACCAGACCTGCAGCCAACCCGCAGAGAATCTGCGCCGCGATATAGGAAGGGATGCTTTTCAGACCCTTGCCTAGCGCCTCGCCCACGGTGGGATTGCCGCGGTCGGTCAGCAGCGCCAGCAGGCTCATCGATCCCACGAAACCGGCGATCGTAATAGCGAGGAACAGCGCCCAGTTATCGGCATACATTGCAGTGAGCTGGTCGAGCGTGGCCTGCATCGCGACTTGCGGATCGGCCCCGGGCTGGGGTGCAGGCTGCGGCGGGTTTGCGATTTCCGGCACGAACAGCGCCGCGGCGAAAGAGGGCAGGAAAATGAACAGCCCGGCAATCGCCGAGATCGTGTCCTTGTTCGCACCGATCAACGCGGTCGTCTGCGTCCACGCCTTGCCCATGTCGAGTTTGCGGTTTGCCATAGTGCTGCCTCACGATCCCTTTGCCCGCAGGGGCGATCGCACAATCGCCTCTTGCCATGCGCGCTCAATGCCCCCACCGGAGCAGCATGGCAAGCACTGCTCCCCGGGTTGAATCGGCTGTAGCCATCGAATGGCGCCGCGAAGTCGCGCCGGTGCCTTACGCGCAGGCGCTGGCGGATATGGAGGCGCGCAATCAGGCGGTCGCCGCGGGCGAGGCGGCAGAGCTTGTCTGGCTGCTCGAACACCCGCCGGTCTACACTGCCGGCACCAGCGCGGACCCTGCCGAACTGGTCGATCCGCGTTTCGAAGTGGTCGCGACCGGACGCGGTGGACGCTACACCTATCACGGGCCGGGCCAGCGGGTCGGCTATCTGGTGCTCGACCTCAATCGGCGCGGGAAAGACGTGCGCTGTTTCGTCCACGCGATCGAAGGCTGGGTGATCGCCACGCTGGCGACGTTCGGGGTGGAAAGCTGGCGGGCCGAGGGCCGCGTCGGCATCTGGACCCATGACATCGACGGCAGCGAGGCCAAGATCGGCGCAATCGGCGTGCGCGTGCGGCGCTGGGTGACGATGCACGGCTTTTCGGTGAACCTCGATCCCGACCTTTCGCATTTCGGCGGAATCGTGCCTTGCGGCATTGCCGAATATGGCGTCACCAGCCTGGCGAAGCTGGGGCTGACGGTTTCGCCCGAGCAATGGGACGAGGCGCTGATCGCCACCAGTGCGGATTTTCTTGACGCGCTCGACAAGGCCGGGCGAAGGACATGCGGATGAAGAAGCCCGCATTCGCCGTTGCCCTTGTCGCGCTTGCCCTTGCCGGATGCGACGAACCGGCCGCACCGCCGTCCGAACAGGGCGGAGAGGCGGCGGGCGAGGTGCTGGGCGGCTCAATCAGCGATGACATGATCCCGCTGGAACAACTGCGCTCCGAAGCGCCGCCGATGCCGCGCGAGAACGCTGCGCCTGCTGCCGATGCTGGCGAAGATGCCGCCGCCGAAGGCGAAGCACAAAGCGAAGGGGCCGAAGCAGCCCCCGCTGCTCCGGCCCCCGAAACGGCTTCCGCCGAAGAATAGAGCTTACTCGGCGGCCTGCGCCTGCTCTTCTTCCAGCGTCGGATAGTCGATGTAGCCTTCCGGAATCGGGAAGTACCAGCTCTTGGGCACGTCCTTGTTGGGGTTCCAGTGCGCGCCCGCCGCGATCCGCTTTTCGAGATCGGGGTTGGAGATATAGGGGCGTCCAAAACTCACCGCGTCGCACTTCCCGCTGGTGACGTCGGCCTCGGCCTGCTCGGCGGTGTAGTCCGAGTTGAGGATCAGCTTGCCGGTGTAGATCTGGCGGATCAGCGGGCTCTGCTTGGGCACCTCGGTCTGGCCGAAGGTGCCGTCCGGGCCGGGTTCGCGCAGTTCGACGAAGGCTAGGCCGAGTTCCTCGCACACCTTGGCAGCTGCGCCGAAGGTCGCGGGCGGATTGCTGTCGTCAGTGCCCTGCGAATCGCCGTTGGGCGACAAGCGAATGCCGACGCGGTCCGCGCCCCACACGTCGATCAGCGCCTCGAGCACCTCGCGCATGAAGCGGGTGCGGTTTTCGGGGGTGCCGCCATATTCGTCGGTGCGCAGGTTGGTCTTGTCGCGCAGGAACTGGTCGACAAGGTAGCCGTTCGCGCCGTGCAGCTGCACGCCGTCAAAGCCCGCCTTCTTGGCGTTCTCGGCAGCGCGGCGATAGTCGCCGATCGTGCGCTTGATATCCTCGTGTGTCATTTCGCGCGCCTGCGCATAGGGCTGCTTGCCCGTCGGCGTGTGCGCTTCGCCCGGCGCGGTGGTGGCGCTGGCGGAGAAGGGCGGCTGCCCGTCAAGGAACACCGGGTGGACGATGCGCCCCATGTGCCACAGCTGCATGACGATCAGGCCGCCTTCCTCGTGCACCGCCTTGGTGGTGGCCTTCCACGCTTCGGTCTGCTCGTCGCTCCAGATGCCGGGAGCCGACGGCCAGCCGAGGCCTTCGCGGCTGATACCGGTCGCTTCGGTCAGGATCATGCCCGCGCCGGCGCGCTGGCGGTAATAGGTCGCCATCAGTTCATTGGGCACGAACATCGGCTCGGCCGCGCGCCCGCGGGTGAGCGGGGCCATGTGGATGCGGTTCTTGGCATGGAGCGCGCCCATCTGGAGCGGCTGGAACAGGGCATCATGCATGTGGGAAAATCTCCTTCGGTAACGTCTTTGGGTTAGGCACTTGGGGCGCGCGAGGCTAGGGCGCAAGCATGGAAAATGAGGGGGCGTCCCAAGAGAATCTTGTCGCCGCGCTGGCGCGCCCCCGCAGCATCCTGCTGCTGGCCGCGCTGCTGGGCGGGAACGTGGCGCTCGCGCTGGGGCCGTGGTTCGTGCGGATGGCCGATACCGGGCCGGTGTCCGCCGGGTTCTGGCGGTTGCTGCTGGCGCTGCCGTTCCTCATTCTGTTCGCGAAGATCGGCGGCCAACGGCTGACGGGGATGGGCGCGAAAACGCTCGGACTGGTGGCGCTTGGGGCGGTGACTTTCGCGCTCGATCTGGCCAGCTGGCACATCGGCATCGGCATGACCCGGCTGGGAAATGCGACGCTATTCGGCAATGCCGGATCGATTGTGCTCCTGTTCTGGGGCTTCGTTGCCGCGCGGATGCTGCCCAAGGGGCTGGAGTGGCTGGCGATCATCTTTGCGCTGGCGGGCGCGGCGATCCTGATGGGCCGCAGCCTTGAAATCTCCACCGCGACGCTGGTGGGCGACCTGTTCTGCCTCGCCGCAGGTCTGCTTTACGCGGTTTACCTGCTGACCTTGCAGGGCGCGCGCGGTGCCTTCGGATCGTGGAGCCTGCTGGTCTGGGTGAGCCTGTTCGGCTGCCCCGTGCTGCTCGCCATCGCGCTGGTATTGGGCGAGCCTGTATGGCCGACCGACTGGACGCCGGTGATCGGCCTGTTCGTGGTCAGCCAGCTGATCGGGCAGGGCCTGATGGTCTATTCGCTCAAATATTTCCCGCCGCTGGTGGTGGGATTGGCGCTGCTGACCCAGCCCGCAGTCGCCTCGCTCTGCGGCTGGCTGGCCTTTGGCGAGGTGCTGTCGGGGCTGGATATCGTGGGCATGATGCTGGTCGGCGCGGCGCTGGCGGTGAGCAGGGGGCGGGCAACCTAGTTTTCATCGTCGCCCCAGCGAAAGCTGGGGCCTAGGGCGGCTATGCGTTCAGCCTGTGGAAGAGGTCATCCCAAGCCGGGTTCTGCTTCTCGATAGCCTCGATCTTCCACATCCGCTGCCAAGCTTTGATCGCTTTCTCGCGGGCGATAGCATCCGTGATGGTCAGGTGGTGTTCGATATATACCAGACGGGTGCATTTGTACCTGGCCGTAAATGCGCCGCCCTTCCCTTCGCGGTGCTGCATCACGCGAGCGGCCAAGTCGCTGGTGACGCCGGTATAGAGCACGCCGTAGCGCTTGTTCGTCATGATGTAGACACAGCCACCGCGCTCCATTTGAGAAGCTTAGCACATGGCCGCCCTAGGCCCAGCTTTCGCTGGGGTGACGGGGAAATTGACGTCATGCCAGCGAAAGCTGGCACCTAGGGCGGCTAAGGATCAATCCCCGCTGAACGGCACCTTGCCCAGATCGCCCAGCCCGACAGTCCCGCCGGCCATTTCCAGCATCCGGTCAAGACTGCGCTTGGCTTTCAGGCGGATGCCTTCCTCGATCTCGATACGCGGCTCCAGATCGCGCAGCGCGACGTAGAGCTTCTCCATGGTGTTGAGCGCCATGTAGGGGCAGATGTTGCACGAACAGTTCCCGTCAGCGCCCGGTGCGCCGATGAAATTCTTCTCCGGCAGCGCCTTCTCCATCTGGTGGATGATGTGCGGCTCGGTCGCGACGATCAGCGTGTCGCCCTCGAATTCCTGCGCAAACTTTAGAATGCCGCTGGTCGAACCGACATAGTCTGCGTGGTCGATGATCGTCGGCGGGCATTCCGGGTGCGCGGCGATCGGCGCGTTCGGATATTGCTCTTTCAGCTTGAGCAATTCGGTTTCGGAGAACGCTTCGTGCACGATGCACACGCCGGGCCACAGCAGCATCTCGCGATTGAACTTGCGCGACAGATAGCCGCCAAGGTGCCGGTCGGGCCCGAAGATGATCTTCTGTTCGGGCGGAATCTGGGCAAGGATCGTTTCGGCGCTGGAGGAGGTGACGATCACGTCGGACAGCGCCTTCACTTCCGTAGAACAATTGATGTAGGTCAGCGCGATGTGATCAGGGTGGGCTTCGCGGAAGGCGCGGAACTTCTCGGGCGGGCAGCTGTCTTCAAGGCTGCATCCGGCGTCCATGTCGGGCAGGATCACGATCTTGTCGGGCGAAAGGATCTTGGCGGTATCGGCCATGAACTTGACCCCGCAAAAGGCGATCACGTCGGCATCGGTCGCCGCCGCCTTGCGCGAGAGTTCGAGGCTGTCGCCCACGAAATCGGCAATGTCCTGAATGTCCGCCGTCTGGTAATAATGCGCAAGGATCACCGCGTTGCGTTCTTTGCGCAGGCGGTCGATCTCGGCCAGCAGATCGGCGCCGGTGGGGACTTTGGTGACTTGGTTCATGGGTCTTCCCGCTCGTTATCGTGCAGGGGACATAGGCACGGCCGCAGGGATTTTCGAGCCTAAAGTCCAGCCGGCGGCGCGCCGGCGGTGCCCGAGGGCGTGAGGCTGATCGCATATTCCGTCATGCCCGCGCCCAGCCCGATGCCGTTGGCCAGCGCATAGATCATGGCAACAGCCCCGACGATGATCCACGAGGCGGGATGCACCCGGCCGCTGACGCGCCGGTCCAGCACCAGCAGCAGGCCGGCGATTGCGATGTGAACCGTGAAGCGGAACAGCTCGAAGGCTTCGCGGTTTTCGATGATCGCGGGAAAGGCCGCCTCCGGGCCGCCCAGCGCAGGGATCACGATGAAGGGCAGGGTGCGGCCCAGCACAGGCTCGTAGATCATCACCAGCGATCCCAGCATCAGCCGTTTGTGCCAGTCGGTGCGCTTGCGCATGATCGCGGCTCCGGCGACGAACAGGCCGAACATGGTGACATTGGCGAAACCGAGCACGAGGAAATAGCCGGGCGGGAAGAACGGCGGCACGCGGCCTGCCGCGAAAGTGGCGAAGATTGCGCCGAAACTGGTTGCGAAGGTGATAGCCGCAAGCGCCATCCCGGCCTTGCCCAGCTTGCGATGCGCGGCGATCTTGCCTCCCGTCGCGAGCATGACCTGCGCCGCGAAAACTGACACCCAGGCGGCCATGGCAACCGCGTGCACATGGGTTGCCGATGGCATCGCGGTGATGTCGGTAATCCCCGTCAGGTTGAAGGCGATAAAGCCGACAACTGCGATGCCCACAAGCGTGAACGCCGTCCGCCGGAAATAGCGGTTCTGCGCGGCATAGGCCTGTGCGCTGGTCGCCTGCATCAACAATCCCCCCACTTGTGCGCCGCGCCGGGAGACTAACCCATCCCTAGCACGTGCGCCACACTTCTGCCTCGCGCGCCGCCATGCCGCGTTTCTCGAGGTCGATGAGATGCGCGGTGACGCTCATCTCGGCCGCAGGGATCAGGCGTTCGTCCAGTCCCTTGTACATATCCGGGATGAAGTCGCAGACAGGCCGTGCGCGTTCGCCCAGCAGCCGCAGGATCTGGTTCTCGCGCTGGCGGCGGTGGCCGATCATGCCGCGCACCAGCTGGCGGGGTTTCTCGATCGCGGCACCATGGGCGGAGTGATAGCGCACATCTTCGCGCGCCAGCAGCTTCTCGAGGCTCGCCATGTAATCGCCCATGTCGCCGTCGGGCGGGATGACGACGCTGGTCGACCAGCCCATCACATGATCGCCCGTGAACAGCGCGCCCGATTCTTCCAGCGCGAAGCACAGGTGGTTGGAAGTATGGCCCGGCGTAGCCACTGCCGTCAGCGTCCAGCCCGTGCCGCGCATCGCCTCGCCGTCGGCGAGCACGCGGCCGGGGGCGTAGGTCGGATCGAATGCCTCGTCGGCGCGCGGCAGGTCGCTTTTCAGCACCAAGGGCGCGCAGCCGACGATCGGTGCGCCTGTCAGCGCGGCCAGCGGGGCGGCGGCGGGCGAATGGTCGCGGTGGGTGTGGGTGCACATGATCGCGACGACCTTGCGGCCCGCAATCGCAGCGATGATCGCGTCGATATGGGCTTCCTCGTTCGGCCCCGGATCGATCACCGCGCAATCCGGCCCCGCCGCCTCGCCCACGACATAGGTCTGGGTGCCGGTGAAGGTATAGGGCGAGGGATTGGGCGCGAGCACGCGGCGCACCAGCGGCTCGACATCTTCGGCAAGGCCCGTGGGCCAGGGCTTGGGAGGGATCGTGACCATGGGCTTGCATATGGAGTCTCACGTGGCAGAAGTCACGCAAGAGAGAGGAGCCGGGGTAACACCACCCTGCGCTCAGGCAGCGAAGCGGTAGCGCAACAACCGCGCGCTCAAGCAACGAAGTGGTAGCGCAACAAAGATGTCCGACTACATTCTGGTTCTCGACGAAGGCACGACCTCGACCCGCGCGATGCTGTTCGCCAGCGACGGTGTGCCGGTGGCGAGCGCACAGGCGCCCCTGACGCAGCATTACCCGCAGGCCGGCTGGGTCGAACATGATCCGGCGGAAATCTGGGAAAAGACTCTGGCCTGCGCGCTGGAGGTGATCCCCAGGGCGGGCGGGGCGGCGATGATCGCTGGGCTGGGCATCACCAACCAGCGCGAGACCGTGGTGGCGTGGGACAAGGCGACCGGCGAACCGCTCACCCGCGCGATCGTGTGGCAGGACCGCCGCACCGAGCCGCTGTGCGCGAGCTTGCGCGATGCCGGGCATGAAGCAGGCGTGCAGGAACGCACCGGCCTGCTGCTCGACCCCTATTTTTCGGGTACCAAGATGCGCTGGATGCTCGACAACGTGCCCGAAGTGCGCGCCGCGGCGGAGCGCGGGACGCTGGCTTTCGGGACGGTTGAAAGCTGGCTGGTCTTCAAGCTCACCGTCGGTGCGGCGCATATCTCGGATGCCAGCAATGCCAGCCGCACGCTGCTGATGGGGCTGGAGGACGCGCAGTTCGATGAAGGCCTTTGCGATCTGCTCGGCGTGCCATGGTCGGCGCTTCCCGGCGTGACCGACATGGCCGGTCCGCTGGCCATGACCGATCCGGCGCTGTTCGGCTGCGCAATCCCGATCACCGGCCTTGCGGGCGACCAGCAGGCCGCAACGATCGGGCAGGCCTGTCTTGCGCCCGGACAGACCAAGGCGACCTACGGCACCGGCGCCTTTGTGCTGACCTGTCAGGGAAGCCGCATCCCGCGTTCTTCCAACCGCCTGCTCGGCACGGTGCTGACTCAGATCGAAGGTCAGCGCAGCTACGCCATAGAAGGTTCGGTATTTGTCGCGGGCAGTCTTGTCCAGTGGCTGCGGGATTCGCTCGGCATTGTCGATGTCGCCGAGGAGACCGAGGCGCTGGCGCGCTCCATTCCCGATAGCGGCGGGGTGGTGATCGTGCCTGCCCTGGCGGGCCTTGGTGCGCCGCACTGGCAGGCCGAGGCGCGCGGTGTCATCGCGGGCCTCAGCTTCGCCAGCGGCAAGGCGCAGCTTGCGCGGGCGGCGCTGGAGGCAATGGCGCACCAGACGCACGATCTTGCCACCGCTTTTGCTGCCGACGGGGCCGCATGGCAGGCCTTGCGCATCGATGGCGGCATGGCGGCAAATGACTGGATGGCGCAGGACCTTGCCGACATGCTCGGCATTACCGTCGAACGACCGGGCTTCGTCGAAACGACTGCGCTGGGCGCAGCGATGCTGGCCGCGACCGGAGCGGGCCTTTACCGCAGCCTGGATGAAGCGGCAGCGGCAATGCGCGGGCAGTTGGCGCGGTTCGAGCCGGCGATGGAGGAAAGCGTGCGGAACGAGCGGCTGGCGCGGTGGCGCAAGGCGCTTGGCGCGGCGTGATTGCGCCTTTTGTTGTCAGCTTGCGCTGAAGGCATACCGAGAGGTCTAGCCCAGATTACCGAACGCCCGCCCGATCCGGTCCTGGAATGAGCGTGCGGGCGAGGTCATCTCGAAATGCTGGCGCCATGCCTCGTCCAGCCGGGCGATACGCTGGTGCAGCCGCTCGGTCTCGGCGATCAGTTCGCGGGTTTCGGGTTCGAGCAGAGCGAGCTGCTTCTCGTCCGCGCCGCGATCAGGCGGCAGTGTGCCGTGCAGCCGGACCTGACTTTCGCTGAGCTCTCCGGAAAACAGTGCCCGCTGGTTCAGCAGCCATGCCAGCACGTGCATCATCCGGGTGGTGGTCTTCAGCCCCTCGGTCGAGAGCGCGAGCCGCACGAAGGCATCCTCACCGATCAGCGGTTCACGCGTGCCGGCGGCGAACACCGCACGCACTTCATCGGCGAGCACAAGCGCTTCGGTATAAAGCGCCTCGATGATCGGGCGCGAGAGATTGGTGGTCCGTGCCATGTGCGTCAGAGATTACGCACACCGCGCCTGGCCCGCCACTGGGGCATGGTTACTTTCCAAGTAATTTTTGCGCTTTGTCCCGACCGGGAACAGTTTTCCGCGATGCTTAACGCGGCGGGCAGGCGGGCTGTGCCGTGACGGCGACGAACCGTCTTGTTACGCGATGATATCCGGCAGCAGCGTGTCCTCGATGATCGCAATCTGATCCTTCAGGCGCAGCTTGCGCTTCTTCAGGCGGGCGATCTGAAGCTGGTCGGCAAAGGCATTCTGGCGCGCGGCCTCGGTCAGGGCGGCGATCGCGGCATCGAGGTCGCGATGCTCGGTCCTGAGCAATTCGAGCTTTTTGCGGAGCTCCTGCTCGGTCATGCCTGCCTTGTGTCCCCTTGCTGCGCGTCTAGCCTGCTGGCCGCGCTACGCGTTCCTGTGCGATTCGATAAGATGCCCTGCGCATTTTTCCCGCGATCCGCCCGCCAACGGTTCGTCGCAGACAGATGCGGATAGGACGATTCACATTGCGGAAAGGCTTTCAAAGCCAACCTGCATGTGGTTTCAATGAAACCTGCGGCTCGGCCGCGTGTTTGCCGAGTCGCCTTCTGGGGGCACACCCCCGCAGGAAAGGAGAACTCATATGGCATCGACCGCAGTGTCTTCCCACATCCACGCCCTTCAGGCCAAGCATGCCGAGCTCGACGAGCGGCTGCACGATGAAATGGCCCGGCCTGTGCCCGACACCGCGACGATCCAGGCTCTCAAGAAGCAGAAGCTGCGATTGAAGGAAGAAATTGCCGGCTTCTGACGACCGCTTAATCGCGGCGAGAGTTGCAGGTTGCGGGTCGCGGCCCTAAGCCTGCAAGCCGATGAGTGCAGCCGCAGCAGCCCGCCAGATTCTCACCCGCCTGACCGAGGTCATGGCCTCGCGCCTGCACGCGCAGGGCAAGCTCGATCAGGTGGTGGAGATTATCGGCGAATGCCTGTCGAGCGAGGTGTGTTCGATCTACCTCCTGCGCGAAGGCATGCTCGAACTCTTCGCCACCCGCGGCCTGAACCAGAGCGCGGTCCACGTCACGCGCATGGCGATCGGCGAAGGGCTGACGGGCGCGATCGCGCAGAAGGTCGAGACGCTCAATCTTGCCGAGGCCAAGGCCCATCCCGACTTCCAGTATCGCCCCGAAACCGGCGAGGAAAAGTTCCATTCCTTCGCCGGCGTGCCGATCGTCTACCGCGAGCGCGCGGTCGGCGTCTTGTGCGTCCAGCATGTCGAGCAGCGCCGCTATGAAGAGGTCGAGATCGAGGCGCTCCAGACCACCGCAATGGTGCTGTCCGAACTGATCGCCAATGCCGAATTGGTCGACGAGGAAGAAGCACGCGGGCTGACGCAGGAGCAAACCGGGCCGCAGACCCTTGCCGGTCTGACGCTGGTAAAGGGCCTTGGCGCGGGCGCCGCGGTCTATCACCAGCCGCGGGTCGAGATCACGCAGGTCATGGCCGAGGACATCGAGGCCGAACGCCAGCGCGTCTACCGCGCTTTCGACAAGATGCGCGAGCAGATCGACAGCCTCGCGAGCCAGGCCGAATTCGGCGTGGGTGGCGAGCACGAGGAGGTGCTCGAGACCTACAAGATGTTCGCCTATGACGAAGGCTGGTCGCGGCGCATCAACGAGGCAATCGATTCCGGCCTGACCGCCGAAGCCGCGATCGAGCGCGTGCAGCAACACACCCGCATGCGCATGCGCGAGATCGACGATCCGCTGCTGGCTGACCGGATGCACGATCTGGAAGATCTGGCGAACCGGCTGCTCAGGATCGTCGCGGGGCAGATCGGCACTGCCGCATCGCAGGGTCTGCGCAAGGACACCATCCTGATCGCACGCAATCTCGGCCCGGCCGAATTGCTCGAATATGACAAGCGCCGGCTGAAGGGCGTGATCCTTGAGGAAGGCTCGCTCACCGCGCATGTCGTAATCGTGGCGCGGGCGATGAACGTACCCGTGATCGGCCGGGTCAAGGGGGTGCGCACCACCATCCGCGAAGGCGACGAGATCCTGCTGGACGCAACCGCGGGCAGCGCCATCGTGCGCCCGCTGCCGCAGGTGGCCGATGCCTTCCACGCGCGGTTTGCCAAGAGCCGCGAGAAGCAGGCGGCCTATGCCTCGCTAAGGGATGTAGAACCCTTCACCCGCTGCGGCACACGCATTCAGGTGATGATGAACGCCGGGCTGCGCGATGATATGAGCGCGCTGGCGATGACGGGGGCCGACGGCGTGGGCCTATTCCGTACCGAGTTCCAGTTCCTCGTCTCCGCCACCCTGCCGCAACGCGAACGCCAGACCCGGCTCTACCGCGACGTTCTTGATGCCGCAGGTGACAAGCCGGTGATCTTCCGCACCGTTGATATCGGCGGCGACAAGTCGGTGCCCTACCTCGCCTCGGAAATTGCCGCGCAGGATGAAAACCCGGCGATGGGCTGGCGCGCGCTGCGGCTCGCACTCGAACGCGAAGGGTTGATGAAGGTGCAGGCGCGCTCGCTGCTTGAAGCCGCCGCCGGACGCTCGCTTTATGTCATGTTCCCGATGGTCTCCGAACCGTGGGAATTCGATGCCGCCAAGGCGGTGTTCGACGAACAGCTCGCCTATCTGCGGGCGCAGAAGAAGCTGTTGCCCGAACGGATCCATTTCGGCGCAATGCTCGAAGTGCCGGCGCTGGCCGAAGTGCTCGACATGTTGTTGCCGAAGCTCAGCTTCCTGTCGATCGGCACCAATGATCTTACCCAGTTCCTGTTCGCCGCCGACCGCGCGAACCCCAAGCTGGCCGAGCGTTACGACTGGCTCAGCCCCTCGATCCTGCGCTTCCTGCGGCGGGTGATGCAGTCCAGCATCGGTTCGGGTGTCGATATCGGCGTATGCGGCGAGATGGGCGGACGGCGGCTGGAGGCGTTGGCGCTGATGGGCATCGGCTATCGCCGCCTGTCGATCACGCCTGCCGCCGTCGGCCCGATCAAGGAACTGGTGCGCAAGGTCGATCTGGCCGAACTTTCGGCGGCGATGACAGGATGGCTGGCCGATCCGCAGGTAAGCCTGCGCGCGGCGCTTTCCGCCTGGGCCGACGCGCGTGAAATCGAATATGACTGACGGCTGCTGGTGCGGCCTTGCGACTGCCCGTGCGCGGGATGGGGCACCCTGCGCCGTGACTGCTTGACACGGACCACTGCGACAGGCTGAGTCCCGTTCAAGAACAATTCACGCGAAATCGTCACAACAGCCTCAGAAGAAGGCGCGGACCCGGGTCATGGACAGCGAACAGGATATCAGCGCCGAAGATGCGCAGGACACGGCCTATGCCGGGGCAGGCGCGCGGCTAAGGGCGGCGCGTGAGGCGCGGCGGCTCGATCTTTCAGAGATCGCCGCCGAGACACGCATTCCGCTGCGCCATCTCGAGGCGGTCGAGGCGGGCGATTTCACCGCCCTGCCTTCGCGCGCCTATGCCATCGGTTTCTCGCGCACCTTTGCCAAAGCGGTCGGGCTGGACGAGGCTGTGATTACCGATGCTGTGCGGGCCGAACTGGCCGACGATACAGCGCGCCGTTCCGCAGCCGGATCGGGGATGGAGCCGGGCGATCCGGCAAAGCTGCCGTCTGCGGGGCTGGCCTGGTTCGGTGCCTTCGCGGCGCTGGTGCTGGCAGCAGGACTGATTGCATTCTTCGGCTCGCGTTTCGGGGCGGGCAGCGGCCCCGCGCCGCTCACTGCTCCCCCCACGCCCGCGCCGACGGCGATTGCGACGCCTGCCCCTGGTGCCGTGCCGGTTGAAGGGGGCGAAGTGGTGCTGACCGCGCTGGAAGACGGCGTGTGGGTACGGATCTACGAAGAAGGCGGCGAACGACTGATCGAAAGGCAACTGGCCAAGGACGAACGTTTCGTCGTTCCCACCGATGCGGTTGATCCGCGCATCAATACCGGGCGGCCCGATGCACTGGGGATCACGGTTGGCGGGCGGAGCGTTCCCAAGCTGGCAGAAACGCCCCTGACGCTTTCGGGCGCAGCGATTTCTGCCGGTGCGCTGCTGGGGCGCGAGGCACCCGCTCCCGCGCCGGGTTCGTCCCCCGCGCCGCTGGCTGCTTCCGCGCCTCGACCTGCAGCATCGACGCCTTCCCCCAGGCCCGCCGTGCGACAGTCGGCCAGTCCCGCGCCCGCGCCGGTTCAGGCATCCCCGGTTGCTTCTCCCGCCTCTGAATCCGTCCCCACCGAAGCCCCGGCGCCTGAGCCGGAGACAGCACCTGCGGATTGAGCCGCTCGCGCACGCGATTTCCGGTTGATTAGGCTGGTCCTCGCTCTCGACTTGCGCGGGGCGAAGCGGCAGGGGTTCGGCTGAAGTTCATGCGCCCCGCTGCAAAGCGGGGCGGCCATCGCAAGGGAGCCTACCCGACATGAAAACCGCTTTTCCGATGCTTCGTCCCCGCGTGATGCGCGCGATGCTGGCAGTCGCAGCCATTGCGGCCGTGCCCGTGCCGGCCTTCGCGCAGGATTCGGGAGACGAGGCGCGGCTGCGCAAGCTCGAGGCCGAAGTGCGCGCGTTGCAGCGCAAGGTATTTCCCGGTGCCGACGGACGCTATTTCGAGCCGCAGATCGCGCCCGGCACTCAGGCTCCGAGCAATAATGGCCAGGTGATGGGGGTGATTCCGCCTGCGACGACGGCGGTGACCGACATCCTCGTACGGCTTGATGCGCTTGAGGCCCAGCTTCAGACGCTGACCGCGCGTTCCGAGGAGCAGGCAAACATGCTCGCGCAGATGGAGACCCGTCTGGCGGCGCTCGAAACTGCCGCCGCACCGGCACCCGAACCGGCTTACGCCGCTCCGCCCGCGATCGACCGCAGCGGCGCGGGCAGCACGTCGGCTGTCATGGCCGCTACACCCGCACAGGCCCCCGCTTCCACTCCGGTCGCCGCGCCCAGCGCAGAACGGCTGGCAGCGGTGCAGGCGATTACCAAGCCGCAGACCGGCGATGCCGGAGACGACGAATATTCTTACGGCTTCCGCCTGTGGAACGCGGGCTTCTATCCCGAGGCGCGCCAGCAGCTGACGGATTTTGTCGAGAAATACCCCAGCCACTCGCGCATCAGCTTCGGGCGCAACCTGCTGGGCCGGGCCTTCCTCGACGACAACATGCCGAACGAGGCGGCGCGCTGGTTCCTGCGCAATTACCAAGCCGACAATAACGGTGCGCGCGCGGCGGACAGTCTGCTCTATCTGGCCAGGTCGATGATCGCGCTGAACGACATGCGCAAGGCCTGTATCGCCCTGTCCGAATTCGGCGACACCTATCCGCTGGTCGCCAGCGGTCGCCTCGCCGACGAATACAAGGCCACCTTTGACAAGGTGACGTGCAACTGACGCCTGATCTCACGGCGCGCTTCGCCGCCGATCTGGCGGCGCTGTGGCCGGAGGAAGATCGGTCCGGCCCGCTTGGCCTTGCGGTGTCGGGCGGGCCCGACAGTCTTGCGCTGATGCTGCTCGCGCATGAGGCGCTGCCCGGCGGCATCGCCGTCGCCAGCATCGACCATGGCTTGCGCGCAGAGGCAGCAGGCGAGGTTGCGCTGGTAGAGCGGCTGGCCGGTGAGCGCGGCATTCCCTTTGCCGCCATTACGCTCACCCTGCAGCCGGGCAATCTTCAGGCGCAGGCCCGCGCCGGACGTTATGCCGCGCTGGCGGCCTGGGCGAACAGCGAAGGGCTGGGCGCGATTGCCACTGCGCACCATGCCGACGATCAGGCCGAAACGCTGCTGATGCGCCTGAACCGTGGCAGCGGGCTGGCGGGGCTGGCCGGGGTGCGTGCCCGCTCAGGCATTGAAGGTACCGATGCTGTGCTGTTGCGCCCGCTGCTCGGCTGGCGAAAGGCCGAACTGGAAGCCGTTGTGACCCGAGCGGGGATTGCCGCCGTGCGCGATCCGTCGAACACCAACCGCGATTTCGAACGGGTGGCGCTGCGCGAACGGCTGGCCGGGGCGGCGGACTGGATTGATCCAGCGCAGCTTGCTGCCAGTGCGGCGCACCTCGCCGAAGGGTGGCAGGCGCTCCAGTGGTATGCCGAATGCGACTGGGAAGAGATGGTGATGAAGGACGACAGCGCCCCCGGGGGGATCGGCTTCGTCTATTGCGCCAACGTCCCGCGGGTGGTGGCGATCGAGACTATCCTGCGGATCATCGCCGAACTCGGCGGCCACGCCACCCGTGCCGAGGCTGCGCGCATGTGGGACCGGTTGTGGCAGGGCGAGAACGCGTCGCTCGGCGGGGTGCTAGCCGTGCCCGGGATTGAACGGGTCGAGAAGATCGGCGTGCTGATGCGGGTGTGGCGGTTCCGGCCGGAGCCGCCGCGTTCCGTTAATTGATTGCGCCGCCGAAGGTGGCCGAAAATCACATCACCTTGTCGCCGACGCCAACCATTTTGCCGCGGGTGATGATGACCTTGTCCCCGCGCTTGGCCGCGGCAAACAGCTTGGCCGCGAATTCGTCGGGCACGCCGATGCAGCCGTGGCTGGCATAGCCGTTGAGCACGGGCGAACCATGGATCGCAATCCCGTCCCACGTCAGGCGCAGCGTCCACGGCATCGGCGCGTTGTTGTATTTTTCCGAGATATTGTCCTTTTCCTTGGTCAGGATCGGGAAAGTGCCGAGCGGGGTGGGGTGCTTTTGCGTGCCGAGCAACGCCACTGCCGTGCCGATTTCGTGACCGTCGCGGAAGGCGCTGATCACCCGCGCATCAAGATCGACGGTGATCACCAGCTTGCCGGAACGCGGGGCGGCGCTTTCGTCCCAGAACCATTCGCCATAGCGGATGCCGCCTTCGATCGGCAGGATCGACTTGATCACGAAGGGATCATTGCTGACCGGAGCGGACCGCGCAGAAGCCGGAACGGCAACCGGGATCGGCTGCACCACTTCGCTGGCGATCATTCGCACCGCCGGGCCGCGCGGAGCTTCGGAGGCAGCGTCGGCGGAGGCAAAAGTCACCTCGTCGTCTGCGGCGAGCGGTGGCAGGCTGGCATAGATCATCGCCGGTTCTTCCTGCGCCGTTCCAGCGGGCAGGACGGTGTCGATCTGCGGCGACATTTCCCGATCGGGATCGATCCGCTCGAACGCGCTGTCGGCACGCGCGGCGACAAGCTGCGCGGCTTCGGCGGCATCCTGCGCGCTCGGCTGGGCCAGCAACGGCGCGCACGAGGCGGCAAGGGCGACCAGGGCGATGGGAAGGGCGAGAGACCGGATCATGCGCCGCATTATGCCGTGTCGGGCGAATGGTTGCCAGCGGTTAACCAATCCGCGTCCCTTGCGGGGACGATGGCCGGCGATGCATTAACGCCGAAGGTGGGCAGTCGCGGCAGATTTTCCCTTTTCTTTGCCGTCCGTTCGCCGGAAAAGGCTTCCCTCACAAGGGGATCGCTATCATGACGATATCCGTCCGCGCCATTCTTTCGCTTGCCGCCGGCCTGTTGGCCGCGCCGCTTGCCAAGTATGTGCGCGAGATGCCCGAAGCCTTCATTCCGCAGGCGGCGCTGCGCCGGGTGGCGCTGAATGAGGGGGCAGCGCGCTAGCCCGGTTTCCTACCGCAGACTGGCGCGATAGGCTTCGGGCGATCCGCTCTTTGCCATCGTTGGTTTCCCGCCTGTCTGGCGTTTCCGCGCGCCGCAGCCTGTGTCCGTCCGGCTGCGGGGCATCCCGAAAGCAATGATAAATCAATGTAATAGGGGTGGGCTTCAAAGGTGACAGGGTGTCACCTTTGTATACTTTGTAATTTTCGCAAAGCCCGCGCTTATTTTTGTGCGATCACCCCGAACAGGTCGTGCGCGTCGGCATCCTCGATGGTCGCTTCGACGATATCGCCGGGCGCGAGGGTGGAGGGGACGTTGCGCAGGTAAACCGCGCCATCGATTTCCGGTGCATCAGCCTGCGATCGTCCGGTGGCACCAATATCGCCGTCCTCGTCCGCCTCGCCCACCTCGTCGATGATGACGGGCAGCGTGCGACCGACCTTGGCGGCGAGTTTAGCGGCGCTGATCCGCTCGGTCACTTCCATGATCCGGGCGTAGCGTTCCTCCTTCACTTCCTCGGGTACCGGATCGGGCAGGGCGTTGGCTGTGGCGCCTTCGACCGGCTCGAACCGGAAGGCGCCGACGCGGTCGAGCTGGGCCTCTTCCAGCCAGTCGAGCAGATAGCGGAAATCCTCCTCGGTCTCGCCGGGGAAGCCGACCACGAAGCTCGAACGGATCGCGATGTCCGGGCAGATTTCCCGCCAGCTCTTGAGCCGTTCGAGCACCTTGGCCTCGTTCGCGGGGCGCTTCATCAGCTTCAGCACCTTCGGCGAGGCGTGCTGGAAGGGAATGTCGAGATAGGGCGTCAGCAGCCCTTCGGCCATCAACGGGATGACCTGATCGACATGCGGGTAGGGATAGACATAGTGCAGCCGTACCCACGGCGGGGTGCCGTCTGCGGTGCGCAATTGGCCGAGTTCGCGTGCCATATCGGTCATGTGCGCGCGCACTTCGCGGCCATGCCATGTCCGGCTCTCGTGGCGGATATCCACCCCGTAGGCGCTGGTATCCTGCGAAATGACGAGCAGTTCCTTCGTTCCCGCCGCGACCAGCTTCTCCGCCTCGCGCAGCACGGCGTCGATCCGGCGGCTGGCGAGTTTGCCGCGCAGCTGCGGGATGATGCAGAACGCGCAGGAGTGATTGCAGCCCTCCGAAATCTTCAGATAGCTGTAATGGCGCGGGGTCAGCTTGATGTCGGTGTCCGACGGCTGCGGGATGAGGTCGATGAAGGGCCCCTGCGAGGGCGGGGCATGGGTGTGGACCGCTTCCACCACCTGTTCGTACTGGTGCGCGCCGGTTACCGCGAGCACGCTGGGGTGCGCGGCGCGGATCGCGTCGGCTTCCTCGCCCATGCACCCCGTGACGATCACGCGGCCGTTTTCGGCAATCGCCTCGCCGATCGCGGCAAGGCTTTCTTCCTTGGCGGAATCGAGGAAGCCGCAGGTGTTGACCAGCACCACGTCGGCACCCGCGTAATCCTCGGCAAAGGCGTAGCCATCGGCGCGCAGACGGGTGAGAATACGCTCGGAATCGACGAGCGCCTTGGGGCAGCCTAGGCTGACCATCCCGATCTTTTTCTGGTCGGGGATTGCGGTGGTGGCAGTGGACATAGCGGCGCGCCCCTACACCAGCGCGCGGGTTTGCGCTAGCAGAGCGTGCAAGCGAGAGGAGATGCGCCGATGAATGACTTTGCCCTGTGGCCGGTGCTGGCCGGAACAGCCGCCTTCTTCGCTGTCGGCGCGCTTTGGTACGGCGTGATCTTCGCAAAGCCCTGGCAGCGCGCGGCAGGGTTATCGGACGCGCAGCTGAAAAGCGGCAACATGGCGCTGATCTTCGGGCTGACCTTTGCCTTCGAGATGCTGGTGGCGATGGTGCTGTGGCACCTGCTCGCCCGCACCGACCCTGCGCCCTTCGTGGTGATGATGATGGCGGTGGGTTTTGCTGTGGGCGTGATGATCCCTGCGATCGGCATCAATTATCTCTATCTCAGAAAACCGCTGGCGCTGTTCCTGATCGACGCCGGGCATTTTCTGGTCGGCATGGCAGCGATGGGCGGGGTGTTCGTCTGGCTGAGGGGCTGAGCGCGGTTCAGGCGTTGTCGCGGGCCATGGTCGGCACGATTTCGACCACCACGTCGCCCTGCTGCAGGTTCTGGCATTCGTCCTCCCAGAAACCGATGGCACGACCATTGCGGTAGATGCGCAGGCCCTGACCGCCGCTCTTGAGATCGGTGATCGGGCAGCCGCATTCCTCGGCGCTGACCACCCGTTCCACCAGTTGCACCCGCCCGCCGACACTGGCGAGATCGGCAAGGTAATCGGCAATGTGTTCGCCCTTGACGCTGCCGGCCAGCAAAAGGCCGGTGAAGCGCACCGGGTTGATCACGTTGTTTGCCCCCGCCTGCCGCGCGAGCAGCTCGTTATCGTCAGCCCGCACCACCACGCTGATCGGCACGTCGGGCGCGAGATGGCGCACGGTCAGCACGATCAGGATCGAGGTGTCGTCGCGCCCGGCCGATACCAGCACGCTTTGCGCCTGCGCGATGCGCACCGCCTTCAGCGTTTCGTCACGGGTCGCGTCTGCGGCCATCACGTTGACGCCGAGCTTTTCCGCCTCGGCAAGCCGCTCCTCGCTCGGGTCGATCACCACGATGCGGCGCGGATCGATGCCGCGCTCGACCAGTTCGCCCACACTCTGCGAGCCGGACACGCCATAGCCCAGCACCACAACATGATCGGTGAGCTGTTCCTGAATGCGAGCCATGCGCCATTTCTCCCAGCTACGCTTGATGACGAAATCATAGGCCGCGCCCACGAAGATGAACAGCACGGCGATACGCACCGGGGTGACGATCACCGCCTCTATCAGCCGCGCGCGGTCGGACACCGGGGCGATGTCGCCAAAGCCGGTGGTGGTGACCGAGATCATGGTGAAATAGACCACGTCGAGGAAGCTGATATGCCCGTCGACATTGTCGATCAGCCCGGCCCGGTCGTACCAGTGAATCATGATGACCATGAACAGCAGGGCAAAAGCAAAGCCTGCCCTCAGGCCCAGGTCGCCCCAGACGGGGATCTTGACCGCGCGACGCAGCGGGCGGAACTGGCTCGCCAGCATCGCCTTGCGGCGGAAGGGATTGCGGCCCGGTTTGCTCTCGGCCATCCGCCCCCGCCTCCGCTCAGTCCCCGAACCGCTCGGCCAGCACGCCGATGGTCGAATAATGGGTCAGGTCAAGCTGGAGCGGCGTCACCGCGACATAGCCTTCGTCGATTGCCTCCAGATCGGTGCCGTGATCGAGCGTGTGTTCGATCGGGTCGAGCCCGAACCAGAAATAGCGGTAGCCGCGCGGGTCGCGGCCTTCGACGATGCTGCCGCGCGAATAGTCGTGGAAGCCTTGCCGCACCACGCGGATGCCCTTGACCTGTTCAGGGGCAATCGCGGGGAAGTTGACGTTGATCAACGTGCGTTCGGCCATCGGCGCGTCGAGCAGCGGCGCAAGCACTTTGGGCCCCCATTCGCGCGCCGCGCCGAAAGGCACGTCGTCGCCCATGCCTTCGCGGGCATAGACCTGGCTGAAGGCGATCGCGCGAATGCCTGCCAATGCGCCTTCGATCGCGGCGGAAACGGTGCCCGAATAGGTGATATCGTCGCCCAGATTGGCCCCGCGATTGACGCCTGAAAGGATCAGATCGGGCGGAGAATCCATCACCGTGCGCAGCGCCATCATCACGCTATCGGTCGGCGTGCCGGTGACGGCAAAGCGCCTCTCGCCCAGCTTGTTGAGCCGCACCGGGCGGGTCAGCGTGAGCGAATGGCCCGCGCCCGACTGTTCCTCCGAAGGCGCACAAATCCAGATATCGTCGGAGAATTGCCGCGCGATCTCTTCCAGCACCTTCAGGCCGGGGGCGTGCACGCCGTCGTCATTGGTCAGCAGAATGCGCATCAGCGGGCAGGCTCCAGCTTGGTGATGCCGCCCATGTAAGGCTGCAATGCGTCGGGCACGGTCACGCTGCCGTCGGCGTTCTGATAATTCTCGATCACCGCCACCAGCGTGCGCCCGACCGCAAGGCCCGAGCCGTTCAATGTGTGGACGAACTCGGTGCGCTTCTCCCCCGCGACGCGGTAACGGGTGTTCATCCGGCGCGCCTGAAAATCGCCGGTGTTCGAGCACGAGCTGATCTCGCGGAAGGCGCCTTGCCCCGGCAGCCAGACCTCCAGATCATAGGTCTTGCGCGCGCCGAAGCCCATGTCCCCGGTGCACAGCAGCAGCTTGCGATAGGGCAGGTTCAGCTTTTCAAGGATGGTTTCGGCCGCGCGGATCATGCGCTGGTGTTCGGCCTCGCTGTCCTCGGGCCGCACGATGCTTACCAGCTCGCACTTCTCGAACTGGTGCTGGCGGATGAAACCGCGCGTATCGCGCCCGGCTGCGCCCGCTTCGGAGCGGAAGCACAGGGTAAGCGCGGTGAGGCGCATCGGCAGCGCGCTCTCGTCGAGCAGCTCGCCCATGACGCTGGCGGTGAGAGAGACTTCCGAGGTGGGGATGAGCCAGCGCCCGTTGGTGGTGCAGAAGCTGTCCTCGGCAAACTTTGGCAGCTTGTCGGTGCCGTACATCGCATCGTCGCCCACCAGCACCGGCGGGTTGCATTCCTGATAGCCCTGCTCGCGGGTCTGGGTGTCTAGCATGAACTGGCCGAGCGCGCGGTGGAGGCGCGCCATGTCGCCGCGCAGGAAGGTGAAGCGTGCGCCGGAGAGCCGTGCGCCGGTTTCGAAATCCATGCCGAGGGCTGGCGCGATATCGGCGTGTTCCTTCGGTTCGAAGTCGAATTCGCGCGGGGTGCCCCAGCGGCTGACCTCGACATTCTCCTCTTCGCCTGCACCATCGGGCACGTCCGTGGCGGGCAGATTGGGGATGATCTCCAGCGCCGCTTTCAGCTTCGCCGCAGCCTCGTCGGCGCGGGCTTCGAGCGCGGGCATTTCGTCCTTCAGCGCGGCGACTTCTGCCTTCAGCGCCTCGGCGGCTTCCTTGTCGCCCTTGCTCATCGCCGCGCCGATCAGCTTCGACGCTTCGTTACGGCGGCTCTGCGCGAGCTGCACCTGAGTGGTGAGCGCGCGGCGTTCCTCGTCCAGCGCGATCAGGCCGGCGGCGAGCGGTTCGAGGCCGCGCCGGGCCAGTGCTGCATCGAAAGATTCGGGGTTTTCGCGGATGAAGCGGATGTCGTGCATGGCACGGGCCTATGCCCGCTCGCGTTCATCAAGGGAAGAGGGGAAGGGCGGCGGTGATTGGCTGAGAGGCCGCCGCCCGTCCCGGGGAGAGCAGATCAGAAATTGACCTGCGCAGTCACGAAGATCCGGCGCGGATCGCCGTAGAAGCCGGTCAGCGTGCCTTCGCGGCCCAGCGTCGGAACGAACGGCGTGCCCGGAGGCGTGCCGCCCGCGACGAAGTTGTAGCCTGCGACGATGTATTCCTTGTCAAACAGGTTCTTGCCGTGCAGCCCGATCGAGAACAGCCCGCTGTCGAGGGTGTAGACGATGCTCGCATCGACCAGCACGAAGCCGTCCTGATCGAGGAACGGGTTGGGCACTTCGAACTGGCTCGCGTCCGAACGCATCGAGGCAAGGCCGATCAAGTCGACCATCCCGCTCGCCACCGGCAGGCCCATGTTGAAGCCCATGTGCGCGGTGATGTCGGGGGTGTTCTGGAACACCCGCTGATCGGCCACGTCATTGCCGAAAGCATCGATAAAGGTGTTGAACTTGGCATCCAGCACGCCCAGCGACCAGTTGATGCTGAAGCGGCTGCCGTCGCCCGCGAAGTCCTTGCCCACCAGCGCCGTGCCTTCGAATTCGATCCCGTTGACGTCGGCACTCGCCGCGTTCGAGGTGATGCCGATAAAGCTGTCGTTGGTGCCATCGCCATTGCTGTCGAAACCGACCGAGCCGGGGATCTGGACATCGTCATACTGGCCGATGAACCCGGCAAGACGGATGTTCAGGCGGTTATCGAGCAGCGAGGCCTTCCAGCCCAGCTCGAAGCTGTCGACCGTTTCCGGATCGAACGCCATGAAGTCGAACACCTCGTCCGCGGTACAGGCGCCGCCGGCGCTGTTGCGGCACGCGGTGGTCTGGCCGCGCGGGTCAAACCCGCCGCCCTTGAAGCCCTGCGAATAGGTGAAATAGACGTTGTGATCGCGGTTCGGCTGCCAGCTGATCGAGGCGCGCGGGTTGAAGTCCTTGAACGTCGCACTGCCATCGAAATCGCTGGTAACCGCGATCGGGAAGCCCGCGCCGCCGAACAGATCTGAGAACCCGCCGAGGAAGGTCGTGCGCAGCACGCGGCTGGAGCGCTTGTCGTTGGTATAGCGGCCGCCCAGCGACACGCTGATGGTGTCGGTCAGATCATAGGTGAAATCGCCGAATACCGACCAGGTCTTGGTATCGACATCGCCGAGTGTCTGAGCGGTGAGGCCGTTGAGCGTGGTGAACAGCGCCACGTCGAACGCGGTGAAGGCGTTGGCGTCGAGGTAGTAGAAGCCGAGCACGCCAGACAGGCGGTCGCCTTCATACAGCAGCTGGAATTCCTGGCTGAACTGATCATTCTCGTAGATCGCCGGCACGTCGAGGTCGACTGCGGGAAGGCTGTCGAAGTCGATCGGGGTGGTCGACGAATCCTCGCGGTAGCCGGTGATCGACTTGAAGGTGAGGGTATCGCTGAGCTCGATCGCGACATTCAGCGCGCCGCCATAGGCTTCGACTTCCTGATCGACGATGTTCAGGCCCGCGCGGGTGTCGAACACATTGTCCAGCACCGGCGCCCCCGACAGCTGGCCGGGGATGAGGCGGTGTCCCTGCCGCGCCTGGCTATTGTCCTTGATATAGTCGCCGGACAGGCGGACAAATACCGGGCCGCTGTCGAATTCGATCGTGCCGCGCGCTGCCCACACGTCCTTGTTGTAATTCTCTGTGCCCAGCGTGAGGTTGTCGCCGAAGCCCCCGCGCGACAGGCGCGCGCCGCTTGCGCCGATCTTGAGGTTGTCGGTGATCGGGGTCGATGCCGACACGATCAGGTCGGCCTGATCGTAGGAACCATAAGTGCCGCGGATCTTGACGCTGGTATCCTCGGGCAGATTGGCGGTGACATACTTGATCGCGCCGCCGATCGTGTTGCGGCCGTAGAGCGTGCCCTGCGGGCCGCGCAGCACTTCGATGCGTTCGACGTCGTAAATGTCGAGCACGGCAGCCTGCGGGCGGTTGAGATAGACGTCGTCGATATACAGGCCCACGCCGGCCTCGAACCCGGCGACCGGATCCTGCTGACCCACGCCGCGGATGAAGGCGGTGAGCGTGGTGTTGGTGCCGCGGCTGACCTCAAGCGTCAGGTTGGGAACCTGCTGGGCGACCTGGGTCAGGTCCTGCACGCCCTGCTGCACTAGGCTTTCGCCCGAAAGCGAGGTGACCGAGAGCGGTACATCGATCAGGCGTTCCTCGCGGCGGCGGGCGGTGACGATGATCACGCCATCTTCCTCGGCCTCGCTCGCGGCGGTGTCCGCAACAGAGTCCTGCGCGAAGGCCGGTGCGGCCAGGGTGGCAATTCCGGCGCAACCGGCAAGCAGCAACGCGCGTGCGCAAAGCATTTTCGTCATGGGGTAATTCCTCTCCTGCCCTCTTGTGATCCGACCAATATTGAAAGTTGAACCACCTTTCAAGTTTAGACTTGTGCGCAAGCGGCGCAAGTCCTACCGAATGCGCGGAGGGAGTAGCTGATGGGCAACACTCGGGCATCCGGGACGAAGGTCGTATCCGCGGTGGCATCCGCGGACGCGGCGTGTGGCGATGCCAAGGCGCCGCGTACCGAGCGCGGGCGGCGGACGTTGCGCAAGTTGCTGGATGCTGCGGCCGAGGAATTCGGCGAGAAAGGCTTTCACGAAGCCTCGGTCAGCTCGATCACCCGCCGCGCAGGCGTGGCGCTGGGAAGCTTCTACACCTATTTCGACAGCAAGGATGCGCTGTTCCGTGCGCTGGTTGCCGACATGAGCGAGAAGGTACGCACGAGCGCGCGTTCGGCCTTGTCCGACAACATGGGGGCGCTGGAAATCGAGCGTGCCGCTTTGGCCGCGTTCCTCGGCTTCGCGGCTGAGCACAAGGAAATATACCGCATCATCGACGAGGCCGAATTCGTCGATCCCGAAAGTTATCGCACCCACTACCAGACGATCGCCGACCGCATTGCCGACCGCCTTCGCGCTGGGTCTGCCACCGGCGAGTTTCGCGACGGGCTGGGCGAGCTCGAGGCGTGGGCCGTCATGGGCATGAACGTTTTTGTCGGCCTGCGATACGTGGTGTGGGGCGGGGCGGAGATGTCCCCCGACGAAGTGGCGGCCGGGATCAACCGCCTGCTGGCCGACGGCGTACTGCGCCGCTGATTGCTCTGCGGCAGGCGTGCTGCGCCGACCGAAAATCTTGTGAAACTCTGTCGGATATGCCGCGATGCAGGCGCCTTTTGTGTGCGCCCTTTGGCGCAGATCATTGCGCGAGCGATTCGCATTAGCAGCACTATTGACTCTCATTCGCAATAACGTCACAAGGCGGGCATCCCCTCTCCCTCCAGTAGGAAGCCCCCGTTTTGAACAGCTTGCGTTCCACCATCGCACGTCCCTCTCTTGCTGCCGTCGGCATTGCGCTTGCGACCGCTCATGCAGCTTCGGCAGCCGAAGTTACCGAAAGCACCGCAGCCGAAGCCGAAAACCAGCAGCAGACAGGGCGCATCACCGTCACCGCGACGCGGACGCCCGTGTTGCAGGAAGAGGCGCCGGCCACCGTCACCGTCATCACCAGCGAAGACATTGCCGACCAGCTCGCTACCGACATCCGCGATCTGGTGCGGTTCGAACCCGGCGTCACTGTTCGCCGTGCGCCGGCCCGCTTCGGTGCAGCCTTCGGATCGACGGGCCGCGCCCGCAACGAGGACTTCGTCATCCGCGGGATCGGCGGCAACCGTGTGCTGATCCAGGTCGACGGAATCCGCAGCCCGCAGGGCTTTGCCTTCGGCGCGCAGGATGCCGGGCGCGGCGGCTTTACCGACGTCAGCCTCGTGAAGCAGGTCGAAATCCTGCGCGGCCCGGCCTCGGCGCTTTACGGCAGCGACGGGCTGGCCGGCGCGGTCAGCTTTGTGACGGCCGATCCGGTCGATCTTATCGCAGCTGAAAGTTTCGGCGGCTTCGTCACCTCACAGTTCTCGAGCGAGGACAACGAATTCGCGCAGACCGCGACGCTGGCCGGGCAAAGCGGCGATCTTTCGGCCATGGTCGCCTATACCCGCCGCGACTTTCAGGAGATCGACAACCGAGGGCGCAACGACGGCATTGGCCCGGACCGCACTGTGCCAAACCCGCAGGACGGGCGGAGCAATGCGGTGCTCGCAAAGCTCGTCTGGGATAATGGCCCGCACCGTGTCCGGCTGACCGGCGAATGGCTTGATGCAGCAGTCGAAACCGAAGTTTTGACCGGCCTCGGTCCCGCCTTCCTGTTCGGCCCCGCGCCGGTTTGGACAGTCGATGCCCTGAATGCGCGCGACACCAACGAACGCGTTCGTGCTTCGCTCGACTGGACCTATGACGGCAGTCCCGACGATGCGATCGAATATGCTTTCGTGTCGGCCTATTGGCAGGATGCCGAGGACCGTCAGTTCACCTTCGAAGAACGCACTGCGCTCGGATTCGTACCTGCGCCCGACCGCGAGCGGCTGAACACCTTTGAAAACCGGATCTACGGCGTCGTCGGCGAGGCGCGTTCCTCGTTCGAAATCGTCGGGATGCAGCACCGCATCGCATTCGGCGGCGATGTCAGCTGGACCCGCCAGCAGGGTCTGCGTGACGGCACCTTCCCCGGTCGCGGCGAGAGCTTCCCGACCCGCGCTTTCCCCGTCACCGACTTCACGCTGGGCGGCATCTTCGTGTCGGACGAAATCACCTTGCTGGATGGGGCGCTGACCCTGTTTCCGGCTCTGCGCTTCGACTTTTACGATCTCGATCCGACCGATGACCCGCTGCTGACCAGCTTCAACCCGCAAGGCCAAAGCGACAGCCGCCTCAGTCCCAAATTCGGTGCGACGATAAAGCTGGCAGGCGACGTGATCCTTTTCGGCAACTACGCACAGGGTTTCCTCGCGCCGACCCCTTCGCAGGTGAACAATTTCTTCGAATTCATCGCGGGCGGCTACACCTCGGTGCCCAATCCCGATCTACGGCCCGAAACCAGCGAAAGCTGGGAAGTGGGTTCACGCTATGTGGGCGATGTCTTCTCGTTACAGCTCACCGGCTTTCGCGGCGATTACGACAATTTCATCGCCCAGCAAGTGGTGAGCGGCAGCTTCACGCCGCAAAACCCGGCGATCTTCCAGTTTGTCAATTTCAACGCGGTCGAGATCGAGGGGCTGGAAGCACGTGCCGAGATGAAGCTCGACAGCGGCTGGAACGCGCGGCTGGCGATGGCCTATGCCGATGGCGATATCATCGCGCCCGGCGGCAGCCGCACTCCGCTCGACACGATCGATCCGTTCAACCTCGTCGCGGGATTTGGTTATCGCGATCCGGAAGGACGCTTCGGGGGCGAACTGATCCTCACGCACAACGCGCGCAAAGGGGGCGACGAACTCGAGCGCGCGGCAGACGGCACCGACCTGTTCGTGCGTCCGGCGGCCTCGACCATCCTCGACCTCACCGCATTCTATGCCGTGACCGAGCAACTGAAGCTGCGCGCGGGCCTCTTCAACCTCACCGGTGAGCGATACGCGCTGTGGTCCGACGTGCGCGGTCTGCGCACTGAGGATGCCGGAATCCTCGACGCCTTTACCCGCCCGGGGCGCAATTTCAGCGTCTCGGCCAGCTACCGCTTCTGACCCTAAAGGAGGACTGACATGAACCGACTGACCAAGACATTCCTCGCCTCCGGCCTCGCCGCGCTCGCGCTCGTTGCGGTGCCTGCACCTGCACTGGCCGACGATCCGATCATCCGCACCGATGATGCAGCCAAGGCCGCGTTTGAAGCCGACCGAGAAGCCATTCTCGCCATGGCGGGCGATTTCAAGGTGACCTTCGACATGCAGGAATCGACCCCCTGGATGGAGGATTACGAACCGCTCGATCGCAAGATTTCCGGCGGCTACGAATCCGTCCGCGTGATCGAGGATACCGGCACACGCATCGTGCTCCAGCATCTTCTGGTGACCGGCGACGATGCCAACCCCTACGTCGTCAAGCACTGGCGCCAGGACTGGCAATACGAGCCCGAAAAGATCCTCGCCTATGCGGGCGGCGACAGCTGGGAATGGACTGCGGTGCCGGACAAACTGCGCAAGGGGCGCTGGTCGCAAACGGTTTATCAGGTTGACGACAGTCCGCGTTATGCCGGTTGGGGTCAGTGGGAGACGACCCTTGGCGTAAAGCGCTGGCGTTCCAACTGGACCACCCGCCCGCTCGCCCGGCGCGATGCAATCCGCAACCCGGTCTATGATCGCTATGTGGGCATCAATCGCCACCAGTTGACCCCCAACGGCTGGATCCACTGGCAGGACAACACCAAGCTGATGCCGGCTAAGGACGGGAGCGGCGAACTGGTGCCCGTAGTGCAGGAATATGTTCTCAATACCTATGAGCGGTTCGACGGCTACAATGTCGCCGCAGCAGAGGATTACTGGGCCAAGACCAAAGCCTATTGGGACGCGGTACGCGGCAAGTGGGATGAAGTCGCGGAAGCTAATGGCGGCCTTCGCATCGAACAGGAGCCGGGCGCAGGCACCGCGATTGCCAACGAACTGCTGATCCTCGCCGATCTCATCAAGGCAGGCAAGGAATCGCCCGAAGCCGCGCGGGACAAGGCCTTGGCGATGATTGCGGAGGGCACCGCCACAGCCAATGGCGGCGACTGAACGCTGGCTTTGCCGACCGGCGCGCTTTCCTTGGCGCGCCGGTCAAGATACAGCCTTCGGCCATGATCCTTGTCATCAATGCTCTTGACGATGCCGAGCATCTCGCAGCGCTGCGCGAACGCATCGCCATGCTCGAATGGCGCGACGGACGCGAGACGGCAGGCGCGGTCGCGCGCGAGGTGAAGCGCAACCTGCAGGCGGCCATGGACAGCTCCGCCGGAAAGCGGGTGCATGACGAATTGCTGCCGCTGATCGCCGAAAACGCAGTGGTGAAGGCCGCCGCCCAGCCACGCCGCTTTTCACCGCTGATCGTCAGCAAGACCGGTGTGGACGGGCAATACGGCGCGCATGTCGACAATGCCCTGATGGGCAAGGGCGCTGCCCGTTTGCGCACCGATCTGTCCTTCACGCTCTTCCTCACGCCCCGGGAGGAATATGACGGCGGCGAGTTGCTGATCCACGCCGCCGGGATGAGCCAGGAGGTGAAAGGCGATGCCGGCCAACTGGTGCTATACCCTTCCACGAGCATCCACGAGGTGAAGCCTGTGACGCGGGGCGAGCGGGTGGTGTGCGTTGGCTGGATCGAAAGCCTTGTTGCCGATCAGGCGCGCCGGGAAATGCTGTTCGATCTGGAAAACCTGCGCACTTCCCTGCGCCAGAAGCTGCCCGCGCAATCGAGCGAGCTACTGACGCTCGACAAGACCATCGCCAACCTGTTGCGGATGTGGGCGCACGCCTGACGGTTTGGCAGGGCGTTTGCCCTTGATCGTGAACCAGATGATCAGGCTGACCCCGATTACGCTCGGGCCGGCCCAGATCGCCGGGTTGAACACGTGTTCGGGCACCAGCCGGATCAACCCGACCGAAAGGAACGCGGTGTAGGCCGAGATGCCCATGCCGATCAGCGCACGGAAATGTTCGCCGACGTGCGTGCCGCGCGCGGGCTCGCCTGTGCGCCAGATGTAGCGTTGCTGGATAAGCATCGCGACGATGCCGATGAAAGCCACCAGCACCATCAGCGGATGCCCGACCAAGACACCGAAATAGCCGCACCAGGCGCCGGAAATCACCACGGCCGCTATCACCGCCTGATAGCGCGGGGCTCGCAGCGCGCGGCGGTCACGGTTGTGGCGCACCACCGCAAGGCCATAGTCGACAAAGCCGATGGTGAGCACGCCGAGATAGAGCATCATCCACCCGAACAACCCGTCGAACAATTGACGGTCGGTAACCTCCGGATGCCGCTGTTCCGGCCCGTAAAGCGATAGCAGCGCCATCGCGATCGCCAGCGCGCCCGCGCCGAGGAAGCCGTAGCAGGCGACCTTCCCCCATTTGCGGTGGTTGGCCGCGCCCTTGCGTGTGACGATCGGCCCCCAGAATGCCGTCAGCCCCACCGCTCCGGTGGCGACATGAAGGGCGACAAGGGCTTCGAACAGCGCCATGCCCGCAGGCATGACACAATCGACCCGCTTAGCCTAGAGGCGCAAGGCGGATCAGCGCACCCGTGAGGGCGCGACGAGCACCGCATTGGCAATCAACAGGTCGAGCCCGTCGAGATAGGCGCGGGTCGAAGGGTCATGGGCAAAGCCGATCACCAGCCCGCGCCCCTGCCGCTGCGCCATCAGATAGGGCTTGTAGGCCAGCTGGCGGCGGTTTTCGTCCCACACATAACCGCTGGCAATCAGGTTGCCGGGCGCGGCAAAGCGCAGCACGTTGACCCCGTCGGCACGATCGAGCGGAGTGAAAATCTGCGTTCCGGTTGCCAGCACCACGCCGCCGTCGTCGTAACCTGCGGACAGAAAGTGGTCGCGCTGGGCCACAACGTTGAGCAACGCGCCGGGCAGGGTGTCTGGCAGCGCCTTTTCGTCCTTGATCGCCTCGCGATACTCGGCGTCGGTCGCAATTTCGAGCGCTTCGGCAAGGCCTGCCTCCGCGTCGTCCCCGCCTGCGCCCGGATCGCGCCCAAGGGCCGCCTCGCGCTTGACCGCGAGCATCGGGCTGTCGCCACCGCTGAAGGTTTCGAGGCTGTCGCCCACTGCCACCAGCACGCCGCCCTTGCGGACGAAATCGCGGATGGTGCGCTGCCCGCCTTCGCCGAGGATCGCGGAAGGATCGCCTTCGGGCACCAGCAGCACGTCATATTCCGACAGATCGGCGCGCGCGAGGCGCTGGGTGCGGATCGGCGTAACCGGCAGGCCAAGCCGGCGTTCGAGCACATAGCGCATCGCGCCCGCGCTCAGCTGAGAGATGCCATCGTCCCACGCGATCGCGACGCGCGGCAAGCTCAGCCGCACGAAGCTTTCGCTGCCAAGGTTCGGGCCGCTGTCCACCCAGCCTGAAGCAAGCGCCACGGTATGCGCGCCGACTTCGCGCGCAAGCATGGCGAGGCGGGCCATATTCTCGGGTGAGTTGTCGCCCGCCGGGAACACCACCGTACCGCGCGGGAAAGTGTTTCCGCCGGAGGTAAAGGCCTTGTCGGTGACGCGGCCCTTGATCCCGTCGCGCAGCGCGAGCGTAACGAGGCGTGCCTGCCCGCTGTCGGTCCACGGCACGGCAATCGCAAAGGCGCCCGAACCTTCGTTCAGCGGCGCGATCGGTGTTTCGGCAGCGAGCGCATCGCCGGTCGCGGCGGCGTTGCACAGCGTGACATCGGTTCCCGCCATCAACCCGACCGACCATGCGGTGACATCATAAAGCTCGTGCGGCAGGTCTTGCGAGCGGCGACGCTCCTGCTCCTCCAGAAAGTCGGGCGGCAGCGGGGTGTCGCGGTCGAGCAGGCTCTTCACCAGCCGCGCAGCGGGCTGCGCCTGCGGGACGGCGAGATAGCCCTGCGGGAAGCTCTTGCCGCATGCGCTTGCTGGGCCTTCGCGGCGCAGCACGGTGATCCCTTGCGCGGCGAGCCGCCGGCCGAGGCTCTCGGCATTCCAGCGCCGCTTGGAAAGATCGATCAGGTAGGTGCCGCGTCCTGCCGCACCATTGGCATTGGCGGCGCGATATTGCGCGAAGTCGCTGAGGAACCGCTGCGGATTGTCCGCCACCGCTCCTGCCGTGGCAAGGCTGGTGGTGAAGTGGTTGCGCACCCCGTCAGCATAGGTCAGCTCGGTCCCGTCGCGCCGTTCGAACACGAGACCGCGTGCGGAGGCCTGTTCGTAGGTGCTGCCGATCGCGCCCTGATGCGCGTTCCAGGTATCGCCGTAGCCGGGGTAGAACAGGTCATAGACCTCGCGGGTGAAATAGGGCTCGCCCATGGCGTCGAAAGCGGCGGCGTTGGCGCGGCCGATCAGCTCGTAGGCGCGGATCTGTGCCTGCGTGAGATTGGGGCTGAAAGGCTGCGCGGCGGGGCTGAAAAAATAGCTCTCGTCCCCGCCCATCTCGTGCAGGTCGACCACCACCACCGGGTTCCAGCTGCGGATCGCGGCGACCTTGCCGCGGGTCTCGGGCTGCGAAAGCGTGAACCAGTCGCGGTTCAAATCGAACATGTAGTGATTGACCCGCCCGCTCGGCCAAGGCTCGTCATGCTCGGCGGCCTGACGGTCCGCTGCCGGATCGATTCCGCTCGCGGCAAGGAAATTGTTGACGAACCGCGCCCGCCCGTCGGGGTTCTGCATCGGGTCGATCACCACGATCGTTTCGCGCATGATCTTGTCGGCCCGGGCATCGCCCTGCGCGGCGAGCAGATGATAGGCGGTCATCAGCGCGGCATCGGTCGAGGAGATTTCGTTGCCGTGCACGCCATAGGCCAGCCACGTCACCGGCAGTGCTGCGCCGTTTGAGGCGCGCCCGGCTGCGATATTGGCCAGATCGGCCCGAATGGCGTCGAGTCGGGCGATATTGTCGGGCGAGGAAAGGATCACGTAGTAAAGCGGGCGGCCTTCCCAGGTGCTCGCATACTGGACCATGCGCGTGCGGTCGGGCGCGGCGGCGACCAGCGCCTTGAGATAGGCATAGGTCTGGTCGGGCGAGGTGATGCGGGTGCCCGGCGCATGGCCGACCGTTTCGGTCAGGGTCGGGATTGTAGGATCGAACGTCCCTTGCGCAAACGACTGCGCCTGCGCGGGCGCAGCCACCCCCCACAGTGCCGCCAGCACGACGAGGCACCGGCCCCACAGCTTGTTCCGCATCAGATATCCTCGCTTTGCCCGCATGGAATGAGAGCGCGAGCCTTGCCGCGAAGTCGTGCGCCGGGTCAAGCGGGGAGGGGTGTTTGGCCTATCCCGAAGCGGACTATTTCACACTGTCCGAAAAGGGCGTGCGGATTGCCGAAATGACTTCCGGTAAAGCAATCAGCCTGTCCGGCGGTGGCATGGACTTGCAGACATAGCCGCAATCGAGCGGTATGAACTCGGGATGGCCCGGTTGCTTCTGTTCAACAAACCCTTCGGCGTGTTGTCGCAATTCACCGATCGCGGGTCGCCGACGGTTCGATCGACATTGTCGGACTTCATTGCGGTGAAGGGCGTCTATCCCGCCGGAAGGCTGGATCGGGACAGTGAGGGCCTGTTGCTCCTATGCGATGACGGGCGATTGCAGGCGCGCATTGCCGATCCGCGCTTCAAGCTGCCCAAGACCTATCTTGTGCAGGTCGAAGGCGATCCGCAGGAGCAGGAGCTGGAAAGCTTGCGGCAGGGCATCCGGCTGAAGGACGGCATGACCCTGCCAGCCGAAGTTGCCCGTATTGATGCGCCGGATCTGTGGCCGCGCGATCCACCGATACGCCAGCGCAAATCCATTCCGGACAGCTGGCTCAAAATCACCATCCGCGAAGGGCGCAACCGCCAGGTGCGAAGGATGACGGCAGCGGCGGGATTCCCCACCCTCAGGCTGGTGCGCTGGTCGATCGGCGACTGGACTGTCGCGGGACTGGAACCGGGGCACTTTGCGGAAATCTCGGTCTAGGCGGGAAATAGAACTCGTCTAAAGGCTCGTCGTCAGGATTCCGGAGTCCCATGAATTATCGCCACTCCTTCCATGCCGGCAATAGCGCCGATGTCGTGAAGCACGCTCTGCTGATCGCCCTCGTGCGGGCCTTGCAGATCAAGGAGAGCGCGCTGACCCTGATCGACACCCATGCCGGCTGCGGGATTTATGATCTCGAGGGTAACGAAGCCCAGCGCACCGGAGAGGCCGCCGGAGGCGTGCTGCGCGCCTTTGCCGATCCGAACCCCCTGCTGGACGACTACCGCACAGCCGTGATGGCAGTGAATGAAGGGATGAACGCAGGGAGGGGGCCGCGCCTCTATCCCGGAAGCCCGCACATTCTGTCGCAACTCCTGCGAGGGCAGGATTTGTTGATCCTCAATGAAAAACACCCGGAGGACGCCCGCTCTCTGCGCAGTGCGATGCGCGGCACGCCCGCTGCCGTGCATGAGCGCGACGCCTACGAGCTATGGCTGGCACTACTGCCGACAAAATCGCCGCGCGGCGTGGTTGTGGTCGATCCGCCCTACGAGCAGACCGACGAGCGTGCCCGTATCACCGCCACCCTCGCCGCCGCGCACCGCAAATGGGCACATGGCGTCACGGTGATCTGGTATCCGCTGAAAGACCGGGCGGCGCATCTGCGGTGGAAGGACAAGCTCGGCAGGCTTGGCATCCCAAAGTTCCTCACAGTGGAGCATTGGCTCTATGATGCCGATCAGCCCGGACTCTATAACGGCGCCGGCCTGTTCATCATCAACCCGCCCTACGCCTTCACGCAGGGACTGCCGCCGCTGCTGGGGGCACTGCGCGCCGCGCTAGCACCGGAAGGGCACAGGGGCGAGATCACAGCCGATTGGCTGGGCGACTAGAATTGCCCCGATCGCTGTGACGTCACCCTCTTCCGGGGTACCGTCAGCTTTGGCGCGTAACTTTTCAATGGCATCTAGGGTCCGGACCCATAAACAGGATTCCCAGCAGCGCCGGGATGTGATTCATGTGTTTCCAGTGAGGAGGCATGGCAGATGGCGGATTTCTTCTGGTTTTCTGATGAGCAGTGGGCGCGGATTGAGCCGCTCCTACCGCAGGATACGCGCAGGATGCCGAGGGTCGATAATCGGCGGGTGCTCTCCGGCATTGTCCATGCGCTTAAAAGCGGCGTTCGTTGGGGCGATTGTCCCGAACACGTCTACGGCCCCAATAAGACTCTCTACAACCGCTTCCGGCGCTGGGCCGAGCGCGGCGTTTGGGAGCGCATCTTGGCCGATCTTTCCGGGATCGACGGCGTGCCATCGAAGCTGTTCATCGACAGCTCGTGCATCAAGGTCCACCGCACTGCTGGCGGCGCAAAAGGGGGGGCTTGGCTCATGGTATCGGCATCACCAAAGGCGGAAGGAACACCAAGCTCCATGCTATCTGCGACGAGAAGGGCCGTCCCTACGTCCTCCTGCTAACGCCCGGCAACACGCACGACGCAAAGGTCGCGATCTTGGCGATCAATGCCGTGCCGCCCTCGGACTATCTGGTCGCTGACAAAGGCTACGACAGCAACGCCTTGCGCTCTTGGCTGATCGAGCGCGGCACCACGCCCGTCATCCCCTCAAAGTCCAACCGCAAGATCCAAGTCGAGCACGACCGGCAGATCTACCGCCAGCGCAACGTCGTCGAGCGCATGTTCTGCCGGTTCAAGGACTGGCGCCGCGTAGCAACTCGGTTCGACCGCAACATCAAGACCTTCATGGCAACCATCGCCATCGCCGCCTTCGTCACATGGTGGCTCTAATGAGTCCGGACCCTAGTTTTGGATGCTTGCATGGAATCGAACCAAATTCGCCCTTGATTTTGGCCTTCGGAGTTTCATCTCTTCGCGAGAGGATTAGGTCAAAGATCAGTCCCATGTCTCACAAGTTCCAAGCTTTTCTGGGCGGCGCGCCCCTTTGCGTTCTTCATCTGGATGAAGCTCGGGCCTTCTAGCGGTGCAGGGAAAATGACTGTTGTTGCTGGGCAGCGGTGTTTGTCGGAGCCTGAGGTGTCCACGAGCTACGAGTTCATCCGCTTTTTGCGCTGCCAGCTTCGATCATAAGCCGATTGGGTGGGTTCTGAGCCGGAGAAAATCGACGCAGAATGAAGGAAATGCGGCGCAACAATATCGTTGCCAGAGAAAATCATCTTGGGTTGATTGGTGCGTGCTCACACCGCGTTTTTCATGTTCTCTTATGAAAACCGGCACCATCTTTCTCAAGTGATTGAAAAGATGGTGGGCGCGACAGGGATTGAACCTGTGACCCCACCCGTGTGAAGGGTGTGCTCTACCGCTGAGCTACGCGCCCGTCCGTTTAGGCCGTGCGGCCCGGACAGGGGCGCGCCTTTACTGTGCCCGTCGGCGCTTGGCAAGCACTGGTAGCGCCCGGCGTTCCGACTTTTTGCCGTACCCGCTCAGTCCGCGAGCAGCAGCTTTGCCAATGCAGCCAAGCCGCTCGGTCCTTCGGTGCGCGACGCGGGTGCGACCGGCCGTCCCGGACATTCGAGGCAGAAGGCCTGCACGCCCGTGACACCCGTCAGTCGTTCGACATCGCGGGCTAGGCGCACAGAGAGTTCGTTCTGGCGGCGGGCGACGAGGGCAAAACCGTCTCGGGCAGGCAGCGCGCTCGCCGGTGCAACTGCGTTGGTCAACAGGCGGCGTATCAACGGATCGTAATTATCCGTCTCGGCGCCGAGGAACACCGGATGCCATTTGCCCTGTTCGAGTCCTGCCTTGCCGGCAGCCCAGGCCAGTGCATCCTCCAACCCGCCGAACTGGTCGACCAGCCCGTTCTGGCGCGCTGTGCCGCCGTCCCAAACCCGGCCCTGTCCGATGGCGTCGACCTTCTCCACGCTGAGGCCGCGCGCTTTGGAAACCCGCGCAAGGAAGTCGCGGTAGGTCGATGCCACGCCTGCCTGCAGCACGGCATCGATCTCGGGCGAGAAGCCGCCAACGATATCGGGCTGGCCGGCCAGCGGCGTGGTGCGATAGCCATCAGAGTTGAGGCCGATCTTCGCCGCTGCCCGTTCGAAACTCGGCAGGACAGCGAACACCCCGATCGAACCGGTGATGGTTTCGGGCTGTGCGAAGATCCGGTCGCTGGAGGTGGCTACCCAGTAGCCGCCGCTCGCCGCGACATTGGCGAAGGACACCGCCACCGGGATATTGCGGTCGCGGTAGCGCTGGATCGCGCGGCGGATCTCTTCGGAAGCGGTGGCCGAACCGCCGGGCGAATCGACCCGCACCACCAGCGCCGCCAGATCATCGTCGAGCGCCCCGTCGAGCAGGTCTGCGATCCGCTTGCCGCCGGCAGTGCCGGGACCGGCCTCGCCATCGACGATTTCACCCGCGATGGTGACGACGCCGATCTTCTTGCCGTCCCGCTCGGGGCCTATATCGGCCAGAAAGGGGGTAAGTTCGCTTGCCGCGAAGGCGCCGGGCTTTTTGTTCCAGCTATCCTTGCCCACAATTTCTGCCACCCGCGTCCCGAACTGCGTGCGGTCGCCAAGCTTGTCGACCAGTCCGGCCTTGAGCGCGGCGTCAGCAAGGTCGCCGTTGCCCGATGCGATCCAGCCTGCTGTATCGCCTGTTACCAGTGCCAGATCGGCCTTGGGGCGGGCCTTCTTGACTTTGGCCTGCCATTCCTCCCACAGCGCGCCGTAGACTCCGCCGATATTCTCGCGCGCCTCGGGCGACATCGAGTTGCGGACATAGGGTTCGGTCGCCGACTTGTATTCGCCGACGCGATAGACCCGCGCATTCACGCCGAGTTTTTGCAGCAGGTCCGCAAAATAGAGGAAGCTGCCACCCGGACCGGTCACCAGTGCCGCGCCCTGCGGATCGAGCCAGACCTCGCTGGCGTGCGAGGCTAGCAACATGTGATCGTCGGCATAGCCGAGCGCAAAGGTCAGCACCGGTTTCTTTGCGGCGCGGACCCGGTCCATTGCCTCGCCGATTTCGGTCAGGTGGACCTGCCCGCCGCCCATGAAGGTGGTCATGTCGATCACCACCGCCTTGATCCGTTCGTCGGTTGCAGCGGCATCCAGTGCGCGCACGATGTCGCGGGCGCGGTATTCCTCGATCGGCGCAGAGCGGCTCAGCAGCGCAGTAAGCGGGTCGATGACCGATTTTTCTTCCACCACGAAGCCCGACAGGTCGATCAGCAAGGCGCCTTCGCGCACCTGACCGGGGCTGGGGCGGGCCGACAGGATGCCGAACAGCGCCACAAAGAACAGCAGCATGAACAGCAGCACCAGGGCATCCTTGACCCCGACCAGAACCTTCCAGACCTTGCCGACAAAACTCATCAAATGCCCCTTTTTCGTCAGTTCTGCCGATCTAGGGGGTTTGCACGGCAACTTCCATGGGAAACCGGGTTGAGCAGCGCATGGCGCTCGACTAAGGGCATTGCTTTAATGAGTGCGAGCGAACATCCAGCGCCGACAGGGCGTTTTCCGGCAGGGCGCATGGCCTTTCCCCACCGCGATCTGACCGGCATTGGCCAACTTGAACGGCACGAGGTTCTCTATCTCCTGCACGAAGCCGAACAATGGGTTCAGCTCAACCGTCAGCGCAGCAAGCATACCGACCTTTTGTCGGGCCTGACCATCATCAACGCCTTCTTCGAGAATTCGACGCGCACGCTGCTGTCCTTCGAGATCGCGGGCAAGCGGTTGGGGGCCGACGTGGTCAACATGCACGCGGCGCAAAGCTCGGTGAAGAAGGGCGAGACGCTGATCGACACCGCCATCACCCTTAATGCGATGCGCGCCGACGCGATTGTGATCCGGCACGGATCTTCGGGGGCGACCGGGCTGATTGCCGACAAAGTCGATTGTCCGGTGCTCAATGCCGGTGACGGCCAGCATGAACACCCGACGCAGGCGTTGCTAGATGCGCTAACCTTGCGCCATGCCTTGCGCGAGCGCGGGGAGAACGCGGAGGATTTCACCGGCCTCAACGTGGTGATCTGCGGCGACATCCTGCACAGCCGCGTTGCGCGTTCCAATATCCTGTGCCTGACCGTGCTGGGGGCGAACGTGCGGGTCTGCGCGCCGCCTGCGCTGATGCCTGCCGGGGTCGAGGCGATGGGCGTGAGCGTGTTCCACCGCTTCGACGCGGCGCTCGAAGGGGCGGATGTGGTGATGATGCTGCGGCTCCAATCCGAACGGATGAGCGGGCAGTTCATTCCCTCGGCGCGCGAATATCGCCATCTCTACGGTCTGACGACGGATCGGCTGGCGCTTGCCCGGCCCGATGCGCTGGTAATGCATCCCGGGCCGATGAATCGGGGGGTGGAGATCGACAGCGAAGTGGCGGACATGGCGGGCCGTTCGCTGATTACCCGTCAGGTGGAGATGGGCGTGGCGATCCGCATGGCCTGCCTTGATATCCTGACGCGCGAGGCGCGGGGCGTGGAGGGCTGGGCATGAAGCAGGCGCGGCCTTTCACCATCATCAACGCGCAGCTGGTGACCTCGCAAGGCGTGGTGCCGGGTGCGATTCGCTGCGTGGACGGGACTATCGCCGCAATCGGCGCTGATGCGCGGGCGTTGGACGGCGACGAGGTGATCGACGCACGCGGCAAGTTGGTCGCGCCGGGGCTGGTCGATCTGGGCGTGTTTGCTGTCGACAAGCCCGCGTTCCATTTCGGCGGGATCACGCGCGCGGCGCTGATGCCCGACCAGTCACCCCCGCTCGATCTGCCGAGCCGGGTCGGCTTTATCGCCAAGAGCGGGAAGCCCGATCTGTGGGTCCACCCGCTCGCGGCTGCGACACGCGGGCTCGAAGGTACGGAGCTGGCTGAACTCGCGCTTATGCAGCAGGCGGGTGCGCGCGGGATTGCCACCGGGCGGCGCTGGATCGCGGATTCGGGGGTGATGCTGCGGCTGCTGCAATATGCCGCGATGCTCGATCTGGTGGTTGTGACCCATGCCGAGGATGCCGGTCTGGCAGGCAGCGCGGTGGCAACCGCAGGCGAGATTGCGACACGGCTGGGCCTGCCCTCCGCTCCCGCGGAAGCCGAAGATCTGGCGATTGCACGCGATATTGCTTTGGCGGAACTGGCGGGGGCGAAGCTTCATTTCCGGCAGGTGACGACGGCGCAGGGCTTTGAACTGGTCCGGGCAGCCAAGGCCCGCGGAGTGGCGGTGACATGCGGGATTACGCCTGCCCATTTCATGCTGTCGGACCTCGCGACCGTCGATTACCGCACCTTTTTCCGTCTCTCCCCGCCCTTGCGCAGCGAGGAGGACCGTCAGGCAGCGCGGGCCGCGATCGCCGACGGTACGGTGGACGTGATTGCCAGCGGCCACGATCCGCGCGGGCCGGAAGACAAGCGCCTGCCGTTTGCCGATGCCGCACCGGGCATGGCGGGGGCCGAAACCCTGCTGGCGATGATTCTCAATCTGGTTCGCGACGGCGTAATCGATACGTCCCGCGCCTTCGATCTGGTCGCCCGTAACCCTGCACGCCTGCTTGGCGTGCCGGCCGGCGAACTGGCTGAAGGACTGGAGGCCGACATCGCGTTGATCGACCCGGATGCGCCGTGGATAATTGATCGCCGCAAGATGGAAGCCACCGCCGACAACACCCCGTTCGATCGTCAGGGCGCGCAAGGGCGCGTGCTCGGCCTGTGGAAGGGCGGGGTCAAGCTCGGCGCATAAGAAAACTCCCGGAAGGCGATGGCCGTCCGGGAGCAATCTCTTTCGTCGGATGAAACGGGTTAGCGGCGCGTATTGGCTGCCAAGCGCACGCCGCTGTCGACGGCGCCCGCGGGCGGGTTCACCTTGGCATAGGCGAAGCAGCCGCGTCCGCTCGACTTGACGGTGCCGCACATGCTGCGTGCGCTCTTCGGGCCGAAGCCCGCCGCTGCGACGCGCCAGAAGGTGCGACCATCGACCACCGCTTCGGTGATGACGACGTCGTGATCCTTCAGCTGCGGGAACTTGCGCTTGAGCACAGTCCAGCCGCGTTCGGCCTCGATCTTGCTGTCATAGGCCCCAAGCTGGACGAGATGGGTATTGGCGGCCTTGTCGCTCGCGACAGGTGCGGGGGCGGCAGTGGCGGCCATGCGGCGCTGCGAGGCGGCGGCGACGCGAGGCGCAGGGGTTGCGCTGCGTTCCGGCAGCTTCTGCACCACCGGGTTGGAGACGAATCGCACGGCGGCCGTGCGGGCAGGAGCCGGTGCTGCGGCAGGCGCCGGGGCGGCGAAAGCCTCAGCCACGCTAGGCTTCGGGGTCGCCGTCGGCGCGGCTTCTGCCGCCACCGGTGCGGGCGCGGCTTGTGCGACCGCGGGCACTTCGGCCTGCGCAGCCGATTCTGCCACCAGCACTGCGGCGGCCGGGTAGTTCGCCAGCGCCAGACGCTGCGGCTGGCCCGCATCCACGCGCGGCGTCACGTCGAGCATTGCCGCGACGCGTTGCTGGAAATGTTCGGGTGCGGCAATGGTTGCCCATTCGGTCAGGCGCGCATCGAGCTGATCGGCGGGCACGTCTTCCGCAGCCATGACCCGCGCCGCGCGCCAGTTGCCCGCGAGCGCATAGGTGTAGGCAAGGTTCTGGCGCAGCTTGGGGGTCGCCTCTGCGCTGTCACGCACCGCATTGACCAGCACATGCACGCCGCGCTCCGGCTGACCGGCCAGCGCATAGGCAAGACCGAGATCGGCCGGATCGATCACACGGGCATATTCGTCCAGCACCTGCACCGCCGCACGACCTTCGCCCGTCGCGGTCTTGGCGAGCGCGAAGCTCAGCACCGTGCGCGGGTCTTCATCGCCAAGATCCAGTGCATCGCCAAAGCTGGTTGCCGCCGACTGGAAGCGTCCGGCCTCGAGATAGGCTGCACCCAGCAGTGCGCGGTAGCCCGGGTTGCGCGGTTCGGCCAGCACGGCAGCTTCGGCATGGGCAATTGCCTTGTCGGTTTGCCCCTTCGCCAGCGCAGTCTGCGCATCGGAGAACGATAGGTCGGCGCGGGGCGCCCCCGAAGTGCTGCATCCGGCAAGCGCCAGTCCGGCGAGCGCGGTGGTAACGGCCAGCGCGAGGCGCGGTGCGGTGAAGCCGGTCTTGGTGCTGTGGTCCATGATCTTGGTCCCCTGATTTGATCCTGCTGATTCGCTTCGGTCGTCTTGCGTTGGTGTCAGTGGCGCTTGAGGTGGGCGGCGATGACGTCGAGATCGTCGAAGTCCTCCAGCAGCCGGTCGAGCGCTTCGGTGAGCAGCACCTGCGCGCTGACGCCCTGCATGGTCGCGGCAAGGCGCAATTTGAGATGGCGTTCGGAGTCGAGCCTCAACGTGAAGGCGGCGCGGCGCTCGCTATTGCGTGCTGGCTTGCGCACCGCAGCAGCCTGGGCCGGCACGGCCTTCGCTGCCGGGGCGGGGCTGTCCTGCGATTCGGGCCTGCCGGCTTCTTCGGCATCAAGATCGTAAATCGATTCGCCGTCGTCCGCGTAGCTTTCGAACGGCTCGTCGGTCTCGTCCTCCGGCCCCGTCATAACCGCGTCCGCGAGCACGCGCTCTTCGAGGCGGCGCTGCTGCCGGCGCACTATCGGGCTGTGCGAGGCTGCTCCGTCTGGGGAGGCCACGCCTGCATTGATCGGCACCACATCGGCACTGATTTCGCCATGGCTTTCGCCATGCTCGTCAGAGCCCATGTCGTTCCAGCCGAGATCCTCGAGCTGTTCGTCTGCCAGTGCGGCAAGTTCCGCCTCGTCATTGACGAGCGGCGCAAGCTGCGGACGCATGGCAGGCTTGGCGCCGCCCTTGCGCGCGAGCAAGGTGGGGCCGAGCGAGGCAAAACCGGGTTCGGACATCGCCCTTGTTCCCTTTTTCCGCGCTTACTGCGCCACCCGGCGACCGAAGCCGCCGGCAGGACGCTGCACGCCGCCCAACTGCGCCGCACCATTGGGAGTGGGTGCGAACACGGTGCGGCGGAAATTCTTTTCGAGCCGGTCCGCGATGTAGCGCCACAGCGCGCCGATCTCGGCGGCGCTGCGGCCTTCGGGATCGACTTCCATCACAGTGCGTCCGTCGATCATCGACGCGGCGAAATCGGTGCGGTGATGCAGGGTGATCGGTGCGACCGTGCCGTGCTGCGACAGCGCGACTGCGGCTTCCGACGTGATCTTGGCCTTCGGTGTGGCGGCGTTGACGACGAACACCAGCGGCTTGCCCGCGCGTTCGCACAGGTCGACCGTGGCGCCGACGGCGCGCAGATCATGCGGACTGGGGCGGGTCGGCACAACGATGAGTTCGGCGACCGAGATCACCGACTGGATGGCCATGGTGATTGCGGGCGGGGTATCGATCACGGCCAGCTTGAAGCCCTGCTGCCGCAGCACCTGCAAGTCATTGGCGAGCCGCGATACCGTGGTCTGGGCGAAGGCGGGATATTCCGCCTCGCGCTCGTTCCACCAGTCCGCCAGCGAGCCTTGCGGGTCGATGTCGATCAACACGACCGGGCCAGCGCCCGCACGTTGGGCCTGAACGGCGAGATGTCCGGACAGGGTCGTCTTGCCCGATCCGCCTTTCTGCGATGCCAAAGCGAGTACACGCAACGCCTGGGTCCCCCTGGTATTGTTCCGCTGCGGGCCACCCCATTGCGACCCCGACTTGCGGCTGGATAAGGAGGGGATCGCAGGATACCCCTAATTTTGGGTTAACATGGGTGACGCTGTCATAATTCGCGGCAACCGCCGAACCGGCCGGGATCAACGCCTCTGCCCAGCGGATTAAGTGCCGGCAGGGCGGCAAGGGTTTGCTAACCCTATTGTGCTTAAGAAAGCGCCACCGAAACCGCATGGGGATGCGAGGCGCGTTATGGGTTGGAATTTGGCAGGAACGAAAGCGGCTGCAGGAGCGGCGTTGCTGGCGCTGGCCGCCGGGCCGGTGCTGGCCGACGTCAAGGCCGGGGTTGATGCCTGGACCGAAGGCGACTTCGTACGCGCCGTGGCCGAGTGGCAAGGCCCGGCCGCTGAAGGCGATGCCGATGCCCTGTTCAATCTCGCACAGGCCTATCGTCTCGGACGCGGGGTCGAGGCTGACAGTGCTCGCGCCCGCCAGCTTTATGACGAAGCTTCGCGCCGCGGGCATGTGAAGGCGGCCGACAATTACGGGCTGATGCTGTTCCAGGAAGGCGAACAGGAAAAGGCAATGCCGCTGATTCGCGCTGCCGCCGATCGCGGCGATCCGCGCGCACAATATGTTCTGGGCCTATCGCACTTCAATGCCGATTACGCCCCGCGCGACTGGGTTCGTGCCTATGCGCTGATGACTCTGGCGCAGGGGCAGGGGCTGCCGCAGGCGGGCGATGCTCTCGCGCAGATGGACGTTTATGTTCCGCTGGTGCAGCGCCAGCAGGCGCAATCCCTCGCCCGCAAGCTGGAGAGCGAGGCGCAAGCCGCGCGTTCCGCCGAGCTAGCCGCTGCGGAACTGGGTGCGGGCCAGCCAGCACCTGCAACCGTTGCTTCGCAGCCGGCGGTGTTTACGGCACCGGCGCCTTCGCCAGCTCCGGCGCGCGTCGCCGTCGCACAAGCTCCCGCTGCGGCAGCTGTACCTGCACCTGCCGAGCGTGCCTCGCGGCCCCTGCGGGTCGGCGGTAAATGGCGCGTGCAACTGGGTGCCTTCGGCGTCGCCGGCAATGCCGACCGGCTCTGGAAGCAGCTTTCGGAAAATCCCGTGCTTGCCGGAACCGAGAAAACCCTCCTCACCAGCGGCCGCTTAACCCGCTTGCTCGCGACCGGATTCGCCAGCGAGGCCGATGCCGCGCGTGCCTGCGCCAGCCTGAAGCGGCAAGGGCAGGCCTGTCTGGTCATGGGGCAGGGTTAGGCCAATCCACCAACGCCTGCGCGCCCCGACAAGGTGCGCTTCCCATAAAGCTATGATTTGCTAGACTGCCCGCGCAATCAGGCGGGGGGATCAGCCATGGACAATACGGTAAGCGCGCCCGTGGCGCAGGCGGTTTTCAGCGACGATCAGGCGCCGGTCGCTCCGGTTGCTGCGGGCGAGCGGATCGACACGCTCGATTTCATCCGCGGGTTGGCGGTGATGGGCATTCTTTCCGCCAATATCGTCGCCTTCGGTCAGCCGTTCGACGCTTACATGTACCCCGCCGCCTTCAAGGTCGATCCGGGCGATCCGGGCGGGTGGATGTGGATCGCGCAATTCATTCTGATCGACGGAAAGATGCGCGGGCTGTTCACGCTGTTGTTCGGCGCGGGTGTCTACCTGTTCATGGAGAAAGCCTGGGCTCGGGGTGCCACCCGCAAGCTTCAGGCCTGGCGGCTGTTCATTCTGATGATCTTCGGAATGATCCATTTCTTCTTCATCTGGCCGGGCGACATCCTGTTCTATTACGCGCTGTTCGGCTTTCTCGTGCTGGCCTGTGTCGGTTGGCGCGTGAAGACGCAGCTGGCGGTCGGACTGGGCGGTTACATGCTCGGGGTGATCTTCTACGCCGTCGCCATGACCGCGCCGTGGGCGATTGTCCAAACGCCGCTGGGAGACAGCCCGGAGCTGGCAGGCGCCCGCGCTGAAATGATCGCCGCAATCGAACAGACCCTGGCCCACAGTGCGGTACCCAACGCAGCACTGGCATCGGGCGATTACGCCACGCTGGTGATGCACCGCCTGACCGAGCAGTGGAGCGAGCCGCTCGGCAATGCGCTGCTGTTCGGATTCGAGACCTTCCCGTTGATGTTGCTCGGCATGGCGCTCTACCGGATGGGCTTTTTCAGTGGGGGGTTCGATCGCGGCAAGATGCTGCGCTGGGGCTGGGCAGCGGTGATTCTCGGCGGGCTGGCGCACTTGTTGATCGGACTGGCGATGCGCGCCGACGGTTTCAGCTATTACGGCACGCTCGCCGCTTTCGTAGGCTGGAGCCCCTTGCCGCGGCTTTGGATGGTGCTGGGTCTGGCGGCATTGCTGGTCGTCTATTCCCCGTCCGCGACCGGTTGGCTGGGGGAACGGATCCGCGCTGCAGGCCGGGCGGCCTTCACCAATTACCTCGGTACTTCGATCTTGATGATGTTCGTGTTCCAGGGCTGGGCGCTGGGGCTGTTCGGCGAATTGAACCGCCCGCAGCTCTATATCGTGGTGGCATTGGCATGGGTGCTCATGCTGGCGTGGTCGAAGCCGTGGTTGGAGCGCTATCGCTACGGACCGCTCGAATGGCTGTGGCGCTGCCTGACCTACCGGCAGGTATTTCCGCTGAGGAAATAATTTTCCTCCTTGTTATTGAGAATAATTCGCATACATTCGCTTTTGCAAACGCTTCGCAGGAGTGATTCGAGCGACCATGTACATCTGTATTTGCAACGCCATCCGTGAGAGTGATTTGCGGAAAGCCGCACTGACCTGTGACGGCGACGCCGAAGCGACTTATGCCTGCCTCGGCAAGCGGCCCAATTGCGGCCAATGCCTTGAGGAAGCCCAGGAAATTATCGAAGAAGAACGCGCTGCTGCTTTCTGCGACGTACTCGCAGTATAAGCATCCCCACCCGCGATTGCGAACCCTTCGCAAACCGCTGATTCACAAAGAAAATTTCTGACCCAACCCTTGCGGACAGGCCCCGGCAGCGTCTATCAGTAACGCATTGCCGCCTACCGGCTTTGACATTTCGCAAGGAGCAACCCCGCCATGAAGGGCGATCCCAAGGTTATCGATTTTCTCAACGCCGCGCTCACTAACGAGCTGACGGCGATCAACCAGTACTGGCTGCATTATCGCGTGCTCGACAACTGGGGCATGAAGAAGCTGGCCGCCTACGAGCGTCACGAATCGATCGAGGAAATGGAGCACGCCGACAAGCTGGCCGAACGCATCCTGTTCCTTGAGGCGCTTCCCAACTTTCAGGCGATCCACAAGCTGAAGGTGGGCGAGACCGTGGAAGAGGTGTTGAAGGCCGACCTCGCGCTCGAACACGAAGCCATTCCCTTGCTGCGCGAAGCCGCCGAATATTCGCGCAGCGTGCGCGATCACACTTCGGCCCAGATCTTTGAGGACATCCTCAAGAACGAGGAAGAGCATGTCGACTTCCTCGAAACCCAGTTCGAGATGATCGAACGCATGGGGCTGCAGAACTACTGCCAGCTGCAAAGTCAGGCGGCAGGCGAAAGCTGAACCCTGTCGCGCTCCGCATTTGCGAGGGCTCCAGAAGAGCTGACTGGGGCGACCGGCAAGCAAGATTGCCGGTCGCCCTTTGCCATGACTGCATGCCAGGTGGCGATTTGACGTTTTTTTGACGCTTTCGGCGGCTTCGCGGGTTTGACCCGTCGCGCCTGCTTGCCCACTCTCGCGATTGGGGGAAAGGCAGCTCGGAAAGCGATCCGGCAAGCCCGCGGGTGCGTTGTGCTGCCCATCCCCCATGCCATGTGGCAACACACAATGGGGGAAACTTACGATGAAAGCATTGATGAAGACGATCAGCGGCGGCCTCGCAGCGGCGACGCTGGCGCTTGCCGTTCCCGCGGCGGCGCAAATGGAGCTCTACGAGGACTACGTGCCTGCGGACGAAGTGGTGGAGCTCACCTTCGTGAAGGTCGATGAAGGCCAGCTTGAGACCTATCTCGAAGGTCTAAAGTCAACCTGGGTGGCCGCCAACGAGCTGCAGAAGAAGCTCGGTTACGTGTCGAGCTATGCCATCTATGCCGTCCCCTATGGCGACAACGAGTTCAACATGGTTCTGCGCGTGAGCTTTCCCAACACCGAGATGCTTGGCCCGAACAAGGCGCGCTACATGAAGTTCCTCGATGAATACGGGAAGACCAAGATCGACCAGTCGAACAAGACCGTGCTGGAACTCTACAACCGGATCCGCAAGATTCAGGGAACCTACATCCTGCGCGAGATGAAGTTGACCAAATAGGTCCTGCTAGGGAATCGAAAGACGGCGGGCGGGGCAGCGATGCTCCGCCCGCTGCACATGGAGCCCGTCAATTCTGCTGGGCGTCCTTGTCCGGCTGCACGCCGCGTGCTGCCATCCTCGTTTCTCGCAGGAAAAAAGCGAGACCGGTGACCAGCAGCACCATCGTCAGTACCCACAGCAAAGCGATCACTGTGCCGATTTGTAGGGTGATGTATGCCGAGATGAACAATAGGCCGATCACGAGACTGATGATCACCGCCGATGCGGTCGAAAACAGGATCGCCCCCTGTGCCAGCTTGCGCCGCTGCTTCAGCCATCCGAGTTCTGGTGCGCGCCAATCATCGGGCTGTTGGTCCCGCGCGCGGGCATCTTCGATCTTCTCGATCCGCTGGGCGATCCAGATCATCCGGCTCATGATGACGTTCATGATCGCCCCGATGCCCGAAAGCAGGAATGCCGGCGCGAGGCTCAGCTGCACCACCTGCTGCACCCGCGGGGTGGAGGCGGTGCGTTCGATGATCTCGAACGCGAAGGGCGTCTGTACGGCGGCGGCGAGGGTTTCGAGCAGCATCAGTCTTTGGCGTAGGGATTTTTCGGGGATTTGAGCGTCACGCGCACCGGAACCGCATCGAAGCCGAGCTTGGCGCGGATGCCATTGACGAGGTAGCGCTCGTAACTCTTGGGCAGCAGGTCAAGCCGGCTTCCAAAGATGACGAAGCGCGGCGGACGGGTGCTTGCCTGAGTAATGTAGCGCAGCTTGATGCGTTTGCCCCCGGGCGCGGGCGGGGGGTTCGCTTCGAGCGCATCGTCGAACCAGCGGTTCAATGCCGACGTCGGCACACGTTTCGACCAGCTGTCGCGCAATTCGAATGCTGCGCCAAGCATCTGGTCCAGTCCCTTGCCGGTTTTGGCCGAGACCGCCAGCAGCGGCAAGCCGCGCACCTGCGCCAGCCCTTCGTCGAGCGCGCCGCGAATACCGTTGAACAGCTTGCTCGCGTCCTCGGCTACGTCCCACTTGTTAATCGCTATCATCAGCGCGCGGCCTTCTTCGAGCACCAGCGAGGCGATCTTCAGGTCCTGATGTTCCAGGCCCTGGGTCGCATCGAGCAGCAGCACCACGACTTCAGCGAAATCGACGGCGCGGCGGGCATCGGCCACCGAAAGCTTTTCCAGCTTTTCGGTGACGTTGCGCTTCTTGCGCATGCCCGCCGTGTCGATCAGGCGGATTTCGCGTGTCTCGCCTGTCTTGGGATCGGTCCATTCCCAATCGATCGCGATCGAATCGCGCGTGATCCCGGCTTCCGGTCCGGTCAGCAGGCGGTCTTCACCCAAGAGGCGGTTGATAAGCGTGGATTTGCCGGCATTGGGCCGTCCGACAATGGCAAGCTTGAGCGGGCCTGAGGGACGATCTTCCTCGTCCATCGCCTCAACCTCGGCGCGGGCCGCATCCTGCGCTTCTTCCCATTCCTCGGCCTTCGCGCCGATGATCGGCCATAGCCCGCCGAACAGATCGGCAATCCCCTCACCATGCTCGGCGGACATGGCGAGCGGTTCGCCAAGGCCCAGAGCGTAGGCCTCCATCGCGCCGCTTTCTCCCGCCTTGCCCTCGGCCTTGTTGGCGACCACCACCACCGGCACTTCCTGCTCGCGCAGATAGCGGGCGATTTCCTCGTCCAGCGGAGTCAGCCCGGCGCGCGCATCAATCACGAAGATCGCCGCGTCCGCACCGGCAAGGCTGGCCTCGGTCTGCTTGCGCATCCGTCCGGGCAGGCTCAATTCGTCCTCGTCTTCCCACCCGGCGGTGTCGACGATGGTAAAGTGCAGGCCTGCAATCACAGCATCGCCCATGCGCCGGTCGCGCGTCACCCCCGGCTGATCGTCGACCAGCGCGAGCTTCTTGCCCACCAGCCGGTTGAACAGCGTGGACTTGCCGACATTTGGCCGGCCGATGATGACGACTTCGGGTTTCTTGGGGGCGGACATATCCGCCGCCAAGTGGGCGCAAATCCCCGATTTGGCAAGCGTGGGCGGGCTTCAGCCCTTTTTGGCAACCGGCGGGTTGTCACCCAGGTCTTCGTACCATGCCTCGACCGGGCCCGTGAGCTTTATGGTCAGCGGCTGGCCCTTGCGGTCCATCGTCTTGCCCGCCTGCACCCGCACCCAGCCTTCGGAAATCGAATATTCCTCGACATCGGTGCGCACGCGGTCCTTGAATCGGATGCCGATGCCGCGCTGGAGCTTTTCCGCATCGAAATGCGGGCTGCGCGGATTGACCGACAGGTGATCGGGCGGGACGTCGGCGCCGGAAGTCACGGCGGGGTTCTCGGGGGTTTCTTCGCTCATTCGCGCGCCCTTAATGGTGCTTTGCCCGCCCGACAAGCGTGTTGCGCTTGCCCTTTTGGCGCGAGGGGGATAAGGGCGGCGGCTGATACGCGCGGGGGGCCATGCTTCCCGCGCGGCTTCGTTCGGGCATGCGGGCGTGGCGAAATTGGTAGACGCGCCAGATTTAGGTTCTGGTATCGTAAGATGTGGGGGTTCGAGTCCCTTCGCCCGCACCAATTCGCCGCTTGGCTTGCCCGGCCTTACGGAATTCTCTTCAAGAAGGCTAAAGACCAGTTCCCATGCAGACCAAGCAGACTGTCAACGAAGGGCTCAAGCGCGCCTATTCGATCACGATCCCGGCCGCCGATCTGGCCGCCAAGATCGATGCCGAGATCAAAAAGATCGCGCCGCAGGTGCGCATGCCCGGCTTCCGTCCCGGGAAGGTTCCGGCCAATCTCGTCAAGAAGATGCACGGCGAGGCGCTGCATGCGCAGGTGGTAAACGACACCATCCGCGAATCGGTCGACCAGCTGATGAAGAACGAGGCCCTGCGCCCGGCCATGCAGCCGGAGATTTCGCTGGGCGAAGATTACGAACAGGGCAAGGATGCCGAGATTGCCGTCAGCCTTGAAGTGCTGCCTGCGATCGAAGCGCCCAGCATCGAAGGCCTGAAGCTTGAAAAGCTGGTCGTTCCGGTGACCGATGCCCAGATCGACGAGGCGCTGGCCGGCATCGCTTCGCAGAACAAGAGCTACAAGGACGCCGCCAAGACCAAGAAGGCGGCCGAAGGCGACCAGCTGATCATCGACTTCGTTGGCAAGCTCGACGGCGTCGAGTTCGACGGCGGCAAGGCGGAAGACGCCGCGCTGGTGCTGGGTTCGGGCACGTTCATCCCCGGCTTCGAAGACCAGCTGGTGGGTGTGAAGACCGGTCAGGAAAAGACCATCACCGTCACCTTCCCCGAAGCCTATCAGGCTGAACATCTTGCCGGCAAGGAAGCGACCTTCGACATTACCGTGAAGGCGGTGAAGGTCGAAACCGAGACCAAGATCGACGAAGATTTCGCCAAGAGCCTGGGCCTCGACAGCCTCGACAAGCTCAAGGAAATCATGAAGGCGCAGCTGGAACAGCAGACTGCCGGCCTTACCCGCACCCAGATGAAGCGCGCGCTGCTCGATCAGCTCGCCGCGGGCCACAGTTTTGAAGTGCCGGGCACCATGGTTGAAGCCGAGTTCAGCCAGATCTGGGCGCAGCTCCAGCAGGAAGCCGCGCGTGACGAGGATCCGGCCGCTGCGCTCAAGCAGATCGAAGACGAGAAGGACGAATACAAGGCGATCGCCGAACGCCGCGTGCGTCTGGGGCTGCTGCTGTCGGAAATCGGTCAGGCCAATGGTGTGGAAGTGACCGGGCAGGAAATGTCCATGCTGATCCAGCAGGCCGCGTCGCAGTACCGCCCCGAGGATCGTCAGCGGTTCGTCGAATATATCCAGTCCGAGCCGATGGCCGCCGCCCAGCTGCGCGCGCCGCTTTACGAAGACAAGGTTGTCGACTTCCTGTTCGACAAGGCCGACGTCACCGAGCGTGAAGTGACGGTCGAGGAACTGCAGGCTGCGATCGAGGCGGACGAAACCGCCGAGGCCGCGCCGGCTGCGAAGAAGGCGCCGGCCAAGAAGAAGGCCCCGGCCAAGAAGGCCGAAGCCAAGACCGAAGCCGCTGCCGAGGAAAAGCCGGCCGCCAAAAAGGCGCCTGCCAAGAAGGCACCTGCCAAGAAGGCTCCGGCGAAGAAGACCGAGGAAGCCGAAGCCAAGCCGGCGGCCAAGAAGGCCCCGGCGAAAAAGGCCGCTGCCAAGAAGTGATCAGTGCAGGCGGGGATCAGTTCCCCGCCGGACGCTTGTGCCGAAAAATGAGCGCGGACAGCCAGGCTGTCCGCGCTCTTTCGTTTGGCGCACGGCTGACAGCCCGCAAGGGGCGCGTGCCCGTTTAATTCTCGAGCACCGACTGTATCATTTAAGGACCCGGTCTGGACCGCTCGTTGCACTGCCTCGAATTATGCAGAAAGTCGTCTCCGGGAACCTACGCCGGGCTGTTCCTTCGACATTCAACCGTGAGGCCGTATGCTTACCGAACCCGCTCCTGCAGCGCGCAAACATTACCACGATATCGACGGAGCGCGTTCGGTTCTTATGTTCCTTTCGGTCGCCCTGCATGCCGGGACCGTCTACGCCCCGGCGCGGCCATGGATCACCGCCAATGTCGACCGGCACGCCTTTTTCGATTGGCTGATTTTCGGCTTTCACCTGTTCATTACCCCGACGTTCTTCTTTGTCGGAGGCTTTTTTGCCGTGCTGCTGCTGTCGCGCCGCACGGTCGGCGATTTCATGTGGAATCGCTTTCTGCGAACGGCAGTGCCGTTGGTCGTAATCGCACTCACATTCAATATGATCGAGAGTTATCTGCGCTGGCGCGACGCGGGTGGTGCAGGGTCGATGATGGACTGGATTACCAGCCCTGCATTCGGGCAACTCTGGGCTTCGGGCGGATGGCAATTGCACCTGTGGTTTCTGGTCAGCCTGATGCCGATGTTTGCTCTGGCAGCGCTGGTCCAGGCGATCGTGCCCGCTGATGCGGCCATCCGCGGCCGCGTGGTGGCCCTCATCGATCGTTCGGCACGATGGATCGCGGGAAGTTTTCCCTTTGCAATCGCACTGATTGCGCTCGGCCTAGCCAACACCGCCAATTTTACCGTGGCAATGGTTATGCCGGGGTCCTACGACCTGATTGCGCCGGGTTTCCAAAGTTACAACAAGCTGATTTCGGAATTTCCGTTTTTCGTGATTGGTGTGATGGCAGCGCTGAGCCCCCGCTTTTTGACAGCACTGCTGGAATGGCGCTGGTGGATGCCGATGGCTGCTGCTGCCGCCCTATTCTTCCAGCCCTATTCGGAGGTTGAACATGGCCCGTTGCTGGGGCAGGTGACGCTGTTCCTGAACCAGCTGGCAATCTGGACGCTGGTGCTGTTCATCCTACAGTTCTTTCATCGCTATTTTGCGGCTGGCGGCCCGCGCACGCGCTGGCTCGCCGATTGTGCGCTGTCGATGTATCTGTTCCACCACTGCTTCGTTTACATTTTCGGCCGGGCGCTGACTCACGTGGCATGGCCAGTCTGGCTGGAGTTTGCGGTGCTGACGGTCTTGGCGGCCGCTACTGTCATTGCGATCCACGAATTGCTCGTGCGCAGGTATGCGATCATCCGCCTGCTGTTCAACGGCAAGACCGACATCGAAGAGGTGCGCAAAGCCCCGGGCCTGTTCGCGGTGTTTGCCGGTGCGGACAATCGCACTAAGGCTGCCCGACCTGCAAAGGCAATCGCGCCGCACTGATGATCCGGCTCGGACCTTCGGCTACTGCGCGGCCGGTCGCCACGGACGGAATGTCGGCGTCGGCAGCTTGGCCGTCCGCGCTTTTTCGTAGGCAGCCCCCGCTTTCAGCACGGCGTGGTCGTCCCACTTGGCGCCCATGATGGAAAGGCCCACCGGCAGGCCCTCGATCGCACCCATCGGCACGGTAAGGTGCGGATAGCCAGCGATTGCCGCCGGACTGCCGAAGCCGACCGAACCGTTGAAATTGTCTCCGTTGACAAGGTCGCTGACCCATGAGGGCCCTCGGGTGGGGACGACGAGGAACTGCACCTTGTTGTCGGCCAGCAGCTTGTCGAGGGTTTCCTTGCCCGCGATCCGTACCGCGTTGTCGCGCGCCTTTTCGTAGGCTTCGCGGTCGGTGGTGGCTTCGGCCTGTTCGAACAGCTCCTGCCCGAACCAGCGCATTTCCTTGTCGGCGTGCGCCTTGTTGAAGGCGATCAGGTCGGCCAGGCTGCGCGGCGTCTCGCCGTCGGCGAAGGCGGGGATCGAAGCGAGATACTTCCCCATTTCCTCGCGCAGTTCGAACATCAGCACGGTGAAACTGTCACCATACATCTGACGGTCGGGCTGGAAGCTGATGTCGACCAGCACTGCGCCCGCGCGTTCGAGATCGGCCAGCGCGGCTTCGAACACCGCCTTCAGATCCTCACGGTTGCCGATCTGGTCGCGCATTACCCCGATCCGGACGCCTTGCAGCGAGTAGGTGTCGAGCCCCTCGGTATAATCCTTTACCCGCTTGGCACCCAGCGTTGCCGGATCGGACTTGTCCTCGCCTGCAATGGCTGTGAGCAACAGCGCGGCATCGTAAACGGTGCGGGTCATCGGCCCGGCGGTGTCCTGCGTGCTGGAGATCGGCACCACGTGGGTGCGGCTGACGATCCCGACGCTGGGCTTGAAGCCGACAATGCCGTTGATGCTCGCCGGGCAGGTGATCGAGCCATTGGTTTCCGTCCCGATCGCGCCCCAGGCAAAGCCGGCTGCGACCGCCGCGCCGCTGCCCGAGGATGAACCACAGGTGTTGCGATCGATGGCGAAGGGGTTTCGGGTCAGCCCGCCGACCGCGCTCCAACCGCTGGTCGAACCGTCGGAGCGGATATTCGCCCATTCGGACAGATTCGTCTTGCCTAGCACCACGCCGCCGCCCGCGCGCAGCTTGGCGATCAGCGGCGCGTCGCGGCCGGTGACATTGTTCTTCAGTGCAAGGCTGCCCGCAGTGGTGGGAAAGTCACGGGTGTCGATATTGTCCTTCACCAGCACCGTGCGTCCGTGCAGTGGCCCAGTGGTTGCCAGCTGCCGGGCCTTGACCGGGGCAGTGGGATCATAATCGATCACGGCATTCAGGCGCGGCCCGTTGTCGTCCAGCGCCTGAATACGCAGGATATATTCATCGACAGCCAACAGTTCGCCAATCGCCTCACGATCGGGAGAGGTGTCTGCGGGCGGGGCCGCATCCTGTGCGAAGGCCGCGATCGGCGTGGTGGCGAGGAGTGCGGCAAGCGCGCGTTGCGCGAAGGTCGGCGTGGTCATGGGCGCAGGTTTGCCTGTTCTGCGCGGCGATGCAAGCGGCACGAGCGCAGGCAAGCCACCGTCAATTCACAGGCGACAAGGTAAACGCCCTTGAAATTGCCCCCCAGCCTCCGACATAGCCAATCCGACACTTACGAAGGAAACGGCATCCCCATGATCGATCTGTTCGGCAATTCCGGCGAAACCTTTGGCACTCAGGGCCAGTTCACGCGCGATCCCGTCACCGGCGCGCTGGTGCCGGTCGTGGTCGAGCAGACCAGCCGCGGCGAACGCAGCTTCGACATCTTCAGCCGCCTGCTGCGCGAACGCATCGTGTTCGTGACCGGGCAGGTGGAGGATGGAATGGCCTCGCTGATCGTCGCGCAGCTGCTGTTTCTTGAAAGCGAAAATCCTTCCAAGCCGATCAGCATGTACATCAACTCGCCCGGCGGGGTGGTGACGGCGGGCCTGTCGATCTTCGACACCATGCAGTACATCAAGCCGCGCGTGTCGACCGTGTGCATCGGTCAAGCAGCCTCGATGGGCAGCTTCCTGCTGGCGGCGGGCGAGCCGGGAATGCGGATCGCGCTGCCCAATTCGCGTATCATGATTCACCAGCCTTCGGGTGGGGCCCGCGGGATGGCGTCGGATATCGAAATTCAGGCGCGTGAGATCCTGCGCATCCGTTCGCGGATGAATGATCTTTACGTGAAGTTCACCGGCCGCAGCCTTGAAGAGATCGAAAAGGCGATGGATCGTGACACCTTCCTCGAGGCAGAGGAAGCCAAGGCCTTCGGTCTGGTCGACAAGGTCTTCGAAACCCGCCCCGAAACCGAGGAAACCCCGGGCGAGGACGGATCGGGCGGCGCTCCTGAATAAGCTCCGCCTGTCAGGCCTTGGCCAGCGCCTGTCCCTGCATGGGGCAGGCTCCGGAACATTGCGCATTTTCCGGTATTTCACGCCATCCGGTGCCATGCCGGAGGGATTAAAACTTGCGCCATGTGTTGATTCATGCGGTGCAAGGGATACATTTGCCGAATCCGCAGGCGGCATTGCCATGCTATCCTGCACGGATTCGAGGACACAGGAATGACCAAATTGAGCGGATCCGACAGCAAGAGCACCCTCTATTGCAGCTTCTGCGGGAAGTCGCAGCACGAGGTGCGCAAGCTTATCGCCGGCCCCACCGTGTTCATCTGCGATGAATGCGTCGAGCTGTGCAACGACATCATCCGCGAGGAAACCAAGGCAGGGATCGCCGGCAAGAAGGAAGGCGAGATCCCCACGCCGATGGACATCTTCACGACCCTGAACGATTACGTGATCGGTCAGGATCGGGCGAAGCGCGTGCTCTCGGTCGCGGTGCACAACCACTACAAGCGGCTGAAGCACTCGGGCAAGGCCGGCGATGTCGAGCTGGCGAAGTCGAACATCCTGCTGGTCGGCCCGACCGGTTCGGGCAAGACCCTGCTCGCGCAGACGCTGGCGCGCACCTTCGACGTGCCCTTCACCATGGCCGACGCCACCACGCTGACCGAAGCGGGCTACGTGGGCGAGGATGTGGAGAACATCATCCTGAAGCTGCTCCAGGCGTCCGACTACAACGTGGAGAAGGCGCAGCACGGGATCGTTTACATCGACGAGATCGACAAGATCACCCGCAAGGCCGAAAACCCCTCAATCACCCGCGACGTTTCGGGCGAGGGCGTGCAGCAGGCGCTGCTCAAGCTGATGGAAGGCACCACCGCCAGCGTGCCGCCGCAGGGCGGGCGCAAGCATCCGCAGCAGGAATTCCTGCAGGTCGATACCACCAACATCCTGTTCATCTGCGGCGGCGCCTTTGCGGGCCTCGACAAGATCATCGCCGACCGCCTGCAGAAGCGTTCGATCGGCTTTGGTGCGCATGTCGCCGATCCGGATAAGCGCCGCGTGGGCGAACTGCTCGAAAAGAGCGAACCGGAAGACCTGCTGAAGTTCGGCCTTATCCCTGAATTCGTCGGCCGCCTGCCGGTGATCGCGACCCTGCACGATCTTGATGTCGATGCGCTGGTGACGATCCTGAAGGAGCCGAAGAACGCGCTGGTGAAGCAGTACCGCAAGCTTTTCGAGCTCGAAGACGTCGAACTGACCTTCACCGATGACGCGCTGCAGGCGATTGCCGAGCGTGCGATCAAGCGGAAGACCGGCGCGCGGGGACTTCGTTCCATCGTCGAAGGCCTGCTGCTCGATACGATGTTCGACCTGCCCGATATGGAAGGCGTGACCGAGATTGTCATCGACAAGGAAGTGGTCGAGGGCAAGAAGGACCCGATCCGCGTCCTGGGCGGCGAAGAGAAGAAGGAAGAGGCGGCGTAACTCATGCGCGTCGCGCTTGTAGCAATGCTTGGCGGGCTTGCCGCCTGCATTGCTCAGGCTGTTCCAGCAGAAGGTCAGGCAACTTCAGGGACCGAACGGCCCCGCCTCGATTGCAAGGCTGGGCCCGTCGAACGCTATTTCGATGGCGTGCAGTGGTATGTGTTTGCTTGCGATGACGATGCCAGCATCGTTGTGGTCACCGGCCCGAAGTCGCCGAGCGACCTCAGCTTCTATTTCATCATCTTTCCCAAGGACGGGGTCTACAAGCTCCGCGGCGAAGGCAACGGCGACAAGACCTTGACGCGCCCGGCCTATGAGGCGCTCTCGGCCATGACGGAAGAGGAACTGCGCGCTCTCCACGCCGAGGCGACCGCAGCAGGACAGGCAGCCCCACCAGCATCCTGATGCCCATACCAAAACCCCGTCCGGCCTTGGAGGAAGGGCCGGACGGGGTCGGGAGCAGCGCCGTCCCCCCGACGGGAGGGGATGGGGAAGTGGGAGGCGGCGCTAGCCGTTGGGCCTCGGCTGTCAGGCGGGCAGGAACACGCCGTCAGTGACGTGGATCACGCCGTTCGAGGTCATCACGTCGGCCTTGACCACGGTGGTCTTGCCGCCCTTGGCATCGGTAATCACGACATTGCCACCCTCGATCGCGGCGGTCAGCGTGCCGCCGCTAAGCGTTGTGAGCGTAGCCTTGCCGCCGCCATTACCGATCAAGCCGACAAGGCCTTCCGAGGTAATCTGGCCCTTCACGACGTGATAGCTCAGAATATTTGTCAGCAGCGGCTTGTTTTCCGGCTTCAGCAGCGTCGAGACCGTCCCGTCGGGCAGTTCGGCAAAGGCAGTGTCCGTCGGCGCAAAGACGGTGATGGGCGAGGTCGTAGCCAGAGTGTCGCCAAGACCGGCTGCCGTTACGGCCGCGACGAGGGTCTTGTGCACACCGGTGCTTTGCGCGGTTTCTACGATATTCGCTTCGGCCTTCTTTTCCATGTGGTGATCGGCCAGCGCCGGCGCGGCGGTGATGCCGGCAGTTGCGGCAAGAGCGACGGCGATAATAGCGGTAAGCTTGGTCTTGGGGGTCACAGTAGGGATCTCCTCTTGGGGTGTCTCGTCTGCAAGCCCTCCCACTTGCACGCGTAGTTACGGCGTAGCGGATGCAGCGGATGCGGGGGAAAATGCTAATGCGGATGAATTGCCGCGTGACTGCGGCGAAGCGAGGCCGCCTCAGACGCGGATGAAGGCGCCTTCGGCCACTACCGGCCCGGCCTCGGCATCGGCGGGCTTGCCGCCTAGCGGCTCGCGGGTCAGGAGCAGGCGCGAACCGTCGTGCAGTTCGGCCACGACCTCGGCTGGAACTTCCATCGAGCGCACTTCGCCCGGTGCGACTACCCCCAGCGACTTTGCTGCGCTGCCATCATCGGGCACCAGCCACAATTCGTGATCATGCACCCCGTCGGGAGCAAGACCGATAGCCGCGATCAGCATCCGCTCGCCTTCGGGGATATAGGTGACGTCGAGCCTGAGGCCGGTTTCCCCGATAGGGACGGTCGCTATCATCGGCGCGGCGGCGATCTGCGCGGGCTGCGTGTTCGGCGCCTGAACGCCGGCAGGATTCAGGACGAGCAGCGCCAGCGCCACTGCCGCAGCGGCCGAGGTCAATCCTGCGGCCCATTGCCAGCGGCGCAACCGCGCCTTGAGCGCGACGACTTCGCCCCCCGACGTGGCGTTGGGCGCGTTGGCAATGCCGGTTTGCGTGGTCAGTCGGGCTGCGATGCCGTCCCACACATGCGCGCCCGGCTCGACTGCGCCAGCCATGTCGTCGGTCCATGGCGCGAACCAGTTGTCCCACCACTCCTTGCGCCACGCGAAGTCGGGATCGGTCGCATACTTCCCGCGCGCGGCGAGCAGTTCCTCGCCCTCGAGCAGACCAAGCGCCCACTCGGCGGCGATCACCGGATCGTCGCGCGTCGCTTCGGGGCCAGTGTCTTCGGGCGCACTCACGGCCGTTCGCTCGCTTCAAGACACGCGCGCAGACGTTGCAGCCCTCGGCGGATCCAGCTTTTCATCGTGCCGAGCGGCACATCCGCCTGCTCGGCCAGTTGGGCATAGGTGTAACCGTCGAAAAACGCCGCACGGATGTGCGTCCGGGTGCGTTCGTCGAGGGTTTCGATGCACTTGTGGATCTGTGCGGCCTGCTCGGCATCCACCAGCAGCGCGTCGGCCAGCGGAGCCTCGTCGGGAAGCGGCGCCGCTTCCTCGATCCCCACAGCTCCGCCACGCACCTTGCCCGTGCGCAGCCGGTCTATCGCACGGTTGCGGGCGAACGTCGCCAGCCACGAAATCGGGCTTGCCCGCGCGGGATCATAGCGGTCGGCCCGCTGCCAGAGATTGACATAGACGTCCTGCAAGGCGTCCTCGGCTTCCTTTCTGTCGCCCAATATACGCAAGGTGATGCCGAACAGCTTCACCCGGGTCATACGATAAATTTCCTCGAGCGCCGTCTGATCGCCTTCGGCCAGACGTGCCATCGCATCGCGCAGGGCCTCACGTGCTTCGTCGGAAGATGGACGCGGGCGGGCAGCCATCAGCAGCTGAGCTCGCACTGGCTCTCGCCGTTTTCGATTTGCAAGGTGGCGTGGTTCACGCCGAAGCGATCACGCAGGCCGGCGGCGACATCGCGCAGGAAACTGTCCGACACAGGCTTTTCGGGCATCACCAGATGGGCGGTCAGCGCGGTTTCGGTGGTCGACATCGGCCAGACGTGCAGATCGTGGACAGCGGCCACGCCTTGCAGGCCGGCGAGGTGGCGGCGCACGTCGTCAAGGTTGATCCCCGGCGGGGCTGCCTGCAGGCTCATTGCCACGCTGTCACGCGCAAGGCCCCATGTGCTCCAGGCGATTACCGCAATAATGATGATACTCACCGCTGCGTCGATCCAGGCAAGGCCGGTCAGCAAGATTGCAACGCCTGCCAGAACCACGCCAAGCGAAACGAGGGCATCGGCGGCCATGTGGAGGAAGGCTCCGCGAATGTTGAGATCGGATTGGCCCCGGACGAACAGCATGGCTGTCAACGTGTTGATCGCGATCCCGATCCCGGCAACGACGATCATCGCCATGCCCTGCGGCTGTTGCGGCTCGGTCAGGCGGTGAATCGTCTCGAACAGGATCGCCCCGATCGCGATCGCCAGCAGCAGCGCGTTGGCAAGCGCGGCAAGGATGGTCGAGCTTTTATAGCCATAGGTGAAGCGGCCCGTTGCCGGCCGCCGCGCAGCGATGGCCGCGATCCATGCAAGCGCAAGGGCCAGCACGTCGGACAGGTTGTGGCCCGCATCCGCGATCAGTGCCATTGAACCATAGAGGATGCCCGCCACCGCCTCGACCAGAACGAATACGGTGTTGAGCGCAATGCCTATGGCGAAAGCGCGCCCGAAATCGGCAGGGGCGTGATGATGATGGTGACCACCATGGCCATGACCATGCCCCGCGCCATCATGGGCGTGATCGTGGTGATGGTGGGTGTGCGCGTGAGCCATTCGCGCTAGTTGTAGACGCAAGCATCAAGCGCGTCACGTCTGACGATGCCGATGCGCCGTTCGATCGCATTGCCGTGCCGCGCGAGCCATCCGCCCGGGTTCTTCACCGCGCGCTTTTTGGGGCTGGGCAGGGCGGCCGCCATGCGGCTTGCCTCGTCGGCGGAAAGGCGCGCGGCAGAATGGCCAAAATAGCGCTGCGATCCGGCCTCGGCCCCGTAGGTGCCGATCCCGGTCTCTGCGACGTTGAGATAGACTTCCATGATCCGCCGCTTGCCCCAGATCGTCTCGATCCAGAAGGTGAACCACGCCTCCAAGCCTTTGCGGAAGAACCCGCCGCCCTGCCACAGAAAGACGTTCTTAGCGGTCTGCTGGCTGATGGTCGATCCGCCGCGGATGCGCCCGCCTTCCATGTTCTCCCGCATCGCTTGCTCGATCGCCTCTGCATCGAAGCCGAAATGCTCGCAGAAACGCGAATCCTCCGCCGCGATCACCGCATCGACCAGATTGCGGTCGATATTGTCGAGGCTTTCCCAGTCTTTCGTGATGCCGTTTTCGTCCATTAGCATGGTCGCGGTGACGGGCACGGGCAGCCACTTGAAGGCCACCACCAGCACAAGCGTAAGACCGACAAAACCGAGGATCGCCTTGGCCAGAATACGGAAGAATGTCTTCGCCATGACCGGCGCTTTAGTCGCAGCGCGCAGACGCGGCAAAAGAAAACCCTCCCCGGCACGATGCCGGAGAGGGTCTGGTGATTGCTGTGACGCGAGGGCTTATGCGACCCCGGGCAGCAGCCGCTCGCCCGCAATTCGCTGCATCGCCTTCTGCAGCTTTTCGAAGGCGCGCACCTCGATCTGGCGGATGCGTTCGCGGCTGACGTCGTAGACCTGACTGAGTTCCTCCAGCGTCTGCGGCTTGTCGGTCAGGCGGCGTTCGGTGAGGATGTGCCGCTCCCGTTCGTTGAGACTGTCCATCGCCTGCACCAGCATATCGTGGCGCATCTGCGATTCCTCGGCGTCGGCCACGGTCTCGTCCTGCAACGGACGATCGTCGGTCAGCCAGTCCTGCCATTCGCCCGAGCCTTCCTCGCCCCCGCGCATCGGCGTGTTGAGAGAGCCATCGCCGCCCATCATCATGCGGCGGTTCATGTTGACGACTTCCTGTTCGGGCACGCCGAGATCGGTCGCGATCTTGGTCACGTCGTCGGGGTGAAGATCGGTATCCTCGTAGGCGTCGAGGTTCTTCTTCATCCGGCGCAGGTTGAAGAACAGCTTCTTCTGCGCGGCGGTGGTGCCCATCTTCACGAGGCTCCACGAACGCAGGATGTATTCTTGGATCGAGGCCTTGATCCACCACATCGCGTAGGTCGCGAGGCGGAAGCCGCGATCGGGTTCGAATTTCTTGACGCCCTGCATCAGGCCCACATTGCCTTCGGAGATCAGATCGGCAACCGGCAGGCCATAGCCGCGGTAACCCATCGCGATCTTCGCGACGAGGCGCAGGTGGCTGGTCACCAACTGGGCGGCGGCATCAGGGTCTTCATGTTCCTGATAGCGCTTGGCGAGCATGTATTCCTGCTCTGCGGTCAGCACCGGGAATTTGCGAATCTCGGACAAGTAGCGGTTAAGGCTCTGCTCACCGCTCAATGCCGGGACCGAAGGGGTCTTTGACTTGGTCACTTGTTACCTAACCTTTCTAGCGTCGACCGCTTGCGCCGGACCCCTGATGGGCATCCGGCGGACTGGGCCACAAGCCGGTATATACACGAAGCGACGCCCCGTGTGTGCGCTTTTCATCGATCACAACGTCGCAGTTGGTCGATGAGTTCCGCCATGTCGGGCGGCAGATCGGCCCGAAACCGCAGCGATTCGCCGCTTGCCGGGTGGATAAAGCCCAGCTCGGCGGCGTGCAGCGCCTGACGGGCAAAGCCGAGTCGTTCGACCAGCGGGCGGAGCGGTTTGGGGGTGCGTCCATAGACAGGGTCTCCCAATAAGGCATGGCCGATTGACGCACAGTGAACGCGCACCTGGTGGGTACGTCCAGTTTCAAGCCGGCATTCGATCAGCGCCGCCGCATCGAACCGCTCCAGCACCTTGTAATGGGTAACGGCCGTTTTCCCGCGCGAGGAATTCTTTGGCAGCACCGTCATTTTCTTGCGGTCGCTGTCGGAACGCCCGATCCGCGCGTCGATGGTGCCCTCTTCGGGCGAAGGATGCCCTGCACAGACCGCGAGATAGCGGCGGTGGACGGTGTGCGCGGCGAACTGGGTGGCCAGGCCTTCGTGTGCGGCGTCGGTCTTGGCCACCACCAGCAGGCCCGATGTGTCCTTGTCGATGCGGTGGACGATCCCGGGCCGCGCCACCCCGCCTATTCCCGATAGCTGCCCGCGACAGTGGTGCAGCAGTGCATTCACCAGCGTGCCCGCCGGATTGCCCGCCGCCGGGTGGACGACCATTCCGGCGGGCTTGTCGATCACGATCAGGTGTTCGTCTTCATAGGCGATCACCAGCGGTATCGCCTCTGGCGCGGCGGCGGCCTCGGCGGCGGGGGGCACAGCGATCCGGAACGGCGCGCCTTCCGCGACTTTCATCGAAGCGGAGGCGGCAGGCTTGCCTGCTACCTCGACCCGGCCTTCCTCGATCAGCGCCTGCACCCGCGCGCGGCTGAGGTTGGTGGCCTCGGCCAGCGCCTTGTCGAGGCGGGCGGGCGCAACGATAGTGCCGGTGATGATTTCGCCTGCAGACATGGTATGGCCATGCGCGATGGACGTCGAAGTGACAAGCGCAGCCCTTGCTGCGATGCATGCCGCAGCGCGCGCGGCTCACCCACGAGAGGCCTGCGGCATCCTGCTTGGCGAGGGCGGGCGGATTGCCGAGGCTTGCCAAACGCGCAATGCCCATCCCGAACCCGCCACCCATTTCGAGATCGACCCGCAGGCGCTGATCGACGCGCACCGCGCTGCGCGCTCCGGCGGGCCGCAGGTGCTGGGCTATTTCCACTCCCACCCCAACGGCCTTGCCACGCCTTCCGCAACTGATCGCAAATGTGCGGCTGGTGACGGACGCATCTGGGCCATCGTGGCAGCCGACGACGTAACGTTCTGGAGGGACGGGGAGGAGGGCTTTGCTGCACTTTCCTTTGCGCGAATCGAAAGCTAGGACAGGCGCATGATCTCGCAAACCGATCTCGCCGCGCTGCTCTGTTCGCGCCTGTGCCATGACATGCTTTCGCCGGTAGGCGCGCTCGCCAACGGGCTTGAACTGCTCGCCGAGGAGCAGGATCCGGAAATGCGTGCGCGCTGTATGGAACTGCTTGAACAATCGGCGCGGATCAGCACCGACAAGCTGAAGTTCTTCCGCCTCGCCTTCGGGGCTGCCGGCGGGTTCGGGGAGGCGATCCCGATCGACGAGGCACAAGCGGTAATCTCGGCGCTGGCCAGCGACGCCAAGCGGGTGGAAATCAACTGGGCGATTGCCGAGCCGAGCCTTCCCAAGCCGGCGGTCAAGGTGCTGCTGAACCTTGCCCAGATCGCACTTGATGCACTGGTCCGGGGCGGCACGCTTGATATCGGCGCCGAGCGGCGCGAGGGCGCGGTGGAGATCGTCGCGCGGGCGCGCGGCGACAGGATCGCCTTCGACGAGACCATCGGCCGTGCGCTGCAGGGCGACCTCGCTGAAAGTGAAATCACCAGCCGTACCGCTGCCGCGCATATGATCGCGCTGGTAGCCGAGGAAATGGCCGGCGGGTTGCAATACAAGCTGGGCGACGGGGTGCTGGTGCTCGGCGCGGTGTTGCCCGAGCCTGACGGAATGATTGGTTAGGGGCGTCGTCGATGCTGGGGGGCAATGACGGCGACGGGCGCGACGAACTGGTGCACCGCGAGGTGCCATCGCCCAATCACAATGAGCGCACGCTGCCGATCAGTATGGTGGTGCTGCACTACACCGAAATGAAGCCGGTCGAGGATGCGATTGCGCGGATGTGCGACGCGCAAGCTTCCGTCAGCGCGCATTACTGCATAACCGAGGAAGGCGAGGTGATCCGGCTGGTGTCCGAAGATCGCCGCGCATGGCATGCAGGCGTTTCCTACTGGCGCGGGATACCCGACGTGAATTCGGCAAGCATCGGGATCGAGCTCGATCATCCGGGTCACGGACTTGGCTACCGCCCCTTCGCTGATGCGCAGATCGACGCACTGATCCCGCTGCTGGGCCGAATCGTGAAGCGGTACGATATTCCGCGCGCCAATGTGGTCGGCCATTCGGACGTTGCGCCGATGCGCAAGGTCGATCCGGGCGAGTTGTTCCCGTGGGAACGGCTGGCCGAATACAAGCTGTGCCTGCCGCGTCCGACCAGTCTTGCCGCGGGCGACCCCTTCCACAACGAGGGCGCGTTCTTCCTCGCGCTCGAACGCTTCGGCTACGACATCACCGATCAGCGCAAGGCGGTGGAGGCCTTCGAGCGACGCTGGCGGCCCGAACACATCACCGGGGTGGTTGACGGGGAGATCTCCGCAATCCTGTGGCAATTGCTGCTTGATCGCGATCGGGGGCGGACGCGCTAGTTTTTCCCTGAACCTGCCCCTATATGCCGCAGCATCAGGGGGCCTGAGGCAGCCGCGCGCGTTCTTGTTAAGGCAAGGGGGGCGAGGAAAGTCCGGGCTCCACGAAACAAGGGTGGCGGGTAACGCCCGCCGGTTCCTCGCAAGGGGGGCAAGGGAAAGTGCCACAGAGAGCAAACCGCCGATGGCCCGCTTGCGGGCACAGGCAAGGGTGAAAGGGTGCGGCAAGAGCGCACCGGGGCTCCGGCAACGGGGTCCGCATGGCAAACCCCACCCGGAGCAAGGCCGAATAGGGGCCGCGCGCCCGTCAGCAATGGCGGGTAGGGGTGTTTCGCCCCGAGCGGCCCGGGTTGGCTGCTTGAGCCGTCCAGCAATGGGCGGCCCAGATGAATGGCTGCCACCGCGGGGCCGGTCCTTCGGGATACCGCCTGCGGAGACAGAACCCGGCTTATGATGGCCCCCTGATATCCATCCTCCCGCTGCGGGAACCGCGGCCAAGCGCCATGGTTCTGATCAGCATGAATCGAACACTCTCCATCACTCGCCCTTTGATGCAGCGCCTTGTCGTCATCCTTGCGGTGGTGGTGCAAATTGGCGCAACCTTTTTGCCGTAACTGGGCCTTGGAGAGCCGATTGGTAGCCGGTCGGACAGCGTGCGCACGCTGGTGACGCCTTCAGGCTGGGCCTTTGCAATCTGGGGGCTGCTGTTCACGGGCTCGGCCGTGTTTGCGCTGTGGCAGGCGCTACCCGGGCAGCGCGGCAATGCCCTGCTGGATCGCATCGCTTGGCCTGCTGCGGTCGCGCTGGCAGCGCAGGGCGTGTGGGCGACCTACACCCAGTTCGCCAATCTCACAGCGATCTCGGCGCTCATCATCCTGACCTCGCTTGCAGGGCTGCTGGTGGTGCTGCGCGCGCTGGTCGCGGCGCCCGGTCTTTCACGCGGGGAACGCTGGCTGGTGGCGCCGGTATTCAGCGCGCTTGCTGCGTGGCTGACTGCGGCCAGCATCGTCAACATCTCGGCCACCCTGAAATATTACGGCGTTGGCGGGGGAGCGTCGCAACCCTTGGTCGCGGCTGTGATGGTCGTCATCGGATCGGCGATTGCCGCTGTCGCCACCGCGCGGGTGCGCGGCGCGCCGCTCTACGGTCTTGTGTTCTGCTGGGCGCTGCTCGCGATCTATGCGCGCGGAGGCCAGCAATTTGCCGCCATCGGCTGGGCGGCGATCGCGGGCGGAGCAATGGTGCTGGGCGCGCTGGGGTGGCAGCTTGCGCAGTCCGCCAACCGCCGCCACTGGTTCGGAGCCTAGGCCCGGCCGACGCTCGCATAGGTGAAGCCGGCAGCGCGCATGTCTTCGGGATTGTAGATATTGCGCAAATCCACCATCACCGGCGCGTTCGCCAGTTCCTTGACCCGCTTCAGGTCGAGCGCGCGGAACGCGTCCCACTCGGTCACGATCACCACCACGTCCGCGCCTTCGATCGCGGCATAGGGGCTGTCGCACATGGTCACGTCCGGCAGCAGCGGGCGGGCCTGCTCCATGCCTTCGGGGTCATAGGCGGCGACCGCAACGCCTGCGTCCATCAGCGTCTGGGCGACAGCGATTGCGGGGCTATCACGCATGTCGTCGGTATTGGGCTTGAAGGTCAGGCCCAGCAGTGCCGCCTTCTTTCCGCGAGCCGCATCCGGCCCACCCAGTGCATCGACCACCTTGCGGCCCATCGCCCGCTTGCGACTGTCATTGACCTTCACAACCGCCTCCACGATGCGGGTGGGGCTGTCATAATCTTCTGCCGTCTTGAGCAGCGCCAGCGTATCCTTCGGAAAGCAGGATCCGCCATAGCCGGGGCCGGCATGCAGGAATTTCGGCCCGATGCGGTTGTCCATCCCGATCCCGCGGGAAACGTCCTGCACGTTCGCGCCGACCTTCTCGCACAGATCCGCCATCTCGTTGATGAAGGTGATCTTGGTCGCAAGAAACGCATTGGCGGCGTATTTGATCAACTCGCTGGTGCGGCGCGAAGTGAACAGGAGCGGCGATTCATTGAGGAACAGCGGACGGTAGACTTCGCGCATTACCTCGCGGCCGAAGTCATCCTCGGCACCGATGACGATGCGGTCAGGCCGCTTGAAATCGCCGATCGCCGCGCCTTCGCGCAGGAATTCCGGGTTGGACACGACCGAGAAGCGGTGTGCGGTGCCCGTCTCGCGGATGATCCGTTCAACCTCGTCGCCGGTGCCGACCGGCACAGTCGATTTGGTGACGATCACCGCGTCATTGGCGAGGCTTTCGCCCACTTCCTCGGCAACGGCATAGACGAAGGTCAGATCGGCATGACCGTCACCCCGACGGCTGGGCGTGCCGACTGCGATGAAGATCGCGTCCGCGCCCTTGATCCCTTCTGCCAGCGAGGTGGTGAAGGCAAGGCGCCCGGCCTTGACGTTGTTCTCGACCAGCGCATCGAGCCCCGGTTCGTAGATCGGCATAATCCCGGCGTGCAGACGGTCAATCTTGCCCTGATCCTTGTCGATGCAGACCACGTCATGCCCGAAATCGGCAAAACAGGCCCCCGATACGAGCCCGACATAGCCCGAACCCACCATCGCAATCTTCATGAACAGCCGCCCTTGCGCGAAAAGTCTAAAAAACGCGGCCCCGAATGTTGCGCCGCAGAGCTAGATCGCCCGGTCGCCGTGAGAGATCTCCACCGGTCCGCCATTGCTGGCACAGGCCTGGAGGATCCGTCGCTGGTCACCCTCGAGCACTAGCGCTGTAAGCACACCGGACCGGAAAGCGCCAGTGTCAATGCCGATGCGGTTGCCGCAATCCATCACGCTTTCGAAAATGGTGTGGCCGTGCACAACCACTTTCTCCAGCGGGCCTTCGTGGTTGAGAAAGCGCTCGCGAATCCACAGCAGGTCCGACCGTTTCTGTTCGGACAGCGGGCGGGCGGGATCGATTCCGGCGTGCACGAAAACATAGTCCCCTGCGCGAACCATGGTTTCGAAATTGGCGATGTAGTCACGCTCGCTCTCGGGCACGAGCTTCGGCAACAGCGCAAAGATCTCTTCAAGCGAGAGCGCGTTGAACTGCTTTTTTGACAAGCCGTAGCTCAGCACTGTCTCGCGCCCGCCGTGCTTGAGGAAATGGCGCAGCGCTTCGGGTTTTTCGAAGGCAGCGAGGAACATTTCCTCGTGATTGCCGGCCAGAACGCGAACCTTGCGGCTCTGCTGCCACACGCGTGTGCGGGCAATGACGCCGGCGCTGTCCGGCCCGCGGTCGACCAGATCGCCGAGCAGCACTATGCGGGTCTCGGCGGGCGACTCCCTCCGGTCGTCTTCCTCGATGGCGGCAATCAAGGCATCGTACAGATCGAGCCGTCCGTGAATATCGCCGATCACGTAATAGCGCGTGCCTGCCGGCACTGCGGGCAGCCGCGGCGACTGTTTGGTGCGGAAGAGATCGCGCAGTTTGTTGAGCATGGGCTGTTTGCAGATCCGGTTCGGAGAGGGCCGACAGGACGGTAAGGGCAAGCCTGCTCGCCTGATCTCCTGCAATGGCCGGGCGTTTAGCCATGATGCCGCGCAACTGCAACCGAGCGAGCGGGAATTCGGCCGGAGAGTGCAAATTGTGCGTTCAGGTCAAATTCGAACCTTCGGATATGTCATATCTTGCGTTCCTTTATCTTCAAGGATATGAATATTACCAGCCTGAATGGGGTCATTCGCCAAACGAAATGACGGTCGGGCACGCAGGTGGGACAACGACCTACAACAAAACAGGAAGTTGTCATGTCCTATACCTTTCGCGGCCTCTCCGCCGTTTCCGTCGTCATCTGTCTTGCCGGCGCTGCGCCCGCTTTTGCGGCCGATGAACAGAGCGCCGACGATTCGTTCACCGTAGTCGAAGCCGCTCCCGTATCTGCGCCCTCCACATCGACTTTCGCGCTTGCTGCAAGCGAACGCGCCATTGCGCCAATCGCACCTGACGCCAGCCGGGCCGATGACGAACCCGCATCTGCCATTACCGTTTCGGGCAGCGCGACGCTGACTTCCGACTATCGTTTCCGCGGTGTCTCGCAGACTGACGAGGGGCTCGCGGTGCAGGGCGGTATCACCATCAGCCACGAAAGCGGTTTCTACGTCGGCGCCTGGGGTTCGAACCTGGCGGGTTGGGGTACCTTCGGCGGCACCAATACCGAACTCGATCTGATCGCCGGTTTCGCCTTCCCGGTCGGCGAGGGCACGCTGGATACGGGCGTTGTGTGGTACATGTACCCGAGCGGGGCTGACACCACCGACTTCGCCGAACTCTATGCCAAGCTTTCGGGTGATATCGGCCCGCTTTCGCTGACGGCGGGCGTCGCCTATGCGCCCAATCAGGAAGCGCTGGGCAAGGTGTTCCTGACCGGCGCGGCTGCCGCTGCCGGGCTTCCCGACGATCCGGGCGACAAGGAAGACAACCTCTACCTGTCGGGCGATGTGGTTTACGGCATTGCCGACACGCCGATCAGCCTGAAGGCGCACCTCGGCTATTCCGACGGCAATGCGGGCCTTGGTCCGAACGGCACCAGCATTGCGCCGACCGGCACCTATTTCGACTGGTCGCTGGGTGCCGACGTGTCGCCGATCGAGGGGCTGACCCTGTCGGTCGCCTATATTGATACCGACATTTCCGCTGCCGAAAGCGCCTATCTGCTGCCGAACTTCTCGAAGCTGGCAGGCGGGCAGATCGCCGATGCGACGGTAGTGTTTTCGGTCACCGCTTCGTTCTGATGCAGGGGGCAGGGGCGGGCTCAGGCCCGTCCCCGTTCCGCCTCAATCGAGCGAGAAGCTGACCGTGGTGACGACGCGCACCTTCTTGTAAGGGCTGTCGGCCATGCCCCAGCCACCGGACTCCCCGTCGCGCGCCTCGATGGTGAAGTATCCCTGCGTGGCGTCCCTGATCTTGCCCACGTCAGAGCCCGAATCCTCGGCAAACTGCTGTGCTGCGGCGCGCGCGTCTTTGGTCGCTTCGGCCACCATCTCGGGCTTGATGTCGTTCAGCCTCGTGAAGGTGTAGCTCATCCCCGAGCCTTCTTCGAGGAACACCCCGCGCCCGACCAGATCGAACTGGCGGGCAACCGCCTTTTGCGCGCGGGCGATATCCTCGCTCCGCAAGGCGAGCCGCTGCCGCACGGTGTAGGTCGTGACGCCTTCATTGCTGTAGCTCGAAACGTTCGCGCCGGTCGGTTGCAGGGCGTCGGCTGGAAAGCCCAGATCCTTGAAAAAAGCTTCGATGGCCTGCGTGTCGCGGCGGACCTTGTCCTGCGCCTGGGCAAGGCTGGTGGATGAGGCGGAATAGGAGATCGTCCAGGTGGCAAGGTCTGCGGTGACATCGCGTTCTGCGAGGCCGCGCACCGTCACCGCGCGTTCGGCGTCCTTGGCCCGCAGCAAACCGTCTCCGAGCAGGTATCCCCCGCCGATGATCCCGAGACCTGCGATTGCAGCGGTACCGAACCAGCGCAGTGTGGCTGCGTCGCGCGGAAAGGGGCGTTCATCAATCGCGGGTTGCGCCGCAGGCTCGCTCATCGCATTGTCCTCCTCGAAGTGTTGGTGCGACGAGTTGTGCATCACTGTCGATGAACCGTTTTTGAATGAAGGTTGCCATGGTCAAATATCTCCACTCCATGATCCGCGTTACCGATCCGGATGCGACGGTCGCGTTCTTCAGGCTGATCGGTCTGGAGGAAGTGCGCCGCTTCGATGTCGAGGCAGGGCGTTTCACGCTGATCTTTCTTGCCGCGCCGGGGCAGGAAGGCGTGGCCGAGGTCGAATTGACCTACAACTGGCCGCCCGAGGACGGCAGCGCGCCCGAGGCTTATGATGGCGGGCGCAATTTCGGCCACCTCGCCTACCGCGTAGAAAATATTTACGAGACCTGCCAGCGCCTGCGGGATGGCGGTCATATCATCCACCGGCCGCCGCGTGACGGGCACATGGCATTCGTGAAGTCGCCCGACGGGATCTCGGTCGAACTGCTACAGGAAGGCTATCTCGAACCGGCCGAGCCCTGGGCCAGCATGGAGAATGTCGGTAGCTGGTAAAGCCGGTGGGCCAAATCTCCTTCACAAAGTAAACCGACCCTAAACTATCAAAATATTCCAAGCCGTTGCATATTATGCAGGGCCGCGATAGTCTGGCGACTTACACGGGAGAAGGGGGGTCGCCTTGTCCATCGGAGATCTTGGCCTGTGGCAGTGGCTCGCACTGCTTCAGCATGAATTATTGCTGTTCGCCGGGATCTTTTTCCTGATCGGTGCGGCTGACGATCTGGCGGTTGACGGGCTGTGGCTGTGGCTGCGCGCAACCGGGCGGGGGAAAGCGCCGGTTCGGCGCCGTGCCGCATTGGTCAACCGCCCGCTGCACGCGCCGGCAGCGGTGCTGATCCCGGCGTGGCAGGAAGCCGCGGTGATCGGCGATACGATCGCGCACCTGCTGGCAAGCTGGCCGCAAGCGACGATGCGGCTTTATGTCGGCTGTTACCGTAATGATCCCGCGACGCTGGCTGCCGCGACGGCGGCTGCAAAGGGCGATCCGCGCCTGCGGCTGGTTATCCATGACCGCGACGGGCCGAGCACGAAGGCCGACTGCCTCAACCGCCTTTATGCCGCAGTGGCAACCGACGAGGTGCGCTCGGGCCGGCGCTATGCGATGGTAGTGTTCCACGATGCCGAGGACATGGTCGATCCCGCCGCGCTCGGCCTGCTTGATGAGGCCGTTGCCGAGGGTGCGGACTTCGTCCAGCTGCCGGTCGAGCCGCTGGTGCAGCGGCACGGCACCTGGTTCTCGAACCAGCTCGGCAGCCATTATTGCGAGGAATTCGCCGAGGCACACGGCAAGGCGATGGTTGTGCGTGACTGGCTCGGCACAGGCTTGCCGGGCGCAGGCGTGGGATGCGCGGCCGGACGCGGCGCGCTTGAACGGCTGGCAGCCGCTCATGCGGACGGGCAACCCTTCGCCAGTGGCTCGCTGACCGAGGATTACGAACTCGGACTGGGCATTGCGGCGGCAGGGGGGCGTTGCCGGTTCGTCCGCATGCGCGGCGAGGACGGAAGCCTCGTGGCAACCCGCGCTTTCTTTCCCAACCGTTTCGATCATGTAGTGCGCCAGAAGGGCCGTTGGGTGCTCGGTATCGCCTTGCAGGGATGGGACCGGATCGGCTGGGCGGGCGGGCTGCTCGAGGGCTGGATGCGCGCGCGAGACCGGCGCGGCCCGCTTGCCGCGCTGGTGCTGTTGACCGGCTACGCGCTGGTCGGGCTCACCGCGCTCGGCGGCGTGGCGTTGATCGCAGGCGCGGGGGAGCCGGTGCCTTTGACCCCGCTGCTAAAAGCGCTGCTGATCGCCAATCTGGCTGCGTTCGGCTGGCGTGCGGCCATGCGCTTTGCCTTTGCCGCACGCGAATATGGCGTTTCCGAAGGCGCGCGGGCGGTGCTGCGGCTGCCGCTGGCCAATTTGGTCGCAATTATCGCCGGACGCAGGGCGGTGTTTGCCTATATCCGCACACTGAGGGGAAGCGCCGCAGCGTGGGACAAGACAGAACATGACGTGCATCCGCTGCGGTTGGGCCTCGCGGCGGGAGCTTCTGGCAGATGACACCCGCGGCGAAACCTGCACGAATGCGCGGCGCGCCGGTGGCGGTGATCGGGCTTGTGCTTGCCGCGTGGATCGGCGGGCGGGCGCTGGTCTGGGAAAGTCCGTTTGCGGTGCCCGCACCATTCGCGCCTTTCGCCGGGGCGCAGGTGCCAGAAACCATACAGCCCGCCGCTGTGCCGCCTGCGCGCATGCAGGCGACCGCCGCGCCTGCGCGCGTGCCCTTGGCCCGCACACCCGAACGAGCGATCGGCAGTGACGGGGCCTTCGCTATGCTGGGTAGCGGACTGTCGGTGGGAATGGACCCGAGTATGGCCGCCGCGCACCAATTGCTGTGGCGCAAGGCCATGCGCAGGCCGGCCAGGCGAGTGCCGGTAAATGCCATGCCGGTGATGGCGTCGTGGGCGATGCGCGAGGCTCCGCCGTTCCTTCCCGATGCGTCGCCGGCCAAGGCTAAGGCTAAGGGGCAAGGGCGTTGGTCGGCGGCGGGCTGGGGCTTCTTGCGGCAGGGATCCAACGCTGCGCCAATATCGCAGGGGCGGGTGCCGATCTACGGCGCGAGTCAGGTCGGCGCTGTGCTGCAATATCGTGTTGCCCCTGATGATCCCCGCGATCCTCGGCTATATGCGCGGGCGTATCGTGCGCTGGTGCGACGCGGGGAAAGCGAGCTGGCGCTCGGTGCTTCCGCTCGGCCGCTACCGGAGCTGCCTGTGCGTGCCTTTGGCGAGCTGCGCTACACCGAAAGCGCTTTCCGTTCCGAAACCCGTCCTGCCGCCTTTGCTGTGACAGAGATCGCACCGGTAGACTTTCCGCTCGACACCCGGCTGGAAACCTATGTCCAGGCCGGTTGGGTTGGCGGGACCGATGCAACCTTGTTCGCCGACGGACAGGCCAGCCTGACCCGCGAGATCGACGCTGTAGCGCCCGCCTTTGACAATGCCCTGCGGTTCAGCCTCGGCGTCGGCGCATGGGGCGGGGCGCAGGAAGGCGCGCACCGCGTCGATCTTGGCCCGACCATACGGTTCGATTTGACGCTGGGCGATGTGCCCGCCCGCCTCGCGGTGGACTGGCGCGAGCGGGTTGAGGGCAATGCCGGGCCGGATTCGGGGTTGGCGGTAACGCTTTCGACCAGCTTATGACATTTGCCTGCGCCAATCCGCAACCGGGATGGCTTTGCGTGAAATAACCCCGTTACTGCGGCTTTCATCGCCTGTGCCACTCGGCTAATCGCAAAGCATGGACGTGTACCTGCCCATTGCGAATCTGTCGGTCAACGGCCTGTTTATCGTGCTGCTGGGCGTGCTGACGGGTATCCTGTCCGGGCTGTTCGGCGTGGGCGGCGGGTTTCTGACCACGCCGCTGCTGATCTTTTACGGCATTCCGCCCACGGTCGCCGCGGCTTCCGCCGCCACGCAGGTGACGGGTGCAAGCGTATCGGGCGTGCTCGCCCATTCACGGCGCGGCGGGGTGGATTACCGGATGGGCACGGTAATGGTCGGCGGCGGGATTGTAGGTGCGCTGATCGGCGCCGCGCTGTTCCGGCTGCTGCAGGCGCTGGGCCAGATCGATGTGGTCATCAACATCCTCTATGTGCTGATGCTGGGCTCGATCGGCTCGCTGATGATGCGCGAGGCGGTAAGCGCACTCAGGCCCTCGCTGCTGGGCAAAGCCGGAGCGCCGGTACGCAAGCGGCGGCACCATCCGCTGGTCGCGAGCCTGCCCTATCGCTGGCGGTTCTATGCCTCGGGCCTATACATTTCCCCGCTGGCGCCGCTGATCCTCGGGATGCTGGTGGGTATCCTGACCATGCTGATGGGGGTGGGCGGCGGCTTTCTGCTGGTGCCGGCGATGCTGTATATTCTTGGGATGAGCGGCAATGTCGTGGTCGGCACCTCGCTTTACCAGATCCTGTTTGTGACGATGGTCACCACCATGACCCACGCGCTGACCACCAAGGCGGTGGATATCGTACTGGCCGCGCTGCTGTTGCTGGGATCGGTGATGGGTGCGCAGTTCGGCACCCAGATCGCGTTGAAGGCGCGGCCCGAATACCTGCGCCTCGCGCTCGCCGCGCTGGTGATCGTGATCGCCTTGCGGATGCTTTACGGGCTCGGTGTGCAGCCTGATGAAATCTACACGGTGGCGCCGCTGTGAGACGCATCGCTGCCGCCTTGCTGTTGCTGCTGGCCGCGCCGCTGCTGTCCGGGCAGCGCGAACCGATTCTGGTGCCCGAAGTCAGCCAGTCGCGGATCGAGGTGCGGCAGGGCTTCACCGGCGCCAATCTGCTGCTCTACGGCGCGGTGATTGCACCCCCTGGCACGTCCGACGACTACGACATCGTGGTGGTGGTGAAAGGCCCGACCGAACCGGTGCGGATCCGCGAGAAGGATCGCATCGCCGGCATCTGGATGAACGCCGGAGGCAGCGATTTCCGCTCCGCGCCCTCGTTCTTCGCGGTCGCCTCCTCGCGCCCTATCGAAGAGATCGTCGATGAACGCACCGCGGCGATCTTCGAACTGGGGACCGACTTCATCCAGCTTTCCCCCTCCGGCCAGATCGATCCCGAGGAACAGGCGCGGTTCGCGCGCGGGCTGGTCGTCCTGCGCGAGAAGCAGGGATTGTATCAGGAGAATCCGGAGGGCGTGCGGATCAGCGAAGGCGTGCTCTATCAGGCGCGCATCGTGCTGCCGTCCAACGTCACCACCGGCAACTATACCGCCGAAACCTTCGCCATTGCCCGCGGCCGCGTGCTCACGAGCGCGACGGCGCGGATTGCAGTCGAGAAGGTCGGCCTGGAAGGGCAGGTGGTGATCGCCGCGCAGCGATGGTCGTTCATCTACGGGCTGGGCGCGATTGTCCTGTCGCTGGCGATGGGCTGGATTGCCGGAAGGCTGTTTGCGCGCGGCTGAGGCGCCGCCATGTTGACCCGATCTTAACCCCGCTTCTCCTATCCCTGCGTGCAATTGTTGCATCTGGCGCAGGGAAAGGCGCGAATGACCGATCACGGCAGGCAGGATTTCGAACGCTTTACCGGTCCGGCGATCGAGGGCGAGGACGACATGTCCGCGCAGGCCGGCGGCATGCCCGACAATTCGCGCCTGCCGATCGGCGTGGTGCTGGAGATTTCCGGCTCCGGCTCGCAGATCGCCTTTGACCTACAGCGCATCAATGATTGCATGAAGGACCCCGATCCTTCCGTGGCCCTGGCAGGTCAGGTCGGCAGTCAGATCAAGATCCGCGTGGGCGATGCCTGGCTGCTTGCCAGCGTCCGCGACCAGCGCAAGGATCGCCGCAGCGAAGGCGGGGTTATCGCCCATATCGACTTCCTCGGCGAAGGCGGCGAGGAAAAGCTGACTGGGCGTATCCACGGATTCAAGCGCGGCGTTACCCGCTACCCCGTGCCGGGCGCGATGGTTTATCCCGCCACGACCCGCGATCTCGAACAGATCTACGCCAGCGACGGGCGTGCCAGCATCACCATCGGCAAGGTGTTCCCCACCCGCGATATCCGCGCCGGGCTTTATATCGACGCGATGCTGGGCAAGCACTTCGCACTGCTCGGTTCGACCGGTACCGGTAAATCGACCAGCGCTGCGCTGATCCTGCACAAGATCTGCGAGGCCGCGCCCAAGGGTCACATCGTGATGATCGACCCCCACGGCGAATATTCCGCCGCCTTCCGCCAGACCGGGCAGATCCTCGACGTTTCCAACCTGCAGATGCCCTATTGGCTGATGAATTACGAGGAACACTGCGAAGTGCTCCTTTCCAGCAGCGGTAACGAACGGCAGGTCGACGCCGACATTCTGGCCAAGTGCCTGCTCGCCGCGCGCTCCAAGAACCGTCTGGCACAGGGCCTGGGCAAGATCACGGTGGATTCGCCGATCCCCTATCTGCTGTCGGACCTCAGCAACATCCTGCAGGACGAGATGGGCAAGCTCGACAAGGCGACCTCGTCCGCACCTTACATGCGGATCAAGGGCAAGCTCGACGAACTGAAGGCCGATCCGCGTTACCAGTTCATGTTCTCCGGCATGCTGGTCGGCGACACCATGACCGCCTTCATCAGCAAAATCTTCCGCATGCCCGGCCAAGGCAAGCCGATCTCGATCATCGACGTGTCGGGCGTGCCTTCGGACATTACCTCGACGGTGGTGGCGGTGCTCAGCCGCCTCGTGTTCGACTTCGCGATCTGGGGACGCGAGGAAAAGACCCGGCCGATCCTGCTGGTGTGCGAAGAGGCGCACCGCTATGTTCCGAACGAGAAGAACTCGGACGGTTCCTCGGTCGCCAAGATTCTCAGCCGTATCGCCAAGGAAGGGCGTAAATACGGCATCAGCCTTGGCCTCATTACCCAGCGTCCCTCGGACCTTGCCGAAGGCGTGCTGTCGCAGTGCGGCACGATCATCGCGATGCGCCTCAACAACGATCGCGACCAGGCCTTCGTGCGCTCGGCCATGCCCGAAGGCTCGCGCGGGTTCCTCGATTCGATCCCGGCGCTCAGAAACCGCGAATGCATCATCTGCGGCGAAGGCGTGGCGATCCCGGTCCGCGTCACTTTCGACACGCTCGAGGAACACCGCCGCCCCGCTTCGGAAGACCCGAGCTTCGTCGATCTGTGGAGCAAGGACGGCGGCGAGGAAGAACTGGTCGAGCGCGTGGTGATGCGCTGGAGAAGCCAGGGTTAAGGGGTAGGGTCTCCTTCTCGCTTTGGTTCGGACCCGCAGAGGCGGGCCCGCAAACAGTCATGTTCCCCGCGTATCCCCGTACAGATGGATATGCAGCCGGTCGCTCATCCTGAAGCCGTGCGCAAGGCACAGCTGCGATAGCCACGCCTCGCGCACGCGCAGCGTTGCGCTGTCGGTGCCTTCGGGCATCAGGAAAATGCGCTCGGGCCGGAAGCGGTAGCGTTCTTGCAGCGCCGCCACCTCGGCCACATCGTCGGGCGAAGCAACCACGAACTTCAGGAAGGCGCGCGGATCGCCCGCCCATGCGTCGAGCCGTTCGGGGATCAGCGCCAGATCGGCCGGATTGCCGCTATGCGCCAGCTTGGGGCTGACATTGTACTGATCGACCCGCACGTCGAGCCGCGCCGGAGGGGCCACGGTGCCGTTGGTCTCGATCTCCACGGCGATATCCGGCAGATGCCCGAGCATCTCGGCCAGCGCGCCCGCCTGCAACAGCGGCTCGCCCCCGGTGATGACGAGGCGCTTCTGGCCCAGCATCGCAATCCGTTCGGCAGTCTCGGCAGGCGAGAGCGTCAACTGGTTGGCCTTGCGGTCATAGGCCACCCCGTCGCGATGCGGGCGATTGTCGCCCTCGAACCGCCAAGTATAGGCCGTGTCGCACCATGTGCAGGCGAGATTGCAGCGGCTGACGCGCACGAAGGCGACCGGCATCCCGGCGCTCGGCCCTTCGCCCTGCAAGCTGGCGAAAATCTCCGGCCCGCCCGCATCGTCCGTGGCAAGGACAAGGTTCATGCCGGCTTATCTGCCAAAGGTGACGAAGTATACACGGTGTATACTTCTGCAGATAAGAAAAAATGGCTTATAATCATTGGGATAGACTTCTCCTTCCGATGCGGACGAACACGGGGGCAAGAGGCATTTCGGGTGTCGCAGCGCCGGATCATCCCCGGCCTATGCCACGAATCCCGCCGGTAGGAAATTTCCGGCGCCTTGGCTGGCGCGGGGTGGCCGATTGCATCGAGAATGGTTGGGGACCGTTCGCCGCAGGGTGCGGCCGGACAATGCCGCTTGAGCGAAACCGGGGCAGGAGCTAGACGGTCTTCAGGGAACGGGGAAAATCTATGAAAGCGGGAATTTTTGCGGCTGCTGTTGCCATATCAGCCCTTTTGCCGTCGATGGTGGTGGCGCAGACAACCGTCATTCACGCAGGCCGCTTGATCGACGTGCCCGGCGAAGCGCCGCGTGGACCAGCAACGATTATCGTGGAGGATGGCCGGATCCTGTCGGTGACAGACGGGCATTCGGACGTTCCCGCGGACGCCCGGGTCATCGACCTGCGCGATCACACCGTGCTGCCCGGACTGATCGACAGCCATGTGCATTTGACCAGTGATGCCGGCGGGCTGGCCGGACAGCTTGAGGCCGTCACCCTGTCTCCCGCTGCGCAGGCCTTCAATGCGCAGGCGAACGGGATCAAGACGCTGCGCGCAGGCTTTACCACGGTGCGGAATCTGGGCGACGGCGACGGCGCGGTCTTCGCGCTGCGCGATGCGGTCAACGCCGGCAAGGCGATGGGGCCGCGGATCATCGATGCCGGCAGCAGCCTGTCGGGCACAGCCGGCCACTCCGACGACGCGCTTGGCTATCGTGACGAACTGCGCCCGTTCTTTGCGGGAGCGGCGAATACCTGTGACGGGGCAGAAGACTGCCGCCGCGCGACGCGGCAACAGATCGGGCGCGGCGCTGACGTCATCAAGATGACCATAACCGGCGGGGTCAACAGCCGAATAGGCGCAGGCCTGGGCAGCCAGATGTTCGATGACGAGGCGGCGGCGATCGTGGCCACCGCGCGGATGTTCGGGCGCAAGGTGGCGGTCCATTCGCATGGCGCAGACGGGACTCTTCAGGCACTGAAACTCGGTGTCGATTCGATCGAACACGGCACGATGCTGACCGACGACGTCATCGCCTTGTGGGCGAAGAGCAAGACCTACTATGTCCCGACGCTGTCGACAGTGAACGGGTACAAGGAAAGGCTGGCGGCCAATTCTGCTGCCTATGAGCCGGATGTCCTTGCCAAGATCCAATGGCGTATCGGCATCACCGGCAAAACGCTTCAGGTGCTGGTCCCGCGCGGTGTCCGGATTGCCTTCGGCACCGACGCCGGCGTGTCGAAACATGGCCGCAACGCCGACGAATTTGAACTGATGGTCGAAAACGGGATGACGCCCGAAAGCGCCCTGATCGCAGCCACAATCAACGCCGCTGATCTGCTTGGCCTGTCTGAAGAGATCGGCACGATCGCACCGGGCAAAAGCGCGGACATCATCGCGGTTGCCGGTGATCCTTTGACGGATGTTTCGGTTTACAAGGATGTCCAGTTTGTCATGGCGCGCGGCAAGGTTATCGATCTGGAATAACCGGCCGGTTCGCCGCGTCCTGAAAGCGGGCGCGGCGCCAATCTGTTGCGCTGGTTTGCGCCTTTAGCCCAGCCGCGCCAGCGCCGATGTCAGCCGTTCGACTTCGCCCTGGTGGTGGGCGAGATCGGCGCGGGCTTTTTCGACTGCTTCGGGTTTGGCTTTCTCGACAAAGGCGGCGTTGGACAGGCGGCCTTCAAGGCTCTTGGCTTCCTTGGTGCTGGTCGCCAGCGCCTTTTCGAGCCGGGCCTTTTCGGCGGCGATATCGACGACCCCTTCGAGCGGCACGATGAACACGTCCTCGCCCGCGGTGACCTGCATGGCCGGGCCTGCGGGAGCTTCGCCGATCGTCACCGGCGCAAGGCGCGCCAGACGCTCGATCGCGGCGCTGGAGCGTTCGATGGTGCGCGCAGCGACGTCTGACGGAGCAGCGAGCCACGCCGCCAGCTTTGCCCCCGGCGCGATGCGGAGTTCGTTCTTCGCCGAGCGGGTGTTGGTGGTGAGGTCGATCACCCAGTCAATGGCGTCGGTCGCTTCCTTGCTCACTTCCGCTTGCGGCGCCGGCCACTGCGCAAGGATCAGTTCGTAAGGCCGCGCGCCCAGCTTGTGCCACAGCTCTTCGGTTATGAAGGGCATGAAGGGGTGCAGCATGACGAGGATCTGGTCGAGCGCCCAGCCGGCCACTTCGCGGGTTTCCACCGCAGGCGGGCTGTCGGCATCCCCGTTAAAGAGCGGCTTGATCAGTTCGAGATACCAATCGCAGAACTTGCTCCAGGTGAACTGGTAGATCGCATTGGCCGCCGCATCGAAGCGCAGATCGGCCATGGCGCGTTCGATTTCACCGACGCAGGCCTGCACCTCGCCGATGATCCACTGGTTGGCGGCAAGCCGCGCGGGCGGGGCCTTGATCGTGGAGGACGCACCGATGCCGTTGGACTGGCAGAAACGCGCCGCGTTCCACAGCTTGGTGGCGAAGTTGCGATACCCTTCGACCCGCTTTTCATCCATCTTGATGTCGCGGCCCTGGCTTTCCATCGCCGCCATGAAGAACCGCAGCGCGTCCGCCCCGTACTGGTCGATCAGGCCAAGCGGATCGACGACGTTGCCCTTGGACTTCGACATCTTTGCGCCGTCGGCGGCACGCACAAGGCCGTGGAGATAGAGCTTGTCCCAGGGCTTCTGCCCCATGTTGTAGAAGCCCATCATCATCATGCGCGCATCCCAGAAGAACAGGATGTCGAAGCCGGAGATCAGCAGGCTGTTGGGGAAGTGTTTCTGGAGCAGCGGCGCATCGCTCTCCGGCCAGCCGAGCGTGGCGAAGGGCCACAGCGCGCTAGAGAACCACGTGTCGAGGACGTCCTCGTCCTGCGTGAGTTTGACGCCTTCCCCGGCCAGCGCCTGCGCGGCAGCCTCGTCTTCGGCCACGAAGCAACGGCCATCATCGGCGAACCACGCCGGAATCCGGTGCCCCCACCACAGCTGGCGGCTGACGCACCAGGGCTGGATGTTTTCCATCCAGTTGAAGAAGGTCTTTTCCCACGTCTTGGGCACGATCTGGATTTCGCCGGACTTCACCGCCGCGATCGGCTTCTTCGCCAGTTCCGCTGCGTTCACATACCACTGGTCGGTCAGCCACGGCTCGATCACCACGCCGCCGCGATCACCGAAAGGCGTCGCGATCTGGCGCGGTTCGGCGTCGTGTTCGATTTCCTCGCCGTCCTTGCCCCTGGTGATGTGCGGGATGAGGAAGCCCTGTTCCTTCATCCGCCGGACAACCAGCTCGCGTGCGCCGTCGACGCCGTCACGCTTGAACCGGTGCAGGCCGAGGAATTCCTCCGGCACCAGCCCGTCTGCAGTCTGGCACACGTTCGCTTCGGCATCGAGCATGTTGAGCATCTCGCCCGCTGCGATTCCCGCCCGCTTGCCGACTTCGAAGTCGTTGAAATCATGGCCCGGCGTGATCTTGACGCAGCCGCTTCCCAGTTCGGGATCAGCGTGCTCGTCGGCGATCACCGGAATACGGCGGCCGGTCAGCGGCAGGATCACATGCTTGCCGACAACGCTGGCATAGCGTTCGTCCGCCGGGTTCACCGCCACGGCCATGTCGGCCAGCATGGTTTCGGGACGGGTGGTCGCCACTTCGAGATAATCGCGCCCGTCGGGCAGGGTGACCCCGTCAGCCAACGGATATTTGAAGTGCCAGAAGCTGCCTGCCAGCGTCTGCTGTTCGACCTCAAGATCGGAAATCGCGGTCTTCAGCTTCGGGTCCCAGTTCACCAGTCGCTTGTCGCGGTAAATGAGGCCGTCGTTGTAGAGATCGACGAAGGTCTTGATCACCGCGCGGGTGAAGTGCGGGTCCATGGTGAACTGTTCGCGGCTCCAGTCCATCGAACAGCCCAGACGGCGCAGCTGGTTGGTGATGGTGCCGCCGCTTTCGGCCTTCCACTCCCACACTTTCGCCACGAAATCCTCGCGGCTGTAATTGGTGCGCTTGTCCTGCCGCGCCTCCAGCTGGCGTTCGACCACCATCTGCGTGGCGATGCCTGCGTGATCGGTGCCGACCACCCACAGCGCATCCTTGCCCCGCAGGCGTTCATAGCGCACCACCACGTCCTGCAACGTGTTGTCGAGCGCGTGGCCGATGTGCAGCGAGCCGGTGACGTTCGGCGGCGGGTTGACGATGGTGAAGGCTTCCGCGTCGGGGCGTTCGGGACGGAACAGGCCGTTCGCTTCCCAGTGGGCATACCAGCGCGCCTCGATTTCGGCGGGGTCGAAGGTGGTGGGCAAAGTGTTGCTCATGATGGGCCGCGCCATGCCAGCAGCGATGCTGCGATGCAACGGACAAGACGCGCAGGCGCGCCCGAACCCTGCGCGAGAGCCTTGTCGAAGGCCGAAAATCTCCCCATAGCTTGCTCGTAATGGAGGAAGCCGCGCAATATTCGCTGGTGGAAGACGGCGCGGGACATTCCCGGCTGGTGCTGTCGGGTCAGCTAACGCTGGCCGCGATCGGCCCGTTCGAGCGCGCGCTGCAAACCCTTTCCGGCCCGGTGGCGGCGGTCGACCTGTCCGATGTCGACGATATCGACACGGTCGGCGCATGGGTGGTGCTGCAATTCGCCCGCGCGCATGATGCCGAGATCACCGGTGCGAGCGAGGCGGCGCAGCGTCTGCTGGGCGCAGTCCGCGGGATCGAGGCAAGCAGCGATATCGGCCCTGATCGTCTGCCGGTGTGGGAACGCGTGCCGGTGGCGCTGGGCGAAAAGGTCTATGCCGGGCGCTCGGGCCTTTACGGCGTGGTCGGCTTTTTCGGGCAGATCCTGATCGGGGTCGGCAGCCTGATCCGCCACCCGACGCGCTTTCCGTTCAAGGCGCTGGTGCACCAGATGGAACTGGTCGGCGTCACCGCGCTGCCGATCATCGGGCTGATGAGCTTCCTGATCGGCATCGTGATTGCCCAGCAAGGCTCGGTGCAGCTCGAACAATTCGGGGCCGAGGCGCTGACCGTCAATCTCGTCGGGCGTATCACCCTGCGCGAGCTGGGCGTGCTGATGACCGCGATCATGGTCGCAGGCCGTTCGGGCAGCGCCTTTGCCGCGCAGCTCGGCACGATGAAGCTGACCGAGGAAATCGACGCGATGCGCACCATCGGCATCTCACCGATCGAGGTGCTGGTGATCCCGCGAATCGTCGCGGCGACTTTAATGATGGTGCTGCTGGGCTTCTATGCCTCGGTCGTGGCGATTGTCGGCGGGGCAGTGGTGGGCGACCTGACGCTGGGCATCCCGTTCTGGACCTTCCTTGACCGGATTCACGACGTGGTGCCGACGCACGATCTGTGGGTTGGCCTGATCAAGGCGCCGGTGTTCGGGCTGATCGTCGGGCTGGCGGGCTGTTACAACGGGTTGCAAGTGCGCGGCAATTCCGAGGAAGTCGGCCGCCGCACGACCATGGCGGTGGTCTCTGCCATTTTCGCGGTGATCGTGCTCGACGCGTTCTTCGCGGTGTTCTTTACCGAAGTGGGCTGGGGCTGATGAGCGGACATTATCATTCCCCCGACGAACCGCCCCCGATCGTGGTCGAAGGGCTGGCCAACCGTTTCGGCGATTTCGTGGTCCACGAGAACCTCGACCTGACCGTGCGGCGTGGCGAAATCCTTGGCGTGGTGGGCGGATCGGGTAGCGGCAAATCGGTGCTGATGCGATCGATCATCGGCTTGCAGCGCCCCAGCGCCGGACGGGTGGAGGTGTTGGGCAGAAACATCACCGACATCGATCCCGACAGCAATATCGGGGTGCGCTGCCGCTGGGGTGTGCTGTTCCAGGGCGGCGCGCTGTTCTCAACCCTGACGGTGGGCGAGAACGTCGAAGTCGCATTGAAGCAGTTCTATCCCGATCTCGATCCCGTGCTGCGCGCCGAGATCGCGCGTTACAAGGTGATCTTGTCGGGCCTGCCCGATAGCGCGGTGGCCAAATATCCGTCCGAATTGTCGGGCGGGATGAAGAAACGCGCAGGGCTGGCGCGGGCGCTGGCGCTCGATCCGGAACTGCTGTTCCTTGACGAGCCGACCGCCGGGCTCGACCCGATCGGCGCGGCCAAGTTTGACCGCCTGACCCGCGAGCTTAAGGAAACGCTGGGCCTCACCGTGTTCCTCATCACCCATGATCTCGATACGCTTTACGAGATCTGCGACCGGGTGGCGGTGATCGCCGAAAAGAAGATCATCGCGGTCGGCACGATCCCCGAACTGATCGCGACCGGACATCCGTGGATCGAGGAATATTTCAATGGCCCGCGCGGCCGTGCGGCCAGGGCCTCGCACGAGCGCGCGAAAGGATAAGGGCGAGAGAATGTTGGACATCATCGCCCGGCGGGCTTCATAGGGAACGCACATGGAAACGAGAGCGAACCATCTCTGGGTCGGTGCGGTAACGCTGGTGCTGCTGGCGGGGCTGGCGGCGTTCATCGTCTGGATCGCGCGGCTGGGGCAGGGCGAACAGGATGAATACGACATCTTCTATGCCCAGTCGGTGTCGGGCCTCGCCAATGGCAGCGAAGTCAGCTTTGCCGGGGTTCCGGTGGGGCAGGTGAAGGAAATCTCGCTGGCTGACGGCAATCCCGAATTCGTCCGGGTGCGGATCAAGGTGCGCGACGATGTGCCGATCCTGGTCGGCACGCAGGCGACCATCCAGGCAAGCTTCACCGGGGTGTCCACCATCCTGCTGGACGGCGCGCGCAAGGATGCACCGCCGATCACCTGCGAAACCACCGCCTGTCCCGAAGGCCGCCCGGTCATCCCGCCGGGGCGCGGGGGCTTTGGCGAAATCGTCGCCAACGCGCCGCTCCTGCTCGAACGGCTGACGACGCTGACCGAACAACTGAACACCATCCTCGGGCCGGAAAACCAGCAGGAGATTGCCGGAATTCTGCGCAACACCAACCGCCTGTCGGGCGGCCTCGCCGAGGCGACCCCGGCGCTGGTCGCCAATCTCGAACAGTTCCAGACCACGCTCGAGGAATTCAACCAGACGCTCGATTCGATCGAGAAACTGACGCTCACCACCGAAAAGCTCGTGAATGACGAGGGCAAGCCGCTCGCCGCCGAACTGCGCGCGACACTGCGTTCCGCCAATGCCGCGGCGGCATCGCTGGCGGCGACGCTGGAGGATACGCGTCCGGCGGCCAAGCAGCTGCGCGAAAGCACGCTGCCCAATGCCGAGGCGACCTTGCAGGATCTGCGCGCTACCAGCCGTGCGCTGCGTTCGATCACCGAAAAGCTCGAAAGCGAAGGCGCGGGCGCGCTGGTGGGTGGCAAGGCGCTGCCGGATTACAAGCCGTGAAGGATATGGCCGTGAAGCACAAAGGCATGACGAATCTTGCCAGGCGGATTGCCGCGCCGGCGTTGCTGGCGCTGGGGCTTTCAGGCTGCATCAGCCTTGGCGGCCCCCCGCCCGAAAGCCTGCTGACCCTCAGCCCCACAGAGCGTGCGCCCGTCGGCAGCGGCGCCGCCGCCGCGCCCGATCGCAAGGTGATCGCGGTGCTGGCGCTCGACGCCCCGGCCAAGCTCGATGTGCTGCGCGTGCCGGTGCAGGTGTCCGACACCGAACTCGCCTATCTTCAGGATGCCTTCTGGGTGGAAAAGCCCGCGCGCCTGTTCCGCCACCTGCTGGGCGAGACCTTGCGCGCCAAAAGCGGCGGCGCGGCGCTGGTGCTTGACGGGGACGAGACCGTGGCGCTCGCTACCACGACCTTGCGCGGCACGCTGATCGACATGGGCTATGATGCGTCCACCTCGTCGGTTGTGGTGCGTTATGACGCGATCCGCGTGGATGGCGAGGGCAATGCCACCACCCGCCGTTTCGAAGCGCGCGAAAGCGGCATTCCGCCAGAAGCGCGCGCAGTGGGCGCGGCGCTCAACCGGGTAGCCAATCAGGTCGCGGGCGAGGCGGCGGAGTGGGTTGTGAATTGAACGCTTGACGGGGCGGGCGGTCTGACCCTCAGCAACGCGCCAGCCGCGCAAAGCCGCAGGCACGCAGGAAATCGGCCTCGCGCCGGGCACGGCGTTCCTCTGCCTCTTCGTCGCGGCCCCATAGCTCGGCCTGCCATTCCTCTTCGAGACAGGCCGCCTGCCACAGCGCCAGCGGTTCTTCCCCGTCAGCCGCGTCGAGCGCGGCTAGTGCAGTGACGAGCGAGGCGGCGAGCTTGGTCATCGCCTCCACCCCTGCCAGCGCGAAGGGATCAAGCGTCGTCAGTTTCGTCTGCAATGTCGCCAGCGTTTCGGGCGGCTGCGGGCGGTGGAGCACGCCGCTGACCCGCACCAGCGTGATGCCGTGCGCGGCCTCGAAAGCGGAGAGCAGCGGCTCCCACACGGCCTGCTGGCGGGCGTGCAGCGGCTCGTCAGGATCGGCGCGGTAGCACAGCGTATCGGTTTCGGCATAGGCGATCAGACCGGCGGCAATCGTTACCGGATCGGAGGCGACAACGTCGATCGCATAATCCGCCATGTCGCGCAGCGGCAGGCTTTTGGGGTCGATCTTTTCGCCCTGCCGCCGCCATTCGGCTGCCAGTGCCTCGCCCAAGCCCTGCGTCGGCACCAGTTGCGCCGCGCCGCCCACGGTTTTCACGCCGCGCCCGTCGAGCAACACTTGATACCCGAGGGTTTGGGCGCCCGGTACCTCCCCGAGCGTCACGTCCTTGTAGAACCTGCGGATCATTTCCTGCTTCCGTCTCCGGCATTCCAGCTGCGCGCGATGAAGCGCGGCAGGAAGAAGAATTCGAGCATCCCGATCACTGCCAATCCCGCACCCAGTGCCCAGGGCAGGTCGATCAACCCGCGCACGATGGCAAAGCCGAACATCACCATCACGATCCCGCCGAAGCGCAGCGCGTTGAGGATGATGAAGCGTTGCCGCGCCTGGCGTTCGACCGCTTCGCGGGACTGCCGGTTCATGGCAGCGCCTCCTCCAGCGCGCGTTCGAGTGCCGCGACGCTTTCGGCGACGCTCACAGCGCCGCTTGCGATGAGTTCTGCCGGGGCGTGATAGCCCCACGCCACGCCCAGTCCGCGCACTCCGGCGCTGCGGGCCATCAGCATGTCGAAGCTGGTATCGCCGATCATCACCGCTTCATGCGGCTGCGCCCCGGCTTCGAACAGTGCGGCTTCCAGCATCGCGGGGTGGGGCTTGGAGGGGTGGCGGTCCGCAGTCTGGAGCGAGACGAACAGATCGGCAATGCCATGCGTGGCAAGGCAGGCGGCGAGCCCGCGGTCGGACTTGCCGGTGGCGACCGCAAGGCTCCACCCGGCGTCGCGCAACCCCGCCAGCAGTTCGGCGATACCGTCATAGAGCGGCTCGTCCAGCAGGCCTTCCTCGCGCCGCGCCCGGAAGCTGGAGCGGTAGAATTCGGTCACCGCGCGGTTCTGTTCGTCGGAAAGATCGGGCGAAAGCGCGCGCACGGCGGCAGGCAGGCTGAGGCCGACGATGCGCCGCACCGCCGCGGTGTCCGGCGCAGCCAGCCCCGCGCGGGCAAAGGCGCGGTCCATCGCCCAGCAGACATCGGCCTGCCCGTCGACCAGCGTTCCGTCGCAATCGAACACCGCGAGGCGCATCGCGCTCATGTCGCAAAGCTCCTGACCAGATGGGCAAGCGCGGCCTTCCCGGCCTCGTCCAGCCCCCCGGCGATGCGGGCGCGTTCGGCGGCAGACTTCTTCTGCGATAGCTTGAAGGTGGGGCGTCGCTCGGTCACCTCCATCGCGAAGCCGGTAATGCCCTTGAACAGCCCGGACCACACCTTCTCTGAGGATTCTTCCGCCCGCCACGGCTCCCCGCCAAGCTTGCTTTCATGCTTGGCGATGGCCTTGTGCAGAAAGGCCTCGAGCGCTGCGTCATCCATCCGTTGGACCCGGCCTTCTAGCTCAAGCGCGACGTAATCCCACGTCGGCACGGTGTCGCGGTTTTCGTACCAGCGCGGAGAGACATAGCCGTCCGGACCATTGACCACGATCAGCGCGGTTGCGCCGTCGAGATAAGGGGTCAGCGCATTGCTGCGCGCAAGGTGGAACTGCACCGCGCCATCGCCGGTCGAGATGAGCGGAGTATGCGCCACGCGCGGCCCGTCGGGCGTCTGCGCGAAGACCATGCCGAAACCGATCTCATCGATCAGGCTGTCGCACAGCGCCCTGTCATCGGTGCGGAAGAGCGGATTGGGGTGCATCAGCGCCGCGCGCCCTTGCTGCCGCCCTTTGGCTTGGGCTTGCTGCCCGCCTTCAGGCCGGGCTTGGCCTTGGGTTTGGGCTTTGCCTTGGCTTTCGGATTAGCGGCTCCGCGTGCGCGGCGGGGCGCGCGGGTTTCCTTGCGCGCCTGTTTGAAGTGGCGGCGGGCGGCCTGCTTTTTCTCTTCCGCCGATTTCTCAGGTGTCTCTTCGCGCAAGGGAGAGGCGTCGGACAGCGACGGATCGAAGCCCAGCGCTTCCATGCTGGCGGCGAAGTGATGCGGCAGTTCGGCAGTCACGTCGAGCTTGCCTCCCCCCTCCTTGTTTTTGGCCCCTTCGCCGGCCTTGGGCTCGGTGATGATCAACCGCCGCGCGTGGAGATGCATCTTGCGGCTGATAGCGCCGGTCAGAAAGGCATCCTGCCCGCCATACTTGCCGTCGCCCACGATCGGGTGGCCGATTGCCGCCATGTGGACGCGCAGCTGGTGGGTGCGTCCGGTGAGCGGTTCCAGCTCCACCCACGCCGCGCGCTGGCCCGCACGGTCGACGACGCGGTAACGGGTCTTGGCCGCCGCGCCGTTCTCCTCGTCGATATGCATCTTCTCGCCGCCGGTCCCCGGCTGCTTGGCGAGGGGCGCGTCGATCACGCCTTCGGCCAGCTGCGGCACGCCGACAACCAGCGCCCAGTAGACCTTGCGCGCGCTGCGGCTGGCGAAGCGTTTGGAGAAACTCGCCGCGCTGCCCGGGGTGCGCGCGATTAGCAGCACGCCCGAGGTATCCTTGTCGAGCCGGTGGACCAGCCGCGGGCGCGGGGTGCGTTCATCGGTGACGAAGGCATCCAGCAGGCCGTCGACATGCTTGGTCGTCTTGCTGCCGCCCTGCGTGGCGAGGCCGGGGGGTTTGTTGAGCACGATCGCGGTGGGCGTTTCGCGGATCACCATGTCCCGCGCCTCGGCGATCTGTTCGGGGCTTAGCGTGCGGACGCGCGGAGCGGATTTGCGCGGTGCAGTGTCCTCGCCGCCCGGCGGAACGCGCAGCACCTGTCCCGCCGCCAGCCGATCTTCCGGCTTGGCGCGCTTGCCGTCGACCCGGATCTGCCCGGTGCGCGCCCAGCGCGACACGGTGGCAAAGCCGACCTGCGGCAGATTGCGCTTGAACCAGCGGTCGAGCCGGATGCCGTCGTCATCCTCGTTCACGGTGAACTGGCGGACATTGTCGGCGGAATTTTCGGTGGGGGTCTGGGTCATGAAACGCTCTGCGCGGCGACAAGGCCGACGATCATCGCAGCCATCCCGGCAATCAGCGAGGCTGCGGCATAGCCGAAAGCCAGACCTGCCTGTCCGCGGTGGAGCATGGTGACGAGTTCGGCGCTGAAGGCGCTGAAGGTGGTAAAGCCGCCCAGCAGGCCGACGCCCACCAGCAACCGCATGGTCTCCGCGGTCTGTCCGCCGATGGTCCCGCGCGCCAGCCAGCCCAGCAGCGCGCCCATCGCAAGGCTGCCGACGATGTTGACACTCAGCGTGGCCCAGGGGAAGGCATTGTCCGGCCCGGCCAGATGCGACACCGCGCGTCCGGTCTGGTAACGCAGCACAGCGCCCACCGCACCGCCAAGGGCGACGTTGAGGCTTGCGGAAATGGGGGAGAGTTCACCGGCCATCGCCCGCCCATAGCGGCGACGGGCCGTTCTGCCTAGCACGCGCCGCGATGCCAATGCCGCTTCCGGATGCGCTGACGGGTTGCCTTTCGGGCGCTGTTGGATTATCGGGGCGCGGTTTGGAGGGCGGTTCCCCTTGGGATTCGCCCGCATTTCATTGGCAATTCACCGCGCATCCCCGCGAGAATCGAGGCGGGCTCTGTGTGTTTGAGGAACTGAGGTAGTCGTCTTCTATGCAAATCATCGTTCGCGATAACAATGTCGATCAGGCCCTGCGCGCGCTCAAGAAGAAGCTGCAGCGCGAAGGCGTTTATCGCGAGATGAAGCTGCGTCGCCACTACGAAAAGCCGAGCGAGAAGCGCGCCCGCGAAAAGGCTGCCGCCGTGCGCCGCGCCCGCAAGCTCGAGCGCAAGCGGATGGAGCGTGACGGGAGCAAGTAATCCCGTCGCCAGGCGCTGTTTTCCTCGTGGAAGCCGCTTGAAACACCCTTTGCGATAAGCCATCAGGGCGCGGCTCATCCCCGCGCCCTTTTGCCGTCTGTCGCGGCAGAAAGCCGCGCCGTCACGCAGGACCATGACATGACCGAAATTACCCGCGTTCCGATCCAGCCCGTTGCCAAGGGCTCGCTTACCAAGCTGTGGATCGGCGTCCTCCTCGCCATCGCCGTCGGCGCCGGCCTTGCCTGGTCCGCTGTGCCCAAGGGGCTGGGTGTCGATACCATCACCGCCGGAACCGGCCCGATGCCCCAGACCGGCGACGTGTTGTTCATCAAGTACAAGGGCAAGCTCGCCAGCACCGGCGAAACTTTCGACGAATCGCGCGACATTCCGCTGCCCGTCGAAGGCATCTTCCCCGAAGGCACGCCCTTCCCGATCGAGGAAGGGGCGACCATTCCGGGCTTCTTCGAAGGGCTGAAGCAGATGCAGAAGGGCGGCAAGTACACGCTCTTCATCCCCGCCGCGCAGGCCTATGGCGCCGAACCGCCTCCGGGCTCGCCGATCCCGGCCAATGCCGATCTCGAATTCGAGATCGAGGTGATCGACGTGATGAGCCAGCAGACCTTCGAGCGTAATCTCGCCATCCTGCAGCAGGCGATGCAGAGCCAGCTGGGGCAGGGCGGCGCACCCGCGCCCGCACCGGCACAGTAAGAGGCGGCGCGCAATGTCGGTCGACAAGGCAACCGTCGCCAAGATCGCTTCGCTGGCGCGCATCCGCATGGATGACGCCGAGCTGGAACGCATGGTGCCCGAACTCAACGGCATCCTCCAGTGGGTTGAACAGCTGGGCGAGGTGGACGTGACGGGGATCGAGCCGATGGCGGCGGTGATCCCCAATACCCTGCGCCTGCGCGATGACGTGGTCGATGCCGATCCACTGACCGGCGGCGGCAGGCAGGCCGATGTGCTGGCCAATGCGCCCGCCGCCGAGCACGGCTTTTTCGGCGTTCCGAAGGTGATCGAATAATATGACCGACCTGACCTCTCTCGGTGTCAAGGAACTCCGCGACGGCGTGGCGAAGGGCGACTTCACCGCGCGCGAAGTGGCGGAAGCCTTCAACGCCGCCGTGGCCGAAGCCGCTGACCTGAACGCCTTTATCGTCACCACTCCCGATCACGCACTCGCCGCCGCGGACAAGGTCGATGCCGACCGCGCGGCAGGCAAGGATCTGGGCAAGATGGCGGGCGTGCCGATCGGCATGAAGGACCTGTTCGCCACCTACGACGTGCAGACCACCGCCGCATCGCACATCCTCGAAGGCTTCCAGCCGCGGTACGAATCCACCGTCTCGCAGAAATTGTGGGATGCAGGCGCGGGCATGCTGGGCAAGCTCAATCTCGATCAGTTCGCGATGGGTTCGTCGAACGAGACGTCCTATTTCGGCAATGTCGCCTCGCCGTGGCGCAAGGCCGGGTCGAACCAGCCGATGAGCCCCGGCGGCTCCTCGGGCGGCTCCTCCGCTGCCGTCGCCGCGCGCATCGCGCCGGCTGCGACCGGCACCGACACCGGCGGATCGATCCGGCAACCGGCGGCCTTCACCGGCATCTGCGGGATCAAGCCGACCTATGGCCGCTGTTCGCGCTGGGGCATCGTCGCCTTCGCCTCAAGCCTCGATCAGGCCGGGCCGATGGCGCGCAGCGTAGAAGATTGCGCGATCATGCTGGGCGCGATGGCCGGGTTCGATCCCAAAGACGCGACCTCGCTTCAGATGGACGTGCCCGACTGGGAAGCGGCGCTGAATTCCGACCTGCGCGGCAAGAAGGTCGGCATCCCGCGCGAATACCGGATGGAGGGCACCGATCAGGCGATTCTCGACAGCTGGGAACGGGGCAAGGCGTGGCTCAGGGACGCGGGCGCGGAGATCGTCGATGTCTCGCTGCCGCACACCAGATATGCGCTGCCCGCCTATTACATTGTCGCCCCCGCCGAAGCCTCGTCAAACCTCGCGCGCTATGACGGGGTGCGCTATGGCCTGCGCGATCTGCCCGACAATGTCGGCCTTCAGGACATGTACGCCGCCACCCGCGCGGCGGGCTTCGGCGACGAGGTCAAGCGCCGTATCTTGATCGGCACCTATGTGCTCTCGGCCGGCTTCTACGATGCGTACTACACGCAGGCGCAGAAGGTCCGAGCCCTCGTGGCCCGCGATTTCGAACGCGCTTTCGAGCAGTGCGACGTGATCCTCGCGCCGACCACGCCGACGGCGAGCTTCCCGCTGGGTTCGATGAACGAAGACCCGCTGACGATGTATCTGAACGACGTCTTCGCCGTCCCCGCGTCGCTCGCGGGGCTTCCCGCGATGAGCGTGCCTGCCACGATCAACGCCGACGGCTTGCCGCTCGGCCTCCAGCTGGTGGGCAAGCCTTTCGACGAGCAAGGCGTGCTTAACGCCGGCCTCGCGATCCAGCAGCGGGCGGGCTTCACCGCCAAGCCGGAGAAGTGGTGGTGACCCCCGATACCGCGCTGTGGCTTGCCGGTATCGGCATCGCCCTCGCGGTGCCGGTGACCTTCATGGTCGCCAATTGGGTTAGAAAGAACGTCGATCACGGCGAAATGCGCTTCGGGCCGGATGGCAAGGTGATCGAGGATCGCGATCACGGTGGCGAATGATTTTCCTCCCGGGAACTCCGGTCACGGAGCAACGAGGGCGAAGCTGATGAAACTCCGGACCGTCGAACTGGGTCGCGGCATCGCCGCCTGCGCGGTGGTCGCATTCCACGCCAACGCAACGGCCAATTATATCGGATTGAGCGCCTCGCCTTGGGCGTCACCGCTCCAGTTGGGCGTGGACTTCTTTTTCGTCCTGTCCGGATTCATCATCTTCTATGTCCAACGCGAGGATATCGGCCGTAGCGATCGCGCCCTGCCGTACCTATGGAAACGGTTCGTCCGGCTGTTCCCCCTGCTGTGGCTGGTCGCCGGGGGATGGATCGCGCTCCGGGCGGTGATGGACGAAGTGCCCGCCCTCGACCGGATCGGCACGTCGCTGTTGCTCTATCCGAGCCTTGCCGAACCGCTCCCGCTGGTCGTTTGGACCCTGCGGCACGAGATGCTTTTCTACCTCGCATTTTGCGTCGCGATCGCCAGCCGCCGCGCCGGCATGGTGCTGTTCGGCAGCTGGGCGCTGGCGGTGCTCGTCCAGATGGGCCTGATCGCCGCCGGGCGTCCCATCGAAGGCGTGCCAAGCCTGCTGCTTTCGAGTTTCGTGCTTGACTTCATCTTCGGCGCGCTCGTGGCGAACATCGCCCGGCGCTGGCCGGTATCCTCGGTCTGGCCCTTGCTGATCGGGATCGCCGCTGTTCTCGCGCTTGGCGCGGCGACGGTCATCTGGCCGGTCAACCGGCTCGGCACGCTCGATTACACGTCGCCGGGGAATTTGTTTGTGCCGCTTATCGGCGCAGGCTTCGCGCTTTGCCTGTACGGTATGGTCTGCATTGAATCGCGCGTGAAGATACCCGAATGGGCGATGCTGCTGGGCGGCGCGAGCTATGCCATCTATCTCGTCCATACCCCGGTCAATTCGATCGTCCAGCATGTTGCGGTTCGCCTCGGCGACGGTGCCGGGCACCTCCTGATTTTCTTGAGCGGTGTCGCCGCGGGGATCGTGCTGCATCTCGTTTTCGAAAAGCGTGCGACCCGTATGCTGCGGCGCTTGTCGCCGTTCGAGCGCGAAGCCCGGCGGGTTTTGGTGCAATGATCGCTCGGCGTTGCAAATTGCCGCGATTCGGGGCAATCGCGCAACCATGAGCAACTACCGCATCCAGGGCGCAACCGGCGAGTGGGAGGTCGTAATCGGCCTCGAAGTTCACGCGCAGGTCACTTCGAACTCCAAGCTGTTCTCGGGCGCGGCGACCGCTTTCGGTGCCGAGCCGAACTCGCAGGTCAGCCTCGTCGATGCCGCGATGCCGGGGATGCTGCCCGTGCCTAACCGCGAATGCATCCGCCAGGCGGTGCGCACCGGCATGGCGATCGAGGCGCAGATCAACGCGTGGAGCCGATTTGATCGCAAGAACTACTTCTACGCCGACCTGCCGCAAGGCTACCAGATCAGCCAGCTTTATCATCCGCTTGTGGGCGAGGGCTCGCTGCTGATCGAGGCGGACGAGAAGGCCGGGATTCCCGAGGACAAGGTCATTGGGATCGAGCGCATTCACGTGGAGCAGGACGCAGGCAAGCTGATGCACGATCAGCACCCCACCATGTCCTATGTCGATTTGAACCGCTCGGGCGTGGCGCTGATGGAAATCGTGTCGAAGCCAGACATGCGTTCGCCCGCCGAAGCAGGGGCTTACCTGCGCAAGCTGCGGGCGATCCTGCGATATGTCGGCTCGTGCGACGGCAACATGGAAGAAGGATCGATGCGCGCCGACGTCAACGTCAGCGTGCGCAAGGTCGGCGAGCCCTTCGGCACCCGCACCGAGACCAAGAACGTCAACTCGGTGCGCTTCGTCATGCAGGCGATCGAGCACGAAGCAATGCGGCAGGTCGATGTGCTGGAAGCGGGCGGCACGGTGGTGCAGGAAACCCGCCTGTTCGATCCCGGCACCGGCACCACGCGCACGATGCGCAGCAAGGAAGACGCGCACGATTACCGCTACTTCCCCGATCCCGATCTGCTGCCGCTGGTGCTGGAAGACGACTTCCTCGCCGAATGCCGCGCCAGCTTGCCCGAACTGCCCGACGCCAAGCGCAAGCGCTATGTCGAGGCGCTCGGCCTCACCCCCTACAACGCGCGCGAACTGACCGCCGAGGTCGAAACCTTCGCGCGGTTCGAAACCCTGCTGGCCGAAACCGCCAAGACCATCGGCAAGGATGAAGCCGCAGTCGCAACGCAGGTCGCCAACTGGTCGCTCTCGGTCGCGCCGGGGGTGATCAAGGCGCTGGGTGACGAAGGCGATCCGGCCAACGCCACCGCCGCCGCGCAGGCGAGCATCCTCGCCATGGCCGACAAGGGCGAGATCAGCGGCGGGCAGGCCAAGGAAATCTTCGAAATCGTCCTCAGGACAGGCCGCGATCCGAACGAGATCGCGGACACCGAGGGGCTGAAGCAGGTCTCCGACACCGGCGCGATCGAAGCCGCCGTTGACGCGATCATCGCCGCCAACGCCGACAAGGTCGAACAATACCGCGCCGGCAAGGAAGCCCTGTTCGGCTTCTTCGTCGGCCAGACGATGAAGGCAATGCAGGGCAAGGCCAATCCGCAGCTGGTTAACCAGCTGCTCAAGGGCAAGCTGGGGTGAGGGGCGGGGCCTGATGGGCCTCTCCATCATCCTCGTCCAGCCTGAAATCCCCGGCAATACCGGCGCGGTGGGGCGCACCTGCGTGGCGCTCGACATGGAGCTGATCCTGATCCACCCGCTCGGGTTCGAGATCAGCGACAAGCGGGTGAAGCGTTCGGGCCTCGATTACTGGCCGCAAGTCCGCCTCACCGAATATGCCAGCTGGGACGCCTTTCTGGAGGCGCGCGTCCCGCGGCCTGACCAGCTGTTTCTGTTCGAGGAATTCGGCAGCCGCAGCTTCTACGAGCCCGAATATCCCGAAGACGCATTTCTTGTGTTCGGGCAGGAAACCAAAGGTATCCCCAAGGCGATCATCGAGCGTCATGCGGACCGGCTGTTCCGCCTGCCGATGCGATCCGACGTGATCCGTTCGCTCAACCTTGCCAACACGGTGTCGGCGGCGGCTTATCAGGCGCTGAGAGGGCGGCTTTAGGTTCTCCACCGGAATATTTGATTCCGCCGAAATCGCCCCCCTTTTCCAGTCTGCAAGCTTATGCAAATTCGCAGACAGGGATCGCAACGGGGAACCTGAGAATATGGGAATGGTCCGATGGACGGGCCTCGTCTTGCTGCCGCTGGCTGCGGTGGCTCAGGCGCAGGCCATCAAGAGCGAGCCGGAGATGAAGACATTCTCCGCCGAAGAGATCGAGGCGGTCGCCATGCCCGATCTCGCCTACACGCCCGATCCGGTGATCGCGGGCGATTTCGACAAATACTTCTTCTTCCACCGCGAAGGGACGGACTTCAGCCGGGCCTATGCCGACATTATCGAATGCGATTCCCTCGCCAGCGGGATCAATTTCTACATGGGCGCCAGTGACGCGGCGATTGCGGCGGCCTCGGCCAATTACGGCATGCTGGCCGGCGGGATCGGCGGGGCGATCGGCGGGCTGATGGCGGATGCGATTTTCGGCAGCGCCGAACGCCGCCGGATCAAGCGCGTCAACTTGCGCAACTGCATGTATTTCAAGGGCTATGACCGTTACGGGCTGGAGAAGGACCTGTGGCAGGCATTTCATTTCGAGGAAGGGCTGAGCCGCGAGAACGCGAAGGATCGCGAAGCCGCCTTGCGCAAACAGGCGCGTGTCGCCTCCGGCCCGAAACCGCAGTACGAGGTGCTTGAACCATGAAGCGCATTGTGACCCTGATCGCGGGCGCAATCGCGCTCGCCGCCACCCCGGCTGCTGCCGAAAAGATCAAGCCCGACATCGCCGAATACAAGGCGGTGGAGGCCAAGAACCTTGCCTCGGGCAAGCAGAAGATCGATCCGGCCAAGGCTTATATCTACATCAAGAGCCGCAGGAACCGCAGCAACGGCCTGTTTCTGAAGACTCCGAACGCGGAGGAAATCGCGAATTACGAGGCCAAGTGGCGCGAGGAATTCGAGGACGAGGTCAGGAAATATCCCGGCAGGCTCAAGAACTGGGAAATCCAGCAACAATCCGGTCGCGGACGCGGGGAAAAGCCGGTCGAGCCGACCGAGGAGAGCTTTGCCATCGCGCCGATCGACATGCGCATGATGGTGCCGTTCGGCCCGCAATTTATCTTCGACAAGACCGAAGGCGAGGAAAAGACCTTCAGCTACCTGATCGAGGTCGAGCCGGGCGAATACACCTATTACGGACCGATGCTCTACATGCCCAACGGGCAGGTGTTCGGGGTGTGCTACTGCATGGGTTCGGTGAAGTTCGAGGCGAAGGCGGGGCAGATCACGTCGCTTGGCGATTTCCTCGGTCTGGGCTGGGCGGATCGCGCGGCGCTGGAGCAGTCGACCTTCGAGCGGACCCTGCTGCCCGATCGTCCGGCGGTGCCGACCGACTGGAGCGTTCCGGAAAGCCTCGCGCAATATCCCAACGCCAAGGCGGAGCTGCGCGCAGCGGGCAAGCGCAACAACTTCATCCGCGCGCTGGTGGGCCGGATTCCGCCGGTGCCCGGGGTGCTGGCCTATGAGCGTGATGTGCCGGTGGATCTGATCGGGTTGGCCGAGGCCAAGGCCAAGGCTGCTGCGGAGGCCGAAGCCGCCGTCACGGTCGGGGACGAACCCCCCGCTACTCCAGACCCAGCGCCGTAAGGTTCATGGTCGCCGCGTTATAGCTCGCTTCGGCCAGACGGCCGGCGAGCTTGGCGCGGATCGCCTTGACCTGCGCGTTGGCGGCGGCTTCCTCGCGCGCGTTGACGAGGAAAAACTCGCCCGCGCCCAGCCGGAAGCGGGTGCGTTCGGCCTGCACCATCGCGCTGGCCTGCTTGACTTCGGCATCGGCGAGATCCGCGATTTTCAGCGCCGCCGACAGGTTGTCGATGATGTTGCTCACCTCGGTGGTGATCTGGTCGGCGATGCGGCGCTGGCGCAGCTCGGTCTCGCGCAGTTCGGCCTCGGCGCGTTGCAGCCGCCCGCGCGCCTCGCGCCGTTGCAGGGGCACGGTGAAGGTCAGGCCGACCACCGCATCGGTCGAATCGAAACCCGGACCACCCGGCCCCAGCGCACCGAAATCGCGCGACAATTCGACGCTGGCATCGAGTTTGGGCTGAAGATCGTTGCGCCGCAGTTCGACGCGGTTGTTCGCGCGTTCCAGCGCCAGTTTGAACGTCTGGAGTTCGGGCCGGCTCTGGATCACTTCGCTCACCGGGGTGGCGACCAGCTGTTCGACCGGGGCGACAGCTTCCATGCGCGCCAGTTCGGGCAGCATCTCGCGGGTGGGCACGATCATCTGCCCGTCCGACCCGCGCAAGTAGAAGCCGAGACTGTTGGCAGCGACGAGGAAATTGCGCTTGGCTTCCTCCAGCAGCGAGCGGCGGATCAGCAGGTTCTGTTCGTTCTCGGTCAGTGCGATGCGCGGACGCGCGCCTTCGTTCACCTCGCGCGCCAGGCCAACTTGCCGCGCTTCGGCGATTTCGAGCAATTCCTCGAACACGCGGATTTCCTCGCCTGCCGCGACCCAGCGCCAATAGGCGCGCAGGGCCTCGTGCTGGACGTTCAGTTGCACCAGCATGACATCAAGCTGCGCTTGGCTGGCGGCGAGGCGGGTGTCCTCGATCGCGAAGCGGCGGGCGTCGATGTCACGATTGCGCAGCAGCGAGAACAGCGCGCCGACCTTCACCTCGCCCAGCTGGTTGGTGAAGTTGTAGTTCTCGTAGGTCGGGAAATCCCCGTCCGACACGCGGTAGCTGCCGAACACTTCCGCGCCATAGGGGCGCAGCGGCTGGCGCGCCTCGACCTTGCCGAACCCGCCGGAATAAAAGCCGGTGAGGCGATCATAATATTCGCCTTTCAGCATCAGATCGAACGCCCCGTCGGCCGACAGCTGGTCGCTGCGTGCGGCGGCTTCGCGTTCGAACGCCTCGAGGATCGAGGGGAAGGTGAGGGCGGAGGAACGCAGCACTTCCCCGGGCAGCAAGGGCCCGGTCCTCAGCGCCACGTCGATCGGCTCTTCCAGCGGCGCGATGTCCTGCGCCAGCGCAGGCGTGGGCATGGCGGCGAGCGCCAGCGCCGCTGCTCCGCAGGCGAGCCACGCACGGCTCTGCAAGGCAAGGCTGCGCGCCATCCTCACTCGCCGGCAGCGGCGGTTTCGCCCGGCGGCAATTCGGGCGGGAAGTTGTTGAGCTGGCGCCAGATTTCGTAGCCCACCGGCACGGTTTCGAGCAGCACCCAGGCCTGCGCCTTGGCGCCGAAGCGTACAAAGCGCTCTTCCGGCCAGGGGTGCGGATCGGACTTGTCCTCGGCAATCAGCACGCGGAACCGGCCGTTGGGCTGGGCCGACTGGTCTACCGCGACCACGGTTCCGCCAAAGGTGCCGACCGCGACCGAGGGCCAGCCCGAAAATTGCACCGCGGGCCAGCCTTCGAACATGACCCGCGCCTTGTCGCCGCGTTTCACCAGCGCCACGTCGCGCCCGTCGATGAAGATTTCGACCACGCGTTCGGCATTGTCGGGCACGAAAGTCGCCAGCACGTCGCCGGCGTTGATGTAAGTGGCGGCGTCACCCGCATTGAGGCTCTGGATAAAGCCGTCGCGCGGCGCGCGCACGATCTGCACCGACTGGCGCGAAAGGTTGACGTCGGCGCGGTTGAGATTGGCCTGTGCGGCGGCGACCCGGCCTTGCATCTCGGCAATGCGGATTTGCGCCTGTTCGAAATCGCGCCTTGCGGCCAGCCCCGCCTCGAACAACTCGCGCGCGCGGCGTTCGTCCAGCCGCGCGGTTGCGAGTGCGCTTTGTGCGGCCTGCAATTGCAGTTCGATCTGCGTGCGTTCGGCCTGCAGGCGCTCGATCAGGTTGGGATCGATATCGGCAATCCGCACGATTGGATCGCCTTTCTTCACCGCGCTGCCGTCGCGCACGTACCATTCCTCGATCCGGCCCGGGACCAGCGCGTTGATGTCTTGCTTGCGTTCGTTGGGGTTGAGCGTGTTGACTGCCCCGCGACCGGTCGCGGTCTGCACCCAGGGGGCGTAGATCAGGAACACCAGCGCCGAAAGGAAGGCCACCAGCAGCATGTAGAACACCGTGCGCATGACGCGCGGCACCTTGACCGATTCCAGCGCGGTGAAGCGGTGCGACATTTTCTGCAGCGAGCTCATGCCGTGCCTCCCTTGTCGCCAGCGGCGATCTGGGCGCGCAGCCGGGCGCTATCGGCCCTTGCGGCCTGCCGGGTGCGGCGGGCAGCGGCGAAGGCTTCGAAATCGTCGAACCAGTTCTGCTGGCGGGCTTCCATGTGCAGGAAGCGGTCGCAGCCGAGCGCGGCATCCCGATTGGAGAAATAGATCACTGTGGTGAAGGCCTGCGCGCGCAGCGCGGCAAGTGCGTTGGCAAGGTCTTCGGCCTCGATCAGGTCGAACAGGCGGGTCAGCACCAGCAATCGCGGACGGGCCAGGATCGCGCTTGCCAGCTTGAGCTTGAGCAGTTCGACCGTCGAGAGCGGATAGCCGGTCGCGGCGATCTTGGTATCGAGCCCGTTTTCCAGGCCGGGGATCGTCTCCGCCAGCCCGACCGCCTGTAGCGCATCGAGCATCCGCCAGCTTTCGCCCGTCGGGCAGGACAGGCTGAGATATTGCCGGATCGTCATCGGCACGAAGGTGGGCCGGTCGAGCACATAGATCGCCATGCGCAGATGATGCGCCTCGATATCCTTGATGTCGGTCCCGCCGAGCGTGCAATAGCCGCTAGCGGGCAGATCGTAGAGCTTGATGACATTGGTGAACAGGCGCTGCAGCCCGTGCTGGCTGGTCGATGCCATCACCACGCTGCCGCTGGGGATGGTGAAATCGAGCTCGGCTTCCTCGTACCGCGCCCGTCCACGCACTTGCCGGAAGACGAGCGTGTGATCGTCCCCGCTGATCGGATCGGCGCCGCCGGGCTTTTCCTGCTCGATGTCGAAGAACAGCGAGACTTCCTCGCCCGCTGCGCACAATTCGTAGAAATAGTTGAGATAGTTGCCCAGCTGCGCGACCCCGAAGAATGCCGCCGACAGCACCAGTTCGGCCGCCACCAGCTGGCCCAGCGTCAGCTCGGACTGGATCACCAGCCAGCCTCCAAGGCCCAGCAACACCGCGCTGGCCGTGGCATACATGAACAGGAACGAGAGCGTCTGCGAGAAGTGCTGGCGGAAATAGTGCCGACGCGCCTTCAGATAGCCGTGGGTGACCTTGTCGGTTTCGGCAATGGCGAAATCGACGCGCTGCTGCGACTTGAAGAAGCCGTTGGATTCGCCGATCTGTTCCAGCCACACGGCGGTGCCGTGCTTGGCGTGGGACACGTCAATCGCCGCACGGATCGCGCGACTGCCCCACACCAGCCACACCAACCAGATCAGCGCCACCATCACCAGCGTGAACAGCAGGAACAGCGGGTGATAAAGCGACACCAGCACAAAGCCGACCGTGATGCCGAGCAGGATCGAGAACCCGTCCAGGATCAGGATCGGCAGGCGCGACATGATCACCATCACGTCGAAATAGCGATTGAACAGCGCGCCGCGGGTGGTGTCGGTGAAGAAGGGGTTCTGGGCGTAGATCGCGATCAGCGAAATCTCGCTCACCAGCCGCGCGTAGAACCGCCGCGCGAACAGTTCCATCAGGTGGATGCGCAGCGCGTAGAGCATCGAGGAAAACAGCAGCAGCACGAACAGCGTGATCGACAGCATCACCAGCGGCGCGGGCATCGCGGTGTTGGCGACGGTGTTGATCAGCATCTGCACCGAAATCGGCGTGGCAAGCGACAGCAGGCTGATGCCGATGCCGTAGACCACGGCAAGCCAGTAGAAACTGCTTTCGGGCTTCAGAATCTCGGCAAAGATCCGGAAGAACTTGGTCAGCGATATCTGCGAGCCGTAAGAGGGGCCTTCAACCGCCATGGCAGCCTTTCCATCCAGAACCTGTGTTCACGCGATCATTCATGCGCACACCGACGCGCGCCCGGCTTGTGTGGCCTTGATGCATGCCGCGCAACACTGCGTGCTGCAATCGTTTAATGGCCCAGACCGGCTGCGGTTCCGGGAAGTCCACAATGTGCCAAATCATGAAGATATGAAGCCTTATGAAGCTATTGCGAGGCATTTTCGCCTTTGGCGCCCCGTTAGCGGCCCAACCTTGCCGGTAGCTGAACCGCGCCCGATCGTGCATGCTGCGCGCCATGGAGCAGGGGCCGCAGTTTTCATCTGACAATCCGGCGCAGCGCGCGCTGCTGCTGGTGGGCGGCGGCCATGCCCATGTCGCGGTGCTGGCTGACTGGATCGGCCGCGGCCCACCTGCAAATGTTCACACGGTGCTGCTCACTCCCGACAGGCATTTGCGCTATTCGGGCATGGTGCCGGGCTGGCTTGCCGGGCAGCATGCGCGGGACGAAGGGCTGGTCGATCTGGCAGCGCTGGGCCGCCGCGCCGGGGTGGAATGGGTGCAGGGACGCTGCATCGCGCTCGACCCGCAGGCGCGGATGGTGACAACCGACAGCGGCAGAGCCATCGGCTTCGACTGCGCTTCGCTCGATACCGGCGGGGTCGGTCGGGCGGCGGCCATTCTGGGGGAGGATCCGCGCCTGATCGACATTCGCCCGATCGCGGATTTCGTCAGCCGTATCGCCGCCATGCCCGCGCCGCGCCGCGTGGTGGTGGCGGGCGGGGGCGCGGGCGGGGTGGAGCTGGCCTTCGGTCTGCGCAATCTTGTCCGGGCCGATGCGCGGCCCGAAGTCTCGCTGGTAACAGGGCCGGACGGCCTGCTGCCCGGATTTTCGCAAGCTGTGCGCACCCGCGCGGCGACGGCGCTGGTGCGGCAGGGGATCGCGCTGCACCTTGCCGATGCGCGGCTGGCAGGCGGGGCAATCATGGCGGACGATCATTCGCTGGAACCGGCAGATCTGATCGTCGCCGCATTGGGCAGCGCCGCGCCGCAATGGGTGAAGGACAGCGGTCTTGAAACCGATGCGCAGGGTTTCGTGCTGGTCGATGCGCACCAGCAATCGACCTCGCATCCGCACATCCTTGCCGCAGGCGATGTCGCTGCGCGGGCCGATCGCGCGCTGGCCCGTTCGGGCGTGCACGCGGTGTTCGCCGGGCCGGTGCTCGCTGCCAATCTGCGCAGCGTGCTGGCGGGCAAGGCGCCGCGCCGCACCTATAAGCCGCGCTGGAACAACCTCTATCTGTTGAATACGGGCGACGGGTCGGCGATTGCCAGCTATGGCCCGCTCTCCGCCGAGGGACGGTGGGTGCTCGCGCTCAAGCACCGGATCGACAAGCGGTGGATCGCCCGATACGCCGCGCTGGCGGAAACCGCGTAACCGCGCGTGCGCTCCACACGAACGCAGGGCAAGGAGGCCCCTTGAAGAAATTTGCCATTCTTGCCGCGCTGGCGGCTGTCGTTGCAGCCTATTTCGCATTCGATCTCGGCCAGTATTTCACGCTGGAAGGGATCAAGCAGGCGGTCGGCCAGTGGGAGGCATTCTACGCCGAAAATCCCGTGGCAGTGCTCGCGGGCTTCTTTGCGATCTATGTCGCGGTGACGGCAGCATCCCTGCCCGGTGCGGCAATCCTGACGCTTGCGGCGGGCGCGCTGTTCGGGGTGGTGACGGGGACGGTGCTTGTCTCCTTCGCCTCGACACTGGGGGCGACGCTTGCCTTTCTGTCGTCCCGCTACGTGCTGCGCGACACGATCGAGGCGCGTTTCGGCGAGCGGTTGAAGGCGATCAACGCGGGGGTGGAACGCGACGGGGCGTTCTATTTGTTCAGTCTACGGATGATCCCGGCCTTCCCGTTTTTCGTGGTCAATCTGGTGATGGGCCTCACCCGCATCCGCACCTGGACCTATGTCTGGGTGAGCCAGATCGGGATGTTGCTCGGAACCATCGCCTATGTGAACGCCGGCACGCAGCTGGCGCGGATCGAGAGCACCAGCGGTCTGCTGTCGCCGGTGCTGATCGGCAGCTTCGTGTTTCTGGGCATCGTGCCGTGGCTGGCCAAGCTGGTGACCGGCTTCGTCAAGCGCCGCCGGGTCTATGCCGGGTTCACCCGGCCCAGGAAGTTTGATCGCAATCTGGTGGTTATCGGCGCAGGCTCGGCCGGCCTCGTCTCGGCCTATATCGCCGCCACGGTGAAGGCCAAGGTAACGCTGGTTGAGGCCAAGGACATGGGCGGCGATTGCCTTAACACCGGCTGTGTGCCGTCCAAGGCGTTGATCAAGAGCGCCAAGGTCGCCGCCATGATGCGCGGGGCGGACAAATACGGGCTGGCTCTGGCCGAACCGCAGGTGCCCTTCAAGGCGGTGATCGCGCGGGTGATGGAGGCGATCAAGGCGATCGAGCCGCACGATTCTGTCGAACGCTACGAAGGGCTCGGGGTCGATGTGGTCAAGGGCTATGCCAAGATCGTCGACCCCTGGACGGTGGAGATTGCACGGAACGACTGCGGCACGCAGCGGCTCACCACGCGCAGCATCGTCATCGCTTCTGGCGCAGAGCCGGTGGTGCCGCCGATCGCGGGGATCGAGGGTTCGGGCTATCTCACCAGCGAGACCATGTGGGATGCCTTCGCGCAGATGGACAAGGTGCCTGAACGTGTCGTCATCCTTGGCGGCGGGCCGATCGGATGCGAGTTGTCTCAGGCACTTGCGCGGTTGGGCTCGAAAGTCTCTCAGGTCGAGATGGAGGATCGCCTGCTGGGCCGCGAGGATGCGGATGTCTCCGAACTCGCAAGAGGGGTATTGGAGGCGGATGGTGTGATCGTTCACACAGACCACAAGGCCACTCGGGTCGAAACCGGCGCGCTGATTGCGGAGCATGACGGGGCAGAGGTGCGCCTACCCTTCGACACGCTGATCGTTGCCGTCGGGCGCAAGGCGCGGCTCAACGGTTTCGGGCTGGAGGATATCGGCGTCGATACGGCGAGGACGGTCGTCACCGACGAATTTCTTGCCACCAAATTCCCCAACATCTTCGCCGCCGGAGACGTGGCGGGGCCGTACCAGTTCACCCACACCGCCAGCCATCAGGCATGGTACGCCAGCGTCAACGCGCTGTTCGGCACCTTCAAGAAGTTCAAGGCCGATTACCGCGTCATCCCCGCCGTCACCTTCATGGACCCGGAATTCGCGCGCGTCGGCCTCAATGAACGCGAGGCGGCAGAAAAAGGCATCGCGGTGGAGGTTACCCGCTACGATCTCGACGATCTCGACCGCGCGATTGCCGAGAGCGAGACCAAGGGCTTCGTCAAGGTTCTCACGCCCGCAGGCGGCAAGGACAAGGTGCTGGGCGCAACCATCGTCGGCGCGCATGCGGGCGAATTGCTGGCCGAATATGTGCTGGCGATGAAGCACGGTATCGGCCTCAATAAGATCCTCGGCACGATCCATTCCTATCCGACCATGGCCGAGGCCAACAAGTTTGCGGCCGGAAACTGGAAGAAGGCGCACAAGCCCGAAGGGGTGCTGCGCTGGGTCGAGCGCTATCACGACTGGCGGCGGGGCTAACAGCATGGAGCTGTTCGACCAGTTGCGGGGGCTGATCGGGCTGGCGGCGCTGCTGGGCATCGCTTGGGCCTTGAGCGAGAATCGCAAGGGCCATCCCGGCTGGCGCTGGATCGCGGGCGCGTTCGCATTGCAGGGCCTGTTGGCGGTGCTGATCGTGCGGGTGCCGGCAGTGTGGGCCGCAGTCGGCCTCGCCAATGATGCGGTCAGCGCGGTCGAGCGGGCGACGATCAAGGGATCGTCCTACATGTTCGGCTATCTCGGCGGGGCGGAATTGCCCTTTGCCCTGAAGGAAGGCGCGCAGCCGCCGCTCATCATCGCGTTCCAGATCCTGCCGCTGGTGATCGTGTTTTCCGCGCTCGCCGCGCTGCTGTGGCACTGGGGCGTGCTGCGCTGGATCGTCAACGGATTGTCGTTCCTCTTGCGCCGCAGTCTGGGCGTTTCGGGCGTGGTCGGCCTGTCGGGCGGAGCGAGCATCTTCCTCGGCGTGGTAGAGGCACCGCTGGTCACCCGCGCCTATTTCGCGAAGGTCAGCCGCAGCGAGCTGTTCCAGATCATGGTGCTGACCATGGCGACCATCTCGGGGGCGATCCTGATCCTTTATGCCACCACCCTGCGGCAGACCGTGCCGGACGCGGTGGGCCATATGATTTCCGCCTCGCTGATCTCGCTGCCCGCGGCGCTGCTGGTGGCGCGGTTGATGGTGCCGGGCACCGATGCCGACAAAGCCACCGCCGTCGAAAAGGACGAACCTGGTCTGAAATACGAAGGCAGCATCGATGCGATCGTCAAAGGCACGATGGACGGGATGCAGTTGTTCCTTGCGGTGATCGCGGTGATCATCGTGGTGTTCGCGCTCGTCGCGATGGTCGATCAGGCGCTGGCGCTGCTGCCGCTGGTAGAGGGCGATCCGCTGACGCTGAAGCGCCTGTTCGGCTGGCTGCTTTCGCCCTTCATGTGGTTGCTCGGCGTGCCCTGGGCCGAGGCGCAGGCGGCAGGAGGCCTGATGGGCACCAAGGCGGTGCTCAACGAATATGTCGCCTATCTAGAACTCGCGGCGCTGCCCGCCGGCACGCTCGGCCCGCGCGGCCTGCTGATCGTCACCTATGCGCTGTGCGGGGTGGCCAACCTTGCCAGTGTCGGCCTGCTGGTTTCGACCATTGGCACCCTGTGTCCCGAACGCCGCGCCGAGGCGGCAGGGCTGGGGATGAAAAGCTGGATCGCGGGCAATCTCGCCAGCGCCATGACGGGCGCGTGGATCGGGTTGGTGAGCTGGGGCGGGTAACCGGATGTTCGACGCGCGTCTTCGCCCGCTGATTGATCCGCCGCTGAACCGCGCCGGACGGCTGCTTGCCGGTGCGGGCGTGACCGCCAACGGACTGACTTTTACCGGCCTTGCGCTCGGCCTCGCAGGCGCGGCGGCGATTGCTTTCGGCCACCTCGGCTGGGGGCTCGCGCTGATCCTTGCCAACCGGCTGCTTGACGGGCTGGACGGCGCGGTGGCGCGGGTGCTGGGCCCGAGCGACCTTGGCGGCTATTTCGATATCGTCGCGGACTTCGCATTCTATGTCGCGGTGCCGCTCGGCTTCGGCATCCTTGCGCCCGCCAATACCCTGCCCGCGCTGGTGCTGGTGGCAAGCTTCGTGCTGACGGGGGTAAGCTTCCTTGCCTTTGCCGTGATCGCCGCCAAGCGCGGAGAGGAAACGCAGGCGCACGGACGCAAAAGCTTCTTCTATTCCACCGGCCTTGCGGAAGGGGCGGAAACCATCGCCGTGTTCATCGCCATGTGCCTGTTTCCGGCATGGTTCGGCGTAATGGCCTATGCCTATGCCGGATTATGCGCGCTGACCGTCTTCCAGCGCAGCCTTATGGCGCGGGCGGCGTTCCGCGACTAGCCGCGCCCAGCAGCGCTTCGGTCTGCTTGCGCAGTTCGGCGATCCGCGCCGTGTTGGCGCCCAGATCGCTTTGCCCGACCCGGCTGACCGAACGGAAGTCGATCTGCTGGTCGCCCACGCGCGCAATCACGTCGTCCTTGAAACCGAACCAGAAGGTTTCGGCCACGCCTTCGACCCGGCCTGCGGCGACATCGGTGCGGATGTCCTTCAGCCCCATGTTACCCATCGCCGCCGCAACTGCGGCCACGCCGTCTTCCTTGCTCGCGCCGCCCAGCGGCAGTGGGGCAGGGCGGTCCTTACGGTCGGTGATAATCTGCGCGTGGCTTTTCACCGCCAGCTGCGGCGAGATGCCTTGCTTGAACGGTTCGAGCTCGCCGAGCGGGGTCTGGTAATCGCTCAGCGGATTGGCCCCCGCCGCCTCGCGCCGCGCCAACGTATCGTCGGAAAAGGCGGGCGGATTGGCGGTGTCGGTGGAAATGTCGTGGATCGGATTTTCCCCGGCCTTGGCGCCCGCTGCCGTGAACATCACGAAGATCGCGCCCGGCAACAGCAGGCCGATGATCGCCGCCGCCAGCAGGCCGTTGTTGCGCGGCTTGGCGCGCGCGGCGATTATCAGCGAAACCAGCGCCGCCAGCGCGGTGAGGCCGAGCAGGATCACTCCGCCGCCGAATGTCAGCGCCAGCAAACCTGTCTGCCAGCTCCACACGCCGAACTTGGTGCCGAGCGCGGCGACCACGAAATAGACGGGCAGGAACGCCAGCAGGGCGAGGACGATCTTGGTGTGCCAGGGAAGTCTGTTCATGCCCGGCTGTTTAGCGCCGGTTCGCGGTAACGCAAATAGGCAGACCGGCCGCCGACGCGCAGGGTTGCGGAAATCCTTCGGGAAACCCTTGGGCCTTACATGCGTTAGGACGTTACGGCGACGGGAGGGGCAGGGCATGAAAGCGTGCCGAAGTCCTGCTTTCAATGCCGGAAAAACTGGTTTATGCCCGCCCGGGATACGGGAGGACATTGTTGTTCAGAGGACGAAACGACCATGAAGCGTAATTTCCTGATGGGTGCGGCCGCAGTTGCGGGCCTGATGACTCTTTCGGCTTGCGGTGGCGGTGCGGGCAGCGATGCCAACGCCCCGGCGGCTGAAGAAACCGCGGCGGCTCCGGCTGCCGAAGAACCGGCCGCTCCGGCCGAAGGCGAAGCCACCGAAGCAACCGACGCCGCGGCGACCGAAACCGCCGATGCCGGTGCCGGCCTCCAGCTCGCCGGTCTGACCGGTGATCCGGCCAAGGGCGAAAAGGTGTTCGCGCTGTGCCGTTCGTGCCACGTGCTCGAAGAAGGCGTGAACCGCGTCGGCCCGTCGCTCTACAACGTCGTGGGTCGCAAGTCGGGCACCGTCGCCGGCTTCTCCTACTCGGACGCCAACAAGAACAGCGGCGTGACCTGGACCACCGACGTGCTGTTCGAATACCTCAAGGATCCGAAGGGCTTCATGCCGGGCACCAAGATGGCGTTCCCGGGCATCAAGAACGATCAGGACCGCGCCAACCTGGTGGCTTACCTCGAAAGCCAGAGCAAGTAAGCGCACGGCTTCTGCCAAAAGCATTCGAAAGGGCGGCGCGGGCAACCTCGCCGCCCTTTTTCGTGGGTGATGTCAGGCCGCCGCCACGGGCATAGCGGCCGGGCAGTGGCGGGCGAGATATTCCTCATGCGTCGGCAGGCTTGCCACGCCGCGTTCGATGATAGTGCGCAGGTTGGCGAGGAATTCGGTCAGCTGCGCATCGCCCGGCTGATCGGCCATCGGATCGTAATCGGCGGGCATGACGCCCTGGCCCAGCATCACCTGCACCCAGCTGGCATCGCGGAACAGATCGTCGACATCGCGCCCGACCCGGCCCGATGCGGCGAACAGCTCCAGCTTATGGGTCAGGCTGTCGGGCACCGCCATGTGCTTGCAGTACCGCCAGAACTCCGTGTCCTCGCGGTCGGTGCGGTGATAATGCAGGATCAGGAAATCGCGGATCTGCGCGAATTCGGCGGCGCAGCGGCGGTTGTATTCCTCGCGCATTGCCCCCGCATCGGCAGAGCGCGGGAAGAGCTGGATCAGCCGGCTGACATGCGACTGGATCAGGTGGATGCTGGTCGATTCGAGCGGTTCGAGAAACCCGCTCGACAAGCCGATGGCGGCGCAGTTTTGCGCCCAGAATGCCGCGCGCCGACCGGTGGTGAAGCGGATCGGGCGCGGATCGCCCAGCGGCTTTGTATCCAGTCCGGCCAGCAGCGTGTCGGCGGCATCCTCGTCCGAGACGAAGCCGCTTGAATAGACATGCCCGTTGCCGGTGCGGTGTTGCAGCGGAATGCGCCATTGCCAGCCCGCATCTTTCGCGGTGGCGCGGGTATAGGGGACGATGGTGGGCAGGCGCTCGCTCGGCACCGCCAGCGCGCGGTCGCAGGGGAGCCATTGCGACCAGTCCTCGTAGGCAACGCCCAGTTCGCCGCCCAGCAGCAGCGAACGAAAGCCGGTGCAGTCGATGAAGAAATCGCCCGCCACGCGCTTGCCGCCCTTCAGGGTGATGGCGGTAATGTCGCCGCTCTCGCCGTCGCGCTGGACGCTTTCGACGATGCCTTCGGTGCGCGTCACGCCGCGGCTTTCCGCATAGGTGCGCAGGAACAGGGCATAGCGGCTGGCGTCGAAGTGATAGGCATAGGCCAGCCCCGTCATCGCCGTATTGCCGACCCGGTCGAGCTTGCCGAACCGCGCCTGATCGGCAGCAAGCTGGTGCAGCGAATAATGCCACAGCCCTTTGGGGTCGGGCGCGGGTTCGGCAAAGGTGCTGCGCCGCCAGTAATGGTGGAAGGCAACATTGCCCAGGTTCATGCCCGTATCGCCGAAAGTGTGGAGATAGCGGCTGCCCTTGCTGCCCCAGTCGACGAATTCGATCCCCAGCTTGAACGTGCCCGAGGTGGCTTTCAGGAATTCATTCTCGTCAAGGCCGAGGATCGCGTTCAGCCGGATGATCTGCGGGATCGTTGCCTCGCCCACGCCGACAGTGCCGATCGCCTCGCTTTCGACCAGCTCGATTTCGAGCCGTTGGCCCAGCAGGCGCGCAAATGCCGCCGCAGCGATCCACCCTGCAGTGCCGCCGCCGACGATCACCAGTTTGCGCACCGATCCCGTGTCCGTCATCCTGTCCCCGTCCTGTTCCGCCCCGTCATTCCGCCGGGCGGAAGAAGGCGTTGATCGTCAGCCGCCCTTCGCGCGGGTCGGCGCTCAGCGGCGTGTTATTGTCGATCACCCCGCTATGCAGGATGTTGCCGCGATAGAATACCGCGCTGTTGAAGTCGCCCGGCACCGTGTGAATGCGCTCGAAATGCGGTGCGCCGTCGGTGGTGTAGGCGGCAGGCGGCAGGCCGCTTTTCGCCACATCGTCTTGCAGTGCGGCGGCATAACGCGGGTAATCGGCACCGGTCAGCGCCTCCAGCCCGGTTGAACGGTGGCGGAAGAACGCCGTGCCGCCATGGCCGGTGCGGTGCAGGTAGAGCATCATCGCGATCTGGCGCGGATCGGTGCCGTCGACATGAGGCAGGCGCTGGATCGGCAGCAGATCGCCCGGCGGCGTGGTGACGAGCGAATACCACGCCTGCATTTCCCAGCGCGTGCCGGGCGCGTCGAACCATTGATCGAGCAGGGGGCCGAGGATTTGCAGCCATGCGCGGCACACCACGGGATCGAGCGGTGCGCGCAAGCCCGGATATTGCGGCGTGATTCTTGCAAATTTTTGCAAAATAGCTTGCGAAATGGCGTGTTCAGGATGTTCGAGAAGACCGTTTGCCAGCACAAGCCTATGGTTTTGCGTTGAAAAATATGAAGCATCCGCCGCTTGCGCGTTGATAGTCCAAGCCTGGAGGGGCGAAATTGTGCCGGAAGTGGGGGTGATCGCCATGATCCGGAGCCTAACAAAAGGCGTTCCGCGCTCCAAGGATATTCAAAAAATGACTTAAAAGCAGAGATATAATGGATGTTTCGGCGCGCGGAGAGGATGGCCCGCTTGCCTGCGTGGACGGTTGCGGCATGACTTGCTGCTTGTGCCCGCCAAGACTGTGACAATCGGGCAACAAGTTGTTGAAACCATCCCGCGCAGGGTCGCCGCAAGGCAGCCGTATCCTACATATATAATTGATAAAAAGATGAAAAAATACAGAAACTGCGGTTTGTCCGCAGGGGCGCGATTGGCGATTTACCTGAGGATGCAACTGCGCTATGAAAAAAACTGCAAAAGCACACGCATGATGTCGCTTGCGGGAGGGGAGTTCTGATGAAGACCACTGGGATTAATGGTTCGGCGCGCCTGCTTTGCGGGGCCGCAACCTTTCTGGCGCTGGCCGCGGCCGGCGCCCCGGCATTCGCGCAGGACGCGGACGAGCCGACTGTCGCCACCGCCGAGGATGAAGGCGATGCCATCGTCGTCACCGGCATCCGCAGCTCGATCCAGACTTCGCTTGATGCCAAGCGCAAGGCGACCTCGATCGTCGAAGTGATCGCGGCTGAAGACATCGGCCTGCTGCCCGACCTTTCGATCGCCGATACGCTCGCGCGTCTGCCGGGCGTCACCGCTCAGCGCGTGCGCGGCCGTTCGCAGCAGATCTCGATCCGCGGCCTTGGCCCGGACTTCAGCCTCGCGCTGCTCAATGGCCGCGAAGTGGTTTCGGCCGGCAACAACCGCGGCATCGAATTCGACCAGTTCCCGTCCGAACTGATCGGTTCGGGCGTGGTCTACAAAACCGGTGACGCCCAGCTGGCCGCAATCGGCATCGCCGGCGCGGTCGATCTGCGCACCATCAAGCCGCTCGACTACAAGGACCGCCAGATTACCGCACAGGCGACCTACACCATCAACGACAGCGGCTCGCTCAACCCTGATTTCGCAGATGACGGTTACCGCTTCTTCGGCTCCTATATCGATCAGAATGCCGACGGCACGCTCGGCTGGTCGCTGGGTGTCACGGTGCAGTCGATCCCGACCCAGTTCATCAGCCGCGAGCTGAAGACCAACCAGTTCCAGGTCGGTCGCACGGCGGGCGGGGTGATCTATCCGGCCGACAACCCGCGTCAGGGCGTCGTTAGCCGCAATTTCGAACGTACCTCGGTTGCCGGGACGCTGCAGTTCGAACCGTCCGACAGTCTTTCGATCAATATCGACGGCTTCTACACCGATACCCAGGATTCGGGCATCTTCCGCGGCACCGAAACCCCGATCGCATCGTGGAGCGGCGCGACCTTCGAAGGCGCGACCGGCAGCGGACCCTTCGCCGACAGCGCAACCTATTCGTCGGTGGTGCCGATCCTGCGCACCGATACCGAGGGCAGCGAGTCGGAAATCTTCGCCATTGGCGGCAATCTCGAATGGAAGGCGAACGACAATCTCGGCTTCATTCTCGACTACGGCTATTCGACGCTCGATCGCAACGACATCGACTATGAAAGCTATGCCGGCACCGGCCGCGCCCGTTCGGGTGCGCAGGATACGCTGACCTTCAATTTCCCCGCCGATGGCACCTACAGCATCGACGGCCTGCTCGATTACACCGATCCGGCCAATGTCCTGCTGACCGATCCGGGCGGGTGGGGCCAGGTCGGCTTCATCAAGCAGCCGATCATCGAGGACGAGCTGCACCAGCTGCGCGCCGAAGCCTATTGGGAATTCGACGGCGGCCTGCTCGACTCGATCGTGGTCGGCTGGCTCTACACCGACCGTCAGAAGAACTTCGATTCGAACGAAAGCTTCCTGCGGCCGACCGCCGCTTTCGGCAACGGGCTGGCGGTGCCGACCAATTCGATCGTCGGTTCGACCAACACCAAGGGCCTGAACAATGACATTCTCGCCTATGATCCGTCGCGCTTCCTGACTGACGGCACCTACAACGTCGAGAAGGCGACCTTCGACACCGAGTGGGTGGTCGAAGAGAAGGTCCACAACTTCTACATCCAGGCCAATATCGACGGCGATCTCGGCTCGGTTCCGGTGCGCGGCAATATCGGTCTGCGCTATGCGGATACCTCGCAGGAATCGACCGGCACGATCGGCGGCGGCCTGCTCAACACCGTGGGCACCAGCTACGACAACTGGCTGCCGAGCATGAACCTCAGCTTCGAGATCATGCCCGACACCTTCATCCGTCTGGCTGCTGCCAAGACGATCACCCGGTCGCGGCTTGACCAGATGACGGCGAACCAGAACGTCACCATCAACGCGCTGAGCTGCGCCGACACCAATGGCGACCAGATCCCCGACACCGTGATCGGGTTCAATCCGCCCTCGCTGGTGTGCTTCAATCTGAGCGGGGGCAACCCGTTCCTCCAGCCCTACAGCTCGACGTCCTACGACATCTCCTTCGAGAAGTATTTCTCGCCCGGCTCGGCGATCATCGTCGCCGCGTTCCACAAGGATCTGTCGGACTGGATCATCGACTTCAACGAGCTGATCGATCTGACCCAGCCGATCGAGAACGCGGGCTTCGGCGGCATCCTGACCACTGCGCCCGAACTTGCCACCGGCGTGTTCAGCGGCCCGGTCAACTTCGCGGACGGCAAGATCACCGGGATCGAAGGCACGCTGCGGGTCAACTTCGGTGACCTGTCGAATGCGCTCGACGGTTTCGGCGGGTTCTATTCGATCACCTATGCCGATGCAGAGGTGGAGAACCAGAACTTCAACCCGCTGCCGATCCCGGGCTATTCGGACCTCACCTGGTCGGGCGACATCTTTTACGAAAAGAACGGCTTCCGCGCGAAGCTGGCCGCCCGCTACCGCAGCGGCTTCCTGTCGGAAGTGCAGAATTTCGACGGTTCGCTGTCGGGTGCCGACGCGCAGTCGGAAACGATCCTCGATGCGCAGATCGGTTACACCTTCGACAAGCCGGGCAGCGTCCTCAACGGTCTGGGCCTGCTGTTCGAAGTGTTCAACCTGACCAACGAGCCGTTCGTGACCCAGAACGATCTGTTCGATGCGGGCGGCAACGAAATCGGGACCTTCCCGAGCCGTCACGAACTCTACGGCCGGACGTTCAACTTCACGATCCGCAAGAACTTCTAAGGTACGAAACCCTCGGGTCGTACCAGGGTCTCAGGAAGGGCTCGCCGGCAACGGCGGGCCCTTTCCTTTTGCGCGCGGTTGGCCCGAAACTCGCACGATTTCGGCCCGATCCGGGCGAATCTCGACCGATTTCGCGGTTTTTGGCGATGTTTCGCGTGAAACAATCTCAGGCTGGGATGGGCGGGGCGGCACAATGCCGGGCGATGAATTCGCCATGGGCCGGCATTGCGGCTACGGCTTCGTCCATCGCCTCGCGGATCTGGGCAAGGCGCTGCGTCACCGGCACCTCGCTCCGCATCGCCGCCAGCGCCGGGGCGCGCTGCGGCACGATCCCCTGCCCCAGATAGACCGCAATCCAGCTGGGATTGGCGAAGAGTTCCTGCCCGTCGGCCACCAGCATCCCGTGGGCGCTGAAGTGGTCGATCTTGTATTGCAGGCTGTCGGGGATCGGCATGGCGGCGCAATACCGCCACAGCTCGGAATCATCCCTTGTCGATGCCTTGTAGTGCAGGATCAGGAAGTCGCGGATCAGTTCGTATTCCTTGGCCGTCTGCGCGTTGTATTCGCGCGTCAGCAGCGGCGACATGGCACTGTCGGGCAGCAGCGCGATCAGCCGCAGGATGCCGTACTGGATCAGGTGCAGGCTGGTGCTTTCAAGCGGTTCCATGAACCCCGCCGACAGCCCGATGGCAACGCAGTTCTTCTTCCAGAATTCGCGCCGCTTGCCGGTGACGAAACGCAAGGTGCGGGGGTCTGCCAGCGGTTTGCCGTCCAGGGTCGAAAGCAGCTCTGCGGCGGCTTCGTCTTCCGAGATGAACTGGCTGCAATGGACATAGCCATTGCCGGTGCGGTGCTGGAGCGGGATGCGCCATTGCCAGCCCGCAGCCTTGGCGGTGGAGCGGGTATAGGGGGTGAAATCGCCCTTTTCGCACGGGACAGCCACCGCCCGGTCACACGGAAGCCAATGCTGCCAGTTGTCGTAGCCCGCCTCCAGCGCATCTTCGATCAATAGGCCGCGGAACCCGCTGCAATCGATGAAGAATTCGCCTGCGATGGCCTCGCCGCTTTCCAGCGTGACGCTTTCGATGAACCCGTCCTCGCCCCGCAGCGCGACATCGACCACGCGGCCTTCGATGCGCTTTACGCCCCGTTGTTCGGCGAACCGCCGCAAGTACGCGGCATAGAGCCCGGCGTCGAAATGGTAGGCATAATCGAAGGTCGACTGGATCAGCCGCCGGTCAGTGGAAGGATGGGTGAATTTGCCCGCCTTCGCCATTGCCCAGCACATCGAAAAATCGTCGATCGGGCCCTCTACGCGCCCTTCGATCCATTCGCGCATCCAGTGGTGATAGAACGGCACCTGATCGAATTCGGCCCCGTACTGGCCGAAGGGATGGAAATAGCTGTGGCCCTTGCGCCCCCAGTCGACGAACTGAATGCCGAGCTTGTAGCTTCCCTGTGTCTCGCGCACGAAGGTCGCCTCGTCGATGCCGAGGCGGCGGTTGAAATGGCGGATCGGCGGGATGGTGGCCTCGCCTACGCCGACCGTGCCGATGGCCTCGCTTTCGATCAGGGTGATTGCGCAATCGCGGCCCACCGCATGCGCCAGCGCTGCAGCCGTCATCCAGCCCGCGCTGCCCCCGCCGACGATGACGATGTGCTTGAGCGGGGCAGGGGCGGGAGCGGCTTCGGTCATGGCGCGATTATCCGCCGCAGCTTTCCCTGATCAGCAGGCTGGTTTCAAGCCGCTCGGAAACCGCCGGCCCGTCGCCGCGGTCGATCAGCTTTGACACCAGCATGCGGCCCGCGAGGTTCGCATCCTGATCGATGGTGGTGAGCTGCGGCGTGACGAGCCTTGCGGCAGGAATATTGTCATAGCCCACGACCGAGACATCGCCCGGCACGCTCAGTCCCGAACGGGTCAGCGCCCGGATCGCGCCGATGGCGATAAGGTCGGATGCGGCGAACACCGCGTCGAATTTCAGCCCGCGCGCAATCGCGCTGCGGGTTGCCGCCTCGCCCGAGTGCACTTCGAAATGGGCGGGAACGATCAACTCGTCGTCGAACCTGATCCCCGCCTTTTCCAGCGCCTGCTTGTAGCCGCGAAAGCGCTGCTCGGCTTCGGGCGCTTCGGTGTCGCCGAGGAACAGGATACGCTTTCGCCCCAGCCGCGCCAGATGCGCCGTCGCGCGTCGCCCGCCTGCGACATTGTCCGAACCGATCGCGCAATATTGTGCATCGGGAAATTCCGCGCCCCACACCACGAAGCGGTTGTCCCGCGCGGCCAGCGCGTTGAAGGCGTGGTGCAGCGAGGACTGGCCGATGAAGATCACGCCCGTCGCGCGGCTGGTGCTCATCGCGTAATCGAGATCCTCGCCCGCGCGGGGGCTCAGGTGGCTGATCAAGAGGTCGGCATTACGCTCGCGCGCGGCCTCGGCAATCCCTGCCAGCAATTCGAGGAAGAACGGGTCCGACACCCGGCTTTCGCGCGCCTGCGGGGCGGGGACGACCACCGCGATCGTGGCATCCGCCCCGCTTGGTCCAGCGGGCATCGAGGCGCGGAATTCATAATCATGCGCGCGCGCGATCTGCCAGATCTGCTGCTTGGTCCGCCGCTTTACCGAGGGGCTGTCGTTCAATGCACGGCTGACGGTCGAGACGGATACCCCGGCTTCGCGCGCAATATCCTCCAGCGTGGCGCTGCGCCGCGAGGGGGCCCGGGTGGCATTCATCGTCAGCTTTGCTCCGCGTCGTTTGTCGCCCAGTAACCCGAACCGGGCGCCAGCACCATGGGCGGATTGCCCGATCCGCCGACCGCGCTTTCGCTGGCAATCAGGCGGCTGTGCGCGAAGCCTTCAGGCGGGGACCAGTCGATCACCTCCTCGCCCAGATTGAAGGCGCACAGCACCGCGCCGCCTTCGTCACGGCGAACGAAGGCGACCAGCGCTTCGGGCGTATCGAGCAGCGTGATGTCGCCGCTCACCAGCGCCGGATGTTGCCGCCGCAGCGCGAGCAGTTGGCGGGTATAGGCAAGGGTCGAATGCGGATCACCGGCCTGCCGGTCGACGGCGAGGGCAGCGTGTGCCGGATCGCGCTTCAGCCAGGTGCGGTTGGCGCTGGAAAAACCGGCCTGCGGAGCATTCGCTTGCCACGGCATCGGGGTACGCGCGCCGTCGCGGCCCAGCGTGTGCGGCCAGTTGGCGATGGCTTCGGGATCGAGCAGATCCTCGAACGCCACCTCGCCCTGCGGCAGGCCCAGTTCCTCGCCCTGATAGATGATCGGATTGCCGCGCAGCGACAGCAGCAGCAGCATGTTCAACCGCGCGGCGCGGGCCAAGTCGCCGTCGAGCGTCCAGCGGGTGACGGCACGCGGGGCATCGTGGTTGGAAAAGGCCCAGGACGGCCAGCCTTCGCCCGGCTCCCCGCTCCATTGCGACAGGCTGGCGCGCACCAGCGGGGCTGTCAGCCGGGGAGCATAGAGGAAATCGAAATTATAGGCGGAATCCAGCCGTTTGCCGCCTTCGGTAAAGGCCTTCATCTCCGCCAGCGGTTCCGGCCCGCCGACTTCGGCGACAGTGAAGCGGCCGGGGAATTCGTCGATCGTCGCCCGGATGCGTTCAAGGAACCCGGTGATGTCAGGGTGCGACTGGTTGTACCGCTTCACCTGCATGTCGAACGGGCGCGTCACCTGGCTCATCGGCACGCCGGAGGGCGGATTATCGCGCAGCTCCGGGTCATGCATCGAGAAGTTCAGCGCATCGAGCCGGAACCCGTCGACGCCGCGCTTCAGCCAGAACTGCGCCACATCCAGCAGCGCGTCCTGCACATCGCGGTTATGCACGTTGAGATCGGGCTGGCTGGTAAGGAAATTGTGCAGGTAATACTGCTTCCTCGGCCCGTCCCACTGCCATGCCGATCCGCCGAACACCGATTGCCAGTTCGACGGCGGCGAACCGTCGGGCTTGGGATCGGCCCAGACATACCAGTCGGCCTTGGGATTGGTGCGATCCTGCCGGCTTTCCTGAAACCAGGCATGTTCGTCCGAGGTGTGCGAATAGACCTGATCAATGATGACTTTCAGGCCCAGCGCGTGGGCCCTTTCGATGATCCGGTCAAAGTCGGCGAAATTGCCGAAGCTTGGATCGATCCCGCAGTAATCGGCCACGTCATAGCCGAAATCGCGCATCGGCGAGGTGAAGAAGGGCGAGATCCAGATACCGTCAACGCCAAGATCGGCGATGTAGTCGAGCCCGTCGGCAATCCCCGCCAGATCGCCGATCCCGTCGCCATTGGTGTCGCGGAAGGAGCGCGGATAGATCTGGTAGATGACAGCGCCGCGCCACCACGCCAGCGGGTGGGCAGTGTCGGTGGCGGTGGCGGCAAGAGCGGTTGCCATTAGTCGTCGGTCTCCAGAATGCAGGCGGCAAAGCCGAACGGCTCCAGCGCGATGCGCAGCGTGCCGGGTGCTGCCAGCGCGGCCGGACAATTGCCCAGCAGCGGGGCCACCCGGCGCGCGCGGTAGCTCACCTCGATATTGCGCGAAAGCGCCGAAGCGCCGGTGTTGAAGGCCAGCAGCACCCGCTGGCCGGTTTCGGGATCATAGCGTTCGACTGCGAGCAGGCCGGGGGCGGCTTCCTCGAAGGCGCGCACCGTGCTCAGCCCGCGGCGCAGCGCCGGGCTGGTGCTGCGTGCCTGCGCCAGCTCCCCGATCAGGCGGTAGAGCGGGTGACGCTGATCGAAATTGCTCTGCGCGGTGGTCGCATCGGAACCGATCAGGTTGTTGTCGTTGTAGAAATCGACCTTGCTCGGAAACATGTCCTCGCGCGCCAGCTGGTCATTGCCGTCGGAGATGAAGCCCTGTTCGTCCCCGTAATAGACCGTCGGCACCCCGCGCAGGAAAAACATCATCGCATGGCCAAGGCTGACGCGGGCGAGCAGTTCCGCCTCGTCATCCGATCCGCTCATCTCGCGCACGAACATCGAAAAGCGGCCGAAATCGTGGTTGCCGAGGAAGGTCGGCAGGCCCAGCGCAGTGGTCGCGCCGCCGGGATAGATTGCATCCTGCTGGAGGAATTCGGCCATCAGCCGCGGCGGCGATTTGCCGCTGGCGACCATCTGCGCGGCCTTCGCAAAGCCCATGTCGAGCGCATAGGTCAGGCCGCTTTGCGTCATCACCTGCGCGGCTAGCGTCGCGTTCGGCTCCTCGTAGGCAATCTCGCCGAAGATGTGGAAGTGATCGATCCCCTTCGCTTTCGCGCGTTCGAGCATGGCGGGAACGAAGGCCTGCCAGAATTCGGGGTTCACATGCTTGGCGGTGTCGATGCGGAAACCGTCGATCCCGTATTTGTCGATCCAGTCGCCGAAGATCTCGATCATGCCCTGTACCACGCGCGGGTTCTCGGTCGCGAGGTCATCGAGCCCCGAGAAATCGCCGTAGACGCTGCTTTCGCCGATCCAGTGCGAATTGCCGCGATTGTGGTAGAGCGTGACGTCGTTGAGCCATGCCGGCACCTTCACGTCCCGCTCTTCCTCGCTCACCACGGGGGTATAGGCAAAAGCCGGATCTGTCAGCTTTGCCCAGTTGGCCGGATCGGGATTGTCGTCGCCGGCAAAGCCTTCGTTGATCGGCGCGCCGTCCGGGCCGCCGCGGCGCGAGAAGGGATAGTCGCCCTTGCTGCGATAGGCATAGCCCGTTGCCTCACCTTCGGCATAGTCGATCACGTCGGCGGTGTGATTGGTGATGATGTCCATATAGACCTTCATCCCGCGCGCATGGGCGGCATCGACGAAGGCCTTGAATTCGGCATTGGTGCCGAAATGCGGATCGACGCTGGTGAAATCGGTCACCCAATAGCCGTGATAGCCCGCGCTTTCCTCGCCCGGCTTGCCCTGTACCGGCTTGTTCTTGAAGATCGGCGCGAACCAGATCGCGGTGACGCCCATCCCCTGAATGTAGTCGAGCCTTGAGGTCAGGCCTTTCAGGTCGCCGCCGTGATAGAAGCCCTTGTGCGCGGGATCGAAGCCGTGCCGGAGCGGGCCACCCTTGATGCCACCACGATCATTGGACGTGTCGCCGTTCTCGAAGCGATCGGGCAGCACGAAGTAGATGATCTCGTCTTCAAGCTGACGCTGGTCGATCGGAGTCGCAGCCGGTGGTGCGACCGGTTCTCCGGCAAAGGCGGCACCCGCGCATAGCGCAGCGGCAATTCCCACGAAGATTCGTGCCATGACCCAACTCCCTCCGGCGCCGGTTCTGACAGCTTGTGAAAAGTTTTGCAAATCTTTGTATGCATGTCGGGCAAGCGGGGTCGGAGCAGTCAAGGAAATGAAATATATAAAGAAAGTAAAATCCGGCACGCCGGTATCAGAATTTTTCCGGAGAAAATCGGAAAGTTTCTTGCAAAATTTTGCAAGCTGTCCAGACTGTCGCGGCGCGAGTTGGGCGTATGATCCGGACGGCAGAGCCGGAATGCTACAATCTGTGCGGAGCCGCGTCACCCCGACAGGATCGGATGCGCGGGGGAGAGGATGAAACGACGATGACGCAAGGCAGCCTCAAGCCGGCACTGAGCGCAGGCCAGATCTGGAACATGAGCTTCGGCTTCCTCGGCATCCAGATCGGATTCGAGCTCCAGAACGGCAATGTCAGCCGCATCTTCCAGACTTTGGGGGCGGATGTCGGCAGCCTCGCAATCCTGTGGATTGCCGCACCGATGACGGGCCTGATCGTGCAGCCGATCATCGGCCACCTTTCGGACAAAACCTGGAGCCCGCGCTTCGGTCGGCGCCGGCCCTTCTTCCTTGTCGGCGCGCTGCTGGCGAGCCTGGCGCTGTTCATCATGCCCAATGCCCCCGCGCTGTGGGTGGCGGCGGGGATGCTGTGGATCATGGACGCCTCGCTCAACGTGACGATGGAGCCGTTCCGTGCCTTCGTCGGCGACAATCTGCCCGATCGTCAGCGAACCGTCGGCTATGCCATGCAGAGCTTTTTCATCGGCACCGGCGCGGTGCTGGCCGGTGCGCTGCCGTGGGTGATGACCAACTGGCTCGGCCTCAGCAATGTCGCGCCTGCCGGCGAGATCCCCGAAACGGTGCACTGGTCGTTCTACATCGGCGGCGCGGCCTTGCTGGCGGCAGTGTGCTGGACGGTGTTCACCACCAGGGAATATTCCCCAAAAGAGCTTGCCGGTTTCGCAGCATCGCAGGGGGATGTGGCGCATGGCGGGCACGCCGCCGCAACCCGCAGCGCGGCGCAGTTCGCCACTGGCGGTGCGATCTGGATTATCGCTGGTGCGGCGGTCGCCGCGCTGGTGGCGCTGGCACGGGGAGACAGCCGTCCGGCGTTCCTCGGCACCATCGAGGTCGCCAAGGATCTCTATGTCCTCGCCGGGCTGATCGGCGGGTTCGGTGTGATCCAGCTGTTTGCAAGCATGCTGCGCGCGCAGGGGCGCGAGGACAGCGGCTTCATGGAGGTGGTCAGCGATCTGTTCGCCATGCCCAAAACCATGCGTCAGCTCGCCGTGGTGCAGTTCTTCAGCTGGTTCGCGATGTTCGCGCTGTGGATCTATGGCACGCCGGGCGTGACCGAATACCACTTCGGCGCGAGCGATGCGGCCGGTGCCGCCTATCAGGACGGTGCCGACTGGTGGAGCCTGATGGGATCGGTGCGGAACGGACTGGCCGCGGCCGCCGCGCTGGGTTTCGTGGTAGTGGCTGCGAAGATCGACCGCACGCGTCTCCACGCGCTCAACCTGATGCTGGGCGCGGCGGGCTTTGCTGCGGTGCTGCTGGTCCGCGATCCGGCGCTGTTGTGGGTGCCGCAGATCGGGCTGGGCATCGCCTGGGCCTCGATCGTCTCGCTGCCCTATGCGATCCTTGCGGGGAGCGTTCCAGCGGAGAAAATGGGCATCTACATGGGGGTGTTCAACATCTTCATCGTCGTGCCGCAGCTGCTGGCGGCGACGCTGCTCGGCTTCCTTGTCACCAACATCTTCGGCGGTGCGCCGATTTACGCGATGGCGATCGCGGCGGCGAGTTTCGTGGCAGCGGCGGCGGCGACCCTGCTGGTCAGGGAGCAGGCGGCATGATGCGCGGCACAATCGGGTTGCTGGCAGCGGTGCTTGCCGCCAGTCCCGCGCTGGCCGAGCCCGACTACACCCCGCGTGACGTGGTCGAGGTGACCAATGCCGACTGGACGCGCGACGCGGTGCTGTATCAGCTCAACACCCGCCAGTTTACGCCGGAGGGCACCTTCGCCGCCGCGCAGATGCAGTTGCCGCGTCTTGCGGCGATGGGCGTGGACATCATATGGCTGATGCCGATCCACCCCATCGGGGAGGCGAACCGCAAGGGCTCGCTCGGCAGCCCCTATGCGGTGCGAGACTATCGCGCGGTCAATCCGGAGCTGGGGAGAGAAGCCGATTTCCGCGCCTTCGTGGACGAGGCCCACCGGCTGGGATTGAAGGTGATCCTCGACTGGGTTGCCAATCATTCGGCGACGGACAACCCGCTGACCGACAGCCACCCCGAATGGTATACCCGCAGCCCCGAAGGCGCTCTGGTGCCGCCGGCCGGCACCGACTGGTCTGACGTGGCGGACTTCGATTATTCGCAGCCCGCCTTGCGCCGCTACATGACCGAAAGCCTGATCTACTGGGTGCGCGAATTCGGCATCGACGGGTTCCGCTGCGATGTCGCGGGCTATGTCCCGACCGATTTCTGGGACACGGCCCGCGCTCAGCTCGACAAGGTGAAGCCCGTCTTCATGCTGGCCGAATGGGAACAGCGCGATCTGCACAACCGCGCCTTCGATGCGACCTATGGCTGGGGCTGGAAGGAAGCGATGCAGCGCCTCGTCAAAAGCGGCGAGGGGGCAGGGCCGATCCGCGGCTATTACGCCGGACAGGCCGAGACCTGGCCGCATGCCGCCATGCGCATGGTCTATACCGAAAACCACGACCAGAATTCATGGGACGGAGTGGCGAGCGAGATTTACGGGGACGCTTACGAAGCCGCGATTGCGCTGTCCTTCACCGGCTCCGGCCTGCCGCTGATCTATAATGGGCAGGAGGCCGACAACGACCGCCAGCTCGCCTTTTTCGAGCGTGATCCGATTGTCTGGCGGGAAGGGCGCCATGATGCGCTTTTCCGCAAGCTGATCGCGCTCAAGACTGAAATGCGGGCGCTCCACAACGGACGTTTCGGGGCGGCCATGATCGAGGTGCCGACCGACGCGGCGGAAGATGTTTACGCCTTCACGCGGGGGCAGGCGGGCGAGCGGGTATTCGCCGCGTTCAACCTCTCACCCCGGCCGCACGCGGTAACCTTCGGCAAGGCGCGCCATCACGGCAGCTACGCCGATGCGCTGAGCGGCGAGGCGGCGATCTTTGCAGGCGGCGAGACCCTTGATCTGCCGGCATGGGGTTACCGGATTTTCAAAGAGACGAAGTGATGCGTCGGACGCAGGGGCGCAGGAGAGAACGAATGACCAAGCAGTGGAAATCATGGATCGCACTTGCCGCGATCGCGTGGGCGGCCGCACCCGCCCATGCCGAAAGTCTGACGCTGGCCTCGCCCGACGGCAAGATCGCCGTCACCGTCAGCGACGATAACGGGCAGGCGACCTATGCGGTTAGTTACGACGGCGAGACGGTGATCGCGCCTTCGAAGCTGGGGATGCTGTTTGCCGACCATCACGGTTTCGAGCGCGGGCTGGAAATTGCCGGTTCGGTTTCTGTCGCCAACGACACGGCATGGGAACAGCCCTGGGGTGAGCGGCGGCTGGTGCGTGATCAGCACAATGAACTGGCCGTCACTTTCGCCGCCACGCAAGGCCCTGCGCGGCAGATGGTGGTGCGGTTCCGCGCTTTCGATACGGGCATCGGCTTCCGTTACGAGCTGGCCGAACAGCCGGCGCTGGCCGGAGAGATCGCCATCGTCGAGGAGCTGACCCAGTTCGCCGTCGGGGAGGATACCACCATGTGGTACACCCCGTCGGACGAGTTCAACCGCTATGAGTATATCACCCGGACGGGCGCGGCAGGCACGGTGGACGATGCGCACACGCCTGCGACCTTCCGCAAGGCCAGCGGCATCCACTTCGCCATTCACGAAGCCGCGCTGGTCGATTATTCGGCCATGTCTCTCGGTGCGCTGCGTCCCGGTACTTTCGAGGCGCGGCTTCGCAGTTGGCAGGGCGGACCGAAGGTCAAAACCCGCGCCCCGTTCAAAAGCCCGTGGCGCACCATCCAGATCGCGCCTGACGCGGTGGGGCTGATCAATTCGGACATCATCCTTAACCTCAACGAACCCAACGTGCTGGGCGACGTTTCGTGGGTGGAGCCGGGCAAATATATCGGCATCTGGTGGGCGATGCACATCAAGGATCGCACCTGGGGCCGCGACGGGATCCACGGCGCCACGACAGCGGAAACCAAACGCTATATCGACTTTGCCGCCGAGCACGGTTTCGACGGGGTGCTGGTGGAAGGATGGAACATCGGCTGGGACGGTGATTGGTTCAACAATGGCGATCTGTTCCGCTTTACCGAAGCCATGCCGGACTATGACATCGTGGAGCTGGGCCGGTATGCGCAGTCCAAGGGCGTGCGCCTGATCGGCCATCACGAAACCTCGGCCAATATCACCAATTACGAAAACCAGATGGAGGCCGCCTTCGACCTGATGCGCAAGGTGGGCGCGCGGGCGGTCAAGACGGGCTATGTCGCCGACGCGGGCGATGTGGTGCGCGTCGACGAGAACGGCGTGCGCCGCTACGAATGGCACGACAGCCAGTTCATGGTCGGCCACCATCTGCGCGTGGTGAAGGCAGCAGCGAAGCGGCAGATTGCGATCAACGCGCACGAGCCGGTCAAGGACACGGGCCTGCGCCGCACCTATCCCAACTGGATAACCCGCGAGGGCGCGCGCGGCATGGAATTCAACGCCTGGGGCACCCCGCCCAATCCGCCGAGCCATGTGCCGATGCTCGCCTTCACCCGCATGCTTGCCGGGCCGATGGACTTTACGCCCGGCATCTTCGATCTGAAGCCCAACGAGCGCGCCCCGCTGCGCGACGACATGCCGCGCGGCGATCCGGCAAACCGTCCGCAGACGACGCTGGCCAAGCAGTTGGCGCTCTACGTGGTGCTCTATTCGCCGCTGCAGATGGCCGCCGACCTGCCCGAGAACTACGAAGCGCGGATGGACGCCTTCCAGTTCATCAAGGATGTCGAGGCCGACTGGGAGGAAAGCATCGCGCTGGCGGGCGAGGTGGGCGAATATGTCGCCTTCGCGCGGCAGGGTAGGAAGTCGAAGCAATGGTTCCTCGGCGCGGTGACCGACGAGAACGCCCGCGATCTGGTGCTGCCGCTGGACTTCCTCGAGAAGGGCAAGCGCTACCGCGCGCAGATCTACCGCGACGGGCCGGACGCCGACTGGGACACCAACCCCTATGACATCGTGATCGAGGAAAAAACCGTCACCGGCGGCGATAGCTTCGCCGTAAGGCTCGCTTCGTCGGGCGGGGTCGCCGTGCGCTTCATTCCGGTCGGCAAGTAGCGCGCAATAATAGAGGGCGGACGCCTCCCCCAAGGCATCCGCCCTCGCGTACTCCCGTCCAAGGGAGAACCGGCAATTTCAAACCGAGAGGTCTAGGCTGCGGTCGCCATCCGGGCGAGTTCGCAGTGCGACCAGATCTCGGACAGCGCCTTGATCAGGCGGTCGATATCGCCATCGGTGTGCACCGGTGAGGGCGTCACCCGCAGGCGTTCGGTGCCAACCGGCACGGTCGGGTAATTGATCGGCTGCACATAGATGCCGTGGTTGTCCATCAGCCAGTCGCTGATCATCTTGCACTTCTTGGCGTCGCCCACCATCACCGGGATGATGTGGCTCGGGTTGTCGAGGTGCGGGATGCCCATCATGTCGAGCTTGCGGCGCACCTGCGCGACGCGCTCCTGCTGCATCTCGCGCTCGGCACTGCTGTTTTTCAGATGGCGGATGCTCGCCGCGGCGCCTGCCGCGATCGCGGGGGGCAGGGCGGTCGAGAAGATGAAGCCGCTGGCGAAAGAGCGCACGAAATCGACAAGGTTGCTGCTCGCCGCGATATAGCCGCCCATCACCCCGAAGGCCTTGCCAAGCGTGCCTTCGATCACGGTGATGCGATCCATCAGCCCTTCGCGCTCGGCAATGCCGCCGCCGCGCGGGCCATAGAGGCCAACGGCGTGGACTTCGTCGATATAGCTCATCGCGCCGTGCTTTTCGCACACGTCGAGAATCTCGGCGATCGGGGCAATGTCGCCGTCCATCGAATAGACGCTCTCGAAGGCGACCAGCTTGGGCACTTCGGGGCCATACATCGACAGCAGCTCGTCAAGATGCGCCGCGTCATTGTGGCGCCAGATCTTGTAGGGCGCGCGGCTGTGTCGGATGCCTTCGATCATCGAGGCGTGGTTCAATGCGTCGGAAAACACCACGCAGCCCGGAATCTTGCCCGCCAGCGTGCCGAGGCCCGCCCAGTTCGAGACATAGCCCGAGGTGAACAGCAGCGCGCTTTCCTTGCCGTGCAGGTCCGCAAGCTCCTGTTCGAGCAGCACGTGGTAGTGGTTGGTGCCCGAGATATTGCGTGTACCGCCCGCGCCCGCGCCGCATTCGTCGAGACAGGAATGCATCGCTTCCAGCACCGCCGGATGCTGGCCCATGCCGAGATAGTCGTTCGAACACCACACGGTGACCGCCTGCGTATCTTCGTCGATAAAGCGGGTGGCGTGCGGGAAGCGGCCGCGATGGCGCTTGATGTCGGTGAACACCCGGTAACGGCCGTCGGCGCGCACAGTGTCCAGCTCGCCGGCAAAAAAGGCTTCGAAGTCCATCGGGTATTCCTCGTTCTTTTCGGTCATGTCGTCAATTGCGCCCTTGCGCCCCGGCGGCATTGCGTCGCGGCAGTGCCCAGCCCCACAGCATTCCGTCACGGAAGGGCAGGGCCAGGAAAAAGTGTTCGAGCACGCCCAGCAGGGCGAGCGTGGTCAGCAGGCTGGCACCGACCATTTCGGCGCTGCCCAGCGGCGCGGCGAGCGCGAGGGTGCCGAACCAGGCCGTCATCGCGCCAAGGCCAAGGATCGACAGCACCAGCAGCAAAGTCATGCGGTTGGGGCCGAAATAGGTCTTCAGATAGGCGAGATGTTCGGGCAGCATTTCCGAGGTTGTGTTGGGCACGCCCACGAACAGGTTGATCTTCGATGTCAGCCGCATCCCGAACATCAGCACGAACACCGTCGCGCCGATCTGGTTGGGCACATCCCACGACAGCGAGATCAGCAGCAGCGCAGTGAGCGCGAGCGCGACTTCGTGGTGCATGACAGTCGCCGCAGCCTGACGGAAACGCGCCATGCCGGTCAGCGACGGATCGCCCGGCCCGCGGCGCGGCCCGGCAGCGGCTCCGGTCAGGAACGAAAGCTCGTGCCAGCCCCACACCATCAGCGCCCCGATAAAGGCGAGATAAACCGCCCATACCTCTGCCGACAGCGAGGCGAACAGGATCACCACGAGCCCCGTAATCCCCGCCGCGCCGCCGATCATCATGCTGCGCGAGAAGGTCGAACGTTCGCGGTTATCTGCCCACGCGATCAGGCCGGTGGCGATGAACCAGATCGCCACCGTCACGATGAACGGCACAATATGGCCGCTCCAGCTTACCACGCGGGCTGCAGCCTGATCCGCGCGGGCAGCGCGTTGGGCCGGGTGCGGTGGAAATACATGCGGGCGAAGGCCAGTCCTGCGCCGGCCATGCCGGACACGCGCTTGGCAAGGCCGGTCAACCCGCCGCGCTCCTTGCCTTCGTCGATCCGCAGCGCCGCGATCCGCAGCTTTTCCATCTGGCGACGGAAGGCCGGATCGTCGATGTCGAGTTCAACGGGGAAGACCTGGCGGCTGATCTGGTTGCAGATCGCAAAGACCTTGTAATCGTACTCGGTCGGATCGACCCCCAGCGCGGCGTGGAACACCGGGCGGTTATGGTCGCGCACATACATCGTGGCGTAAACCGACAGCAGGAAGAACCGCACCCACAGCTTGTTCGCGCCCTGCAAAAGCTTGGGATCGGAACGCAGCAGCATGGCAAAGGCCTCGCCGTGGCGGAACTCGTCGTTGCACCATTCCTCGAACCAGTCGAAGATCGGGTGGAACTTGTATTGCGGGTTCTGCGCCAGGTGGCGGAAGATGGTGATGTAGCGCGCGTAGCCGATCTTCTCCGACAGATAGACCGCGTAGAAGATGAACTTCGGTTTGAAATACGTGTATTTCTTGGTCTTGGTCAGATAGCCCAGATCGACGCCGATCCCTGCATCCTTCAGGCTTTCGTTGATGAAGCCCGCATGGCGGCTTTCATCGCGCGCAAGCAGGCGGAACAGCTGCTTCACATCGGGGTTCTTCGTCCGCCGCGCGATTTCGGCGTAGAGCACGCAGCCCGAAAATTCCGACGTCATCGAGCTGACGAGGAAATCGGTGAATTCCTTGCGCAGCGCCGGTTCGAGCCCCTCGATCACGCCCTTGAAGCGGTCGGAATGCTTGAAGTGCAGCTTGTTGGGATCGCCCACCATGTCGGCGATCAGCTGGTCCCATTCTTCGCGCACCGGAGAGACGTCGATCGCGTCGAGCGCGTCGTAGTCGGTTGTGTAGAAACGCGGGGTCAGCATCGTGTCCTGCGTGGCGATCGCCATCGCCTCTTCGCTGGTCATCGGCTTGTAGGCGTTCATTTGATCCTCCCGGCGTTGAAGCTGACTTCGTAGAGTTCGGCCAAGTCGAAATAGGCCGCCAGCCGGATCGCCGCGCGGGTCATCAGGCCGGCGCGGGTGACGGTGGCGGTGCGCTCGAAAACTTCGCGGCTGCCAAAGGGAATCGCGATCGGATCACCGTGGACGCGCACCTTGTCGCCCGGCTCCATCGTCACGTCTTCGGGCAGTTCGACATGGGCGTGGAAGTGTTCCGGACTCTGCTCCACCGTAACGGTGCAGCGCACGTCGAAGGATTGCGGACCCTGACCGAGGAACAGCATGGCCATCAGCGCGCCTCCCCTGACGGCAGCATGCCCGCAAAGATCGCGCGGTTGTCCGGCCCGAAAGATGAAACTTCGACGCTCTTGCCTGTGACCGGATCATTGAGCGTCATTCCGCCGGTGTCCCATTCGGTCAGTTCGAAGGGCACGCGCGGCCCCTCGCCGCGGATCCGGCGCTGGTGGACGAGGCTCCGCACGCTGGCGCGGATGAAGCCGCCCTCACCCGGCCCGAAACGACCCAGCACCTCGGCGCTTGCGCCGTCCTCGACCCGCACCGTGCCATCGGGCTCGTCGAAGAAGCGAAGCGTGCGCATTCTGGTCGCCTGGACACCCGCTTCGGCGCGGGCGACTTCGGGAACTGCGCTGCGCTCGAAGAAGCCGAGCTGAACCGCGGCGGTGAGCAGTATCGAGATCGCCACGATCCCGCCCATCAGCATCAGCGGCACCTTGTGGACCGTGACTTCGTCCTTTTCGTATTCGCGGACGATCATGCGGGTGCTCCCTCCAATCCCTTGTCGCCAAGACCGGCGTCGGCGGCGCGCTTGACCGCTGCGACCCGGGCAGCAGCCGGTGCAGCCACAGAGCCGTGATGGCCTGCGGGTGCGGTCTGATCCTTGATCTCGGTCAAATTTAGCTCGATTTCGCCATAACGCGCGCGCACATCGGCGATCATCTGCGCGACCTTTGCCGCATCGGGTATGGCGCGCAGCATCGGCTGCGGGCGGGCATAGCGCCACGGACGGACGTGCGGCCACAGCAGCACGATGCCCAGAATCCGGTCGCCGCCGAGTTCGAATGCGATGTCGCCATAGCCGCCCGCGCGCTCGCGGAAATGGGCGGCGGTGACTTGCTTGAGCGGGATATTGATCCGCGTTTCGATGGCCATGCCGATGCGCATGATCAGCCTCGCGTCGGTGAGGATATACAGCGTGCTGCGCGCGCTGAGCCAGGCGAGCAGGTACAGCAACCCGACCAGCACCACGCCCAGACCGGCCGATACCGCCGCGGCTTCGTAATTGCCGGTCAGGGCAGCAACTAGCGCGAGCGCGGCCATGTAGATTCCGAGCGTGCGGGTGTGGAACGCGGTGCGGGCCAGCATCGCGAGACCCGGACGGCCCTTCCACAGCACGGTTTCGTCCGGCGCGGGCGTGCCGAGCCGGTCGCCATGTGCGGTCGGACCGTCATTCTCCAGCTCGGCATGATCGATGCCGCCGGGCAGCGGCATGGCCGCCGCCCGGTTGTCAGCCTGATTCAGAGCCACGGTTCAGCCCTCTCCGGCGTTGCATACATGTAACCGCCGCCGAAATAGGCCTGGATGCGGTCTTCCTCGTAGCGGGTTATGATGCCGGGGGTTTCGATTTCGGGCACATCGTCGAACTGTGCGGCGGTGATCGCGTCGATTTCGACATATTCGGGCTTGTTGTCGATGATCGGCAGGATCGCATCCAGCAGACCATTGCCATGGACGACCGCGACCATCATCGGCGCGAGCACCTTCTTGCCCGAAGAGGTCTCGACCTCGAGATAGCGGATGATGTGCTCAGCCTGATCAACCCAGATGTCGCTGACCTTGCCCACGACCACGCCGTCGGCAGCCTTCACCGGCCAGCCGATAAGCTGCGGATCATTCGGTGCGACGATGATTTCGTGGCTCTGTGCGATCGGAACGATGCGCGGACGCCCGTCGAAGGTCAGATCGGGATATTTCGAGCGATTGGCCCATGCGGCCGGGCCCATGCCGTCCTTCATCGCATTGCCACTGGGCACCCAGGGTGCGCCGGCAGCGTTGAAGGCCTGCGTGGCGGGGACGTTGATATCATCGCGCGCCACGTCCTCGGGCACATAGGTGCCGCGGCCGTGCGGCAGCTGGAAGCTCTTCTTGTCACCGTCGAAAAGGCTGCCGGGGTGGATCTTGCCAGTCTGCTCGTCCTCCAGCGGATAGCCTTCGCGGCGGCTTTCCCTGTTGAGGTAGAATACCAGCGCGACGAAAAAGCCGAAGAACAGCAGGAAGGCGAGTTCGGCGACATCGAATGTGCCGACAATATAGGCGTGGTTCATTTCACGTTCCTCTCGATAATTGGGTCGGCTGAGGCGAAGCCGGGCAGGAATTGGGATGGGTGGGCACGGGTAATCATGTCGGAAACTCCCTCAGTCCGAAGGGCTGCGCCTGCGGGTCGGTATCGTCGGGAGAGCGGTTGCGCCGCGGGCCGACGAGCGGCCCCAGCGCGGCGAGCCCGGCCAGAAGCAGGGCAACTTCGAGTGTGTATACTGTGGCATAGCCGCTCGCGCGGGTGGCCATGCTGGCCGCGCCGTCGCCGCTCTGCACCAGCACGGCGACAAGATCGCGCAGCAGGCCGCCGATCGCGATGCCCGCGCCCGCGCAGGTCGCCTGCACCGCGCCCCATGCGCCCAGCGCCAGACCTGCGGTCTCGCTCTTGGCAATAGTCATCGCCTCCATCAGCGTGCCGACCGAAAATAGCCCCAGACCCAGGCCGATGCCCAGCGCGCCGCAATAGAGCATCGCGGGTGCCGAGAATGGCCCGGCGAACAGCACCAGCAGGAAGGCGTTGATGCCGACCACCAGACCGGCACCCGCCAGCCGCAGCTGGTCCCACCCGCGTGCGAGAAAACGGCCCGAAAGCATGAAGCCCAGCAGTGATCCCAGCGCCCAGGCCCCGGTCAGTCCGGTGGTCGCGCCGACCGACAGGCCGAGGATTTCCCCGCCATAGGGTTCGAGCAGCGCGTCCTGCATTGCAAAGCCCATCGCCCCGATCCCGATCGCCGTCAGCAGCCGGGCATTGCGTCCGTCCTTCACGAAGGCATGCCACAGCTCCGAGAAGTTCGGTGTCTCGCGGTCGGGCGCGGTCACCTTGGGATTGCGCGCTTCTTGCTTCCACAGCGCGATCAGGTTGAGAATGATGGTCAGCACCGCGCAGCCCTGGATCACCTGCACCAGCTTGGTGGCGCTGTAATCCATCAGCACGCCGCCGATGACGAAGGCTGCGAACATCATGCCGACTAGCAGCATGACATAAAGCAGCGCCACCGCGCGCGGGCGCTTCTCTTCGGGGGCAAGATCGGTTGCCAGCGCAAGGCCGGCGGTCTGGGTGACGTGGAAGCCCGTGCCCGTCAGTAGGAATGCCGCGGTCGCACCGACAAGGCCGATCTCGAAGCGTTCCGGCGTACCCAGCAGCAACAGCGCGAAGGGCATGATCGCCAGCCCGCCGAACTGCATCAGCGTGCCGAACCAGATATAGGGCACCCGGCGCCAGCCCAGCACCGAGCGGTGCGTGTCCGACTTGTGCCCTATCAGCGCGCGGAACGGCGCGACCAGCAGCGGCACCGCGATCAGCAGCGCGACCAGCCAGGTCGGCGTGCCGAGTTCCACCACCATCACCCGGTTCAATGTGCCGTTGAGCAGCACCGTCGCCATGCCCACCGTCACCTGAAACAGCGACAGGCGCAGCAATTGTCCGAGCGGCAGGTCCGCGCTCGCCGCATCCGCGAACGGCAGGAGGCGGAACGCCACCTCTGTCCAATGGGGTGCGGGAGGGCGGGCCGGACGCTTCATCCGTGCCTCACCAGTTCAAGCGCCTGCGAGGTGTAGAACCCGCTCGAAATGCGCTGGGTGCGGCCGATGCTCCACCCCGAAAGCCGTGCCAGCCGTTCGCGCAGCTCGCTCTCGGCGGTCGGCACGATCGCGGGCGAACGGTCCGACTTGGGGAAGATCTTTCCGACCTGATGCATCGTCGCCAGCAACCGCGTGCGGGGGGCAAAGGTGAACAGGATCGAACGGGTCGTGCGCTGGGCCAGTTCGGACAGCGCGGCGACAAGGTCTTCGGGCTGGTAGTGGATCAGCGAATCCATCGCCACCACATGCGCGAAGGTGCCCAGCGCCGGGTCGAGCATGTCGCCGCTCGTCCAGTGGATTCGCCCGTGCCCGATGAAGGAAGGCGTGCGTTCGCGCGCCACGTCGACCAGCCCTGCGGCAACGTCGATCCCGGTCACTTCCGCCCCGCGGCAAGCCGCAGCGATCGTCAGCGCACCGGTGCCGCAGCCTGCATCGAGCACCTTGGTGCGGCGCAGGTCTTCGGGCAGCCACGACAGCAGCGTCGCGCGCATGTTCTCGCGGCCCGCCCGCACCGTGGCGCGGATACCGCTGACCTTGGCGTCGGATGTCAGGTCGATCCACGCCTGCCGCGCGGTGCTGTCGAAATAGGTCGCCAGCGCCTCGCGCCGGTCATCGTAACGGGAGGGGAGCCGCGTCGCCATTATTCGAACCCCAGGAAATCGAAGATGTCGCGGTCTTTCATCGGCTGTGCCAGCGAGGGCTCCACGCCGTCCCACAGCATCTGCGCGAGGCGGAGATATTCGTTCTGCGCCTGGATCACTTCGGGATCGTCGCCCATCTCGAACAAGGTGCACTTCTTCAGGCGCGAGCGGCGGATTGCGTCGACATCGCGGAAATGGGCGAGGCGCTGCATCCCGATCTGGTCGCAGAAGCGATCGATCTCGTCGGTCTCGCGGCTGCGGTTGGCAACCACACCGGCGAGGCGCACATCGTAATTCTTCGACTTCGCGCCGATCGCCGCCACGATCCGGTTCATCGCGAAGATGGAGTCGAAATCGTTCGCCGCGACCACGATCGCACGTTCGGCATGCTGCAGCGGGGCAGCAAAACCGCCGCACACCACATCGCCCAACACGTCGAAGATCACGACGTCGGTTTCTTCCAGAAGATGGTGCTGCTTCAGCAGCTTGACCGTCTGGCCGACGACATAGCCGCCGCAGCCGGTGCCTGCCGGCGGCCCGCCCGCCTCGACGCACATGACGCCGTTATAGCCTTCGAACATGTAGTCCTCCGGCCGCAGTTCCTCAGCGTGGAACTCTACCGTCTCGAGTACGTCGATAACGGTGGGCATCAGCTTCTTGGTCAGGGTGAAGGTGGAATCGTGCTTGGGATCACAGCCGATTTGCAGCACCCGATGACCAAGCTTGCTGAAGGCGGCCGAAAGGTTCGATGAAGTGGTTGATTTGCCGATCCCGCCCTTGCCGTAGACCGCAAATACCTTCGCGCCCTTGATCGCGTCGCTCGGGTCGAGCTGGACCTGGACAGAGCCTTCGCCGTCGGGCGGGCTGAAGCTTGATTTGGGTGAGTGCAGGTTCATTGTTTACGATCCCTCGTTGTCATTCGCCCACGAACACGCCTTCAAGGCGGTCCTCGAGCTCGTCATTGGCTTCGCGCAGGGCGGCGAGCGTAGCCTCGTCGGGTTCCCACAGATGGCGGTCGCAGGCTTCGAGCAGGCGGTTCGCCACCCGTGCGGAAGCCTTGGGGTTGAGCTCCGACAGACGACGCCGCATCGTCTCGTCGAGCACAAAGGTCTCGGAAATCTTCTGGTACACCCACGGGGCGACCTGACCGGTGGTGGCCGACCAGCCCAGCGTGCTGGTCACGTGCCCCTCGATCTGGCGGACGCCTTCGTAACCGTGTTCCAGCAGGCCTTCGAACCACTTGGGGTTCAGCGTGCGGGTGCGGGTTTCGAGGTCGATCTGTTCGGCCAGCGTGCGCACCTTGGTGTTCCCGCGGGTGGCATCGAGGATGTAGACCGGGGTTTCCGCGCCCTTTGCCCGCGCGACCGAGCGGGTCACGCCGCCCAGACCGTCGACATATTGATCGACGTCGTTGATGCCGAGTTCGATGCTTTCGAGGTTCTGGTAGGTGAAATCGACCGTCCCGAGCGCGCTTTGCAGCAATTCGCGCTGCTGCACCGGCTTGCCCGAGACTCCGTAGGCGAAGCCCTTGTTCACTTCGAAGGCATTGGCGAGCTCGTCCGGATCGGCCCACACGCCGCCGGCGATCATCTGGTTGACGTTGGCCCCGTACGCGCCTTCGGCATTCGAGAAAACGCGCAGCGCCGCGGTTTCGAGGTCGCATCCGTGCTTTTCCATCTGCGCCAGCGTGTGCTTGCGGATGAAATTCGCCTCCTGCGGTTCCTCGGCGCCGCTGGCGAGCAGCGCGGCTTCGGCGAGCATCCGGGTCTGCATCGGCAGCAGATCGCGGAAAATGCCCGACAGGGTCATCACCACGTCGATGCGCGGGCGGCCGAGTTCCTCCAGCGGGATCAGTTCCGCGCCGCACAGCCGGCCATAGGAGTCGCGCCGGGGGCGGGCACCCATCAGCGTCATCGCCTGAGCGATCTGCACGCCTTCGGACTTCATGTTGTCCGTGCCCCACAGCACCATGGCGATGCTTTCGGGGAAGGGCTGGCCGCTTTCGACATGGCGCGCGATCAGCCGTTCGGCCTGCTCGTTGCCCATCCGGCAGGCAAAGGCGGAAGGCAGCAGGAAGGGATCGAAGCCGTGGATGTTGCGGCCCGTGGGCAGCACGTCCGGGTTCACCACCACATCGCCGCCGGGTGCGGGCGGGACATAGCCGCCGTCAAGCGCATGGATAAGCGCGCCCAGTTCGTCCGAGGAATCGAGCTTAGCCGCCAGCATCGCGCGATCAGGAGCGGCATCGCCGTGGCCGGCCGCTTCCATCATCGCGTCGAGCATGTCTTCGCGCTCGGCCCCTTGCGGGTTGCGGCCGAACACGTGCAGCCCGTGCGGGATCAGCGCCTCCTCCATCTCGTAGAGGCGGTCGTAAAGCGTCGACATGTCATCGCAGGCGATGTCCAGCGCCTCGCACTGGTCGGCGATCAGCGTTTCAAGATCGGCACGCTCTTCGGCATGGTCGGGATCGTCGATTGTGGCACGCCAGCGTTCGACGCTCGCCTTCAGTTCCGACAGGCCCTTGTAGAGGCCCGCCTGTGCCAGCGGCGGCGTAAGATAGCTGATCAGCGTCGCGCCCGAACGGCGCTTGGCCAGCATGCCTTCCGACGGGTTGTTGGCGGCATAGAGATAGAAATTGGGGGTGTCCCCGATCAGCCGGTCGGGCCAGCACTTGCCCGACATGCCGGCCTGCTTGCCCGGCATGAATTCAAGCGCGCCGTGGGTGCCGAAATGCAGAATCGCGTGCGCGCCGTAATCCTCGCGCAGCCAGCGGTAGAAGGCGCTGAAGGCATGGGTCGGGGCAAAGCCGCCCTCGAACAGCAGCCGCATCGGATCGCCTTCATAGCCGAAGCCGGGCTGCACGCCGACGAAGACATTTCCGAAATGAGCGCCCTGTATCAGGATATGCCCGCCATCGGCCAGTTGCTTGCCCGGGGCGGGGCCCCATGCGGCTTCGATTTCGGCGAGGTATTTCTCGCGCCGCACATGCTCGTCGGCGGGGATGCGGTGCGCGACATTGGCGTCGGTGCCGTAGCGCTCGGCATTGCCCTTGAGCAGGATGTCCCGCATCGCATCGAGGCTTTCGGGAACCTCGACATCATAGCCTTCCGCAGCGAGCCGCTGGAGCGTGGCATAGAGCGATTCGTGCACCGCCATGAAAGCAGCGGTGGCTGTCGCGCCGGAATTGGGCGGGAAGTTGAACACCACGATGGCAAGCTTGCGTGCGCTGCGTTCGGCCTTGCGCAGGCGGATCAGTTGCACCGTCTTGGCCGCCAGCGCCTCGGCACGTTCGGGGCAGGCCTGCATCGGTCTGGCCTTTTCCGAGGCCGGCCGCGGGCAATGGCGGTCGCACCCGGTGCAGCACGGGCCGGAATTGCCCGCGCGTCCGCCGAACACGTGCGGCACGGTCGAACCGTCAAGCTCGGGCAGGGCGACCATCATCGTCGCTTCCAGCGGCAGCAGGCCTTGCGGGCGGTGCGCCCAGTCCTCGATCGTCTGGAATTCGATCGCGTGGGCGGCAAGATAGGGCAGATCGAGCTTGCCCAGAACCTCGCGCGCGGCCTGCGCATCGGAATAGGCCGGGCCGCCGACAAGCGAGAAGCCGGTAAGGTTCACCACCGCGTCCACGGTGGGCCTGCCGTCGGGGCCGATGAAGAACTGCTCGATCGCCGGGCGCGCATCGAGCCCGCTGGCGAACACCGGAACAACCTTCAATCCGGCAGCCTCGAACGCGGCGATGGCCCCGTCGTAATGATCGCTGTCGCGGCCCAAGAGATAGGAACGCAGCAAGACCAGCCCGACCGTGCCTTCGCGTGCCTCATCGCCCTTCGCGGGCGGCAGCAGGCGCAGGCTTTCGGAAATGCGTTGTTGCGTGCGCGGATGATAGACCCCGGTTTCGGGATATTCGATCGGCGCCTCGGCCTTGGTGATCCCGCGGCGATACATCCGCTCGCCCGCCGCATAACGGTCGATCAGCGCACGCACCATCGCCACCACGTTCTCGTCCGAACCGGCAAGCCAGTATTGCAGCGTGAGGAAATAGGCGCGCACGTCCTGCGCGGTGCCGGGAATGAATTTGAGCAGTTTGGGCAGGCGGCGCAGCATCTTCATCTGCCCCGCGCCCGAATTGCCGCCTGGCTTGGCCGATCCGCGCAGTTTCTTGAGCAGTGCGAGCGGGCCCGTGGCCGGCGCATCCATGCGGTAGCCGCCCATCTTGGTAAGCCGCACTACCTCGCCCGCGCTCATCAGGCAGACCATCGCGTCGCACTCCTCGCGCCGCGCCTCGAGCGCAGGCAGGATCATGCGGATGTGATCGTCCAGGAACAGCATCGTGGCGATGACGATGTCGGCCCCGGCAATCGCCGCCTTGACCTTTTCCAGCTCTACCGGGTCGCTGCCCCATTCCGCCGCCGCGTGCAGGCTGAGTTCGATCCCCTCCGGCCCCAGCACCGCTTCCGCCCTGTCAACCGCGCCCTTGAGATGATTGTCGAGCGTGACGATCGCCACCCGGACGGGCGCATGCGGATCAAGCGAGGAGGCCGAGGGAATGCTACCGTGCATAATGCGCCTTCGCATCATAAAGGGTTTCGAGATCGATCGCGCTGCGTCCCTCCAGAGCAGCGAAATTCTCGGTGTTGCGGCGCGCCTTGCCGCGCACGAAGAAGGGGATCTTTTTCAGCTCGCGCTCTGCCTCGGCGGTCCAGACGAGCGATTCGACCCCTCTGTTCGTCTCGAACGAAGTCGAGAGAGCGGTTGGCGGCGGCATGGGTGTCTCGACTTCGCTCGACACGAACGGCACGGGTTCGGGTGCCGACTTGCGCGGCGAATGGGCGGCAAGATGGCTCGGCCCGTGTTCGTCGGCGAATTCGAAATCCTCGCGGAACATGGTGAGCAGGTGCTCTTCCAGACCCATCACCAGCGGGTGGACCCAGGTGTCGAAGATCACGTTGGCGCCTTCGAAGCCCATCTGCGGGCTGTGGCGCGCGGGAAAATCCTGCACATGCACCGGCGCGGAAATCACCGCGCAGGGCAGACCGAGGCGCTTGGCAATATGCCGTTCCATCTGCGTGCCCAGCACCAGTTCGGGGCAGGCGGCGGCGATGGCATCCTCGACTGCGAGATGATCGTCGGTGATCAGCGGTTCGACTCCGCATTCCTTGGCTGCGGCGCGGATTTCGCGGGCGAATTCGCGGTTGTAGCAGCCCAGACCGCAGACCTCGAAGCCGAGTTCCTCGCGGGCGATGCGGGCGGCGGCGGCGGCGTGGGTGGCGTCGCCGAAGATGAAGACGCGCTTGCCGGTCAGGTAGGTAGAATCGACCGAACGTGACCACCAGGGCATCCGGGAAGAGGTGTCGCCGAGGGCAGGCGTGGGATCTGCACCTGCCAACTCGGCGACGTCGGCAATGAAGGAGCGTGTTGCTCCCACGCCGATAGGGACGGTCCGCACAGCCGGTTGAGCGAAAGTGCGCTCAAGCCAGCGGGCGGCCTCATCTGCGATTTCGGGATAGAGGACGATGTTGAAGTCGGCGGCACCGATCTTCGCGATGTCCTGCGGTGTTGCGCCCAGCGGGGCGACGAGATTTACCTCGACACCAAGCTGGTCGAGGATCTTGCGGATTTCGACCAGATCGTCGCGGTGGCGGAAGCCCAATGCGGTCGGGCCGAGGATGTTGGCGCGCGCGGCGCGGCCTTCACGCGGTTCACGCACCAGCGATTTGTCTGCCAGATTGCGGACGATCTGGTAGAAGGTTTCCGCCGCGCCCCAGTTTTCCTTGCGCTGGTAGCTCGGCAGTTCGAGCGGGATCGCGGGGACGGGCAGCCCCATTGCTTCGGCCAGACCCGCCGGATCGTCCTGGATCAGTTCCGCCGTGCAGGATGCGCCGACAATGATCGCCTGCGGATTGAAGCGGGACACCGCCTCGCGCGCGGCATCCTGAAAAATCTGCGCGGTATCCTTGCCCAGATCGCGTGCTTCGAAGGTGGTATATGTGACGGGCGGGCGCTTGTTGCGACGCTCGATCATGGTGAACAGCAGATCGGCGTAGGTGTCGCCCTGCGGAGCGTGCAGCACGTAGTGCAGCTTCTCCATCGCCGTCGCGACCCGCATAGCTCCCACATGGGGAGGCCCTTCATAGGTCCAGACGGCTAGCTGCATGGCTCCTACACCTCCAGCATGTCCCGGCGCCGTAGCGGCCGGGCAAAGAGTTCGGCGAGATCCGCGGCTTGTTCGAAACCGTGGATCGGCGAGAAGACGAGTTCGATCGCCCACTTGGTGGTGAAGCCTTCGGCCTCGAGCGGGTTGGCAAGGCCGAGACCGCAGACCGTGATGTCGGGCCGGTCTGCGCGCACGCGATCAAGCTGGCGTTCGACATGTTGGCCTTCGCTGAGGCGCACTTCGGGGCCGAAGCGCTCCAGCTCGCGGGCGAGATGCGAGCGGTGGAGATAGGGCGTGCCGACTTCCACCAGCTCCATTCCCAATTCGTCCTGCAGGAAGCGGGCGAGGGGGACTTCAAGTTGCGAGTCCGGCAGGAAGCTGATGCGCTTGCCTTCAAGCTGGGTGCGAAGTTTCGACAGGGCGAGGCGGGCGCGCTCGCGGCCCGGGCCGACGACCTGTTCGAACAGGGCTTCGTCCACTCCGAATTCGGTCGCCGCAGCGCGCAGCCAGCTGGTGGTGCCTTCCGCGCCGAACGGGAACAGCGCGTCGAGCCGCTGTGCCCCGCGCCCTTCCAGCGCCATCGCCGTTTCGCCAAGGAAGGGCTGGGCCAGCAGGTAACGGGTATTGGGCCCGACGCTCGGCAGATCGCGGGCATTGCGCGCGGGCAGCACGCCGACCTTGTCGATGCCCATCTGCGCAAGCAGGCGCAGCAACTGGTCCTCGACGATATCGGGCAGGCTGCCGACGATCAGCAGTTCCTTCGCAGCATCGGCGGGAAGGGCCGGCATCACCGGCACCAGCGCAGCGAGGCAGGCATCCTCGCCCTGGGTAAAGGTCGTCTCGATCCCGCTGCCCGAATAGTTGAGGATCCGCACGCGCGGCATGTGCACCGCGCCAAGCCGCTGGGCTGCCTTGGCCAGATCGAGCTTGATCACTTCGGAAGGGCAGGAGCCGACGAGAAACAGTGTGCGGATGTCGGGGCGGCGTTCGAGCAGGCGGTTCACCACACGGTCAAGCTCGTCCTGTGCATCGACCATGCCGGCCAGATCGCGCTCTTCCATGATCGCGGTGGCAAAGCGTGGTTCGGCGAAGATCATCACGCCGGCGGCGCTCTGCAGCAGGTGAGCGCAGGTGCGCGAGCCGACCACGAGGAAGAAAGCGTCCTGCATCTTGCGGTGCAGCCAGATAATGCCGGTAAGCCCGCAGAACACCTCGCGTTGGCCGCGTTCGCGCAGAACCGGACGGCCGCCGTCGCGTGCAGCGGGGGCGGTTGTGCCGGCAAGCTCGCTGGCGCAGCCGTCAAGAACGTCGAGCGCGCTCATGCCGCCACCGCCTTGCCCGGCGCATCATTGGCCGCGCCTTCCAGGCGGGCCATCCGCAGCTTCCACAGGAACTGCCCGGCGTTGATGACATAGGCGCCATAGCCCGCCAGTGCGACCAGCATACGCTGTTCAAGCGTCCCGATCTCGCCGAACAGCATCACCAGATAAAGCGTGTGCAGGGCCAGAACGAGCATCGAGAAGACGTCCTCCCAGAAGAAGGACTCGGCGAACAGCCACTTGCCGAACACCACCTTCTCCCAGATCGAGCCGGTGATCATGATGGTGTAGAGAACCAGCGTCTTGATCACGATCGAGACATCGGCGGCAAACGCACCTTCGCCGGTCAGCAGCGTGCGCAGCACCAGCGTTAGGCTGACAAGAAATACGAGAAATTGCAGCGGGGCAAGCACGCCCTGAACGATGGTCCAGATCGATTCGTCACGCCGCACCCGCTCTTCAGCGGTGTAGAGCGCCCGGCTCTTCCCTCTCTTATGGCTCGCACCTGTCACCGAGGTTCCAGGGTCGACCGGGGATGCCTGATCCTTCCGAGTCATCTGTCGCGTTAGCCTTCTCTCTTGGACTCGGAGATTACGCCTGTTCCAACAGAAGTGTCAACTAGATTGGACGTTTAGTTTTGTTGACGATTTTTAATCGGAGAGATCAGCGCGTTTGCGCCCTTTCGGAAAAAGGCGTAGAGAGGATTTGCTGGCTTTCGGGATCAGGGCCAAAGGTACGCTGCAAGAGTGTGCCCACTACCTCCTGCGGAAGGGGTTCCGCACGACCTGGGGAGGGTCCGGCGAATGGCAGATTCGAAGGCTTCGAGCATGTTTGGCGCCGGATCGGCGGTCTTGAGGGGGGTAATTACCGCGCCGCTCGAACGGGTCCGCCGGAAAGCTTCGATCGGCCGCGAGGAGTCCGAGAATCAGGTCAATGCCATAATCGAAGGCGAGATCATCCCGCGCCTGCTGATGGCGCACGACACCGGCAAGGAGCAGGCCAGATCACGGCGCAGCCGGCCGATCGCGCCCGAAGATGCCTCGCGATTTGCGATGCTGCCCCTGCGGCTTGAGGCGGCCAGCCTGATCGAAGAGGTCGACACCTTTATCGCCGAAGGCACCACGGTCGAGACGATTTGCCTCGATCTGCTGGCGCCCGCCGCACGGATGCTGGGGGAGATGTGGGACCGCGACGAATGCGATTTCATCGACGTGACGATGGGCCTGTGGCGCCTTCAGGAAGTGATGCGCGAGATTGCCGCCCGTTCGCCTGCCGATCTGCCGTCGCTGAAGGTTCCGCGCAGCGCGCTGTTCTCCCCGATGCCGGGCGATCATCACAATTTCGGGACCTTGATGATCGAGGAAGTCTTCTCGCGCGCCGGCTGGCAGAGCGAGGCGCTGGTCAAGCCGGAACGGCGCGATTTGCTTGATCGCCTGTCGCACAGACCCTTCGATGTGGTAGGATTGACGCTCGCCCGCGATTGTCCTAGCGCCGCCCTCGCAAACCTCGTCAAGGCGATGCGAAATGCATCGGCCAACCCCCGAATTGCCGTGCTTGTTGGCGGAAGAATGATCAACGAAAACCCGGGCATGGTCGAAGAAGTCGGGGCTGACGGCACAGGTGCCGATGCGCTCTCCGCTCTTGAAATGGCCGAAAATCTGATGAGCGTGTCAGCCCTCAGCAACCAGAACCTGCGATAGGTTCGGCCCGGCATGCTCACCCGCAAACATAGCATAGAAGGCAAGCATCCCTTTGAAAGGGCGGCTGAGCTTTTCCAGTCGCTGGATGCGGATGCGGCAATGAAACTGGCGATGGTGGCAGGCGATGTCACGCTTGTGCTCGACGACACCGGCACCATCCTCGACGCGGCTTTCGATCCCAAAGAATTTCCTGCCTTCGCAGGCTGGATCGGGAGCAACTGGATCGAGACGGTGACCGACGAAAGTCGCCCGAAAATCATGGAGATGCTGGCCGCCGCCCGGCGTGGCGAAGTGCAGCATTGGCGCCAGGTCAACCACCCGTCACGCGATGGCGAGGTGCCGATCCGTTATGCCGTGCTGAGCATCAATGGCGGGGCGCACCGCATTGCTTTCGGGCGCGACCTGCGCGAGGCGGGCAAGCTCCAGCAGCGCCTGTTGCAGGTGCAGCAATCGCTCGAACGCGACTATCTCAGGATGCGCCAGCTCGAAGCGCGCTACCGCATGCTGTTCGAACGTTCGACCGAGGCTGTCATGATCATCGAGGCGGCAACCTTGCGTATCCGCGAGGCCAATCCTGCCGCGCACACGCTGGTCGGCGCGCGGGCGGGCAGTCTTGCGGGCAAGAAGCTGCCGAGTGTGCTCGACAAAAGCTCGCATGATGCACTGCAAGGACTGGTCGGCGCGGCGCTGGTGTCGGACACGGTCAGCCCGACGCGGATCCAGCTGGCCCGCGGCGCGCGCGACGTGATGGCTTCGGTAACCGGATTCACGCAGGATCGCGGGCAGTTCCTGCTGGTGCGGCTGGTGGCCGCCAGCGACCGCCCGCTGGCCTTGCCGTTGCCGGTGCTCGAACTGGTGGACCAGATGCCCGACGCCTTCGTCGTGGCCGACGCCAACCTTGAAATCGTCACCGCCAACGCGGCTTTTGTCGAGCTGCTGCAGGCGGCCAGCATTGATCAGCTGCGCGGGCGCCACCTGTCGGAATCGATCGGTCGGCCGGGGATCGATCTCGATCTCATCGAAGGTCAGATTGATCAGCATGGCGCGGCGCGCAATGTCAGCACGGTGCTGCGCGTGGGCCATGATATCGAAGGCGAACCGATTGAATTATCGGCAGTAAGGACGGGGGGCGATGATCCCTATTACGCCTTTGTGATCCGCCCCATCGGCCGAAGGTTGCGCGATCTGCCGCCCGGTTCGCAGGAACTGCCGCGGTCGGTCGAACAGCTTACCGAACTGGTCGGCCGGATGAGCCTCAAGGATATCGTGCGCGAAAGCACCGATCTGATCGAGCGGCTGTGCATCGAGGCGGCGCTGTCCTACACCTCGGACAATCGCGCATCGGCGGCGGAAATCCTCGGCCTGTCGCGCCAGAGCCTTTATTCCAAGCTGCATCGCTATGGGCTTGGCAATCTGGCCGGCGACAACGACTGATTTCAATAGCTTGCCTGCGAATGTAGGCAAATTAGCCAATTTTCCGCACCATTGCTCCGGCGCCCGAAATCGGGGCGAAAACCGCCGAAAACCGGCCGAAAACGGGCCTCAGCAGGGGCAAAAGCGGCGTAAATGCCTCGTCGAACGGGTCTTGCAGGGGCAGGCCGGACGCAGGATAATTTCCTTCATTGGACGCTTTGGACACCCCCGGATTTGACACGGCAGTAGGACCGGGCAGCTAAAATCGCCCTCAAATCGGGGTTGTCCGAATCATTAGTGTCAAAATAAATTGACGCTTTGATTTGTCAGGCATAGCCTTGCGCCATGGAACATTCGGTGCCTACGACTCGCTCCGCGCCCGTTCCGGAGGCGCGCCCGATCCTGCGGCCGAGGCCGCGTGACATCCTTCAGCTCCTCAAACCGATCACATGGTTCCCGCCGATGTGGGCCTTTATGTGCGGCGCGGTATCGTCCGGCGCGGGGCTGGAGGGGCGCTGGTGGTTCGTCGCCGGCGGCGTGCTGCTGGCCGGGCCGCTGGTATGCGGCACCAGTCAGGCGGTGAACGACTGGTTCGATCGCCACGTCGATGCCATCAACGAACCCGATCGCCCGATCCCTTCAGGCCGCATTCCGGGGCGCTGGGGGCTGTATATCGCGATTATCGCCAGCCTCATTTCGGCAGGCGTGGGCTGGCTGCTCGGCCCGATCGTGTTCGCCGCCGCGCTGGTGGGCCTCGCCTTTGCCTGGGCCTATTCGGCGCCGCCCTTCCGTTTCAAGGCCAACGGCATGGTCGGCCCGCTGGTCTGCGGCCTGACCTATGAAGGGCTGAGCTGGTTCACCGGCGCGGCAGTGATGCTGGGCGCGATGCCCTCGGTCGAGGTCGTCATCATCCTGTTCATGTATTCGCTGGGCGCGCACGGCATCATGGTGCTCAATGATTTCAAGGCGGTCGAAGGGGACCGCCAGTCCGGCCTCACCTCGCTTCCCGTCACGATGGGTGTGGAGCATGCGGCGCGGTTTGCCTGCACCACCATGGCATCCTTGCAGATTGTGGTGATCGGCCTGCTGGCGATCTGGGGCTACGGGCTTTCGGCATTGATCGTCACCGCTGTGCTGGTGGCACAGATTGCCGCGATGCCCCGGCTGATCCGCGATCCGGCCAAATATGCGCCGTGGTATAATGGCGTGGGCGTTACGCTTTATGTGCTGGGGATGCTGGCAGCAGCGCTCGGGCTCGGGGGCTATATCTGATGCACGCCCCGATGGCCTCACCCGAAACAACCAAGGTTGAGGCCGGGTTCGGTTGGCTGGCAATTGTCCGGATCGGGCTGGTGCAGGCGGCTATCGGCGCGCTGGTGATGCTGGCGACGACGGTGCTCAACCGGCTGATGGTGGTCGAATTCGCGCTGGCGGCGGCGATCCCCGCCGGGCTTGTGGCGTGGCATTACGCGGTGCAGCTTGGTCGGCCCTTGTGGGGGCACGGATCGGACAAGTCGGCGGCCAAGGGGGGCAACAGCCGGACGGTATGGATTATCGGCGGCGTGGCGGTGCTGGCCTGCGCGTCATTGCTGGCGACACAGGCGACACTGATGCTCGGCACCTCGCCCGCACTCGGTTTCACGCTGGCGGTGGTGGCCTATACCCTGATCGGCGTGGGCGTGGGGGCAGGCGGCACCTCGGCCCTGGCGCTGCTGGCATCGGGTGTCGCGCCGCAGCGGCGCGCGGCGGCTGCGGCGGTGACATGGATCATGATGGTCGCCGGGATCGTGGTTTCCGCGATTACAGTGGGCCAATTGCTCAAGCCCTTTTCGCCCGAACGGCTGCTGACGGTGGCGGGCGGGCTGGCGCTGGTGATGGTGACGCTGACAGTGCTGGCGACCTTCCGGCTGGAACGGCAGGCCGGCCGCTTCGGCCATGCCGCCAGCGACGAGGGCGAGGCCCCCGATTTCCGCGCGGCTATCCGCGAGATCATGAGCGAGACGGCAGCGCGGCGCTTCACCATTTTCATTTTCGTATCGATGATCGCCTTTTCGATGCAGGATCTGATCCTCGAACCTTTTGCCGGGTTGATCTTCGGCCTTTCGCCGGGGGAATCGACGCAGATGGGCGGGCAGCATCAGGGCGGCATCCTGCTCGGCATGATCGTGACAGGCATCGGCGGCAGCGCCTTTTCCGGCAAGCGGCCCGACGGGCTGCGGATCTGGGTGATTTGCGGGTGCCTGCTCTCGGCGGTCGGCCTCGGCGCGCTGGGGCTGGCGGCGGTCAATGGTCCGCCTTGGCCGCTGGGGATCAATGTTTTCGTGCTCGGCTTCGGCAACGGCGTCTTCGCGGTCGCCGCGATCGGGGCGATGATGGGGCTGGCCGGCGCGGGGGAAACCACGCGCGAAGGCGTGCGCATGGGCGTGTGGGGTGCCTCGCAGGCGATTGCCTTCGGGCTCGGCGGGCTGACCGGCGCGGTCGGGGTCGATCTGGCGCGCCATGCGCTGGGCAATGACGGTGCGGCGTTCCAGCTCGTGTTCGGACTGGAGGCCGCGGCCTTCGTGCTGGCGGCGCTGCTGGCGGTCAAGGCGACCGGCGCGGCAGCAATGCGCGCAGGCGCTACACAAGGTGAGAGGGAGGTCTACGCATGAACCAGACTATTTATGACGCGGTCGTGATCGGCGGCGGTCCTTCCGGCTCCACCGCAGCCAATGATCTTGCGCTGGCAGGCCATTCGGTGCTGCTGATAGAGCGCGGCGGGCGGATCAAGCCCTGCGGCGGGGCCGTGCCGCCGCGCCTGCTGGCCGATTTCGACATTCCGCAAAGCCTGCTGGTCGCCAAGGCGCGTTCGGCCCGCATGATCGCGCCTTCGGGCCGTGCGGTCGATATGCCGGTGGGCGAGATCGGCTATGTCGGCATGGTCGATCGTGACGAATTCGACGAATGGCTGCGCGAACGGGCCCGCATGTCCGGTGCCGAACGGCTGACCGCCACCTTCGAGAAGATCGAGCGCGATGGCGAAGCGCACCCGATCGTCACCTTCCGCCGTTCCCGCGGAGGCCCGATCGAAAGCGTGCGCGCGCGCGTGGTGATCGGTGCCGACGGCGCACGTTCGGCCGTGGCAAAGCAATGCCTGCCCGGCGCCGAGCGGGTGCCTTGCGTTTTCGCCTATCATGAGATCATCAAATCGCCCGAACAGAATACCGAGGCCTTCGACGCCTCGCGCTGCGATGTGTTCTATCAGGGCCGCTTGTCGCCCGATTTCTATGCCTGGGTGTTCCCGCATGGCGAGACCGCAAGCATCGGCGTGGGCAGCGCGAACAAGGGCTTTTCGCTGCGGGGCGCGATCGCCACGATGCGCGACGATCTCGGTCTGGAACGCTGCGAGACCGTGCGCCGCGAAGGCGCGCCGATCCCGCTCAAGCCGCTGAAGCGCTGGGACAACGGCGCCGATGTGATCGTGGCGGGCGATGCTGCGGGCATCGTCGCCCCGGCATCGGGCGAGGGCATCTATTACGCCATGGTTGGCGGGCGGCTGGTGGGCGAGGCCGCCGCTGCCTTCCTCAAGACCGGCGAGGCAAAGCAGCTCCAGACCGCGCGCAAGAAGTTCATGCGCGAACACGGCAAGGTGTTCTGGATCCTCGGGATGATGCAGTATTTCTGGTATTCGTCCGACAAGCGCCGCGAACGCTTCGTCACCATGTGTGACGACAAGGACGTGCAGGAACTGACTTGGCAGGCCTACATGCACAAGAAGCTGGTGCGGGCCAAACCGATGGCCCACGTGAAGATCTTCCTCAAGGATACCGCGCACCTGCTAGGCTTGAGGCCCGCAACGCGCTAAACGGTTCGCGTATGAAGCGGATCATGATCTTGCCGGTGACGGTCGCCACGGTGGCGGCGCTGTGTGTGGCGGCGCTGGGGGCGACGATTACCGACCTCGGCCCGTGGTATCAGGCCTTGGCCAAGCCTGGCTGGAACCCGCCCGACGTGATGTTCCCGATGGGCTGGACGCTGATCTATGCTCTGATCACCATTTCGGCGATCACCGCATGGCGCGCCGCCCCGACATCGGTGGCGGCGGAATGGGTGATCGGGCTGTTCGCCTTGAACGGATTTCTCAACATCACCTGGAGCCTGATCTTCTTCCGCATGCAGCGGCCTGACTGGGCCTTCATCGAACTGACGTTGCTGTGGCTTTCGATCATCGCGTTGATCATCTTTTGCGGGCGCTTTTCGCGCACCGCCGCCGCGCTGCTGGTGCCTTACCTTGCGTGGGTAAGCTTTGCCGGCGCGCTCAACTGGGCGGTGGTCGATCTCAACGCCCCGTTCGGCTGAGGCCGCAGCGGCGGGCGAGGAGAGGAGGGCGTACCGATGATGGAATCGCTCTTCGCTTCCGGTCATGCTGCCGACATCATCCTGGGTGTGCTGTCCATCGAGGCGCTGTGGCTGCGGTTCGGCCGCGGCTGGCGCTTCAGCGCGGTGGCGGGGCTGCTCGGCCCGGCGGCGCTGATCGTGCTGGGTCTGCGCGCCGCCCTGACCGGGGCGGAGTGGTGGTGGATCGCACTGCCGCTCGCCCTGTCGCTGCCCTTGCACCTGCTCGATCTGGCGGGCCGGATGAAAGCCCCGTCGCAGGACTGATCCCTGAACGCCGCGCGCTGCCGGTTAGCCGGCAACCTGACAAATGAAAACCCGGCCGGGCCATGGGCCAGACCGGGTTTTCTCTTTTTCGTTCGGAACTGCCGGGCTTTGTCGGCCCGGCACCCCCGTGATTACTGGCCGGCAGCAGCTCCTGCCGCGCCGCTCGGATCGTAGTTGATCGTTTCCGGAGCGTAGTGATGTTCCTGCGCCCACAGATACCAGTTATCTACCACGGTGCCCGTCAGCAGGATGCCGATCCCGCCGGTCAGCGTGGTCAGCACTGCAAACCACCAGGCCCAGCGGTGGATCGATTCGAAGCTGGCGTTGAAGCCCATCACCCAGCGCCAGAACAGCGCGCCGCGTTCGGCTGCCGTCCCGCGATCGGTGATCTGCTCGATCTCGCGTTCACCGCCATAGCGGCCGAGCGCAAGGATGGTCGCCCCGTGCATCGCGAACAGCAGCGCCGACCCGTAAAGGAAGACGATCGAGAGCGCGTGGAACGGGTTGTAGAACAGGTTCCCGTAAAGCAGCGAGAAATTGTTCGTCCAGTCGAGGTGGCTGAAGATACCGTAAGGCACCGCCTGCGACCAGTCGCCCAGCAGCATCGGACGGATGAAGCCCAGCACCAGGAACAGCCAGATGGCTGAAGCGAAGGCCCAGGGAATATGCATCCCCATGCCCAGCGCCTTTGCCCGGTAATAGGTGCGGGCCCACCAGGTCAGCACCGCGATGGTCAGGAACGCGCCGGCCATGATGAACCAGCCGCCCTTGTCCAGCGGTACGAACGGGCTGAACCCGTATTCCGGGCCCGGAGGGTTGAGCGAAAGCCAGAAGAACTCGCGCATGAAAGTCTGCGGGCTCCAGCCGGCTTGCGCCCAGAAGTTGAGGCCGATGATCATGATCGCCGCCGCCCCGAAGGTCAGCGAGATCGTTCCGAGCAAGCCGAGATAGATCGGCCCGATCTGCGCCTGCCCAATCTTGCCGAGCCAGTAGTTGTGCCCGGTAAGGTTGAGCCGGCCCTCGCTTCCGTCAAGGTGCGGGACTCCCATTTCGGGTGGCCCCTGGACTTGCACCTGCGTGAAGATGTTTTGATATGTCGCCATGGTTCAGGTGCTCCTTACGACCAGATCGGGATCTTCTTCCAGAAATCCCAGAATTCGATCCAGCTGCCGACATACAGAGTGCCGGAAATGACGATGCAGATGGCGCTCCAGAACCCTGCGTTGAGCGCAAGGAAGAGCCCCACCCGGTGGATGCCGAGCGTGCCGACCGAATAGCCGATGAAGTCACGGAAATAGGTGTCTTCATATTCCGGCGTCTTCACGTCGGTTCCGCCGGTCGGGTTGACCGCCGACAGCACCAAGCCGCCATGCAGCGCGAGCGCGAGACAGTTCGTGAAGAAGAACGTGATCGCGAGCATGTGCACGGGGTTGTAGTGGAAGTTGCCGAAGGCGTAGCCGACGTTGGAAACCCATTCGAGGTGGGTCCAGATCCCGTATGGGAAACCGTTGCCCCAGGCGCCCATCCAGAACGGCCGGATGACGTTGAGCGTGACATAGGCGAACACGGCGACGCTGAAAGCGATCGGGACGTGATAGCTCATGCCCAGCTTGCGCGAGATTTCCGCCTGGCGGAGTACCCACGACGAGAAGGCCACGACCGCACAGGCGGTAATGATCTGCCAGTATCCCCCCTCTTGCAGGGGAGCAAAGGCAAGGCCGTACTCGATCGGCGGTGGATTGATCGAGATAAGCCAGGGGTTGAGGGTCGGACCCTGGGTCGCTGCAGCGAAAATCAGCGCGGTGCCAAGCAGCGCACTGATTGCCGTCGTCACCCCGAAGAATCCGACATAAAACGGCCCGACCCAGAAGTCGAAAAGGTCGCCGCCGATTAATGTGCCACCGCGTACGCGGTACTTCCGCTCGAAACTAAGGAGCGCCATAGGTCCATCCTCCCCGCCACAAGGGCGGGTGCTAGTGGTTTTTCGACAAGTGTTAGGAGGCAGGCAGGCGAACCTGCCCCCTCACATTTCGAGCAGGACTATCCCGCCGCCGGAGCTTCCGACGATTCGATAGCAGCCTGCGCCGGCGCGGGTGCGCCAGGAGCGCGCTCGAGCCAGTTGTAACGATCCGTGCTGAGCAGGATGAAGTGGATGGTGAAAGCCAGCACAGCGAGACCCACATGCAGGGCCACAAGAGCGCGGCGAATGTCAAAATAGAACCAGATTCTCCACATGGGAAAATTCCTTCCTTGAACCGTTCAGAGATTGGCGCCGCCTGCACCGTGCAGGATGCGCGTTTTCATCACGGAATTAGAGCCAGGGCTTGTAGGCCCACATCAGGGCATGAGCGACCAGAGCGATCGCAACATAAAGGACAAAGGTCCCCATGAAGCCCTTGTGGATTTCCTGGGCCTCTTCAGGCGTCAGGTGAGTTCCGATACGTTCGTTCATCGGGTTGTCTCCGTTCAGTTGGGTGAGAATGAGAGCCCGAAGGCCCCCGTCGGCATCCCCGCGTGATCCCCCACGTGGATTGGAGAGCCCCCCGGAAGGGGGCATGGGCTTGCGCCTGAGCGGTGATGAACCGCACAGGCGACAAAGGGTTATGGCGGCGCATCGTCATCATGCTCCCGCCCCTTCCAGCAGCGCCTCTTCGAGGCAGTCTGCCGTGACGATCGCTTCGCCGCGCTGGCGCGCGGTCCGTTCCGCCGCATCGCGCAGCCGCTTGGCAGCGGAAATGCGGATCAGCACCGGCTGGGCTTCGACCATGCTATCCAGCCGCGCCTTGGCGTCGTTGTCCCAGGTCAATTCGGTCAGATTGCGGGCCGGGGTCTTGTCGACCTTGTCCATCTCGGTGCTGAGCGGAAGGATGTGGAACAGCGCATCGAACAGCGCATTGCACACTTCCTGAACCAGATAGGTCGCACCCGAATAGCCCATGAAGGGCGTGCCCGTGTGGCGGCGGATCGCCGCGCCGGGGAAGCTCGCCGGGATATACATGCCGCGCGCGCCGCATTCGGCCATGTACATGCGTTCGTTATAGCTGCCGAACATCACCAGCGGCGGGTTGGCGTGGATTGCCGCGCGCACCTCGTCGTTCTTGGGTTTCACGCCCGCACAGCGCGAGAACGCGAAGGCGCAGGGCAGGCCCATGTCGTCTTCAAGGAAGTGACGGATGCCGCGCGCATAGGTTTCGTTGGCGACGATGCCGAAGCTGGCCGTGCCGAAGAAGTCCTGTGTGACCGAACGCCACAGGTCCCATAGCGGCTTGATCGTGGTGTGCTTCTCGCGCTCGATGAAAGGCTCGGGGTCGAGACCGAGCTCGGCCCCGAGAGCGCGCAGGAACTTGGTGGTCTGCGACAGACCTACCGGGGCCTGGAAATAGGGCCGTTCGAGCGTTTCGCACAGGTTGCGGCCATATTCGCGGTACATGCAGACATTGGCGTCGCTGGTGGCGAGGTCGCGGATGTCGGCCAGATGGCTACCGAGCGGGAACACCATCCCCACTTCAGCGCCGATGCCTTCGACCAGCCGCCGTATCTCGGCGAGGTCGGATGGCATGTTGAACATGCCGTAAGCCGGGCCAATGATGTTGACGACCGGCTTTTCGCCTTCCTTACGCTCGCGCTTGGCGGGCATCTTCTTGGGGCCGAATTCGGTCCACAGCCAGGTCAGCGCGCGGTCGGCGCTTTGCCACTGATCCTCGTCGATGGTGCGCGGCAGGAAGCGCTTGATATTGGTGCCTTCGGGCGTCACCCCGCCGCCGATCATCTCGGCGATCGATCCGGTGACGACGACGCAGGGCAGTTCCGCATCCAGCGTCTGCCAAGCGCGCTTCATCGCGCCTTCGGTGCCGGTCTTGCCAAGCTCTTCTTCCGCAAGGCCGGTCACGACGATCGGCAGTTCGTGCGGGGGCAGGGCATCGGTGTAATGCAGCACCGAGGTGACGGGCAGATTCTCGCAGCCGACGGGACCGTCGATGATAACCTGCAGGCCCTTCACCGCGGTGAAGACGTAAGTGGCGCCCCAGTAGCCGCCGGCGCGATCGTGATCGAGGACGAGCGTCATGTGCCGATCGCCTCCGATGCCTTGCGCGCGGCCTCGTTGAGGGCGGCGTATTTCTTGCGGAACTTGGGCCGGTCGACCGGCATGTCTTCCCACACGCCCGCCGCGTGTTCGGTGCCGACGCCTTCGAAGAAGTCGCGCATCGCATCGAAGCGGGTCTTGTTCGCCATCGCCGCGTTGATCACCGTGGCGAGGCTGCCTGCGCCCGCCGGACCCATCAGCGGACGCGCCGAGATGAGGTTGGTGAAGTAGAGCGACGGGATCGCCCTGGACTTGGCGTGCTGCACCACCGGGGTGGTGCCGATCGCGAGGTCGGGGCGGTATTCCTCGACCGCGGCGATATCCTGTTCCAGACTGGCGCGGAACTGCACGTGCACGCCGCGCGCTTCGAGCCATTCACGGTCGGCATCGGACCACTTGGTGCGCGGGCAGGCGGTGCCGACGTAAGCCACTTCCGCTCCGCTTTCGACCAGCAGTCGCGCGACCAGCAATTCGGAGCCTTCATAGCCCGAGACGGTGATCCGCCCCTTGATCGGCATCTTTTCTAGCGCGCCCTTGCAGGCGCCGATCATGGCATTTTTCACGCCGTCGACCTGCGCTTGCGGCAGGCCCATCGTGTCGCCCAGCGATTGCAGCCAGGCCGCCGTGCCGTCCGCGCCGACCGGAGCCGAACCGATAATCGGGCGTCCGGCAGCTTCGAATTCGCGGATGCTGGCGGTGTAGAAGGGATGGATTGCGGCGACGACGGCGCAATCGAGCGCGGCGTAGAGCTCGCGCCATTCGCGGGTCGGCACCACCGGTCCGGCAGCAAGGCCGAGGGGAGCGAGCATCTGCCCGATCACCACTGGATCGGCCGGGAACATCTCGCCCAGCAACGTCACGGTCGGCTTGTCCGAACGTTCGCGCGGTGCGGCGACCGGGCCGGCCTTCACTTCCTCGCGGGCGTAATTGAGCATCGCGCCGGCCAGCACGTCCTTCGCTTCGGCATGGGTCGGCACGCCAAAGCCGGGCACGTCGATGCCGATGATGCGCACCCCGTTGATCTGCTTTTTCAGCAGCCGCAGCGGCACGCCGCTGGCCGTGGGAACGCACAGGTTGGTGACCACGATCGCGTCATACAGTTCGGGATCGGCGAGGCCTTCGACGGCTTCCTTGATATCCTCGAACAGCTTGCCGGTGACGAGCGTTTCCGAGGAGAAGGGCACATAGCCCACCGTCCGCCGCGCGCCGTAGAAGTGCGAGGTGAAGGTGAGGCCATAGACACAGCAGGCCGAGCCTGAGAGCACGGTCGCGGTGCGCCGCATTCTCAGGCCCACCCGGAGTGACCCGAACGCGGGGCACATGGATTGGGGTTGATCGTGGGGCCCAGCCTGCGGATCGACCGGATAATCGGCGGCATAGCGATCGAGAATGTCGCTCTTGCCGGCCGCGCGCGCAGCCTCGCGCATGGTGTCCTTGCTGGCGCAGCCGCCTTCGACAGGCACGGCTTCGGAAGCAGCGGAAAGATCGATCCGGTCCGGGGCGCGCGTATCGCCGTTGGGGGTGAGATCGTCCATCGCGCTCATGCCTCGTCGTAGATCACTTCGAGGCTTTCGCGCGTTTCGAACACGCCGCCGCGCATATCGGCCTGCGTCGCGGGCACCAGCTGGACATTGCCGCCGGTCACATCGGAACTGAACAGGCCAAGCAGCCCGTCCTGATCGAGCGGCGTGGGCCGCAGCGGCGGAGCGGTGGCGACATTTTCTGCCAGCTCTTCGAACAGGCTGCCCCATTCGCCGCCGGGGATGCCGATGATCTGGTAATTCGCGCTCTTGCGACGGATGTCCTCGTTCGCGGGAATTGCAGTGAGCACCGGGATGCCGACCGCTTCGGCGAAGGCATGCGCCTCGCCCGTGCCGTCGTCCTTGTTGACGATCATGCCGGCGACGCCGACGTTCCCGCCCATCTTGCGGAAATATTCGACCGCCTGGCACACATTATTGGCGACGTAGAGCGATTGCAGGTCGTTCGATCCGACCACGATCACCTTCTGGCACATGTCGCGCGCAATCGGCAGGCCGAAGCCGCCGCACACCACGTCGCCGAGGAAATCGAGCAGGACGTAATCAAAGCCCCAGTCGTGGAAGCCGAGCTTTTCGAGCGTTTCAAACCCGTGGATGATGCCGCGTCCGCCACAGCCGCGGCCGACTTCGGGGCCGCCCAGTTCCATCGCGAACACGCCGTCGCGCTGGAAGCACACGTCCTCGATCCGCACTTCCTCGCCCGCCAGTTTCTTCTTGGACGACGTTTCGATGATCGAAGGGGTCGCCTTGCCGCCGAACAGCAGGCTGGTGGTGTCGCTCTTGGGATCGCAGCCGATCAGCAGCACGCGCTTGCCCTGCTGGGCCATCATGTAGGAAAGGTTGGCGAGCGCGAAGCTCTTGCCCGAACCGCCCTTGCCATAAATGGCGATGATCTGCGTTTCCTTGGTCACCTCGCCGGTGTGAACCGGATCCGGCTCATGCGAAGCTTCGTCGCGCAGCGCGGCGGCCTGGTCTTCCAGAGTACGGGTTTCGAGTATCGACATTTAGCAATCGCTCCAATCGAGAACCATCTTGAGACAATCGGGATCGGTGAATGCCTGCGGGTAGGCTTCTGTCGCTTCACCCGCCGGACGGCGGTTCGTGACGAGGCCTTTCAGATCAAGCCGTCCGCATTCGATCAGCGCACGGGTTTCGGAAATATCGCCGGGCTGCCATTCGGCCGCGACCCGGAAATGGGCCTCCTTCATGAAGGCCGCCGGGAAAGCGAAGCTGACCCGTTCGGAATAGAAGCCGGCAAGCACGATCTCTCCGCCCTTTGCCAGCCGCATCACCAGCGTATCGATCAGATTTGCATCGCCGCTGGCATCGTAGATCGCGTGATAATCGCGGCGCTCGTCTTCGGACGGGTCGATTGCGACGTAGCCCTCGGCACCGGCACGGCGGGCGGGGTTCGTTTCCCACACCACCGGCGGCTTGCCACCCAGCGCAATCGTCAGCCGCGCCAGCAGGCGGCCCAGAACGCCGTGGCCGATTATAAGATCGGGCAGCGCGTCGCGGTGATGGAAACCACCCTTGATCGCGTGCAGCGCGGTGGCTGCCAGCGCGCAGAGCACGCCCGCATCGCCAAGATGTTCAGGGATAGGCAGGGCGCGGGCCGAAGGCACGATCACGCGGCGGGCAGTGCCGCCGAACAAGCCGCGTGCGTCGGTGTAGCAATTGGCACCGGGCACAAACACCCAGTCGCCGATCCGTCCGCGCGCCTCGTTGCCCGCATCGACGATCCGGCCGACCGATTCATATCCGGGAACAAGGGGATAACCGAGGCCGGGGAAGGGCGGCATCTTGCCGGTCCAAAGCAGTTTCTCGGTGCCGGTGCTGATTCCGCTCCAGGCGATATCGACGATCACATCCGATGGTTCGACCGGCTTCATCTCAAGCGACCGCAGCGCCAGGCGCTCCGGAGCTTCGAGTATGACAGCCAAGGTGTTCATCGTTTTTCGCTCTCCGCCCGGATTTTCGAGGCCGAAAACGTCGACTCGAAAAGTCCGCTGATACGTTCTCCCGACTGTTTGCTACGCTTTACGCCAAACACTGTCAAACTTTTTGGACAAGTTTCCCTCAGGCCCGTGCAATGATCACGCTTGCGTTGACCGGTTGCGCAGTTGCGACGGGCCGAGCGCTGGCAAAACCGGCCTTTGCCAGCATTGCGATGATGTCTTCCGGGCTGCGCGGGCGGCCCGAACCCATCGCCCACAGATAAAGCCCGAAAAACGCCTCCCCCATGGGCTCGGCGCCGGGGATGCGGGCCATTGGTTCGGCAATCAGCAGCCGCGCGCCGGGGGCAAGGCTGGCGCGGATATTGGCCAGCAGCGCTTGCGCGGGTTCGTCGTCATGATCGTGCAGGATCCGGATCAGCGAGACCATGTCATAGCCTTCGGGTATGGAATCCTTGAAGAAATTGCCCGGATGCACGCTGATCCGGTTGGCGCCGACCGCCTCGCCCAGCACTGCGCCGCCCGTTTCCACCACTTCCGGCAGATCGAACAACCCGAGCTGGAGATGCGGCCAAGCGCTGCCGATCGCTGTCAGGAACGCCCCGTGCCCGCCGCCCACATCGAGCAGGCGCCGCACGTCGCGGAAGCCCACCGATGCCAGCACTTCGTCCGCGACGAAATGCTGCGATGTGGCCATCAATTCCGAATATTCAGTCGTTTGCGCCCCGCGCTCGGTCGCGCCATGGAGCGCGCCGGCATAGGTCCAGAAGCGCGAAAGCCCCGTCGGCTCCTTGCGGTCGCGGCGCAGCAAGGCGATCGGATCGGCGAGATCGGCGTAAAGCAGCCGGTGGTGGCGAATCATCGCCTGCACCCCCGCATTGGCGGCGAACACCGCGCCCTGTTCACCCAGCATCCAGCGGTCCGGGCCGGCTTCCTCCGACAGCATCAGCGCCCGCCCGGCGCGCAGCAGGGTCAGCGCCGCATCCTCGCTCAGGTCCATACGCGATGCGATGGTGGCGGCATCCAGGGGTCCGTCTTTTAGGATTTCGAACAGCCCGCCTTCGACATAGGCGCGCAGCACCTGCGAATAGGCGAAGCCTGCCAGCAGATCGAAGGCGGCATCGGCGCGACTGCGTGCAATCAGCCGGATCAGCGGCAGGCGCGCGGCCCAGTACTGGAATCGGGGATTGGCGAACACCCGGTTGCGGCGGGCGATCCAGGCGGTCCGCAGGGCGGTCCAACGGCTCACAATCGGGATGCTTTACGGTCCATATGTCTAAATGATTGGACAGATGGAGTGACAAGGTCAATGATATTGTCACTGGGATCGACGGGGAGAACGGGTGAGCGCACGAGTCGCCGTGATCGGAGCCGGAATCGGCGGGCTGACCAGCGCGGCGCTGCTGGCGGCGCGCGGCTGCGACGTCACAGTGCTCGAAAAAGAGGCCTGGGTCGGCGGCAAGGCGCGGCGCGTCAGCGTCGACGGAGCCGAGATCGACGGCGGGCCGACCGTCTTCACCTATCGCCGCGTGTTCGAAGAGCTGTTCGCAGCCTGCAACGCCCGGCTTGACGATCATATCACCGCCCGCCGCGCCGACATCATCGCCCGTCATGCGTGGGACGATAGCGGCACGCTCGATCTGTTTGCCGATCCCGAAGCCAGCGCCGATGCCGTCGGTGCCTTCGCAGGGGCCGAAGCGGCGCGCGGCTACCGTGCCTTTGCAGCAGAGGCGCAGCGCATTTTCGAGGTGCTCGAAGACCCGTTCCTGCATGGCGACAAGGCCTCCACTCCGCTGCCGATGATGTGGCGGATGGGGCTGTGGAAGATGGGCGACATGCTCGCCATGCGCCCGTTCGACGGGATGTGGAACGCGCTGGGCGAGCATTTCACCGACCCGCGTCTGCGGCAATTATTCGGGCGCTACGCCACCTATTGCGGGTCCTCACCCTTCGCCGCGCCCGCCACGCTGATGCTGATCGCCCATCTGGAGGCGCGGGGCGTGTGGCTGATCGATGGCGGCATCCATGCGCTGGCAAAGGCGATCGCGGGTCTGGCCGAACGGCAGGGCGCGCGGATACGCACCGGCGCGGCCGTTGCCGAGGTGCTGACCGCCAATGGCCGGACAAGCGGCGTGCGGCTGGCAAGCGGCGATGTGATCGCCGCCGACATCGTGATTTGTAACGGCGATCCGGCGGCGCTCGCCACCGGGCGTTTCGGTGGAGATGCGGCGCGAGCAGTGCCTGCTATCCCGCCTGCCAAGCGATCGCTTTCGGCGCTGGTGTGGTACGCGCACACCGCAACGTCGGGCTTCGATCTCACCCATCACAACGTGTTCTTCTCGCCCGATTACCCGCGCGAGTTCCGCGAGATTGCCGCCGGTGCGACCCCGGCCGAACCCACCGTCTATGTCTGCGCCATCGATCGCGGTGCGGCTGCCGATGCGCCGCCGCCAAGCGGCCGCGAGCGCCTCCAGATCATCGTCAACGCTCCCGCAAACGGAGACGTTCACGCCTATACCCCTGAGGAGAGAGAGCAATGCACCCGCGCCATGATGGCCACGCTGAGGCGCTGCGGCCTCGTGCTGGAAGACCCCTTGCCGCATCGGCTCATGACCCCGCAGGACTGGGAGGGTCTGTTCCCGGCCACGGGCGGCGCCCTTTATGGGCGAGCGTCGCACGGCTGGGCGGCCTCCTTCCAGCGGCAGGGCCCGAAGACGCGGCTACCCGGTCTGTACTGCACGGGCGGGGCGACCCATCCCGCGGCTGGGGTCCCCATGGCAGCCTTGTCCGGGCAGCTGGCCGCGCGGGTGATCGCGAAGGACCTTGCTTCGATGAAGACATCCCGCCCGGCGGCTATTCCTGGTGGTATGTCGACGCGATCAGCGACGACGGGCAGCACGGGCTGACGATCATCGCCTTTCTGGGCAGCGTATTCTCGCCCTATTACAAGAAAAGCGGGCGCGGTGATCCGCTGAACCACGTGGCGCTCAACGTCGCGCTTTACGGCCCGCAGGCACGTTGGGCGATGACCGAGCGCGGGAGCGGCGCTCTGGAGCGCGATGCGTCGAACCTCGTGATCGGGCCCAGCTCCGTGCGTTGGGAAGACGGGGCGCTCACCATCGATATCCACGAAGGCGACACCCGCCTGTTCGTGCCGTGGCAGCGACCGGTGATCGGCAAGGTGCGGGTGCTGCCCGAGGTGCTCAACCGTGCCGCCTTCGCGCTCGACGCGCAAGAAAACCACATCTGGCACTGCCTTGCCCCGCGCGCGCGGATCGAGGTGGAGATGACCTCGCCCGGCCTCAGGTGGAGCGGCAAGGGCTATCTCGATCACAATCGCGGAGCCGAGCCGCTGGAGACCGGCTTCGACGTGTGGCACTGGTCGCGCGCGCATCTGAAGGAGGGCGCGCTGGTGTGTTACGAGGGCGAGCGCGGCGACGGATCGCTGTTCGCCAGCGCGCTGCGGTTTGATCGCCACGGCGTGCCCGAGCCGGTCGACCTGCCGCCCATTGCGCATCTGGAACCGAGCAAATGGCGCATCGCGCGGCGCACCCGTTCCGACATCGGCGTGGCCGAGGTGCGCCGGACGTGGGAGGACACCCCGTTCTATGCCCGCAGCGAACTCGCCTCGCGCTTTGCGGGGGAAGAGGTGGTGGCGGTGCAGGAAAGCCTCGACATGCGCCGGTTCTCGTCGCCGATCGTGCAGTTCATGCTGCCCTACCGGATGCCGCGGCGAAAGCGATAGCCGGCGACGGGTGAGGCCCCGGTTTCACCCTATTTGCGGTTGCGCTCCAGCAGATCGACCAGTTCCTCGAACTTGGTGCGCTGCTCGCTCTCGTCGCCGCTGGCGATCGCTTCGGCCACGCAGCAAGCGGCATGATCCTTGAGCACCTGGCTTTCCACCTTGGCAAGCGCCGCGCGGATCGCGGAGATCTGGTGCAGGATATCGATGCAGTAGCGATCATCCTCGATCATCTGCGCGACCCCGCGCACCTGCCCCGCAATGCGGTTGAGGCGCTGCACCTTGGCTTTGGTCCGCTCGTTCATGCCTCCGCCTCCTGTCATCGGTCCGACCCGTGTCTAGCGGGCATTATGCGAATCGCAAGCCTCCGCCGGGCCCGTGCGGCTGCGCCGTTGCAATACATCAGGGGGGTATCTATTGAGAGGCCGTGACCGATCCCGATTTCTCCCGACCGCTGATCCAGAACCTGTCGCGTCGCAGCCTGTTGACGGGGGCTGCCGCGTTGGCTGCGGGCACGGCGACGCCTTTGTGGGCGCAGGGGCACAGCCTCCACCGCACCCGCGGCGGAGCGCCGATCCGTGTCGGCTTCGACGAGGTTTCGGGCGAGGTGATCGATCTGTCGGTCGGCGCCGGCCCGCGCATGGTGCAGGGGCGCAAGGGCCACGGCATTGCCGTCAACGGATCGGTGCCGGGGCCGCTGATCCGCCTGAAGGAAGGCCAGAATGTCCGCCTCAACGTCACCAACCATCTGGACGAGGATACCTCGATCCACTGGCACGGGCTGCTGCTGCCGTTCCACATGGACGGGGTGCCGGGCATCAGCTTTCCGGGGATCAAGCCGGGGCAGACCTTCAGCTACGAATTCCCGATCCGTCAGGCGGGCACCTATTGGTATCATTCCCATTCGGGCCTTCAGGAACAGCAGGGGCATTACGGCCCGCTGATCATCGATCCGGCGGGGGACGAGCCGGCGGAATATGATCGCGACTATATCCTGCTGTTGAGCGAGTTCACACCGCACCATCCCCATTTCATCATGGACCGGCTGCGCAAGGGCGAAGGCTATTTCAACTACCAGCGGACCAGCTGGACCGACGAATACCCGCTGTCTGCCGAGGACCGCCGGATGTGGGCCGAAATGCGCATGCCGGCGACAGACATCGCCGATGTGACGGGGTCTACTTATACCTATCTCGCGAACGGACGCGGGCCGAAGGAGGGGCTGGAATACCTCTTCACCCCCGGCGAACGGGTGCGCCTGCGGGTCATCAACGGTTCGGCGATGACCTTCTTCAACCTGCGCATCCCCGGCCTGCCGATGACGGTAATCGCAGCCGACGGCCAGAACGTGAAACCGGTCGAGGTGGATGAATTCCAGATCGGCACGGCGGAAATCTACGATGTGATCATCGCGCCTACCGCAGATGCCTATACCATTGTCGCGGAAAGCATGGACCGTTCCGGCATGGCGCTGGCCACGCTGGCGAGCCGCCCCGGCGCGCGCGCCGCGATCCCGCCGCCGCGAAAGCCCCCGCTGCTCGACATGGGCGACATGGGGATGAACCATGGAGACATGGGCGGCGACATGGGCGGCGGCCATTCGATGGACGGGATGAGCATGCGCGACACGCTGCTGCTTCCGCCCGATGTGAAGGTTGGACCGGGGATCGACATGGTCTCCATGGCTCCGGTCGACAAGATGGGCGATCCCGGGCTCGGGCTGCGCGATGTCGATCACCGCGTGCTCAATTACCGCATGCTGTCCGCGCTGGAGCAGAACCGTGACACCCGCGTGCCTTCGCGCCTGCTGGAGCTGCATCTGACGGGCAATATGGAACGCTACATGTGGTCGTTCGACGGGCAGATGTATTCCGCCGTCAGCGACGTGCCGATCCGTTTCGCCTGGAACGAACGGGTGCGGGTGAAGCTCGTCAACAACACCATGATGGCGCACCCGATCCACCTGCACGGCATGTTCTTCGAACTGGTCAATGGCGAGGGCGCCGCTCACCAGCCGCGCAAGAACGTGGTGATCGTGCAGCCGGGGGCGAGCGCGCAGTTCGATCTCACCGCGAACGAGCCGGGCGACTGGGCGTTTCACTGCCACCTGCTTTACCACATGCACGGCGGGATGATGCAGACCGTGACGGTGATGGGGCCGGAGAGCGGGCAGTGAGGATGCTGATCGCCGCACTGGCCGCAACGCTGGCGACCCCTGCGCTCGCGCAGCACCAGCACCATGCAATGCCTGCGCAGGAACCCGAGCCGCAGCAAGACCGGCATGCGGGCCATGACATGGGCACGCAGGAACCCGATCCCCACGCCGGCCATGACATGGGCGCGATGGAAAAGCCCGTCTCTCCCGGCCCGACCATGGAAACCCCGCCGCCTGCCGCCGCCGGCAGCGGGCCTCCGCGTGCCGCCGATGCGATCTGGGGCGCCGAGGCAATGGCCGCCTCGCGCGAGGAGCTGCGCAAGACCCACGGCGATTTTCCCGTGTTCTGGTTTCAGGGCGACCGGATGGAAGCGCAGCTGCGCAACGGCGCGGACATCTATCTGTGGGACATCCAGGGCTATTACGGCGGCCCCACCAAACGGTTGTGGTTCAAGAGCGAGGGGGAGGGCGCGTTCGGCGATAACCCCGATGATGCCGAGGTGCAGGCGCTCTATGCGAAAGCGATCATGCCCTTCTGGGACGTGCAGGCGGGTATCCGCCACGACATCGGCGGGCCGGACACCACCCATGCCGTGATCGGCGTGCAGGGGCTTGCGCCCTACATGTTCGAGGTGGATGCTGCGCTGTTCCTCAGCACCCGCGGCGATGTGACCGCGCGGATCGAGGGCGAGATCGACCAGCGGATCACCCAGCGCCTGATCCTCCAGCCGCGCATCGAGGCCAACCTTTCGGCGCAGGACATTCCGCTGCTGGGCATCGGCGCGGGGCTCGACAGCATCGAAGTCGGCGCGCGGCTGCGGTATGAATTCATCCGCGAATTTGCGCCCTATATCGGCATCGAACAATCATGGCGCACCGGCCGCAGCGCCGATTTTGCCCGCGCCCGCGGCGAAGACCCTTCCGTCACCAGCTTTGTGGCGGGCATCCGTTTCTGGTTCTGACAAGACGAAGGACACCTCCCATGCGAATCCCTGCCTTTTTCGCCGCGCTTGCCCTGTCCGCGCTCGCCCCGGCGGCGCTTTCGGCCCATGTCGCGCTGACGGCCTCCACCCCCGCAACGGGCAGCGAGGCCAAGGCTCCCAAGGCCGTCACCCTGACGTTCAGCCAGCCGGTCGATCCGGCGACCGCCGCTGTCAGCATCGTGATGACCGCGATGCCCGGCATGGCCGATCATGGCGAGATGGTGATCCGCAATTTCACCGCCAGCTGGTCGGACGACGGCAAGACGCTGACGCTGGCGCTGCGCAAACCCCTGCCCAAGGGCACTTATGAAGTGCGCTGGCAGGCCGCCGCGGGCGATGGCCACGCGATGAGCGGCATGGTCGGTTTCGAGGTTATCTAAGCCTAGACGGCAGGCGGATCGCCGTCCCGCTCGGCCGCTTCCTTCGCCTCGCGTTCGGCGCGGGTTTTCTTGAGCTTGCGGTCCATCGAGACCCACTGCCACACGCCGAAACCGATCGCGAGGCCGTAGAAGAACACCAGCTCGATCCAGCCGAAACTCTCGCTGTCCATGGCGCGCTCCTATCGCTGCTGCGCGAGGAAGGCGGCGATCAGCGCGGCGGCCTGTTCGGGCGCTTCCTCGTGCGCAAGATGGCCGAGACCGGGCAGCACTTCAAGTCGGGCATCGGGCAGCCAGCCGTGGGCGTCGCGCGCCCAGTCGGGCGGGATCGCCGGATCATTGCCGCCGTGCACCAGCAGCACCGGATTGGCTACGTTGCCCATTCGCGTGCGCAGGGCGGGCAGATCCCAGTTCGCCATCATCGCCAGCGCGCCGCCCGCATGGCCGGGATGTTTCAGCAGCGTGCGGTAACAGGCAAGCCCTTCGGCATCGATCCGCGAATGGGTCGAACGCCACAGGAACCGCCCCGCGCCCCCGACAAGGTCGATGCTGCCGGTGAAGATGCGCGGCACCAGCGGGTTGGCGAACAGCGTCTTGGCGACCGCGGGAAAGATTTGCGCCATCGCGCCGGGGAAGGGGCGCAGCGCCGCGTTCAGCCCCACGATCGGCCCCGCGTAACCGTGATCGAGCGCCAGTTGCAGCGCCACCGCCGCGCCTGCCGAATGCCCGATGATCGCGGCGGGTTCGACGTCCAGCGCCTTCATCAGCGCGGCGACCTCGCTGGCCATTGCGGGCAGGCTCATGGCATAGGCATCATGCCCGCGGGTGAAGGCATGGCGCGGCAGATCGGGGGCGATCACGGTGTGGGTCTGCGCCAGCAGCGGCATCAGCCCGCGCCATGAATGGACCGATGCGCCTGTGCCGTGGAGCAGCAGCAAGGGCGGGCCGGAACCCATGCGCTGCACATGCCAGCGCGCCTTGCCGACCTGCACGAAATCGCTCGCCTCGCGGTGAGGCCAGATCAGCCCCTCGCGGTTCCAGTCGAGCGCGCTCATGCGGCGATGGCAGGTTGCGCGGCGTTGATCGCGGCCTGCAACATCCGTGCATCGGCGCGGGGCAGGGCGAGGAAGCGCCCGCCCATCGCATTGGCGAGCGCCGCGCCTTCCGGGCCGGGGCGTGCCGAGATATCGACCACCAGCGAATCGATCCCGCGCGCGTAAATCGCTTTGGCAGCGGCTTCGGCATCCTCTTTCGCCTGCGCGCGGCCGGGAGAGCCATCGGCGGCGATATTGGCGCGCCCGTCGGTGAGGATCACCAGCGCCGCACTGCGCCCGCGCGCGATCACGGCTTCGGCCACTTCGCGCGCGGTGTTGAGGCCCATGGCCAGCGGCGTGCCACCGCCGCCGGGAAGTTCGGCAAGGCTGCGGCGCGCGCGGGTGAGCGAGCGGGTCGGCGGCAGCAGCAGTTCGGCGGTCTCGCCCCGGAATGCCACCAGCGCGACTTCGCTGCGGGTGACATAGGCCTGCGCCAGCATCAGCTCGACAGCGCCCTTGGCCTCGGCCAGTCGCGCCGCCGCGGCTGATCCGCTGGCATCGACCGCGAAGATCGTCACCCGCGCCGCGCGTTCCTCGAACCGGCGGATGCGCAGGTCTTCCTTGCGCATCAGGATCGGCGCGTCGGCGTCAGCGTTTGCTTCGCGGCGGCGCACCTGTTGCCACGGCACGGCGGCGCGCAAGCTATCGATCAGTGCCAGCTTCGCCCCGCCGCGCGGCATGCCCGGGCGTGCACCCAGGGGCTTGCCGCGGGTCGCGGCTTTGCGCTTCTGGCCTGTGCCGCTGCTCGACGACCGGCGCGGCGCCTTGCCCTGTGCGAGCTGCGCCAGAAGATCGGCGGGGATCGCCGCCTTGGCCGCCTCGACAAGGATTTCGGAGAGGTCGGGTTCGGGCTGCTGCTGCTCGCTATCCTCGCTCTTGTCCTGTTCGCTATCGGGGGGCGGGGGCGGCTCTTCCTGATCTTCCGGGGCCGGTTCCTCCGCTTCCTGCGGCGGCAGGCGGGTGGCGCGCGGGGCGAGCACCAGCCGCACCGCGCCCGAAAGATCGGCCTCGATCACGTGATCGCGCCCTTCCAGCGCCGCCAGACCGCGCGCGGCCTCTCCGGCAAAGATCAGCGCGCGCAGGCTTTCCACCCCCAGCATCGCGGCAGTCGCGGCGAGAGCTTTCAGGGCATCGTCGCCAAGCGGCGCGACACGGCCAAGGCTTCCGGCGGCGGGCGCGAGTTCCACCCCCTGCCAGCGGCGCGAGGCCGACAGGTCGCAGGCGAAGGCAAGGCGCTCCATCAGGCTGGCGGGCGGGGCTTCGTCGGGCTCCACCGCATCGTCGAGCAGCACCAACGCCGCCGCACCATCGTCGAGGGCCTGTGCCAGCCGTCCGGCGATGCCGCTGTCCATCCGTTCGGCCATCCCTGCGATCAGCGCGCCGCCCTGCGCTTCCTCGATCAACCCGCTCTGGCGCACCGGCTTTCCGGCGGCGAGGCTGCCGGCAAGATCGATGCCGCCCAGCAGGCGTTCGTCATCGACATGGCCGGGCATCCGGCGCAGCGCGATGGCCTGCCCCAGTGCGGCCACCAGCGCTTCGCGCGCGGGGCTGCTGCCGCGCAGCACCAGCCCGCCGAACAGCTTCGGTGCAAGAATTAACAGGCGGGCCGCGCGCACCGCATCATCCAGCGGGTCGGCGGCTGGTGCCTCGGTCATCCGAACAATTCGTCGATCGCGCGGGTGATGCGCGCGGTCGAGCCGGTTTCGTCGAGCACGTCGCGGCGCAGGCGATGGCGCAGCGCGGAAGGCGCGATCACGATCAGATGCTTGCGGGTGACAGTCTTTGCGCCCTCCAGCGCCGCCAGCGCACGCGCTGCGCGCATCAGGGTGAGCTCGCCGCGCAGCCCGTCCGCGCCCACGGCAAGGCACAGGTTGGCAGCATCGCGCAGCACATCCTCGCCCGGTTCCAGTTTGGGCAGGCGCGCCTTGCCACGGGCGATCTTCTTCAGGGTCTTTTCGTCCTCGCCCGCCCAGCGCTCGGCAAAAGCTTGCGGGTCGGCCTCGTTCGCGGCGACGAGGCGCATGATCTCTATCCGCACCTCGATATCCTTGGGCGTGCGCACTTCCACCGACAGGCCGAAGCGGTCGAGCAGCTGCGGGCGCAATTCGCCTTCTTCGGGGTTGCCGCTGCCGATCAGCACGAATTTTGCCGGATGGCGGACCGAAAGCCCCTCGCGCTCGACCACGTTCTCGCCCGATGCGGCGACATCGAGCAGCAGATCGACCAGATGATCCTCCAGCAGGTTGATCTCGTCGATATAGAGGAACCCGCGGTGCGCCTTGGCCAGCAGGCCCGGCTCGAACGCCTTTTCGCCCGATCGCAGCGCGCGTTCGAGGTCGAGGCTGCCGATCACCCGGTCCTCGGTCGCGCCCAGCGGCATGTCGACGAAGGGCACGGGGCGCTTCACCATCTTGCCGCTGCCGCAAATATCGGGATAGCGCGCCTGATCCTCTTTCGAGGCGCCATAGGGGCAGCCTTGCGCCGCCATGATCGGCGGCAGCAGCCCGGCGAGCGCGCGTGCAGCGGTGCTCTTGCCCGTGCCGCGATCGCCGAACACCATCACCCCGCCAACCGAAGGATCTACCGCCGCGATCAGCAGCGCCTGTTTCATTTCGTCCTGACCGACGATCGCGGAAAATGGGAAGCGTGCCATATTCCCTGACGTTGTAACGCGCCTGCGCGGCGGGACAAGCGGCAAGTTGGACAGATGCGCCGTCCAGAGCGCTTTACACTCGCGCTAACGCTTGCCGAGCCGGTTGAGCAGCAGCACCGGCAGCAGTCCCGCGGCGAGCAGGATCAGCGCGGGGATCGATGCTTCCACGAGCCGTTCGTCGCTGGCGAGGCGATAGGTGCGGGTGGCGAGGGTTTCGAGGTTGAAGGGCCGCAGGATCAGCGTTGCGGGCAGTTCGCGCAGGGTGTCGATGAACACCAGCGCCGCCGCACCTGCAAGGCTGGGGGCGAGCAGCGGCGCATAGATCCGCGCCAGCACCCGCGCCGGCCCCGCGCCCAGCGATCGCGCTGCCGAATCGAGCGCGGGCGGAATGCGCGACAGGCCCCCGCCGACGCTGTTGTAGGCAACCGTCAGGAACCGCACCGACAGCGCATAGACAAGGATCGCGGAGGTGCCCGTCAGCAGCAGCCCGCCGCTCCATCCCAGCGAATCGCGGGCAAACCGCGTCAGGCTCTGGTCGAGGCTGCCGAGCGGGGCCAGCAGGCCGACCGCCAGCAGCGCACCGGGCAGGGCATAGCCGAGCGTGCCGAGCCGGATCGCGCCCGCCGTCAGCCGCGAGGCCGATCGTGCGCGGGCAAAGGCAAGTAGCAAGGCTGCGACAAGGCACAGGCTGCTGGCGGCAAGGCCGAGCCACAGGCTGTCGGCGGCATAGGTGGCAAGATCGCCCGCCGCGGCCTGCGCGGCGTCGCTCAGCGCCATTGTGCCGAGATAGCCCGCCGGGATAAGGAAGCCGAACAGCACCGGGGCCAGGCACGCGAGGAAGGCCAGCGCCTTGCCCATGGGAGACAGTGCCACCATTGGCTCCGATGCGCGCAGGGCCAGCCCGTCGCGGCTGTCGCTGCGGCCTTGCCGTGTGGCGGCCTCCCACGCGACCAGCGCGACCACGAAGACCAGCATCACCGCCGCGAGCTTGAGCGCGGATGCCTTGTCGCCCATTGCCAGCCAGCTGCGGAAGATACCGGTCGAAAAGGTGGGAATCGCGAAATACTCGGCGACGCCAAAATCCGCGAGTACCTCCATCAGCACCAGCGCAAGCCCGCCTGCGATGGCCGGACGCGCAGCGGGCAGGGCAACCTGCCAGAACGCGCGCGACGGTGCGGCGCCAAGGCTGCGCGCGGCGCGGAACTGGGTCAGGCTCTGCGTGGCGAAGGCCGTGCGCGCGAGCAGATAGACGTAGGGAAACAGCACCAGCCCCAGCACCAGGGCGCCCCCGCCCAGCGAACGGATTTCGGGGAAGGCATAATCATCCGGGCCCCAGCCGGTGAGGCTGCGCAACGCGTTCTGCACCGGCCCGGCAAAGTCGAGCATGTCAGCATAGATATAGGCCGCGATATAGGCCGGCACCGCCAGCGGCAGCACCAGCGCCCAGCCCAGCACCCGGCGACCGGGAACGTCGGTGGCGGCGATCAGCCATGCGCAGCCGGTGCCCACCACAGCGGCAAAACCGCCCGCCAGCAGCATCAACAGGCCGGTATTGAGGACATATTCCCCCAGCACCGTGCGTGCGAGGTGAACCAGCGCCGCGATCCCGCCGCTGGCGCTTTCCACCAGGATCGCGGCGATTGGCAAGCCCGCCAGCGCGGCGATGGCGAGCGCGGCAAAGCTCCACGGCGCGCCCCCGCTTGTCCGCGCGGCTGCGGGCGCGCTTGCTTCCCGGCTGGCAAATTGCCTAATGCGGCTCACCGGCAAACCCCCACAGCCACGGGCAGGATCAGGATTTGAGCCTCGAATTTCGTCATATTGCCCATGTTTACGGCCAGGTCCGGGCGCTGGAGGATGTCAGCTTCACCGCGCCCGCGGGAGAGATCACGTGCCTGCTTGGCGCGTCGGGTTGCGGGAAGTCAACTCTGCTTGCCCTTGCCGCAGGGATGCTGCGGCTGCAACAGGGCAGCATCCTGCTGGGCGGGGACGTGCTGGCCGATGCGGGCAGCAGCCCGCCGCCCGAGGCGCGGCCCGTGGGCCTTGTATTCCAGGACGGCGCGCTGTTCCCGCATATGACGATCGCCGCCAATATCGCCTTCGGCCTGCCGAAGGCGCGCCACGGCGAGGTTGAAAGCTGGCTGGCGCAGGTCGGGCTGGCGGGGCTGGGCACCCGCTATCCGCATGAATTGTCGGGCGGGCAGCAACAGCGCGCGGCGCTCGCGCGGGCGATGGCGCCGGGGCCGCGGGTGCTGTTGATGGACGAACCCTTCGCCAGCGTCGACATCGTGCTGCGGCGCAAGCTGCGGCGCGATTGCCGCATCATCCTGCGCGAACGCGGGGCGACCACGGTGCTGGTGACCCACGATCCTGCCGAGGCGCTCGACATTGCCGACCGGATCGCGGTGATGGAGGCCGGAAGGATCGTCCAGTTCGCCAGCCCGCAGGAATTGCACGATGCCCCTGCCAGCGCAGCCGTGGGGGCGATGTTCGGCGGTGCGCAGGTGGTTGCGGCGCGGCGCGGCGAAGGCGGCTTCGTCACGGCTTTCGGGCTGTGGCCGGTCGATTGCGCATTGGGGCCGTTGCCCGATGCGACAGATCTGGATTTGCTGGTGCATGCCGACGCGCTCGACCTTGCGCCCGATCCGCAAGGCCTGCGGGTGCGCGATTGCCATGCGCAGGGCAAAGGCGTGCGGGTTGTGCTGGTGGCGCCCGACGGCACCGAAATCACCGCCGAAACCGAAAAACCGGTCAATGCAGGCCAACGTTACCGGGCCATGCCGCAGGCCGGAAGTGTAAGGGTGTTTGCGCGGCGTTAGGGGTTGCGTCGGGTAAAATAATATTGCAAGTCATTCGCAACTTGTAACGGAAAGCCCTCTCTCATGAAGAAACTGATCCTCGGCCTTGTCGCCTGTGCCGCTCTTGGCGGGCTGTCGGCCTGTTCGGAAAACCCGGCGGATGATGCCGCCGCGCCGGAAATCACCGGTGAGGTCAACCTTTATTCCTCGCGCCATTACGACACCGATCTGGCGCTTTATGAAGACTTTACGCGCCAGACGGGGATCAAGGTGAACCGGATCGAGGCCGATGCCGACGCGCTGATCGAGCGGATCCAGTCCGAAGGCGAATTCAGCCCCGCCGACATTCTCGTGACGGTCGATGCCGGGCGGCTGTGGCGGGCCGAGGAAGCGGGCGTCTTTGCTCCGGTCGATTCGCCGGTGCTGAACGAACGTATCCCCGCGCACCTGCGCCATCCCGACGGGCTGTGGTTCGGCCTGTCCACCCGGGCGCGAATCATTATCTACAACAAGGCCGCCGGAAAGCCCGAAGGCCTCAGCCACTATGCCGATCTGGCCGACCCGAAGTTCAAGGGGCAGATCTGCATGCGCTCCTCCTCGAACATCTACAACATCTCGCTGCTTTCCAGCATCATCGCCCATAAGGGCGCAGGCGAGGCGGAAAAGTGGGCCAAGGGCGTGGTCGCCAATTTCAAGCAGGCACCGCAAGGCAACGACACCTCGATGATCGAGGCGGTGGCTGCGGGCCAGTGCCGCATCTCGCTGGTCAACACCTATTACCTTGCGCGCTACGCGGCGGGCGGGGCGAGCGAGCGCAAGATCTTCGACGCGGTGGGCGTGATCTTCCCCGATCAAGACGCCGCAGGCACCCACGTCAATATCTCTGGCGCGGGGGTGGTGAAGACCTCGCCCAACCGCGAGAATGCGGTGAAGTTCCTCGAATATCTCACCTCGACCAGCGCCCAGCGCTACTTCGCCGATGGCAACAACGAATATCCGGCGGCCGTGGGGCTGACGGCCAATTCGGCGGTGGAACAGCTCGGCACGTTCAAGGCCGATACGCTCAACGCTGCCGAGATCGGCAAGGGCCAGGCCGAAGCGGTGAGGATCTTCGACCGGGCCGGCTGGAACTGACACTTCGGATGTGAAAGCGGGTGCGCGATTTGCGCCACATCAAGGCCCGCTTTCACCCCTTATCACTAAACTGTCTTGAAGGGGGCGCGCTTGTCGTCCATTTGCGCCCCCGTATCCTGCTGCCCGTGGGGCGGCGCAGATCCCAGTTTCGAGGCCCGTTTTGAACCAGCCCATCATCGACCGCGACCAGTTCACCGAAAGCGCGGCGCTTTCGATCGAGACCATCACCGAAGTCCACCACTGGTGCGAAGGGCTGTTCAGCCTTAAGATGACGCGCCCTGCGTCCTTCCGCTTCCGTTCGGGCGAATTCGTGATGATCGGCCTGCCGGGCGACAACGGCAAGCCGCTGTTGCGCGCCTATTCGGTCGCCTCGCCCAGCTATGCCGAGGAACTGGAGTTCCTTTCGATCAAGGTGCAGGACGGCCCGCTGACATCGCGCCTGCAATATATCCAGCCGGGCGATCCGATCTATCTCGGCAAGAAGCCGACCGGCACGCTCGTCACCGATGCGCTGCTGCCAGGCAAGCGGCTGTTCATGCTTTCGACCGGCACCGGCCTTGCCCCCTTCATGTCTCTGGTGCGCGATCCCGAAGTCTACCAGATGTTCGAGGAAGTGATCGTCGTACATTCGGTGCGCAACGTCGCCGAACTGGCCTATCGCGAGCTGCTCGAGAGCAAGCTTGAGGGCGATCCGCTGCTTGAGGATGAAGACCGTGCACGGATGATCTACGTCCCCACCGTGACGCGCGAACCCTTCCGCACGCAGGGCCGCATTCAGGCGCTGATCGATGATGGCCGGCTGTTCGAACAGTCCAAGGGCCCGCAGCGCTTCGTGCCCGAAGAAGACCGTGTGATGCTGTGCGGGAGCATGGCGATGATCAAGGACCATGCGGCTGACTTGGAAAAGCGCGGCTTCGAGGAAGGCGCGAACAACAAGCCTGGGCAGTTCGTGATCGAACGCGCCTTCGTGGGGTAACCCCGGCGGCGCTTCGGCCCGACTTCACCGCAGGTTCAGCTTGGCCGCTTCACCTTTGACGGTGAAGGGGAAGGCCATGCAGAAACACGTCTTTGGCGCTCTTGCCGTCACCACCGCTGCGATCGCTGCCACCGGTGCATCCGCCCAGCAGGAGCGGATGTCGCCGCGTCCCAATTACAATCTCGTGCAGCTGTCGGTGAAATCGGCCGAGGTCGCGCCCGAGGAATTCAAGACCCGCACCGAAGCGATCCGGTCTTGCGATCAAGCGGTGAAGCTTGCCGCGGAGCTTGATGCGCAGGTCACGCGCAACGCCTATGTCCGGGCCGACCAGATGCCGACAGAGCTGAATGCGATCCTAAAGGATCTGCCGACCGGCCAGGCGACGCCGGTCTTCACCAATGGCGGCGAAGTGCTGCGCGTGCTGGTGCTCTGCAACCGTAGCTGACCGGCTCCGGCAAGGGCGCCTGCCCACTGTCACCTTCGCGCTTTACAAAGCCGTCCGGGCGCGGTTTGTATCGTGGCAAAGAGAAACCTTTTTGCCGGAGAGACACCCCCATGCTCGCAACAGCCTATCGCACCGCCTATAACGAAGACCACGAGGCCTTCCGCGACACCGTCCGCAAGGTGTTTGCCGAACACCTCGCCCCGCACATGGACGAACACGAAGCCAACGGCATCGTCCCGCGCGATGTGTGGAAGGCCGTGGGCGAAGCGGGCATGCTGTGTATGACGGTGAAGGAGGAGAATGGTGGCCTCGGCCTCGATTTCGGCTTCAACTGCGTGCTGACAGAGGAAATCTCCTACCTCGGCTCCTCGGCGGGCTTCACGCTCCAGAATGATATCACCGCCAGCTATTTCGAACGGCTCGGCACCCCCGAACAGCGCGAGAAATATCTGCCCGGCATGGTCAGCGGCGACATCATCACCGCCATCGCCATGACCGAACCGGGCGCGGGTTCGGATCTTCAGGGCATCCGCACCACCGCCAAGAAGGACGGCAACCATCTCGTCATCAATGGCTCGAAAACCTATATCACCAACGGCCAGAACGCCGATTGCGTGATCGTGGTGGCCAAAACCGATCCGGACAAGGGCGCGAAGGGCATCAGCCTCGTGCTGGTCGATGCCGACACCCCCGGTTTCGAGCGCGGGCGCAATCTCGACAAGATCGGCCAGCATTCGGCCGACACGTCGGAACTGTTCTTCAACGACTGCCGCGTGCCGATGACCAATATCCTCGGCGCGGAAGGCATGGGCTTTGTGCACCTGATGGAGGAACTGCCGCAGGAACGCCTCAGCATCGCGGTCGGCGCGCAGGCGGCGGCGCAGCGCGCGTTCGATGAAGCGGTGAAGTTCACCAAGGAGCGTAAGGCTTTCGGCAAGAGCGTGTTCGAATTCCAGAACACCAAGTTCACGCTCGCGGACCTCAAGGCGAAGATCCAGGTCGGCTGGGCGCATCTCGACTGGGCGATCAAGAAGCACCTCGCGGGCGAGCTCACCACCGACGAGGCGAGCGCGGCCAAGCTGTGGCACACCGATCTGCAATGGGAATGCTGCGACGTCGCGCTGCAACTCCACGGCGGGGCGGGCTACATGAACGAATATGCCATCGCGCGGCTTTGGCGCGACGCGCGCGTCACCCGCATTTTCGGCGGCACCAACGAGATCATGAAGGAAGTAATCAGCCGCTCGATCTGAGGGAGTATCCGGACATGACCGAACCGCTCGACTTCACCGGCAAACGCGTGCTCGTCATCGGCGGGTCGAGCGGGATCGGCAATGGCATCGCTCACGGCTTCCGCCAACGCGGAGCGCAGGTGACCGTCACCGGCACCCGGCCTGATGCCGGGGACTATCTCGAGGCCGAGGACAGCGACTTCACCGGCCTCGATTACCGCCAGCTTGATCTCACCGATCGCTCGGCGGCTGACCGGCTGGCGGGCGATCTGGGCGCGGTCGATGTGCTGGTTCTGTGTCAGGGCACGGTGCGATACGGCCGGCAGGAATTCACCCGTGAAGGGTGGGATCAGGTCGTCGATATCAATCTCAATTCGGTAATGGATGCCGCCCGTGCCTTCCATCCCGCGCTTGCCCAAGCCAAGGGTGCGATCATCATCGTATCCAGCGTCGCCGCGTTCAAATCGACCATCGGCACGCCCGCCTACGCCGCATCAAAGGCGGGCGCAGCGAGCCTGACCAAGACGCTGGGCGAGGCCTGGGCGCGCGACGGCATCCGCGTCAACGGCATCGCGCCCGGACTGGTGCCGACCAAGCTGACCAGCGTAACCACCGAACACCCCGAACGGCTGGAGGCATCCTTGCGCAAGATTCCGCTGCGCCGCATGGGCACGCCGGAGGACATGGCGGGCGCGGCGCTGTTCCTTGCTTCGCCGCTGTCAGCCTACATCACCGGACAGACGTTGGTGGTCGACGGCGGTCTTACTCTGTCCTGAGGAACACATGATGCAATTCACCCGCCTTGGTCGCTCGGGCCTCACCATCTCGCGCCTGTGCCTCGGCTGCATGTCCTATGGCGACACCTCCAAAGGCTGGCACGGCGACTGGCTGCTGGACGAGGACGCCGCGCGCCCGTTTTTCCGGCAGGCTCTGGAGGCGGGGATCAATTTCTTCGACACCGCCAATATCTATTCGGGCGGCACGTCGGAGGAGATCACCGGCAAGCTGTTGCGCGAAATGGCCCGGCGTGATGAAATCGTAGTGGCCACCAAGGCTTTCGGCGTGTGGCGCAATGCCCCCAATTGCGGCGGATTGTCGCGCAAGGCGCTGATGCAGGCGATCGACGACAGCCTGACGCGGCTCGGCATGGATCATGTCGACCTGTTCCAGATCCACCGCTGGGACGATCACACGCCCATAGAGGAAACGATGGAGGCGCTGCACGACATCGTGAAGGCAGGCAAGGCACGGCATATCGGTGCGTCCTCAATGTATGCATGGCAATTCGCCAAGGCGCAGGAGGCCGCGCGCGCAAACGGCTGGACGCAGTTCATTTCCATGCAGAACCAGCTCAACCTGCTTTACCGCGAGGAGGAGCGCGAAATGCTGCCCCTGTGCGCCGATCAGGGCGTGGGCGTGATCCCGTGGAGCCCGCTTGCCCGCGGGCGGCTGACGCGGCCGTGGGGGGAAAGCACGATCCGCAGCGAGACCGACGTGGTCGGCAAGGCGCTGTATAAGGCCGAGGACGAGGCCGACCGCGCCACTATCGCGACGCTCGAACAGCTGGCCAAGGCGCGCGGGGTGGCGATGGCGAGCCTCGCACTGGCCTGGCACTTCACCAAGCCGCAGGTCGCCGCGCCGATCATCGGCGCGACCAAGGTGCAGCATATCGAGGCGGCTGTGGCGGCGCTCGACATCGTGTTGTCGGCGGATGAAGTGGCCGCGCTCGAAGCGCCCTATCGCCCCAAATGGCCGACCGGGATGGGGATGCCCATGCCCGCGATGGATCAGGTGAGCCTGTTGTAGGGGTCGCGCTGGTGGGGCGGGAGGTCTGTCTCAAACAAATACGTGACTTTGTTACATACAATTGAAATTCAGTCATAAGCGCGTCACACAGCGCGGCCAATCCGGCCCTGCAACCATGCGGGGCACACATGGACGTTATCAATATCTTCCTTACCGGCGAATTGGGCGAAAGCCTCGATGATTTCGTCCACGACCAGCGTCGTTTCACGTTTGACCGGCTGGGCCCCGACGGGCCGAGACGGCTGGTCGAAGGGCCGATGTGGGCGTTTGTCGACTGGGTGATGGACGATCTGGCCGGGCTGGAGATGTGCCGCCGGTTGCGCGCCGACGCGCGCACCGCCGATGCCCATGTCACGATGGTGCTGGAAGAGGACGATGCCGAGGATCGCCGCCGCGCATTGCGCGCCGGAGCGGATGATTACGTGGTCGGCCCGCTGACCCGCACCGCGGTGCTCGACCGGGTGCTGGCGTTGCAGGCCCGCGGCGTTGAACGCCACGCCACGCAGCGTTTCGACGCAGGCGCGCTGAGCATCGACATGGCCGCGCTTCAGGCGCGCTGGAACGGCGAGCCGATCCCGCTGCGTCCCAACGAATTCCGCCTGCTGCGCTTCTTCGCCGAAAACCCCAACCGCGTGTTGACCCGCGAGGATCTGATCAGCGGCCTGGGCAAGCGCGAACCCCCGATTGACGAACGCACCGTCGACGTGTGGATCGGCCGCTTGCGCCGCGCGATCAAATCAGCCGGCGGCGGCAACCCGCTGCGCACCGTGCGTTCGATGGGCTATGTGTTCGACCTGAATTGAGGGGGCTAGGCCGGGCCCGCGCCGCAACCGCGCCACAAGGAGGCTTGCGGCACGGCAACGACAGTTTGCCAATCGTCAGTATTATGTTAACTAACCTCGGCAGGTCGGCGCTGGAGTCGACGGCATTGGGGGGAATAGCATGAAGAAACTAACGCCGCTGGGTGCGAGCGCACTTGCGCTGGCCGTCGCCACGCCTGCCTTTGCGCAGAACCAGAGCACCATCACGCAGAACGGCTCGAATGCGACCGCGACCACGACGCAGCTCGAAAGCGGCAACACCGCCACCGTCACCCAGAACGGGACCGGGGGCACCGGCACCGGCGAGAACTCGGAGATCGATCAGACCGGGTCCTCGAACACGGCCATCGTGACGCAGACCGACGACGGCGAGACACAGTCCGGCCACGTCTCGACCATCGAGCAGAGCGGCAACGGCAACACCGCCACCGTCAACCAGAACTAGGCACGGCGCGAGCCGCAAAAGAAAAGGCCGCTCCGAAAGGAGCGGCCTTTTCCTATTTTCAGCGCAAGGTCGCGGGCGGTCAGAAGCTCGCCTTTACTCCGAAATTGAACGCGGTGCCGACCTGGAAGGTGTTGATTTCGATCCGGTTGCCGTTGAATTCCTGGAATTCGAAATTGTCGCGGCCGAAGATATTGCGCACCTCGAAGCTCAGCTCCAGCGGGGTGCCGCCCAGCTTCACTTCCGAACGGGCGACGAAATCGACCGTCAGGCCCGGATCCTCGACCACGTCGGGCAGCGGCCCGCCGCGCAGGGTCACGCGCTCGCTCGCATAGTTGAACAGGAAGGTGAACTGCTGCACCTTGTCGGTATCTTCCAGACCGATCGAGAAGTTCGCCACGTGGTCCGACTGGCCCACCAGCGGCGCGCCGTTGTCGAACAGCAGGCTGGCATCCTGTTCGGGGCTGCCCGGCACCGGGGCGATATCGCCCGCCGTCACCGAAATGCTCGACTGGGCATAGGTGTAGTTGGCCATCACCAGCAGTTCCTTCGTCTCGAAGAAACCGCCCCAGTTATACAGGTCGAAGGCATAAGCCGCGTCGAGCTCGGCCCCGTAAAGCTCCGCCGCGGGTGCGTTGGCGAAGCTGGTGCGGAACTCGCCCGGAACGAAGATCAGGAAGTTTTCGATCGGGTTGTCGATCTTCTTGTAGAAGCCGGCAAGGCTGACCTTGTTCTTGCCGCCAAGGTAATATTCGGCGCGCCCTTCGAGGTTGAACAGCGTGCTGTCCTGCAGGAACGGGTTACCGATGTAGCGGCGGTTCGATTCCGGATCGAAATAGAGCTGTTCCACCAGCTCGCGGAACTGCGGGCGGGCGATGGTCTTGGAAGCCGACAGACGCAGCTGCAGGTCGTCCATCGCTTCCCACGTGATCGTGCCGCCGGGCAGGAAGTAGTCATTGGCGATATCGGTCGGGGTCGCGCCCGCGATCGGCGTGCTGAAAACCGTCTGGTCAAGCGCGACTGTCTGGTTGCCGTCCTCGTAACGCACGCCGGCTTCGACTGTGAGCGTATCGAGCGGCGCCCAGCGCAGCTGGCCGTAGCCCGCATGCACCGTCAGCGCGGCGTCGAACACCGGGAAGGGCGAACGTTCGAAGATCGAGACGTTGAAACCCGCCACGGTCGCGCCGTTGATGATGTCGCCGGGGCGACGCAGGCCGATTGCCTGGATCAGCGAGTTGGCACCTTCGGGCGAAAGGAATTCGCAGATCGGTCCGCAGCTCACCAGCGGCAGGAAGGCGCGGCTGGACGAACGGCGATCGGTGTCGTGATAGGCATAGCCGACCGTGACATCGAGATTGTCCAGCAGTTCGTAGGACAGGTCGATCCCGGCGAAGTATTGTTCTTCCTTCAGATCGTCGAACTCGACGATCGGGCGCGAGGCCTGACCCACGAAGCCGCCGATATTGACGAGGAACTGGTTGCCGAACGGGTCGCCCGGGTTGTTGGTGCGGACATATTCGAAGGTCGAGTTGAACGGTGCCTCGCGGTCGGTGCGGGCATAGCCGCCGCGCAGATCGACATCGAGCGCGCCGAAATCGAGCTCGGTCACCAGCTGGCTGTCGATCAGCTGGCGTTCGAACCATGCGGTCTGCTGCTGCAGGAAGTCGAACCCGCTGTCGCCCAGCTGGATATCGGTCCGCTCGCCCAGACGCGCGGTCTTGAGCGTGTCGCGGATGTAGAGGTTGGTCCAGCGGATGGTGTGTTCGCCGATGTCGAGGCCCACGCCCAGCATCCCGTTCACCAGCACGTTATTGTCGGTGATGAAGGTGTTGGTGGTTTCGAACACCTGGCTCAGGTCCGCGTTGCCGACCTGGTTGAGCACCGAGCGATTGCGCCACGAATTGCTGATCCCTGCGGTCGCGACGATGCCCAGATAGGTGTCGTCGCCCAGTTCGAACGACAGGCCGCCGGTGATGTTGGCGCTGAAGTTGATCGGCAGCTGGTCGTTCTTCTGCAGGGTGACAAGATTGGTCGGGAACAGCTGTCCCGCAATCGCGCCGCTGACTTCGGGCGTAAGCGCGTCGGCGCGCTCGCCGCTGTCGAAGAAGGCTTGCAGGTTCGACGGGATATCGCGGTTGCCGTTGTCGAAGCCGAAGGTGTCCCAGCGGCTGCCGAAATAGGTCAGGCCGTTTTCAAACGTGGTTTCGGTATCGCCGCCGCCGCTGATGCTGACGGTGAGGAAGTTCTCCGTCGGCACGGCCTTGGTGGTGAGGTTGATCACCCCGCCGCCGAATTCGCCGGGGAAGTTGGCCGAATAGGTCTTCTGCACCAGCGAGGAGGAAATCACGCTGGTCGGGAAGATGTCGAGCGGCACCACGCGGCTGAGCGGTTCGGGGCTGGGAAGCGGCAGGCCGTTGAGCAGCGCGAGCGAGTAGCGGTCGCCCAGACCGCGCACGAACACGCGTCCGTCGCCCACCAGCGAAAGGCCGCTGACCCGGCCCAGCGCGCCGGCGATATCGCCTTCGCCGGTGCGGGCAATGTCGGCTTCGGACAGCACGCTCAGCACCTGGGTCGATGCGCGTTCGGGATTGCGGTTGCGCCGTCCGGTGACGATGATGCCGCCGCCGGGGATCGAGATATCGGTTTCCTCGATCTGCTCTTCGGGCTGGGTCTCCTCGACCTGTGCCGTCAGTTCGTCCTCGCTCTGCGGATCGGCCGACTGGGCCTGTGCGAGCGCGGGGAAGGAAAGCGACGTGGTGAGAAGCAGCAGCCCTGCCAGGCGCTTGCCGGTCGACATAATGTGAGACCCCTTCATGAATAGGCCTTGGGAGAAATGCGGGCCGTGACGCCCGGTCAGAACGAAAGCGGGAGGCGCGCGCAAAATGCGGCGCCTCCCACGGGTACGAAAGACGCGATCAGCTATAGACCGGCAGCGAGGTGCAGGCGCCGGTGGCGCTGCCGAAGTCGAGGATCGAGGAGTTGCAGGTCCAGTTGCGGAAGGTCGATTCCAGACCCGCCTGGTTCTGCACCGCACCGATGAAAGTACGGTCCTGGAAGAAGCTCGAACGGCCCGAGGCAGCGAATGCCGGCACGCCGTTTTCGCCGGTGCCGTTGATCACCGCGCCGGTCAGCGTGATGGTGAAGGCAAGGTTCACGTTGGTGCCAGCCGTCACCGCCGCCAGCACTTCGGCATCGGTGGTTGCATTGGTGCCCGAGCTGCGATCGCCGCGCGCCTGACGGTCGGTGCCGCCGTCGCATACCACCGAGTTGATCCCGATCAGCGCGTCGAGCGTTTCCTGCTCGTCGATACGGAAGCAGAAGGTCGCCGTCCCGTCGATCTTGTCCATCACGCCATTGGTGAGGCTCAGGCCGGCGCCGCCACGAGCGCGGACCATCTGGGCCGAAACCGAGGAACGCTCCACGAAGGTGAAGTTGTTCACCTGGAAACGGGTCTTCGGGAAGGCCGCGATCGGGTTGCCGACCGAGTTGGGCGAGTCGAGTTCGATGATCGAATCGCCCGTGGTCGTGCGCTGCACCACCAGCACGGTGTCCAGATCGGCACGCGCACCGGTATCGACGTCGAGCGAGTCGTCCGAGGCGCCGATGACCGCGACATTGCGCATCTGCACCACGCCGCCGAAGAACTCCATCCCGTCGTCCGAGCTGTTGAACGACTGGAGGTTGGCGATGGTGGTGCCCGAGCCGGTGCCGCCGGTGGTCAGCGACTGGAGTTCGTTGCCCGGTGCCAGTTCGAAGCCCGAGAAGCGGATCTGGTTGAAGGTGAACGAACCCGAGTTATCGGCATCATTCGCGCCGCCATAGGGAATGGTGGTCGCCGCACCTTCGAGGTTCTGCTGGCAGGTCGGGTTCTGCGAGAAGGTCGCGTCGAGGTTCACCCCGCCGGTGGCGCAGTCGGACACGCGGGCACGGCCGAGAAGCACAACGCCGCCCCACTGCTGCTGGCTGTTGTCATTGGCAACGCCGATGATGTTGTCGCGGCTGGTCCAGACGATCGGGCGATCGGCGGTGCCGTTGGCGTTGAGGCGGTTGCCGCGGTTGACGATCAGCGCCGCCGAACCTTGCGCGAAGACGATCACACCCGGCTCCACCGTCAGCGTGACGGCGGTGTTGGTGCTGGAGAAGCCCTGATCGGAGCCGACGAAAACCTGACCGCCGAGCTGGTAGAGCAGGCCCGGAATATAGGGCAGCGTGTCGCTGGCATTGACGGTGGCGGGCAGGGTGCAGACGCGCCATTCGCCGGTCGGGCCGGAAATGGTGCCGGCATCGGTCAGGCCGCCTGTCGAATTGATGGTCGGGCAGCCGGCTGCCGGAGTGACCGCCGACTGGGTCGGGGTCGGCGTGGGGGTCGGCGCGGGGACCGGCGGCGGGTTGTTGATGATGATGTCGCCGCTGGTGCCGGGCGAGACGATTTCGTCCGCGCCGCAGCCGGCCAGCGCCACGAGGCTGCAACCCAGAACGAGAGTGCGTTGAATGTTTTTCACAGCGAGCGGTCCCCTGAAAAGCCGAGAATCGTTGAATAGCGCGGGTCATGGATTCGATTGCGCCGGGTCTCGCTAGGCGGGCTGCGTGACAGAATTCTTGCAGCATGACAGCTGCGTGGCATTTGCGTGATTATGACCGAAGAAAGACCTTTATGACAAAAAACCAGTTGGTTCGGACCGGAAATATTACAGTATGAAATAACGGAAAATCAGATGTTTGGTCTGTAAAATTGCAGAAAAATTACAGTGTTACGGTTTTGTTGCATCGAGGCGAAACCTGAGTCACTATGCTCCTCGCATTGGAAGAGGAGCCTTGCGCTATGTCCCTTACCGCTTTCGCACTGGCAGTCGCTGCCGCCACCGCTTCGCCTGCCGCCGCACCTGCGGCCCAGTTGCAGACTGCGCCGGGCGGCGATCTTGCTGCACAGACGCTCGCCGCCGGACGCGAGGACGAGGCGCTGGCCGTGCTTCAGCGCGCCGCCGCCGCCGATCCGCATGATCCGGCGGTGTTGATCAACCTTGGCATTGCCTATGCCCACAAGGGCGACGAGGCCAAGGCGCAGGCTGCTTTCGAGGCGGCGCTGAACTGCCACGAGGTGGTTGAGCTTGATACGGCTGACGGCTCTGCCACCGATTCGCGTCGTCTGGCACGCAAGGCGCTCAGGATGCTGGCGCGCGGCGAATTCCGACCCGCCGACATGCGCGGCGAACAGCTGACCTATCGCGACTGATGACATGGCGGCCCGCGGGTCGCATCGGGGATACGCACGGGCGGTCTGCCGGGGGCGGGCCGCCCGTTTTGCCGTGCGCCAGCCCCGTCCGGGACAGGCCCGGTTCCGAGGCTGTCACCTGCCTGTCATTTAGAGTAGACAATAGGGAGACATTCCGGAGGACCTTGGAATGATTCTCGCCGCGGCATGCCGCGTCACCATTGCTGCCACCTTGCTGACCGCCGCCTCCACGGCGCGTGCCGACGTGCTCGAACTCGGCGCGGACGGGGCGCGCTGGGTTGCAGGGCCGCTTGCCGGCATTCCGGCTGACGGTGCGCTGGCGGCCGAAGCCGCCGCCACGCCGTTGCTGGTCGAAGGCCTGTCGCTTCCCGAATCCGCAATCGCCGATCCCGCCCGCCATGCCGCAGGCGTTCCGGCGCGTTATGCCGCCAAGATCCACGAACTTGCAGCGCGGTTCGACCTGTCGCCGTCGCTGCTCGAGGCGGTGGTGTGGCAGGAGAGCCGCTGGCGCGAGAACGCCGTCTCGCCCGTCGGCGCGCGCGGGCTTGCACAGCTGATGCCGGGCACGGCGCGCTATCTCGGGGTGGATGCGTCAGACCCGTTCCAGAATCTCGAGGGCGGGGCGCGTTACCTGCGCGAACAGCTCGACCGTTTCGACGGTGACCTCGAAAAAGCGCTCGCCGCCTATAATGCCGGCCCGGGCCGGGTCGAGCGTGCGGGCGGCATTCCGAACATCCGCGAAACCCAGCAATATGTCGCGGCCATCATGGGCCGCCTTGCCAACCATGCGCGCCCGCAAGGACAGTAGACCGGCGGCGCTATCTTCAGGACGATGAGACACTTGATGACTTCGCTTCTTCGTATTCCCGCCCGCCTTGCCGCGCTGCTGGTGATGGCCTTGACGCCTGCCGCGGCTTTCGCGCAAAGCGCCGATCCGGCCGGTTCCGGGCCGATCAATAATGCGCTGCTGTGGCTTCAGGGCACGCTGCTCGGCACCGTGGCGACCACCGTCGCGGTGATGGCGGTGGCTGCGATCGGCTTCATGATGCTGACCGGCCGGATGAACTGGCGCTTCGGCGCGACGGTTATCATCGGCGTCTTCATCCTGTTCGGCGCGACCACCATCGTCGCCGGCATCCAGTCGGCCGCCGGGTAAGGGGAAGAGCGATGAGCGAGCTTGTCCGTCACCCGGTGCACCGCGCGCTCACCCGCCCGCAGATGTTCGCGGGCGTGACGATGAACTTCTTCATCATCAATCTGATGGTGACGACCATCGCCTTCCTGATGCTCAAGAGCTTCTGGATCATTCCCGTGCCGATCGTGATGCATGTGATCGGCTATTTCGCTTCGCTGCGTGAACCGCGCATTTTCGACCTGTGGATCACCAAGGTCAGCAAATGCCCGCGCGTGCCCAATTTCAAACGTTGGGGGTGCAACTCCTATGCGCCCTGAGGATGTGCCGTCATGGTGAAATGGCTTGGAGCCGCCGCCTGGAGCGCGAAGGAAGCCAAGGTCGGCGACCGGCTGCCCTATGCGCGCCTGATCGACGAGAACACCTTGCTGCTGCGCGATGGTTCGGTCATGAGCGCGATTCAGGTGCCGGGGCTGCTGTTTGAAACGGAGGACAGCGACGCGCTGAACGCCCACGCCGCCACCCGCGAGGTGATGCTGCGCAGCACGCTTGATGCGCGTTTCGTGATGTATCACCACGTCATCCGCCGCCGGGTGGAGGTGGAACTGGACGCGGAATTCCCCGATGCCCTGTCGCGCCATATCGACGCGCGCTGGAAACAGCGGCTGGCAGGCGGATCGCTGTTCATCAACGACCAGTTCGTAACCCTGATCCGTCGCCCCGCACGCGGAAAGACCGGCCTGCCCGAGCGCCTGTCGAAGATGTTCTCGCGCAGCCGGCAGGAAGAGCTGGAGGCCGATCCTAAGGACATCCGCTCGCTGAAGGCCGCGATCACCGGTCTCGTCGCCTCGCTCCAGAATTACGGCGCGGCGGTGCTGGGGGATTATCAGGCCCCGGGCTCTGCCAATGGCGGCACCAATTCGGAAATGCTGGAGCTGCTTTCGGCGCTCTATAACGGCGAAATGCGCCCCGTGCGCCGTCCGTCGCCGGAGACCGATATCGGCCACATGCTGCCCTATCGCCGCGCCTCCTTCGGGCTCGACGCGATGGAACTGCGCGGGTCGGCCGCGCCCGATTTCGCCGCGATCCTCGGGCTGAAGGATTACCCGGAAGCGACCTCGCCCGGGCTGCTCGACAACCTGTTGCGCCTGCCCTTCGAAATGGTCGTCACTGAAAGCTACGCCCCGAACGAGCGCACCACTGCCAAGGAACGGATCGACCTCGCCCTGCGCCGGTCGCGCTCGGTCGATGAAGAGGCTGCCGCCGAACGGGCCGAGATGCTGTCGGCCCGCGATGCGCTGGGCAACGGGGCGGTGGGCTTTGGCGATCATCACCTCACTGTGCTGGTGCGCGAGGCCACGCTCCCGCGCCTCGACGATGCGATGGCCGCTTGCGCTGCCGCGCTGGCCGATACCGGCGCAATCGCGGTGCGCGAGGATACCAATCTCGAACCCGCCTTCTGGGCACAGTTCCCCGGCAACGAGGAATATATCGTGCGCCGCGCGCTGATTTCTTCGGCCAATATGGCGGGCTTCGGGTCTTTCCACGGCTTTGCGCTGGGTCAGGCGAGCGGCAATCACTGGGGCGACGCGGTGACCCTGCTGGAAACCACCAGCGCGACCCCGTTCTTCTTCAATTTCCACCACGGCGATCTGGGCAATTTCAGCGTCATTGGGCCGTCGGGTTCGGGCAAGACGGTGGTGATGAACTTCCTCGCTGCGCAGGCGCAGAAGTTCAAACCGCGCACCATCCTGTTCGACAAGGATCGCGGGGCAGAGCTGTTCATTCGCGGCATCGGCGGCCGGTATGACCGGATCGCGCCGGGTGCGCCCACCGGCTTCAACCCGCTCTCGCTGCCCGACAGCCCCGCCAACCGCGCCTTCCTGCGCGACTGGCTGGCGGTGCTGCTGAAGGCCGACGGGCCGGAGGAATTCGCAACCATCAGCGCCGCGGTCGATGCGACCTATGCCAACGCCGCGAGCCTGCGCCGCCTCAGGCATTTCAAGGAATTGCTGGCGGGCACCCGCCGCCCCGAACCGGGCGATCTGGCCGATCGTCTGGCTGCGTGGATCGGGGAGGGCGAGCATAGCTGGCTGTTCGACAACGCGCAGGACCGGCTTGACCTGACGACGCGCGTGCTCGGCTTCGACATGACTGCGCTGCTCGAAAACCCGCGCCTGCGCACGCCGACCATGATGTATCTGTTCCACCGCATCGACGAGCGGCTGGACGGGCAGCCGACCATGATCCTGATCGACGAAGGCTGGAAGGCGCTGGATGACGAGGTGTTCGCCGCGCGCATCCGCGACTGGCTCAAGACGTTGAGAAAGCGCAATGCGCTGGTCGGTTTCGCCACCCAGTCGGCGCGTGATGCGCTCGACAGCCGGATTTCCACCGCGCTGGTCGAACAGACCGCGACGATGGTGTTCATGCCCAACAGCCGCGCGCGGCCCGAGGATTACTGCGACGGTTTCGGCCTGACCGAACACGAATTCGCGCTGATCCGGAGCTTGCCCGCGCATAGCCGCTGTTTCCTTGTGCGACAGCCCGATGCCAGCGTGGTCGTCCGGTTAGACCTGTCGGGCGCGCCCGAGGTGCTGACGGTCCTTTCCGGCCGCGAAAGCGCGGTGCGGCGGCTTGATCTGCTGCGCGAGGCGGTGGGTGACGAACCGGCGGCGTGGTATCCTGTGCTCACCGGAAAGCCGTGGCCGGATGGTTCGACCATTGACGATGACGGCCAGCCCGTCTGGCAGGCGGCGGAATGACGACGGCCTGCGATCTTGCCGCCCAGTCGATGGGCACCGGCGTCGCCGCCGCGCTGTCGGCGGTCGACTGCATCGCCAGCAGCGTGTCGGAACAGGCCTTCAACCGTCTGTTCGGCACCGACGGGCAGCTGACCACCGCGCTGACGCTGATGCTGGTGCTCTATGTCGGGTTCTTCGCGATCTCCCTGATGCTGGGTCGGTCGAACCTCGGCGTGAGGGCGCTGTTGCCCAAGGTTATCACGCTAGGCCTGGTGATGGGTTTTGCGACCAGTTTCGTCGCCTTTTCGACCGTGTTCTACAACATCTTCATCGGCGGGCCGGACCAGATCGCCGGGATACTCACCGGCACGCAGGGTGAATCGGCGACCATTGTGTTCGCCCAGAAACTCGACGTGGTGTTCCTTGCGATCCAGCAGGCGAGCGGGGATACCAAGGATATCAACGCCTTTTCCCCGCCCGGCATGATGTGGTTCGGGGCGATGCTGCTCTTGCTCGGCACGGTCGGCCTGCTGGTGACGGCGCGGATCGCGCTGGCTCTGCTGCTGGCGGTGGGGCCGATCTTCGTGGTGCTGGCGCTGTTCGAAGGCACGCGCGGCCTGTTCACCGGCTGGCTCAAGGGGCTGACGATGATGGCGCTCGCGCCGCTGTTCGCGGTGCTGGGGGGCACGATCATGCTCGAACTGGCAGTCCCGATCCTCGCCGCGCTGGTGGCTGTGCCGGGCACAATCGACCAGCAGGCAGCGATGGCATTCTTCCTCGTCGGCGCGGTCCACATGGCGCTGATGTTCCTTGCGCTGAAAGTGGCGGCAACGATGGTTGCGGGCTGGCAGGTGTTCGGTCTGGTACCGGGCAGGGAGCGTGAGCGCGCGGGCGAGGCTACGCGCGTCGTTACCGGGCCCGCACCATTGGCGCCGACCATGCCGCGCACCGCCGCCGTCGCACCCGCCAACAGCGCAATTGGCGCGCGCAGGACCGAAGTTGCCCCGATTTTGGCTGGCCTTGCCGCCAATGACGGCGGAGTTGCCCCTGTTTCACGTGAAACACGCGTCTATGCCACCGGCGGCGCGGGCGGGCAGGCGTCGCAGCAAGGGCCTGCCACGTCGCGCACACGCGGCATCGGCAACCGCTTCCGCCAGACCGCCCATGGGGGCGCGGCGAAAAAGACATCACCGGAGACCTTTCAATGACCCGCGCCGGTATTTTTCGGCTGACCCTTGCCCCGCTCGTGCTGGCTTGCGCTTTCCCCGCGCTGGCTGACGATCCGCGTCTGAAAACCCTCGTGTTCGACGAAGCTGCCGTCGTGCGGATCGACGGTAAGGTGCTGGTGCAGACCACCATCAAGTTCGGTCCGGATGAGGTGATCGAGAACGTGGCGATCGGTGACAGCACGGCCTGGCAGGTGCAGCCCAACAAGGCGCAGGACATTCTGTTCGTGAAGCCGCTCGAACCCTCGGCACGCACCAACATGACGGTGGTGACCGACAAGCGCACCTATCTGTTCGATCTGGTCGCCAGCCCGAAGAATGCGCCGCTCTATGTGCTGAAATTCCGCTATCCCGATCTGGAGCGGGCGGCGGAGGAAGCGCGCCTTGCAGCCGAAGCCGCAGCCGAGGTCGAAGCCGCGCGGCTGGCCGCCAGTCCGCTTGAACGCGACGCGGCGAACGATCCCTATGCGGTCGCCGATCCGGCCAACCTCAACTTCGAATGGGCGAGCGCGGGAACGCGCGAATTGCTGCCCGAACGCGCCTATGACGATGGTTCCGCCGTGTTCCTGACCTGGCCCGCAGGCACCGCGATCCCGGCGATCCTCGTCACCAACGAGGCCGGCGACGAAGGCCCGGTCAACTTCACCGTACGCGGGGATACCGTGGTGGTGGACGGCGTGCCGCCGCAGATCATCCTGCGATCCGGACGCGATACCGCGACGCTGACCAATACCGGGCCGTCGCCCGTTTCCGCCCGCAGCGCCGGGCTCAGCGCTCCGCGCAAGAAGGGAGCCAAGTAATGCGCCTTGCCATGCGACTGCCGCCGAAGAAGGGCGGGAACAGCGCCGGGGAGACCACCGACCCGCGCGAACAGGAATCGGCCGAGATCATCGATCTCGCCAGCCGCGCGGCCTTTCCTGCCGTCACCGACCGCAAGGCCAAGGGTGACGGGCTGGGGCTTGCTGCGGGCGTCCTGCTGATCGGTGCGATCGGCGCGGTGACGTTCTGGGCGATGGAATCCGCCCGCCTGCCCGAACCGCAAGGCGTAGGCAATCCGCAGGTCGCCCCGCCGCAGGCCGCTGCCGTGCCCGCGCCTGAAGTGCCCGTTGCCGTGCCCGCCACCGTGACCCCGCAACCCGATCCCGCGCCCGCACCGGTTTTGGCCAACCAGCCCGTGCAGGCGGTGATGCCCGTCGCCAATCCCTATGCCAGCCCGACCATGGTGTTCGATGCCAGCCGCGCCGCGAACAACGTGCAGGCGGCAGACGCGCCCGCCGGAGCCTCTGCACCTGCCGGTGCCACGGGGGCGGATCTGGGCAATTCCAGCGCGGCGGCCTTTGCCAGCCGCGTCGGCGGCGTGGGCGGCGCACCAGCGCAGGCGCGACCGATGGTCAACCCGTCGACCACCGTCACTGAAGGCACGCTGATCCCCGCGATCCTTGAAACCGCGATCAACACCGACGTGCCGGGCTATGTCCGCGCGGTGGTGAGCCAGGACGTGCGCAGCTTCGACGGCAAGCGCGTGCTGATCCCGCGTTCATCGCGCCTGATCGGACAGTATCAGGCAGGCGTGCAGCAGGGGCAGAAGCGCGCCTATGTGATCTGGACCCGGCTGATCCGGCCCGATGGCGTGTCGGTCAACATCGGCTCGCCCGCTATCGGATTTGACGGGACGACGGGGCTTGAGGGCGACGTCAACAGCCACTTCCTGAAGCGCTTCGGATCGGGCCTGCTGCTGTCGGTCGTTGGCGGCCTCGGCGCGATCGCGACCGGCGGCGTGGGCGGCGTGATCGTCGCGGGCGGCGCGCAGGGTGCGGCCAATTCGGCGGTGCAGCAGACCGGCAATATCAGCCCCACCATCCGCGTGCGCATGGGTGAACCGATCCGCGTGTTCACCGCGCGCGATCTCGACTTCAGCACGGTCAAGTAAGGCCATTGCGATGAGCGCGGATATTCACCGGCTGGGCGCCAATGCGGGCGAGGAAGCGGGCGAGGCCAATGCGGCCCCGCTGGCCGCCGAACGCAGCGTCTATCTCGAAGCCTATCTCGCGCCTTTCCGCCGCTGGCTCGACCGTGACACCGTGACCGAGATCATGGTCAACCGGCCGGGCGAGGTGTGGATCGAGGATGCCGCCAATCCGGGGATGCAGCGGATCGAAACGCCCGAGATCGACGACCGTCTGGTGCAGCGCCTGGCCGAACAGGTCGCCCGCGTTTCCCATCAGGGCATCAACCGCGAACACCCGCTGCTCGGTGCGACCCTGCCCGACGGTGCGCGCGTGCAGTTCTGCGGACCGCCCGCCGCGCGCAAGCATTGGGTCATGGCGATCCGCCGCCACCGCCGGCTGGACCTGCCGCTTGATGCCTATGACACCGGCCCGCTGGCGGGGGAGGGGCAAGTTGCCATGCCCGATCCGCAAGGCCAGCCGATTTCCTATCTGCGCGAGGCGATCCGCAACCGCCGCACGATCCTGATCTCGGGCGGGACCAGCACCGGCAAGACGACGTTCCTCAACGCCATGCTGGGCGAGATTCCCCGTGCCGAACGCGTGGTGCTGGTGGAAGATACGCCCGAACTAAAATTCCCGGGCGACAATGCGGTGGGTCTGGTTGCGGTGAAGGGCGAGCTGGGTGAGGCCAAGGTGACGGCCAACGAATTGCTGCAAGCCGCGCTGCGCCTGCGCCCCGATCGCATCGTGCTGGGCGAATTGCGCGGCGCGGAGAGCGTCAGCTTCCTGCGCGCGATCAACACCGGTCATCCGGGCAGCTTTTCCACCATCCACGCGAACTCCCTGCGCGGCGCGCTGGAGCAGCTTTCGCTGATGGTGATGCAGACCGGCATCGGCCTCACCCGGTCGGACACCATCGCCTATGCCGCCAGCGTGATCGACGTGATCGTGCAGCTTGGCCGCGACGCCAATGGCAAGCGCGGCATCACGGCAATCGCGGACAGCAAATCGCTGATCTAGCTTTTCGGCTCGCGTTGCAGCGCGATACTTGCGTCCCACTGCACAAATTGACTTCCATGTGACAGGCGGCCCAAGGTGATTTACACCGCGTGCGCCAGCGAACAGATGCGCGTGCGATGCGCCGCGACAACAACGCGGGCCAAGCGAGCAGGGAAGCGATGAGCACGTCACCGATCCAGTCCGACGATTTGCCCGACGCCCAGGGCGCACCTGCGTTTGCCGAACTCGGCCCCGACGAATCGCCCTATTTCAACCGCGAGCTTTCGTGGCTCCAGTTCAACCAGCGCGTCCTGGCCGAGGCCTGTAACGAGCAATACCCGCTGCTTGAACGCCTGCGCTTCCTGTCGATTTCGGGCAGCAATCTCGATGAATTCATGATGATCCGCGTCGCCGGGCTGGTGGGGCAGGCGCAGCGCGGCATCGGGCGTCCTTCGATTGACGGGCTGTCCCCCACCCAGCAGTTGACCGCCATCCGCGAGACGCTGGCGGTGCTTTCCGCCCGCCAGCAGGCGATCTGGCGCACCTTGCGCGATAGTCTGGCCGGGGCCGATATCCACGTCGCCGACGAGGAACGGCTGAAGCCTGCCGCGCACAAGTGGCTCAAGAGCTTCTTCCTCGAGGAAATTCTGCCGATCATCACCCCGCAGGCGATCGATCCGGCGCACCCGTTCCCCTTCGTCCAGAACGGCGGACTGGGCCTGCTGTTCACGCTTACCCGCGATGCGGACAAGGAACAGCTGATCGAAATGGTGCTGATCCCCAGCGCGCTGCCGCGCTTCGTGCGGGTGCCGGACGAGGTGACGGGTGCCGCGGCGGGCGGTGGCGGTGCGCTGTACATCTCGATCGCCAGCCTGATCCAGCGCTACGCCGCTGCGCTGTTTCCCGGCTTCACCATCCAGGGCGACGGGTTGTTCCGGGTGCTGCGCGATAGCGATATCGAGATCGAGGAAGAGGCCGAGGATCTGGTGCGCACCTTCCGCAGCGCGATTCAACGGCGCCGGCGCGGCCAGGTGATCCAGTTGGAACTGGAAGAGGATTTCGATCCCGCCGCAGAGGAGGTCCTGCTCGAACAGCTCGGCGTCCATGAAGCGGCGGTGATCAAGACCGACGGGATGATCGGGATCGACGGGCTTGCCGAAATTGTCGGAGAAGACCGGCCCGACCTCAAGTTCGATGCCTATTCCCCGCGCTTTCCCGAACGCATCCGCGAACATGACGGCGATGCCTTTTCCGCGATCCGCGAAAAGGACATCATCATCCATCACCCCTATGAAAGCTTCGAGGTGGTGGTCGATTTCCTGCGTCAGGCTGCGGCCGACGCGGACGTGGTGGCGATCAAGCAGACGCTCTACCGCGCGGGCTCGCAAAGCGCGGTGATCAACGCGCTGATCGAGGCGGCAGAGGCGGGCAAGTCGGTCACCGCCGTGGTCGAGCTTAAGGCCCGCTTCGACGAGGAACAGAACCTCAAATGGGCGAGCAAGCTGGAACGCGCGGGCGTCCAGGTGATCTACGGCTTCACCGACTGGAAGACCCACGCCAAGGTCGCGATGGTGGTGCGGCGCGAGGGAGCCTCGTTCCGCACCTACTGCCATTTCGGCACGGGCAATTATCACCCCGTCACCGCCAAGATTTACACCGACCTCAGCTTCTTCACCGCCGATCCAAAGCTCGGGCGTGATGCGGCCAAGATGTTCAATTTCGTCACCGGCTATGTCGAGCCGCACGCGCTTGAACGCATCCACATCGCCCCGATCGACCTGCGCGGGGAGATCTATCGCCGGATCGATGCCGAGATCGCCAATGCCCGGGCGGGCAAGCCGGCCGCCATCTGGATGAAATGCAACCAGATCACCGATGACGGCATCATCGACCGGCTTTACGCCGCCAGCAACGCGGGCGTGCAGATCGAACTGGTGGTGCGCGGCATCTGCTGCCTGCGTCCGGGCATCGCCGGTCTTTCCGAGAACATCCGGGTCAAGTCGATCATCGGCCGCTTCCTCGAACACAGCCGCATTTACGCCTTCGCCAATGGTGCGGCGATGCCTAGCGCCCAGGCTGCGGTTTATATCTCTTCGGCTGACCTGATGAGCCGCAATCTCGATCGCCGGGTCGAGGCGCTAATCCCCATACTCAACCGCACGGTGCATGATCAGGTGCTGCAACAGGTGCTGCTGGCTAACATGCTGGACACCGAACAGAGCTGGTGGTGCAATCCCGACGGCTCTTATTCACGCGTCACCACCGACGGCAAGCCGTTCAACTGTCACCGCTATTTCATGACCAACCCTTCGCTTTCGGGTCGCGGCGGGGCGCTGGAGGCAGGGGCGGTGCCCAAGCTGAGCCTGCGCCGGGGTGCCGCCGCATGAGCTATCGCAAGCGGCGCGACGATCGCGACGGGGCTTTTGGCGGCAGCACGCCCGAAAGCGCGATCATCGACATCGGATCGAACACGGTGCGTCTGGTCGTCTACGGCGGAGCGATGCGCGCGCCGATGGTGCTGCTGAACGAGAAAGTGACCGCCAAGCTGGGGCGCGAGATCGCCGCGACGGGGAGGCTGGCGGACGAGGCGGTGGCGCTGGCGCTGCGCGGCCTCAAACGCTTTGCGCTGCTGCTCGATGATCTGGGCATCGACGATGTCGAGACCGTCGCTACCGCAGCGGTGCGCGATGCGGCGAACGGGCCGGAATTCGTCGCACAGCTGCGCGCGATCGGTCTGGAGCCGCGCGTCATCTCGGGCGAGGAAGAGGCGCTGCTGAGCGCGCTTGGCGTCATCGGCGCTTTCCCCGATGCGCGCGGGATCGTGGCGGATCTGGGCGGCGGCAGCCTTGAACTGGTGCGGGTCGCGCGCGGCATGGCCGATGGGGCGAGCACGCTGCCATTGGGCACGTTGCGCCTGCCCGATTATCGCGGGCGCGGGCGGGGTGAGATGCGCAAGAGCCTCGACAAGGCGATCCGCAAGGCCGGGTGGGATTTGTCCGCCACGCCGCCGCAAGACAATGGCGCGCTTTATCTCGTCGGCGGCACGTGGCGGGCGATGGCGGTTTACGCCATGGCGCTGCGCAATCATCCGCTAAGCGATCCGCACGGCTTCGAACTCGATCCCGCCAGCGCGCAGGAACTTGCCGCCGCGCTGGCGGGAAGCGAGAGCGAGGCGCTTAAAGGGCGCGAGAGGATTTCCACGATGCGCGCCGAAAAGCTGCCCGATGCCGCAGTGCTGCTGTCGGCGCTGCTGACGCGGCTCAATCCGGACAAGGTGGTGTTCTCGTCATGGGGCCTGCGCGAAGGGCTGCTTTACGACCGCCTGCCCGATCACAGCCGGGCGCAGGACCCGCTGCTGGCCGGCGTCGGGGTGTTCGCCAACCAGCGCGGCACGCCGGTGACGCTGGCGACGCGGATGGCGGCATGGACGCTTGATGCGGCTCCCGCGCGCGATCACGGCAGCGAAAGGCTGCGGCTGGCAGCGACCATGCTGGCGCTCGCATCGATGCAGATCGAGCCCAACCTGCGCCTGCCGCAAGCGATCGACTGGGCGCTGCACAAGCGCTGGATCGGGGTGGACGGCAAGGATCGGGCAATGATGGCGGCGGCGATTGCAGCCAATGGCAACGTGCTCGACCTGCCCGCTCGCGTGCGCGCATTGGCGAGCGAGGAGGCGCTGGAGGAAGCGGTGCGCTGGGGCCTTGCGCTACGGCTGGCGCGACGGCTGGGCGCGCGCTCGCGCCGTTCGCTCGAAGTTAGCCGGCTGGCGCTGGAAGACAGCGTGCTGGTGCTGAAACTGGCAGAAAGCCACGCCGCGCTGTTCGGCGTGCCGACAGAGAAGGATATGAAGCTTCTCGCAGGCCGGCTCGGGACCGAATGGCGGGTGGAAATCGCGCCGGCCGAGGAACTTCTCTCGCGCGGGGACTAACCTTCCTTGCTGCTGGCAAAGGGCGAGAAGTCGGTGTCGAGATCGAACAGGTCCACGCCTTCGGCCTTCTTGAGCTTGTTCACCACCACATAGGTGACGGGGGTAAGCGCGGCTTCCCAGCCCACCTTGAGCGCCCAGTTGGTGACAATCACGGTCACCACGTCCTGCGTCGTCCAGATGCCGAGAAAGGCGATCGGGTAGAAGATCAGGCTGTCCACGCCCTGTCCGACGAAGGTCGATCCGATCGTGCGGGTCCATAGCAGGCGGCCCTTGGTGAGCACCTTCATCTTGGCCATGACGAAGGAATTGACGAACTCGCCCGCCCAGAATGCGGTGATCGAGGCGACGACGATGCGCCAGGTGCTGCCGAATACCTCGTCATAGGCGGCCTGACCGGTCCAACTGTCGGCGGGCGGCATGGCGACCACGACAAAAGACATGAAGGCCATGAAGGTCAGCGCGGCGAACCCCGTCCAGATCACGCGGCGCGCGCGGGCATAGCCATAGACCTCGGTCAGCACGTCCCCGATGACATAGCCGAGCGGGAAGAACAGGATGCCCGCCCCGAAGGTAAAGCCCGCCACGGTCGATAGCTTGGCCGCGCCGATCAGGTTCGACAGCAGCAGGATCGCGACGAAGGCAGCCATCACGAGATCGTAATAGCGGAAATGCACCGGCGCATGGCTGGTGGCCTGGATGCCGTCATCCGGATCGCGGTCAAAGGCGGCGGCGGGATCGGCGGCGATATTGGCGGGAGAGCTGTTTTCCATCGGATGGTGGGTTAGCGCGATTCCCTTGGCGATCAAAGCGCGCTATTGGCCTCTCCGGCGCGCGCCCGTAGCTCATCTGGATAGAGCGCGAGACTTCTAATCTTGAGGCAGCAGGTTCGAGTCCTGCCGGGCGCGCCATTTTTTTGTTTGGGCCTCAGGCGCCGATGACCTTGAACGCCTCTGCCTCGTCAATCACTTCGGCATATTTGGCCTGAAGGTCGAACAGGTTGGCCTCGTGCGGGCCCTCGTGGCGGTCGGCGCAGGCTTCGCGCACGACGAGCGGGATAAAGCCGTATTGCATCGCGTCCAGCGCGCTCGCCCGTACGCAGCCGCTGGTCGAATATCCTGTGATCAGCAGCGTATCGATACCCTCGGCGTGTAGCACCTCGGCAAGGCCCGTGCCGAAGAAGGCGGAGGGGTATTGCTTGGTGAACACGCGGTCACCCGGCTGCGGGATCAGATCCTCGGGGAAGGCACCCAGCGGCGAGCCTTCGTCAAACGCCTTGAGCACCGGTGCCTTCTTGTAGAAAACCCCGCCGTCCGCGCCGCCGGGCTGATATTGGACATTGGTGAAGATCACCGGCACGCCTGCCGCGCGTGCGGCATCGGCGAGGCGGCGGTTGCTGTCCTTCGCCGCCGCCGCGCTCTGCATGAACAGCGGCGAGCCTTCGGTGAGGTAGGCCGCCACCACATCGACGATCAGCAGCGCCGGACGCGTCCCCGGCTGGAGCCGCCCCTCGTACACGCCTGCATAATTATCGGCTGCCGAGGGGCCGGCCATCAGATGATCCCCGCCGCGGCCAGCTTCTCAAGCTCGCCCGCATCGAGGCCCAGCCGCTCGCCATAGACCTCCGCATTGTCCTGTCCCGGGAACGAAGGAGCCGGACGGCGGATGGTGGAGGGTGTCCTCGAAAGCTTGGGAAAGGCGTTCTGCATCTTCAGCTTGCCGCGCTCCCGCGTCTCGACCTCTATGATCGCCTCGCGCGCCTGGAAATGCGGATCGGCGAGCATGTCGGGCGCGCGATAGACCCGGCCCGCGGGGATCGAATATTCGATCATCAGCGCATCGACTTGGTCCACGGTGAGCGTGCCGGTCCAGTCGTTGATCAGCGCGTCGAGCTCGTCCTGATGGATGCCGCGGGCGATGTGGCTCGAATAGCGTTCGTCCGTGGCCAGTTCGGGACGGCCCATGGCCTGACACAGCCGGGCGAAGATCGCATCGCCATTGGCGCCGATCATGTAGCTGCCGTCCTTGCAGGTATAGACATTGGACGGCGCGATGCCCTTCAGCACCGAGCCCGAACGTTCGCGGATCACGCCGTTGCGGTCATATTCGGGCACAAGGCCCTCCATCACTTGCAACACCGCCTCGTAGAGCGCGGAGTCGACCACCTGGCCTTCGCCTGTCTTGTCGCGGTGGTGCAGCGCGGCGAGCACACCCAGCGCGCCATAGGTCGCGCACAGGGTGTCGCCGATCGAAATGCCCATACGGCTGGGCGGACGGTCGGGTTCGCCGACGATATAGCGCCAGCCGCCCATCGCCTCGCCGATCCCGCCGAACCCGGCGCGGTCGGAATAGGGGCCGTCCTGCCCGTAGCCCGACATGCGGGCGATGATCAGGCCGGGGTTGATGGCGTGGAGTTCCGCAGGCGACAGGCCCCAGCGTTCGAGCGTGCCGGGCTTGAAGTTCTCGATCAGCACGTCGGCATCGGCAATCAGCCGCTTGGCGAGGGCCTGTCCTTCGGGCACGCGCAGGTTGCAGGTGACCGAGCGCTTGTTGCGTGCGATCACTTCCCACTGCACCTTCTCGTCGCCCTGGCCCCAGTTGCGCATCGGATCGCCTGCGCCCGGCGGTTCGATCTTGACGACGTCGGCGCCCATGTCGCCAAGCAACTGGCCGCAGAAGGGGCCTGCGAGCAGCTGGCCCATCTCGACCACCTTGATGCCCGCCAGCGCGCTGGTGTTGGCGGTCGGGGTGACGGCGTTCATTCTGCGGCCTCCCGCATGTTCCAGACCGGCTGGATCGGGGCGGGCAGGCCGGTTTCGGCTTCGCAGTTGGCGCGCAGCGCATCGATGCCGGGGCCGTAATCGAACAGCGGCAGTTCCCCGCGCGAGGCAGCCATTTCCGCGCGCAGCGCTTGCGTTCCGGCGGTGTCCACCACGCCTTCGCCGTCAGCGACAACACCATAGGCGCGCGCGCCTGCGGGGGTGACGAGGCCCTGACGGATTTCGAGACCGACCAGCTCCGGATCGCGCGCTAGCGGGTCACCCCAACCGCCGCCGCCCCAGGTGATGAAGTGGAGCAGATCGCCCGCCTTCACGGCCACGCTTTCCACCTTGTTGCCGACGATTTCGCTGGTGCCGTCGGCGCGTTCGAGCACCTTCTTCGCACGCTCGCCCGGATGCCCGCCGTTGACGCCCCAGGGCGGCACGAACCAACGGTCGTCATGGATCGCGATCTCGCCGTCGGCGAGGAAGCGGTAGGTCATGTGGATGCCGTTGCCCCCGCGGTGCAGGCCCGCGCCGCCGCTGTCGGGCGCGGTGGAGTAACGCTCGATCCGCAGCGGGAAGTAGCGTTCGAGGAATTCGTTGGGGACATTGGTGAAGCCCGGCCAAAGCGAGTGCCCGTCCGGGCCGTCACCCAGTGGACGCCCCGGAATGCCGCCGAAGCCGATCTGGAACAGCTGGAACCAGTCGCGCGTTCCGTCCTCGCGTGCATCCCAGCCCGAATAGAACAGGTGGGGCGACGAGGAGAACCCGGCGGCGTTGAGGAATTCCGGCGTCTTCTGCCCCAGAAGCCCGCCGAGAATGTCGAAGATGCGGCCCAGCGCATGCGTCCGGCCCGACAGTGCGGCGGGGAAATGCGGCTTCAGCAGAGAGCCTTCCGGAATGCGCACCTCGATCAGATCGTAGAACCCGTCATTGAACAGGATCTGCGGATCGAAGACCATGATCATGTAGATGCCGAAGAACATCTTGAACATGTTTTCATTGAGGAAAAAGTTGATCGAGGCGGCCGATTGCGGATCCGTGCCGTCGAAATCGAGCACCACCTTGTCGCCCTCGCGCCACATGGTGCAGCGGATCTTGTAGGGGCCGTAGCCCTTGCCGTCGTCGCAGATGTAATCCTCGAAACTGACGGGTTCTTCGGCCACGGCCATGCCGATCAGTGCCTTCATCGCGCGGTGGTTGCGCGCCAGCAGTTCCTGCGTGGCCGAGACATAGACATCGTCGCCGAAGCGTTCGGCCATTTCGATCACGCGGCGCGCGGCGACGCGGCACGAGGCGATCAGGGCGTTGAGGTCAGCCTGGCACCAGTCGGGCTTGCGGGTCTGGTGCATCACCAGCTTCATCAGGTCTTCGTTGTATTCGCCCTTCTTCCAGATCTTCACCGGCGGGATGCGCACGCCTTCCTCGAAGATCGAGGACGCCCCGATGGGCATGGATCCGGGAACCGAGCCCCCGATGTCGCTCTGGTGGCCGAACATCGCGGTATAGGCGAGCAGCCGCCCGTCCTTGAACACCGGCAGCAGCACCAGCCAGTCGTTGGAGTGCGAAATCGCCCCGCCGCAAGAATAGGGATCGGACAGGAAGATCATGTCCCCGTCCTCGATCGTGCCGTCGAAGCTTTGCAGGAAGCCGTCGATAAAGCTGCCGAACTGGCCGACGATCATCTTGCCCGCGGGATCGGAGATCAACGGGAAGGCGTCGCCCTGTTCGCGGATGCCGGGCGACATCGCGGTGCGCACGAGGGTCGCGTCCATCTCGATGCGTGCGTTGCGCAGCGCGTTCTCGATGATGTCGAGCGTGACCGGATCAATCGCGACCTTCTGGAAGGGGGTGGTGTTGGGTTCGATAATGCGAGCCGGCATGGTCTTAGCCCTCCGCCTTCAGAGTGATGAGGATGTTGCCCACCGCGTCGACAGTCGCGCGGCAGTCGTGTTCGACGAGCGTGGTTGAATCCATCTCGGTGATGATCGCCGGGCCTTCGATCACGTCGGCCTGCCGCAGCTTCGCGCGATCGTAGATCACCGCTGCGCGTTCCTCGCCGTCCATCCACAGCACGTGGTCGCGGATCTTGGCGGCTGACGGATTGCCGTCGCCCTTGGGCAATTCGGCAGCGGGCAGGGCAGGGGCCTGACCCAGCGCCACGGCGCGAAGGTTCACGATCTCGTGCGGGGTATCCATGTTGAAGGTGAACAGACGCAGGTGCTCTTCGTCGAAGCGGGCGAGGATGCCTTCGATCCCGTCCTTCTCGAGAATGTCCTGAGTAATCGTCAGAGGCACCTCGAAGGCCTGCCCGGCGTAACGCACGTCGATTTCGAATTCCGAAGTGATCTGGTCCTCCGGGATGCCGTCGGCCAGCAGTTCGTTGCGGGTCTGCGCGGCCATTTCGTCGAGCACGGCGACCAGATCGGCGATGGTGGTATCCTTGGCGAGGCGCGAGAAGCTGCGCGCTGTCTCCGTCCGCATCCGCGTCGTCGCGTCGCCCAGGGCGCACAGCACGCCGGGGGAGACCGGCGAGATCGCGGGCCAGGAACCCATCAGCCGTGCGACCGCGTTGACGTGCAGCGGGCCCGCTCCGCCGAAGCCCATCAGCGCGAATTCGCGAGGGTCGTAGCCCTGCTGCACCGAAATCATCCGCAGCGCGCCGAACATGTTTTCATTGACGATATCGATGATCCCGCGCGCGGCTTCCATCAGCGTCACGCCCAGCGCATCGGCGATGGTCTGCACCGCCGCCTTGGCGCCTTCGCGATCAAGCTTGAAGCTGCCGCCGAGCAGGTCTTCCGGCAGGTAGCCGAGGACCACGTTTGCGTCGGTCACGGTCGGCAGCGTGCCGCCCTTGTTATAGGCCACCGGCCCCGGCACCGCGCCCGCGCTTTCCGGGCCGACGCGCAGCGCCTTGGTGAGTTCGGGAACGTGCGCGATCGAGCCGCCGCCCGCGCCCACCGTCTTCACATCGAGCGCTGAAGCGCGCACCGACAGGTGCCCGACTTCGGTGGTGCGCTGGCGGCGCGGCTCCAGCCCCTGGATCAGCGCCACGTCGGTCGAGGTGCCGCCCACGTCGAGCGTCAGAATATTTTCGAAGCCAGCATTTTTCGCCACCCACAGCGCTCCCGTCACGCCTCCTGCGGGGCCGGACATGAGGATGTTGACCGGGTGTTCCTCTGCCTTCTGGCTGCTCATCAAGCCGCCGTCCGAACGCAGCAGCGAGAGCCGACCCTTGAGGCCTTCGGCCTCCAGCTTGTTGCGCAGGTTGGAGACATACTTGCTCACCACCGGACGCACCGCAGCATTAGCCACGGTCGAAAGCGTGCGTTCGTATTCCTGCATTTCGGGCAGGACTTCGTGGGAAAGCGAAACGGGGATGCCGGGCAGTTCTTCGGCGGCAATCTCGCCGATGCGGCTTTCATGCGCGCCGTTGAGATAGGCGTTCATCAGGCTGACGGTGAGCGCCTCGATCCCGTCGCCCTTGAGCTTGCGCAGCGCCGCGCGCACTGCATCTTCATCAAGCGGGGCGACCTCGCGGCCCTTCGCGTCCATGCGCCCCGGCACCTCGACGGTGTGTTCGAGCCGTGCGAGCGGCTGCGGCTTGGGCCACACGATCCACGCGGCAAGGCCACCGGGCACAAAGCTGCGCGCGATCTGCATAATGTCGCGGTAGCCCTGCGTGGTGACGAGGCCGACCTTCGCACCCTTGCCCTCCAGCACGGCATTGGTCGCCACGGTGGTGCCATGGAGGAAATAGCTGATGTCTGCTGCCGTGATCCCGGCCTTTTCGGTGATCGCCTTGACCCCCGTGAGGATGCCTTCCGAGGAATCGTGCGGGGTCGAGGGCGTCTTGTGCCGCCAGAACGCGCCGCTTGCCTCGTCGAACAGCAGCAGGTCGGTGAAAGTCCCGCCCACGTCCACACCCAACCTGTACGTCATGCCGGCTCCTTTTGCCTTGTCCTGTTGCGCCGCTTACGCCGCGCGCGCGACGGCCGAGGGCAATTCGCGCCCCAGCTGCCCCGCAAACCACTTGTTCGCCGCGATCGCGGCCTCGAGATCGATGCCCGTTGCCACACCGGAACGCTGCATCATGTAGATAAGGTCCTCGGTGGCGATATTGCCCGTCGCGCGCGGGGCGAAGGGACAGCCGCCAAGCCCGCCGAGCGAGGCGTCGAAAATCCGCACGCCCGCCTTGTAGGCTTCCCACGCATTGGCGATGCCGGTGCCGCGGGTATTGTGGAAATGGGCGCGCATGGGGATGTTCTGCCCGAGCAGTTCGCCCAGCTTGCCGAACAATTCGCCCGCCTCTGCTGGGGTGCCGACGCCGATCGTGTCGGCCAGCGCGATTTCTTCCGGAGCCTCGATCGCCAGTTCCTCGGCAATGGCGAGCACGGTCGAATGCTTCACTTCGCCCTCGAACGGGCAGCCGAATGCGGCGGATATGGTGACTTGCGCGCGCATCCCTTCGGCCTTGGCGAAACGGAGCATATCGCGGGTTTCCGCCAGCCCTTCGGCGATGGTCTGGCCCTGGTTCTTCTGTCCGAAGGTGTCGCTGGCGACGATCACGCAGCCGACCTGATCGATTCCGCGCGCACCATCATCGCGGGTGGCGAGCGCGCGCATCACGCCGCGCTTGTTGAGGACGAGGCCGATATAGGTGCAATCCTTGCGATCGGGCAGGCCGGCGATCACGGCTTCCGCGTCGGCCATCTGCGGCACGCGCTGCGGGTGCACGAAGCTCGCCACTTCGAGCCGCCGTGCGCCGTAACCGATCATCCGCCCGATCAGCGCGTGCTTGGTTTCTGTCGCGATGATGTCTGGCTCGTTCTGCAATCCGTCGCGCGGACCGACTTCGACCAGTTCGATAGCTTCGCTCGCCATGGTGAATCGCCTGCCGTCAAGATGAGACCGAGCGCTGACTTACCCAATTTGTATACAATTGCAATCGCCCTGCGCACAGCTTGTGCAATTGGAGCGTTCCGCCGGGTGCGGCGTTGTTACGCAGCTTCGGAGGTGCTTTCACCGGCCGCCGGGCCTACCGTATTGGCAAAGCTGTGAAACGCGCGGCGCAGGTGGCTACCCATCACCGCGCGGGCCCATTCGGGATCACGCGCTGCAAAGGCGGCAATCAGTTCGTCATGATCGCGCGCCGACTGGCGCAGATCGTCGAGCGAGTAATTGCGCGCTGTCCGCAGCACCACCGGTGCTTCCACCAGCTTTGCCAGCATCTGGCCCAGGCGCGGCGAATGGGCGGCGTCGATCACCAGCTCGTGAAAGCTGCGGTTCGCTTCGAGAAACCGCGCCACATCGGGCACCGGACGCTCGATCGCGTCCTTCAGGATGCGGTTCACGGTCTCCAGCTGGGCCACTTGCGCCCGCGAGAGGCGGCGCGCAGCGCGCTCGGCAGCGTGGCATTCGAGCATCTGCCTGAGCGTGAACATTTCCTCGATATCGTCGCGGCTCCAGTCGGCCACGAATAATCGCTTGGTGTCGCTGCGCACCAGCAACAACTCGTCCTCGAGCCTTCGCACGGCTTCGCGCACAGGCGTTCGGCTGACGCCCGCGATTTGCGCCAGCTGGTCTTCGGTCAGCTGTTCGCTCGGCTGTGCCGCTCCGCTCAGCAAATAGGCGCGGATCTTCTGATAGGCTTGATCAGAGGCGCGGCTCATCGGCGGATCACCGGATCGCTATTGGGGCAGGGGGGTGCGTTCATCTCATGTCCTTACTGGAGTCAGTCACTTGCCGCGACAAGCGCTGCGGCTGCAAAAACACACCTGTCCTGTCACTATCGGCTCTTTTAGGGAAAGCACTTGACGGGAGCGATTTGTATACAATAACGGTTCGCGAAATGGCAACAGGGGAGTGCCGTGAACCGCATCAAGGTTATCGTGCCGATTGCGATGGATGAAGCCGGGGTCGCCAATCGCGCCCAGCAGCTTCCTGATGGCTTCGTGCGTCCCGGCTTTGCGCCGACCTTCGAGGCGGTGCGCTGGGGTGCGGCGCTGGGAGACTCCTATCACGATACACTGCTGATGGATTGGACGGTGTTCCAGGCCGGCATCACCGCAGAAGCCGAAGGCTATGCCGGCGTGCTGATCGACACGGTGAGCGATTCTGGGCTGTGGCCGCTTCGCTCGGCACTCAACATCCCCGTTGTCGGACCGGGCGAGGCAAGTTTCGCTGCGGCGATGATGCTCGGCAAGAAATTCTCCGTCATCACCATGTGGCCGCAGTGGTTCCCGCTCTACGAAAAGGTGTTGAACCAGCACGGCTGGGAACACCGCTGCGCCAGCGTGCGATCGATCGACACGCGGCCCGACGTCACCGAACTGCTCGAAGGCAAGGAGGAAGTCGTCTTCGCCAAGCTCAAGGCCGAAGCGATGAAGGCGATTGAGGAAGACGGGGCCGATGTGGTCGTCCTCGGTTCCACCACGATGCACCAGTCGGCTGCTTACTTGCAGGGCGAGTTGCCGGTGCCGGTGCTGAACCCGGGGCAGGTTGCCTACAAGCAGCTTGAAACCCTGATCGAACTCGGCCTGACCCATTCGAAGAAGGCCTTCCCCGCCCCCGAGGTGCCGATGCACGAAAACATCCGTAAAGGCTGGTACTGATGAGCGATTGGACCGAAGGCGGCCCCGGCCAGGCGCCGCTGCCCTATCCCTTCTATGTCGATATCGTCACCAAGCGGTATTTCGACGGGGTCGACAACAAGATCATGGATCAGGTGCTCGACTGCTTCACGCCCGACGCGGTGCTGACTGAGGTGACCAGCAACACCGTGCATCAGGGCCGCGAAGCGATCCGGGCGATGTTCGTCAAGCTGTTCGCCGATTTCGAGAGCATCTGGCACGGCAATTTCGTCCACACTGCCGATCCCGAAACCAATGCGATCTGCAGCCAGTTCACCGTTCTGATCACGCCCAACGGCGGCGAGGAGCTGCGTTACGAGAACTGCAACCGCTTCTACCTGAAGGACCGGCTGTTCCACCGCGTCTATGTCTACATGTCGGGTGACAACCTGCTGAAGGAAGGGGACGCCTGATGCAGTACGAACCTGTGATGTCGCGCGCCGAGCTGATCGATTTCGCGCTGAACAAGTATTTCGCCCGCGTCGATGCAAAGGACATGGAAGGGGCGCTGTCGTGCTTTCACGATACCGCGCTGTTCTGCGTCCAGACTGCCTTCACACGCCACGCGGGCAAGGCCGAAATCCGGCGCATGTTCGAGGATTTCTTCGGAGCCTACGAAACCATCATCCACCGTGATTTCACCTGCACGGTGGACGAGAAGAATGGTCGCATCACTGCGAATTTCGTGGCCGAACTGCATGACGCGGACGGCAATGTCACCTTGCTTCACAACACCAATTTCTGGCGCCTGCGGCCTGGCCCCGAAGGGCCGAAGTTTCAGGAAGTCTATGTCTACATGAGCGGGGCCAATGTCCTCGTCTGATCCCTCCAATCCTCTCATTCGCATCTAGGAGAGCCGTCCCATGAATGTCCGTCTCGTTCTTGCCTCTGGCGCGGCTCTTGGCGCCATTGCCTTTGCCACCCCTGCAATGGCGCAGGATGCCCCCGGCACCAGTCAGGCCGCAGAAGATGATAACGCAATCATCGTCACCGCCCGCCGCCAGTCGGAAACCCTTGCCGATGTGCCGGCGTCGGTCACTGTGTTCGGCGCGGACACGCTGGCGAAGACGGGGGTGCAGCGCGCCGACGACTTCATCCAGCTGACCCCGGGCGTCACCATCGTTACCGGCACGGCCGAAGCGGGCGACACCCAGATCAACATCCGCGGCATCAACGGTGCGCGCGACGCGGAAAGCTCGGTCGCGCTGGTGGTCGACGGGATCCTCAAGACCAACACCGCACAATTGAATCAGAACCAGGGCACGCTGCGGCAGGTCGAAATCCTCAAAGGCCCGCAGGGCGCGCTTTACGGGCGTAACGCTGCGGCGGGTGCGATCGTGATCCAGACCCTGAAGCCGGGCGACCGGCTCGAAGCCGGGGCGACGCTGCGCGCTGCCGAAGACAACACCTATCTTGCCACCGGATATGTCTCGGTGCCGGTGGGCGACACGGCGGGCTTTGTGCTGTCGGGCAACTATTCGACCACCGACGGCTTCTTCCGCAACCGTTTCCTCAATAATTCCAAGACCATCGATGATCAGGAAATCTGGTCGGTCGACGGGCGTTTCGTGGCCGAGCTGGGGCCGAATACCGAACTCGACGTGAAGGCGCGCTATGCCGATCTCACGGGGGCGTCGATCAACTTCAACGCCAGCTTCCACCTGCCCAATTTCGCTGCGGTCGATCCCGCTTTCTTCGAGGACGTGAACACCCACCCGTTCGGTTTCTATTCGAACATCCGTCCGACCAACGATCAGACCACCTTCGAGGCTTCGGCCAAGATCGAACACCAGTTCGACAGCGTCACGCTGACGGCCTGGGCGCTTTACAGCGATGTTGACCAGTCGCTTACCGCAGACGGCACCTCGGCCGACTTCGCGCGCTTCCTTGACTTCACCGGAACCGCGACCGGCGCTCTAGCTGCTGCTAATGCCGCATGCTTCGGCTCGACCGCGGCGCTCACCGGCTTCCCGCTCAACGCGCCGACCTTCATCGGCCAGATCCCGGTGCCGTTCATCTTCGCGCCCGCCAACGGTTCGACCTTCGGCCCCTATAGCCCGACGACCTGCGACGGCACCCAGTTCCAGATCCGCGAACAGAGCGATTTCAGCGCCGAAATCCGTCTCGCTTCCAACGGCGACGGGCCGTTCAATTGGCAGGTCGGGGCCTATTACCTGCACATCGATCGCGAAGTGGGCGTCAGCCTCGGAGCGGACCTCGGCAATGGTGTGACCCGCCAGCTCTATAACGCGCCGGGTTCGGCCAACCCCACCACCCAGCTGTATAACGACGATTTCTCGACTGACGTCTACGCGCTGTTCGCATCGGCCGATTTCGATGTGTCGGATCGCTTCAACATCAGCGTCGCCGGACGTTACGATATCGAAGACCGCAGCATCAGCAGCCTTGTGCCTGCCGTGTTCGATCCGATCACCGGCGGCCCGATCAATCCCGGTCAGCAGGTCGTCGGCGGCGTGGTCCAGCCGATCCCCGATCAGTCGCAGACCTTCAAGCAGTTCCAGCCCAAGATCTCGCTGCGTTACGAGGCAACCGACGATATCAATCTCTATGCCAACTGGGGTATCGGCTTCAAATCGGGCGGCTTCAACAACCAGGGCTCGGCCGCGATCGTCGATCAGGCGTTCAACCAGTTCATCGGTACCAACGTGCTGATCAACGACCAGTACCGCAAGGAAGTCTCCAGCGCGTTCGAGGCGGGGATCAAGGGCAATCTGCTCGACAACCGGATCACCTTCGATCTGGCCGGTTACTACACCAATATCGACGACATGCAGTTCTTCGAGTTCTTCGTCGGCGGTTTCGGCCTGCTGCGCGTTGTCTCGAACATCGACGAGGTGGAAATCTTCGGGGCCGAGCTCAACCTCACCGCCGAGCTGCTGGAAGGCTGGACGGTGTTCGGTTCGGCCAACGTCACCGACAGCGAGATCAAGGCCAATGCCTCGCGTCCGGTGACGGTGGGCAACAAGTCGCCCTATACCGCCGATTACACCATCAACCTCGGCACCCAGCTCGATCTGCCGGTGTCGAACACGATCAACTTCGTCAGCCGCGTCGATTACCGGATTACCGGCCCGACGTGGTTCCACACTCTGCAGGACGATACCAACCCGACCCTGTTCAGCGGGTTGCTGCCGGGTTCGGCGCTGGCGCTGCCGGCCTTCGTGGGCGATGCCGATTACTCGGTTTCGCAGCGCGATACCTTCGGTGTCGTCGACATGCGCATCGGGCTGGAGACCGACCGTTGGTCAATCTTCGCCTATGCCGAAAACCTGTTCGACGAGCGCTATCTCAACGAAGTCATCACTGCGGTGGAATTCGGCGGCTCGTTCATCTCGCCGGGCGGCTTGCAGCGCTTCGGTGTGGAGCTTGGCTACAAGTTCTGAGCCCCTCGGGTAGGCCAGACACGGCGGCGACGGGAAAAACCCGCGCCGCCGTTTTTGTGAGTCCTTGTCGCCCTACCGGTTCAGCCAGCGGCTGTGCTTCGCAACAGCTGCTTGAGGGCGGGTGTTATCCCCGGGCCACATTTTCCAGCAGTTCTGCGGTAACCGGATAGCCGGCGTCGGACAGGATCGTCAGCCAGGGCTTGCCGTCCTGCTCCACCACCTGCGGCATGATCGTGCGCACCGGAATCGCTTCGGCCTGCGCGCGGGCCTCCTCGTAGCTGCCGAAAAGCGCCAGCCGTTCGAGATTGCGGCGGGTGGGGAAGATCAGTTTGATCTCGCCGCGCTCGGCCGCATCCAATGCGCCTTGCGCCGATGTCCAGAACAAATGGGTGTTTTCCGCATGGTCGATCGAAACATCGACCGCGCCCGTACCCAGATTGGCGAGATAGAAGCGGGTGTCATAGACGCGCGGGATGTTCTCGTTCTTCGGGAACCAGCGCGCGAAGGGCGTGATCTGGGCAAGGTCCAGATTCCAGCCGAACTCCGCCAGCACCGGCGCGAGCGCCTGTGTTTCAGCCAGCATCGCGCGGGCAGCAGCGGCGCGGTCGGCATCGATCTGCCCCGCCAGCCCGAGCGCGAGGCCGGTTTCCTCCAGCGTTTCGCGCACGGCGGCGATCTGGTGGGCGGCTTCATCGACGGGGATGGCGGCGCGGTCGGCGATTTCCTCGCCCAGAGCGAAGTCTGCCGGATCGACCCGCCCGCCGGGGAACACCGCCATGCCCCCGGCAAAGGACATGTTGCGTGAACGCACGGTCATCAGCACTTCCGGCGCGCCGCCCGCCGGGGCGTTGCGGAAGATGATGATGGTGGCTGCGGGAATGCCCTGGGCTGGGGAATCAGTGCTCATCACCGGTCAGCATGGCGCGCCGGCGGGCGCTTGCCAAGCACGCAGGCACTATCCTGCCGCTTTGGAGAGGAGTGTCGGGCTGCTTTACACATCGCTCCGGACTGCCCGTATCGGTGCCCCGAAAAATCCCTGATTTCCGACATTTCCGCGATTTGGCACGCCATATGCATAGTATGTGGCGGTCCCGATGGTCTTCAATAAGAGGCGCGCCTTTCCTGGTTTTCGGGCGGCGCCTCCCCTGAAATGAAAAAGCGCCCCGCACTGGTCCTGCGGGGCGCTTTTCTATTCTGGTATCCGAAGCGCGCCCGCCATTGCCGGAACAGGCGCGCGCAAGATCGGCGGAAGGGCTGTTACGCGGCCTTCTCGACGCCGCTCTCGTCGAGCAGTTGCTGCAATTCGCCTGCTTCGAACATTTCCATCATGATGTCGCTGCCGCCGACGAATTCGCCCTTCACGTAAAGCTGCGGGATGGTCGGCCAGTCGGAGAATGACTTAATGCCCTGCCGGATCTCCATGTCCTGCAGCACGTCGACGCTTTCATAGGCGACCCCGCAGTGATCGAGAATCGCAACCGCGCGGCTTGAAAAGCCGCATTGCGGGAACAGCGGCGTGCCCTTCATGAACAGGACGACGTCGTTGCTGGTGACGAGATCGGAAATACGGGCGTTGGTATCGGACATGTTTCGGGTGGCCCCTGATGCGGTTGAACGGGTGTTGCGTTTCAGGTGGGAACCTTGGTGGTCACTTGCAAGGCATGGAGTTCGCCTCCCATGCGTCCACCGAAGGCCGCATAGACCATCTTGTGCTGCGCGACGCGGGTCTTGCCGACGAATTGCGGCGCGGTGACGGTCGCGGCCCAGTGATCGTCGTCACCGGCGAGATCGGTCAGTTCAACCGTGGCTCCGGGTAGAGCGGCGAGGATGGCTTCCTCGATGGCGGCGGCACTCATCGGCATGGCGATGGCTCCCTTCGCGTAAGGATCAGACTTCGCCGAGCAGCTGGCGGCGCGCCGCGATCGTCATCTCTTCAAGCTTGACGCGAATATCCGCCTCGCTGATGTCGGTGCTGGCAGCGGTCAGATCGCCGAGCAGCTTGCGGATCACGTCCTCGTCGCCCGCTTCTTCGAAATCGGCCTGAACCACCGCCTTCTTATAGGCGTCGGTTTCTTCCGGGGTAAGATTCATCAGCCCGGCCGCCCATTCGCCCATCAGCCGGTTGCGGCGTGCGGCGATGCGGAACGCCACTTCTTCCTCGAGCGCGAAATGGGCTTCCTCTGCGCGTTCGCGGTCCTTGAAATCGGTCATTTCTTATGTCCCCTCGGGTACGATCCACCCGCAGCGATAAAGGCCCCTGCGCGCGGCTTCAAGCACGAAGCCGCACGCGGTGATACATTATTCCATCGTGACGACGAGCTTGCCCACCGCCTCGCGGTTTTCCAGCTTGGCGATGGCATCGCCCGCGCGCTCGAGCGGGAAGGTCTCGGACACCAGCGGATCGATCTTGCCTGCCTTCATCAGGTCGAACAGCTCTTCGACTTGGGCCCGGAACTTCACCGGTTCGCGGGCGGTGAAAGCACCCCAGAACACGCCGCAGATGTCGCAGCTCTTCAGCAGCGTCAGGTTGAGCGGCATCTTGGCGATTCCGGCCGGGAAACCGACCACAAGGAAGCGGCCCTCCCACGCGATCGCGCGCAAGGCGGGTTCGGAATATTGTCCGCCGACGATGTCATAGACGATGTTCGCGCCTTCGGGGCCGCAGGCTGCCTTGAAAGCATTGGCGAGTTCCTTGGACGCATCCTTGTCCATCGCCTCGCGCGGGTAGATCACCACTTCATCGGCGCCCGCCTTGCGCGCCACTTCGCCCTTGGCTTCGGAGGAAACAGCGGCGACCACGCGCGCGCCGAAAGCCTTGGCCAGTTCCACCGCCGACAGGCCCACGCCGCCCGCTGCGCCCAGCACCAGCACGGTATCGCCCGCCTTGATGTGGCCACGGTCTTTAAGGCCGTGGATGGTGGTGCCGTAGGTCATCAGCAGGCTCGCCGCCTTTTCGAACGGCACGCCGTCGGGCACCGGGAAAATGCGTCCAGCGGGCACCACGACCTTTTCGGCCAGGCCGCCATTGCCGATGCCCGCCATCACCCGGTCACCGACCTTAAAGCCTTCGACGCCCTCGCCGACCGCCTCGATCACGCCCGAAATCTCGCCGCCGGGCGAAAAGGGGCGCTGCGGCTTGAACTGGTACATGTCGCGGATGATCAGTCCGTCGGGATAGTTGATCGCGCAGGCCTTGACCGCCACCAGCACCTCGCCCTTGCCCGGGGTGGGGGCCTCGACCTCGTCGAGCGTCAGGGTTTCCGGCCCGCCGGTCTGGTGGGTGCGAATGGCTTTCATGATGTCCTCTCCCGAATGGTAATGATCAGATCGCGGTGCCGCGCATCAGCCACGGCTGGACAGCGGTGCGGCTGGCCTCGAACGCGCCGATGGCTTCGCCCCGGGCCATCGTGAGGCCGACTTCGTCGAGCCCGTTGAGCAGGCAGTGCCGCCGGAACGGGTCGATCTTGAAGGTAAAGCGGTCCTGATAGGGGGTGGTGACGGTCTGCTGTTCCAGATCGACGGTGATCTCCAGCCCCTCGCGCGCCACCTCCAGCAAACGATCAACCGCCTCCTGCGGCAGCACCACGGGCAGGATGCCGTTCTTCACGGCGTTGCCCGAATGAATGTCGGAAAAGCTCGGTGCGATGACCACGCGGATGCCGAGGTCGAGCATTGCCCATGCCGCGTGTTCGCGGCTCGATCCGCAGCCGTAATTGTCGCCCGCGATCAGGATCGGCGCGCCCTTGTAAGCGGGATCGTCGAAGACATTGCCCGGTTCCGCCCGAAGCACCTCGAACGCGCCAGCGCCCAGACCTTCGCGGCTGATGGTCTTGAGCCATTTGGCCGGGATGATGATGTCGGTGTCGACATTCTTGAGGCCGAGCGGGATGGCGCGGCCCTCGACGCGGGTCAGCGGTTGCATGCGCCGTGCTCCTCAGTCGGTTTCGGGCGGTTCGCCCGAGGGGATCGCGCCGGGCTGGGTCGGCTCGTTAGGCTTCTTCTTGGCGGCAAGCTTGCGCCCGGCATAGAGCAGGGCTGCCGCCACCGCCGCCGAACCGATTGCCGCCGCGCCCAGCGCAGCCTTGTTGGTGCCAGATTTCTTGTCGGATTTCTTATCGGTCATGTCAGTTCCATGCGCCTGAAGGGGGGCGGTTTCAAGTCCGCAAGATCAGCCGAGCGCTCGCACATCGGCGAGCCGCCCGGTGACTGCGGCAGCCGCCGCCATCGCCGGGCTGACAAGGTGGGTGCGCGCACCCGGCCCCTGCCGGCCGACAAAGTTGCGGTTCGATGTCGAGGCGCAGCGTTCGCCCGGCGGCACCTTGTCGGGGTTCATACCCAAACACGCCGAACAACCCGGCTCGCGCCATTCGAACCCGGCCTCGGTGAAGATCTTGTCGAGCCCCTCTTCCTCGGCCTGTGCTTTCACGAGGCCGGAGCCGGGGACGACGATGGCCCAGCGCACGTTGTCGGCCTTGCGGCGACCTTTAAGCACTGCGGCGGCGGCGCGCAGGTCTTCGATCCGGCTGTTGGTGCAGCTACCGATGAAGACGTTCTCGATTCTCACCTCGGTCATCGGGGTGCCGGGGACGAGGCCCATGTAGTCGAGCGACTTCTGCGCCGCGACGCGCTTGCTCTCGTCGGCGAATTCCTCCGGATGCGGCACACAGCCCCCGATGGGCACAACGTCCTCGGGCGAAGTGCCCCAGGTAACGCTCGGTTCGACATCGGCTGCGTTGATCGTCACCGACTTGGCAAAGACCGCGCCATCATCGGTATGCAGCGTGCGCCAGTAAGCGACGGCCGCATCCCATTCATCGCCCTGCGGGGCCATCGGGCGGCCCTTGAGATAGGCGAAGGTGACATCGTCGGGCGCGATCAGGCCGGCGCGCGCGCCCGCCTCGATGCTCATGTTGCAGACGGTGAGGCGTTCCTCGATCGTCATCTGCTCGAACACGCGCCCGCGATATTCGATCACGTAGCCGGAGCCGCCCGCCGCGCCGATCCGGCCGATGATGTGCAGGATCAGGTCCTTCGCGCTCACGCCCGGGCCAAGATCGCCTTCGACGCGCACTTCCATCGGCTTCGACTGCTGGAGCAGCAGGGTCTGCGTGGCGAGGACATGTTCGACCTCGCTCGTACCGATCCCGAAGGCGAGCGCGCCGAGGCCCCCGTGGCAGGCGGTGTGCGAATCCCCGCAGACGATGGTGGTGCCGGGCAGCGAGAAGCCCTGTTCGGGGCCGACCACGTGGACGATCCCCTGTTCCTTCGCGGTTGCCGGGATGTAGCGGATGCCGAAAGCCGGCGCGTTCACCTCGAGCGCGGCAAGTTGGGCGGCGCTTTCCGGATCGGCAATCGGAACGGGCTTGCCCGTGCTGTCCAGTCGCGGCGTCGTCGGCAGGTTGTGATCGGGCACGGCGAGGGTCAGTTCTGGCCGGCGCACCGGGCGACCGGCGACCTTCAGCGCCTCGAAAGCCTGCGGGCTGGTAACCTCATGCACGAGGTGCCGGTCGATATAGATCAGTGCCGTTCCGTCGTCGCGTGTTTCGACGGTATGGGCGTCCCAGATCTTCTCGTAGAGTGTGCGCGGGCGGCTCGCCATGACATCTCGGCTCCTTGTTGGAAGGTGCGCTTAGACACGCTCCGCGCCTTCGTGCAAGGTGCGCGATTGACGCCGGTCAAATTCGTCATGGATTTGCAAGCTTTCTAGGCTATAACTTACAAATATGTCAGCAACCGAATCTCCCGCATCGCCGTTTTATCACCCGATCAAGGTCGATCCGGCCGACATCGACTTCATGGGTCATGTCAACAATGCCCGCTACCTGAACTGGGTGCAGGATGCCGTGTTGGCGCACTGGAACGATCTCGCCCCGGCGGAGGATATCGCCAGCAAAGCATGGGTCGCGCTCAAGCACGAGATTACCTATCGCAAGCCCGCGTTCCTCGATGATGACGTCATCGCACAGACCGTGCTCGAACGCTTCAATGGCGCGCGCGCGTTCTACTCGACGCTGATCAAGCGCGGCGAGGATGTGCTGGCCGAAGTGCAATCATCGTGGTGTTGCATCGACGCCGAAACCCTGCGCCCGGCGCGTATCGGCGAACACCTGCGCGAATTCTTCTTTCCCAAGGGGGAATGAAGCGCCGGGGCCGCGCCCCGGCCTCCCACCCTGTCACCCTGATGCGCGGGCTGCCTCCCGGAAGGATACAAGACGCCGCTGATCCTCGTCCCACAAGGTGAGGGTGAGGGGCCTCAGCGTCTGGGCGATGGTGAAGCGGTTTAGGTTGCGCAGCTCCGGGTAGGCTGCAAGCACATTCGGCAGGCGATAGAACGGAATGCGGCTGGCTAGGTGGTGCACATGGTGCATTCCGATATTGCCGGTGAACCAGCGCAGCGGCTGGGGCAGATCGAGGTGCGAGCTGCCCTTCAGCGCCGCATCGTGGAACGACCAGTTTTCACGCTTGTCCCAGTGCGCGTGTTCGAACTGGTGCTGGATGTAGAACAGCCAGACCCCCGTCGAGGCCGCGACCAGCAAGGTCGGGATGATCACCAGCAAGGTGTTACCGATCCCGAACACCGCCATCAGCGCTGCCAGAATCGCAGCAGTGGCAAGGTTGGTGGCGATCGCGCTGACCCAGTACCGCGTTCCTTCCCGCATCAGGCCGATCGGCAGGCGGTGGCGCAGGAGGAACAGGTAGGCGGGACCGATGCCGAACAGCACAACCGGATGGCGATAGACCCTGTAGAACAGGCGCTGAAAGCGTCCGGCGGACTGGAATTCCCGCACGGTTAGGGTATCGACGTCGCCAAAGCCGCGCGCATCCAGATTGCCGGTGTTGGCGTGGTGCAGCGTGTGCGAGCGCCGCCAGCAATCATAGGGGGTGAAGGTCAGCACACCCAGCGCTCTGCCGAGCCAATCGTTGCTTGCCCGTTTCGCTAGGAAGGCGTCATGCCCGCAGTCGTGCTGGATAATGAAGGCTCTCAGCAGCAGCAGACCCGCCACCGGGACCAGCGCCAGCCCGATTGCGTAACCCGATGCGAGCGCAATCAGCATCGCCAGAACCAGCGCGACAAACGGGACAAGCGTCACCGCCAGTTCCCATATGCTGCGTCCTGTCCGTACCTTGGTGAAGGGCCGGAGTTCATAGGCAAGTCTGCGGGGATCGATCGCAGCAGTTTCACCGCCGGCAGCAGTCGGCCGGTCGGTCATCGAAATAGCGTTCAAGGCGTTACATTCCAGATTTCAGCATCAAGGTCGTGTCGGAACCACCATCCATTGGGATGCCGCAAAGCGCAAGCATTCTGTTGCTCCCTTCGCGCAATCGCGATTGCACGGCGGCTCCAGCACTTTATAGGCATCCTCATGGGCCGGGTTTGCGTATCCTCCTGACATGAAGTCGCACTTCAATCTTCCCGCACGGACGATGCAGGGCGCTATCGGGTTGGCGCTGGCCCTTGTCATCGCGGGCAGCTGGCTGGCGATCCATTTCTACGCGATGTTCGTGTTCGAACTGACATGGAGCAACTGGCCGCTGGCGCTGGTGATGGCGGCAGTGTGGTGCTGGCTATCGGTCGGGGTGTTTATTGTCAGCCATGATGCGATGCACGGCTCGCTGGTGCCGGGCAGGCCGAAACTCAACGGCGCGATCGGTGCGGTGCTGCTGGCGCTCTATGCGGGCTTTGGTTGGAAGCACCTGCGCGATGCTCATTTCGCCCACCACAAACTTGCAGGGCACGCGGGCGATCCCGATTTCGACGAGAACAACCCGGATGATTTCCTGCGCTGGTATGCCACGTTTTTCCGGCGCTATTTCGGCTGGCGATCGATCCTCTACGTACACAGCGTGGTCGGCATCTACTGGCTGGTGATCGGCGTTCCCATGGTGCAGATCGTGCTGCTCTACGGGATGCCGGCGCTTTGTTCATCGCTCCAGCTGTTCTATTTCGGCACCTTCCGCCCGCACCGCCATCTGCCGCAAGCGAGCGCGAGCACCGCCGCGACAAGCCGTTTTCACGACCATCACAACACCCGTAGCGAGGATTTCGGCACGCTCGCCAGCCTCGCCACCTGCTTCCATTTCGGCTATCATCTCGAACATCACCGCCGTCCTGACGTGCCGTGGTGGGCGCTGCCGCAGGCGCGCCGGGCCGGGGTGGGTACAACCGGACTAGCTACAAAGGTGCCCGCATGAGCTGGCTCGAAGCCGCCGCCATCGTCCTCGCCGCGCTGATCGGCATGGAATTGTTCGCATGGTATGCGCACAAATACATCATGCACGGCTGGGGCTGGGGCTGGCACCGCGACCACCACGAACCGCATGACAACACTCTTGAAAAGAACGATCTTTTCGCGGTGGTATTCGGATCGATCTGCACCGTGATGTACATCGTCGGATCGCTGTGGTGGGAATGGCTGTGGTGGACCGCAGTGGGCGTGACGCTTTACGGGGTGATCTACACGCTGGTGCATGACGGACTGGTGCATCAGCGCTATTTCCGGTGGGTGCCGCGCAAGGGCTATGCCAAGCGGCTGGTGCAGGCACACAAGCTTCACCATGCGACCATCGGCAAGGAGGGCGGGGTGAGCTTCGGCTTCGTCTTCGCGCGCGATCCGGCCAAGCTGAAGGCCGAACTCAAGGCGCAGAAGGCCGCAGGGGTCGCCGTGGTGCGAGACAGCGTCGGCGGCAGCGACGACGCGTTCGAGACCGTGGGCCGCAACCTTTAGGGGGCCTGCGGCGCGTCTTCGGACGGATTGAGGAGAATTTCTCCACTGGTCGGGACGAGAGGATTCGAACCTCCGACCCCCACACCCCCAGTGTGATGCGCTACCAGGCTGCGCTACGTCCCGTTCCAGTGGAGCGGCGCCTATAGGGCCCGTGTTCGAGGCTGGCAAGCGGGTTTGGGGTGTAAACGGTGTTGCATCTATGCACCGCTGCCGCCCGCATGATTGCCGCCTGCTTGCATTGCTGCTAGGCGCGCCCACTTGAACGCACGGGGCGCTTGCCTCGCATCGCAATCACGGGATCCTGACGGGCTTTATCGCATGACAATCGACCTTCTCGCCGCCGCCGGAGCGGGTGCTGCCGCAGCGCCGCCCGCATGGATCAACTTCCTGCCGATCGTCGGCATGATCGCGATCTTCTGGTTCCTTATCATCCGTCCGCAGATGAAGCGGCAGAAGGAACACCAGCAGAAGGTCGCCGGCATGAAGAAGGGCGATCAGGTCGTCACCGCCGGCGGTCTCGTCGGCAAGGTGGTGAAGGTCGATGATACCTTCGTCGAACTGGAACTGGGCACCAATGTCCGGGTCAAGGCGATTAAGGCCACCATCGGCGACATCATTCCGCCCGGCGGCACGCCCGCCAACGACTGATCCGCCGCTGCTTTGCCAGCTGCCGCTCCCTTCTGCGTGAGATTCTGACGCAATGCTCGAATTCCCCTTATGGAAAAAGCTCTGGCTGTGGGGCGTGACGCTGGCCGCAGCCGTGCTGTCGCTGCCGTCGCTGTTCAATGTCTCGGGTCTCGACTGGCCCGCCAGCCTGCCCAACCCGCAGGTCAATCTCGGGCTTGACCTTGCCGGCGGCTCGCACCTGCTGCTCGAAGCCAAGGCCGGTGACATCCGCGCCCAGCGGCTCGAGAACATGGAAGAAACCGTCCGCCAGCTGATGCGCAATGCCAAGCCGCGCGTGCGGATCGGCGATGTCTCGACTGGCGATGGCCGGATGAGCTTCATGCTTGAAAGCGCCGCCGATATCGACCGTGCCCGCGGGCTGCTCGAACCGGTGATGCAGGGCGCAAATCTCACCCGTGAATGGGATCTGGCGGTGGTTGACGGGCAGCGCATCGTGCTGACGCCCACGACGTCGGGGATCGAGACCGCGCTCGATGAAGCAATGGAAAGCGCCACCGAGGTGGTGCGCCGCCGTATCGACGAACTCGGTACGCGCGAACCAACCATTATCCGTCAGGGCGATACCCGCATTGTCGTGCAGGTGCCGGGCCTTGACGATCCCGACGCACTGAAGAGCCTGCTCGGCCAGACTGCCCAGCTCGAATTCAAGTTGGTCGATCTCAATGCTCTGCCGGAAAACGTCCAGGCTGGCATCGCACCTCCGGGCAGCCAAGTGTTTCCCTATGCGCCGGGAACGCCGCAGGCCGGCCAGTACGAGGCGGTGCGGCGGCTCGGCGGTATCCGCGGCGACAACCTCACCGGTGCGCAGGCCGGGGTCGATCCGCAGACCAACGAATCCGTCGTCAACATCTCCTTCGATGCGCAGGGCGGGGCCAAGTTCGCCAAGCTGACGCGCGAGAATGTCGGCAAGCCGTTTGCCATCATCCTCGACGGGCAGGTGCTATCCGCGCCCAATATCAACGAGCCGATCCTTGGCGGGCGGGCGCAGATTTCTGGCAGCTTCAATCCTGAAAGCGCCAACAACCTCGCCATCGCGCTGCGTTCGGGTGCCTTGCCGGTGCCGCTGCAGGTGATCGAGGAACGCACCGTCGGGCCCGATCTCGGCGCGGACTCGATCCGCAAGGGCTTGCTCGCCATGAGCATCGGCAGCCTTGCGGTGATTGCGCTGATGATTGCCACCTATGGCCGTTTCGGCATCTATGCGACCATCGCACTGGTGTTCAACGTGCTGATGTTGCTGGGTATCATGGCCGGTCTCAATACGACGCTGACCTTGCCGGGGATCGCCGGTTTCGTCATCACCATTGGCGCGGCGGTGGACGCCAACGTGCTGATTAACGAACGTATCCGCGAGGAACGCAAGCGCGGCCGCAAGGTCATCGCGGCAGTCGAAACCGGCTATAAGGAAGCCAGCCGCGCGATTTGGGACGCGAACCTCACCAACTTCATCGCCGGCGTGGCGCTGTTTGCTTTCGGCTCGGGGCCGGTCAAGGGCTTCGCGGTGGTGCTGGTGGTGGGCTTGTTCACCTCGGTCTTCACCGGCGTGACCCTGACCCGCATGTGGGTTGCCGGGTGGCTGCGCAAGGCGCGCCCCAATGATATTACCATCTGAAGGAGCGCGAGACCGATGAAACTTCTAAAGCTCGTCCCGGACGATACCAACATCAAGTTCCTGAAACTGCGCGTGCCGTTCTTTGTGGTCAGCATCGTGCTGATCCTTGGTAGCTGGGCTGCGGTGCTGACCCAGGGGCTCAATTTCGGCGTTGATTTCGCCGGTGGGCAGGAAGTGCGCCTGACTTTCGAGGAGCGCGAGCAGGCGCCGATCCCGAGCCTTCGCGAATTGGTCGGCGGGCTGGGTTACGGCGATCCGGTGGTGCAGGAATTCGGCGGGCCGAAATCGGTTTCGATCCGTGTCCCCCTGCCCGAAGGCGCTGAGGAAACCCCCGGCGCCGCGACCGAGATCGGCAATCAGGTCATCGCCGCAATCGCGAAGGAATATCCCGACGCGCGCACTGACGGGAACGACACCGTCTCGGGCAAGGTCGCAGGCGAGTTCCGGGATTCGGCAATCCTCGCGCTGCTGGCGGCGATGGCAGCCGTGTCGATTTACATCTGGGTGCGGTTCGAATGGCAGTTCGGCGTGGGCGCGATGTTCGCGCTGGTGCACGACGTTTCGGTCACGCTCGGCCTTTTCGCCATCACCCAGATGGAGTTCGGATTGCAGATCGTTGCCGCGATCCTCGCCATCATCGGCTACTCGCTGAACGACACCATCGTGGTTTATGACCGCATCCGCGAGAACCTGAAGAAGTTCCGCAAGATGCCGCTGCCCGAACTGCTCGACCTGTCGGTGAACGAGACGCTGGCGCGTACCATCATGACCTCGCTGACGCTGTTCGTCGCGCTGATCCCGCTGCTGCTGTTCGGCCCGCCGAGCCTGTTCGGTATGGTCGCGGCGATCACTGCGGGTCTGTTCATTGGCACCTATTCGTCGATCTACATGGCAGGACCGCTGCTTATCTGGATGGGCGTGACCTCGAACAGCTTCGTGCCGACGGAAAGCGCGACCGATCGTCAGGAAAAGATCGCTCGCGGCGAGGCGTGAGGGTGAGCGCGGCCTAGGCCGCGCCCACCAGCCTTTCATAATGCGCGGCCAGCGCAGCAGCGTTGGCTTCCCAGCTGAACCCTTCGGTCAAGGCAGCGACTGCCTCGCGCCGGGGCGGGGCGTTGAGCACGGCGTTGATCCCCGCCGCCACGGCTTGCTGATTGCGATCAACCAGTCGGCCTGCGGTGTCGCAGGAAATCAACTCGCGTGCGCCGCCGACGTCGGTTGTCACCACCGGCGTCCCGCAGGCCAGAGCTTCGACCCAGGCATTGGCCAGCCCCTCGCTCACCGTCGGCAGTACCATCACGTCGGCGGCCGAGAGGATCAGCGGCATCAGATCGTGATCGACCGATCCGGCGAAGAAAACTCGGTCTGCCATGCCCTCGCTCGCTGCCAGCGCGCGCAGGCGTGCCTCGTCCTCGCCTTTGCCGACCAGCACCAGCCGCGCTCCGGGAATGTCCTTCAGCGCCTCTATGGCAATGCCCTGGCCCTTGCGTTCGATCAGCGCGCCGACACAGGCCAGCAGGGGCGCATTGTCGGGCATGTCGAACCCCAGCTCGCGGCTCAGCTGGCTGCGCAGTTGCGTGTGTTCGAGCGGACGGAAGCGGTCGCGGTCGAGGCCGGTATAGTGGACCGTGATCTTGCCCGCATCCATGCCCATCGCCGCCATCTGTCCGGCAAGGTCGTGGCTGACGGCAAGCAGTCCGGTCGCTGTGCGTGCGGCATCGAGCATCTGCTGGCGGGCGAAATCCTGCTCGCCCCAGAAGCTGATGTCGCTTCCGCGTGCCTTGATCGACAGCGGCAGGCCGATCTTGCGGGCAATATCGGCGGCGGCGGGGCCGTCGGGAAAAAAGAACTGCGCGTCGAGCACGTCGATAGGCGTTTCGGCATGGATCCGCTCTACCAGCGGTAGACAGGCCCGCGCGATGGCGGCGGCGTTGCGGCGCGCACCGATGCGCGGGATCAGCGTGAAGCGCGGCCGGTGGATGGTAACGCCGCCCTCGATACTCTCGGCCGGAAGCTCCGCCAGCGGCCGATAGCGGCCGAGTGCGAGCGGCGGTAGACCGATCGGATTGACGACGGTTACCCGCCAGTCGCCGCGCTTTGCCAGCGCCTCAAGCGAGCGTGCGACAAAGGTCCCGAACCGCGGATTGACGGGATTGGGATAGAGGGTCGAGACGGCAAGGACGTGCTTCACGGGATCGATACCTGCGCGCGCGGAGGTCAAAGCTCTCTGACCAGCATGAAGGCGACCGCAATCCAAGCCGGATTGTCCACCACCACCTGCTTCTGTCCCGCGCCCGGCGGCAGCAGCCCGACCAGCGTGCCGCGCCGGTCGATCAGCCGTCCGAAGGCGAAGCGCCCGCCGGGGCGGGGCAGCAGGCAGTCGCGGTTGATCGCGCTCTGGGCCGCGTCGGGTGCGAGTTGGCGCAGCCACACCAGATCGCCGGGACGATATTCGCCGACGCTCTCGCTCACCGCCATCACCAGCGCGGGCGGGCCGTCCGCAGCGGCCAGATCGCTGGGTAGCAGCGCCTCCCGCGGGGACGTGAGCGCTTGCGCCCCGCCGGCTGCGAGTTCGGCGACGATCTGTGCGCTGTCGGTGCTGTCGGCGCGCATCAGGCTGGCCGGATCGACTTCCAGCGCCGCAGCAATCTTGTCCATCCACCTCAGCGACAATTGCCGCATGCCGGTTTCGAGCCGTCCGATCGTCTGGGCGGTGGTCGGCGGATCGCAGGCGGCGGCAAGATCGGCGAGGGTCATGCCTTTCGCCTTGCGGATATCGCGGATGCGGTTGAGCATGGGGCGATCTGCCTCGATTAACCAGAACGGTTTCTTCTTTCCTACAGATACGCCGCTTTGGCAAGCCGCTTTCCTGTCACAAGGGAGCAGCCATCATGAAGCGCCAACTGGTCGAACGCGAACTCACATCCGAAGGCCCGCGCCGTTCGCGGTCTGCCCAGGCACGGCGGGCGGTGCGCACCGTCACCGTCAACCTCGCCGAATCGCCGCTCTCCTGGCTGCATGCGCGCGGTCATCTCGATGATCGCCTGTTCGATGCGGGTGAGGCGCTGCGCGGCGACTACGAACGCGCGCAGCTCGCGCCGAATGTGACCATGCGCTGGGATCCGGTGCGGGTGAAGACCACCGGCGAGCGCGGCCTGTCCCCGACCGAACGCCAGATCGCCGCGCGCCGCCGCTTTGACGGGGCGATCAAGGCGGCGGGGCGAGGGCTGGAGGACATCCTTTGGCGGGTGGTCTGCACCGGCGAGGCGCTGCCCGAAGCTGAAAAAGGCCTCGGCTGGCCTGCGCGCAGCGGTAAGCTGGTGCTCAGGATCGCGCTCGAACGGGTGGCCGAGTTCTACCGCATCACCTGAACCGGGGGTGGGCCTAGCCCTCGACCTGTTCGGCAAGCATCAGCCAGCGTTCCTCGGCTACGTCCTTTTCGGCGCGGGCATTTTCGATCCCCTTCGAGATCGTGGCGAAACGCTGCGGGTCCTTGGCGTAGAGTTCGGGATCGGCAAGGATCGCCTCGCCTTTCGCGATCGCGACTTCCAGCTCCGCGATCCGCGCGGGCAGAATCTCGTAGTCGCGCTGGTCCTTGTAGGACAGCTTCGGCCCGGCCTTGGGCGGCGGGGGAGGGGGCGGAGCTGCGGCCTCGTCTTTGCGCGCGGTCGCAGCCGGCTTCGCGGCGACCGGCTTCCTGCGCTTGGCCTCCCAGTCCGCATAACCGCCTGCGACGATATCGACCTTGCCCGACCCGTCGAGGCCCAGCGTTATCGTAACCGTGCGATCGAGGAAGTCGCGATCATGGCTGACGATCAACACCGTGCCGTCGAAATCCGCAATCACTTCCTGCAACAGATCCAGCGTTTCGAGGTCGAGATCATTGGTCGGCTCATCGAGCACGAGCAGGTTTGCGGTGCGGGCGAATTCGCGGGCGAGCAAGAGCCGCGAACGCTCTCCACCCGAAAGGATGCCGACTTTGGTATCGACAAGGCCCGGATCGAACAGGAAGTCTTTCAGGTATGCCTGCACGTGCTTTCGCACCCCGCGCACGTCGATCCAGTCGCCGCCCTCGGCCAGAATCTGGCGCACGGTCGCATCGGGTTCGAGCAGTTTCCTCTGCTGATCGATCATCACCCCGGAAAGCGTGCGGGCGTGGGTCACGCTGCCGGTATCCGGCTCGATTTCCCTCGTCAGAAGCTTGAGCAGCGTGGTCTTGCCCGCGCCGTTTGCGCCGACGATGCCGATCCGGTCGCCGTTCTGGATCCGTAGAGAAAAAGGCTTGATGACGGGCCGTTCCCCATAGGTCTTGGAAATGCCTTCCGCGACGATCACCGACTTGGACTTGAAGTCATCATCGCTCGCCAGCTTGAGCTTGGCCGTGCCCGCGCCCGAGATCATCGCCGCCCGCACCGCGCGCATCTGGTGCAGCTTTTCCAGCCGTCCCTGGTTGCGCTTGCGCCGCGCGGTTACCCCGCGTTCGAGCCAGTGGGCCTCGATCTTCAGCTTGGCATCGAGCCGCTCTGCCGCGCGGGCCTCTTCGGCGTAGACCTGTTCTTCCCACGCCTCGTACCCGCCGAAGCCGACTTCCTTGCGACGCAGCGTCCCGCGGTCGAGCCACAGGGTCGCGCGCGTCAGGCGGGTGAGAAAGGTGCGGTCGTGGCTGATGGTGATGAACGCGCCGCGATAGCGCGACAGCCAGTCCTCCAGCCAGTCGATCGCGCCCAGATCGAGATGGTTGGTCGGCTCGTCTAGCAGCAACAAGTCGGGTTCCTGTGCCAGCGCGCGGGCGATCGCCGCGCGGCGTCTTTCGCCGCCGCTGGCGGTGGCCGCGTCGCGGGTCATGTCGATGCCGAGCTGTCCGGCGATGGCCTCCACCTCGTGCGCGGCAGGGGCATCGTCGCCTGACAGCGCGAAGTCCATCAGGGTTTTCGCGCCGCTGAAATCCGGTTCCTGTTCGAGGAACACGATCTTCGTCCCCGGCTTTACCCGCCGCTGGCCGCGGTCGGCCTCGATCCTGCCGGTGATGATCTTCAGCAGCGTCGTCTTTCCCGCGCCGTTGCGCCCGATCAGCGCAAGCCGGTCTCCGGGCAACACGTGCAGGTCGATCGGCGCCGCGCCGCTGGAAGGTGTCGGGCCGCCGAACAGCCAGCGCCCGCCCTGTTGCAGTGCGAGCCCTTCGAGCGAGAAGATAGGAGGTTGTGCCATGGCCTGCGCCACCTAGGGACTTGTCTGGAACCTGCCAAGGCGGTTCAGTAGTGCGAAAGCTGCACGCGTCCAATGGGACGGGCTTAATGGAGGAACCGCTTATGATCCGTCCCGCACTTGCTCTTGCCGCCACTGCCGCGGCGCTTGCACTGCCTGCGCAGACCTATGCCGCCAATGTCGAGATCGACGCGAGCGGCCCGGTGATAGAACTCGACATCTACGAAGCCGTCACGGTTGCCCCCGATATGGCTACCATCGGCGCGGGCGTCACCAGCGAGGCACCGACTGCGGTGGAGGCGCTGCGGATGAACTCTGCCGAAATGCAGAAGGTGATCGACCGCATCAAGGCGCTGGGCATTGCCGAGAAGGACATCCAGACCACCGGCATCAATCTCAATGCTCGCTATGATTACGACCGCGAGGGCCAGCGGCAGATCTTCCGCGGCTATCAGGTGTCGAACCGGGTCAGCGTCAAACTGCGCAAGATCGAGGATACCGGCAAGGTGCTCGACGCGCTGGTGGCTGCCGGTGCAACCGATCTTTCCGGGCCGAATTTCAGTATCGAGAACGACGATGCCGCGAAGGACGCGGCGCGCAAGCGTGCGCTTGAGCGGGCGACCGATCGTGCCACCGCCTATGCCGCCATGCTTGGCTATGACGGGGCAAGGGTGCTTTCGGTCCGGGAAAGCATTTCGGGCAGCGGGCCTATGCCGGAAAGCGCGATGCTGCGGATGAGCGCCGACATGCCTTCGGCCGCGCCGCCACCCGTGCAACCTGGCATGGTTTCAACCGGCATCAGCATCTCGATCACCTATGAACTAGTCAACAAGGATACACCCGAGGCAGGGTGATGGCCCATTCACACCTTGTTCAAAGCCGCGCCGCTAGGCATGGAGACACCATGAAACGTCTTCGTTCTTTCTTTGCAGGTATTCTCGCCGCTCTGGCAGTGGCGGGTCTCGTCGCACCGGCTGCGGCGCAGGAGCCGCCGCGCGGGGATCAGGGCGAGGCGCGGCGCGACGCGCAGGCCGGCACCCAGCTTTCGCTGCGCGAGATCGAGCGGCGCATCCTGCCGCAGATGCGCGACAGCGAATATCTGGGCCCGGCCTATGATTCGACTGCACGCGCCTATCGGCTCAAGTTCATCAAGGACGGGCGCGTAACCTATGTCGATGTCGATGCCCGCACGGGCAAGGTGATCGGACGGTCGCGCTGAGTGCCGCATGATCGGGGGACAGGCGGCGGGTCTTCCCGTCGCGTCTGCTTGACGCTGGCGCGGCAAAAGCGCACCAAACCGCCGTTCAGGCAGCAGGAAAATGGTGGAACATGCGTATTCTGATCGTCGAGGATGAGCCCACGCTGGGCGCGCAGCTCAAGTCGACGCTGGAGCATAACGGCTATGCCGTCGATCTTTCGGTCGATGGCGAGGACGGGCACTTCATGGGCTCGACCGAGGATTACGATGCGGTGATCCTCGATCTTGGTCTGCCGGAAATCGACGGGCTGACCGTGCTCGGCATGTGGCGGCGCGAGGGCCGCACCTTTCCGGTGCTCGTGCTGACGGCGCGCGACAGCTGGTCGGACAAGGTCGCGGGGCTTGATGCGGGCGCGGATGATTATCTCGCCAAGCCGTTCCAGACCGAGGAACTGATTGCCCGTCTGCGCGCGCTGATCCGCCGCGCTTCGGGCAACACCTCATCCGAACTGACCGCCGGCGACGTGCGGCTGGACACCCGTTCGGGCCGGGTCACGCTGGCGGGCGAGCCGGTCAAGCTGACCGCGCAGGAATACAAGCTGCTGTCCTACCTGATGCACCACAAGGGCAAGGTGGTCAGCCGCACCGAGCTGATCGAGCATATCTATGATCAGGATTTCGACCGGGATTCGAACACCATCGAAGTCTTCGTCACCCGTATCCGCAAGAAGCTTGGCGCAGACGTGATAACGACCATCCGTGGCCTCGGTTACAGCCTCGACGACCCCGCCGAAGCTCCGCGCGCCTGAGGCGCCGGACGAGGGCGGCGACGCACAGACCGGCTTGCCCGCGGGCGAGGCCGAAGCCGTGCCGGACGCCGCACTGGCAGCCCTGCCGGCCCGCCCGCGGGCCAGCCTTGCCCGGCGCATGGTACTGATCGCGGCTGGGTGGATCTTCGTCCTGCTGCTGGGCGGCGGTATCGCGCTCGAACGCACGCTGACCACACAGGTGGAATCGAACTTCGACGAACAGCTCGACTACATCCTTACCGCGATGATCGCCTCAGCCGAGATCGACGCCAGCGGCGAGGTCTATTTCTATCGTACTCTGGGCGACCAACGCTTTCTGGAACCCGGCAGCGGCCTCTATTGGCAGATCAGCGGAGCAAGCTACGAACCCTGGCCCTCGCGCAGCCTGTGGGATCGCACGCTCCAACTGGAAGGCGTGCGCAGCGATGCCGATCATTTCGACAGCGATGTGCATTTCTACAATTCCGCGCAGTTCCCCGGCGAGCCGCTGCGCATTGCCGAACGCACTGTGATCCTGCCCGGCAGCGAGACGCGCTGGACCTTCGCCGTGGCCAGCGCGACCGAGCAGATGGACGCACAGATATACCGGGTGCGGCTGATCCTGATCTGGAGCTTCGCCGTTCTGGGGCTGGGCTTGCTGGTGATGGCGCTGCTGCAGATCCGTTACGGCCTTTCTCCCCTGCGGCGGGTGCGCGCGGCGATCCAGAACCTGCGCACCACCGGGGCGGGCCGCATCACCGAGCCGCTGCCGCTGGAAGTGCAGCCGCTGGTGGAGGAGCTCAACGCGCTGCTCGGACATTCCGAGCGCCAGGCCGAGGAAGCCCGGCGCCACGCGGGCAATCTCGCCCATGCGCTCAAGACGCCGCTGACCGTGCTGACCAATGCCGCCACTGCACGCGCGCCGGATCTGGGCGCGACCGTTATGCGCGAAACGCGCACGATGCAGCGTCATGTCGATCACCATCTCGCCCGTGCCCGCGCCGTGGGCCGCCGTGCGGTTGGCCATGCACGCACCAATGTCTTCGCCAGTGCCGAGGCAGTGCGGCGCGCGGTCGAGCGACTCTATCCGCAAGGGCGGCTCGACATTGCCGGCAGCCGCACCGTCGAAGTCGCCATCGAGCGGCAGGATCTGGACGAGATGCTCGGCAATCTGATCGAGAACGCGGCCAAATATGGCGGCGGCAGTGTGTTCGTTACGATCGACCCCGAGGATGAGGGTGCCGAAAGTCGTGCCGGACAATGCCTGATCTGGATCGAGGATGACGGCCCCGGCATTCCGGCGGCCGAACGCACCCGCATCTTCGATCGCGGCGCGCGGCTCGATACCGGCAAGCCGGGCACCGGCCTTGGCCTTGCGATCGTGCGCGACGTGGCGGAAATCTACGGCGGCAGCGTCGAACTCGGCACCAGTGAGGACCTCGGCGGATTGCTGGTCGAACTGCGCTTGCCCCGCGCGTGAAGAACCTGCGAAGGGTTTCGCGCGGCCGCGCGTTAACGGTCCGGAGCAACCCGAAAGATGCAACCGTAGACGAGGCCTTTTGCGCGCAGACATGACCGCCAGTGGTGAGCCTTCACCCGCGGCCCCTGCGGCCGATGACGCGGCGCTGGTCGCGCGGCTGGCGGCGCGAGACGCGGTGGCTCTGCGCGAGGTGATCGCGCGTTATGCCGGGCCGCTCAACCGGGTTGCTTTCCGCATGACCGGTGATGCTCACGAAGCCGAGGATATTGTGCAGGAAGCTTGCTTGCGATTGTGGGATCATGCGCCGCGGCTGGCCGCGCGGCATCCGGCGGGCACGCCTGCGGGCGGTGCCCTGCGGCTGTCGGGCTGGCTGGCACGGGTCGTCACCAATCTCGCGATCGACCGGCTGCGGCAGGCGCGGCGGGTATCGGGCGAGGAAGTGCCCGAGCGTGCGGACGAGGCGCCGCTGGCAGATGCGATGATCGAGGCCGATCAGCGCGACGGCACCGCGCGCGCGCTTGTACTGGCGCTGCCAGAACGTCAGCGCGCGGCGATCGTGCTGACCTATTACGAGGAACTGCCCAATGCCGAGGCGGCTGCGGCTATGGACATGAACATCAAGGCGTTCGAGAGCCTGCTTCATCGCGCCCGCGCGGGCCTGCGGCAAGCCTTCGCCGCGCAGGGAGACGCGCGATGAGCGTGAACGAAAACGATCAGGACGCCCCCATCGCACGCGGCAGCCAGCTAGCCCGGGCGCTCGACGATTTCGCCGTGCCCGAACTGCCTGCCGGATTTGCCGACAAGGTTCTGGTCGCTGCGCAGGCACGTCCGGCACCGCTTCCCGAACTGCGACGGTCTGGTGGCGGAGGCGCGCGCGGCTGGCGGCTGGGGCGGCGCATCGCCATCGGCGCGGTCGGCTTCGGCGCGCTGGCAACGGCAGCGGCCGCGACCGGGCTGCTTGAACGCGTCGGCGTCCCCGTGCCCACACCAGAAAAGGTGTGGGCCAGCATCACCGGCAAGGAAAGGGTGCCGCCTGTCGTCGCCGCGCCTGCGCCCGCGATCAAGCCGCCTGCCGACCCTGCACCCGCCGCGCTCGCGCCGGTGCGGATCGAGGGCGCGATCGACACCCCGGAGGAACTTGCCGAGGCCTTCCGCCGGATCGATGAGGTGCGGCAAGGTCGGATGGAGGCCCGCCGTCAGTTGCTCGACGAGCGCATCGAGCGCGAGAAGGAGCGTCGCCGGGCTGCGGGGCTGCCCGTGCCGACTCCGGAGGAGGAAGCCCGCCTGCGTCAGCGCATCGAGGAAGAACGCACGCGCCGCGAAGGGCTGGCCTCGCAGCGGATCGAAGCGCGGCGCGAGGAACTGCGCGAGCGGATCGAGAGCGGCGAGGCGCTGACCGGCGAGGACATCATCCGCCCCTTGCGCGAGGATGTCCGCGCGCTCGAACGGCGCGAACGGTTTGAGCGGCTGCGGCAGATGACGCCCGAACAACGGCGCGAGGCGCTGCGCCGCCTGCCGCCCGAACAGCGCCGCGAGCTGATGGAAGCCTGGCGCCAGCGTCAACAGCAGCGTCTGCGCGACGGGGTTCCGGCGGCGGTCGATGGGCCGGTTCCCGAAGCGCCGCCGCAGGACATGCCGGAAGTGGTGTCCCCCTCCGGCATAGCGCCGGACGAAAGCCCCCGCTGAACGAAGATAACGTAGCTTTCGCGAAGGGTAGCCGCTCCCCGTCCGTTTTCCTCATGTCCGCCGCCGCATGCCCCCGACACGGCGGGATGGATGCCGAAAGTCACGAAACGGATGAGGAATTTGGCAATGATCAAGACCCCCCTGATGCTCGCCACGCTGACCGCGCTGGCATTTTCCCTGCCTGCCGCCGCGCAGGATCAGACCCGCACCCGCACCTTTGAAGGCCCGAAGGTCAACGGAACGCGGACGACTACGGTCAACCGGGAGAGCGGCACTTCCACACGCGAGCGGGAAGTCACCAACATCGCCACCGGCAACACCGCGACGACGACTGCCGTTCGCCAGCGCACCGATACCGGTTCGACCGTGAACGTCGTGCAGACCGGACCGCAGGGAAACACCCGCACCCTGTCGGGCGAACGGGTACGCACCGATAATGGTTCTACCTTCACCGGCACCGCGACCGGACGCGGCGGCGAAACGCTGAACCTCGCAGGCGAGCGCGGGCGCGACGGCAAGGGCAATTCCTGGGCGCGCCAGACTGCAACCAACGGCGCGGGCGAGACAGTGTATGACCGCAACCGCACCACCACGCGCGCCGACGGACAGGTGAGCACCAACATCACCCGCAGCGGCCCGCGCACCGCGGCACCCGGCAGCAAGTCGCCGCGCGCCCGGGGCGGCAAGCGCCCGCGCGGCTGACATGTGGCACAGGTCACGCGGCCAAGCTCCGGCTGCGTGGCCTGCCATGGCCCCACCCGTCAGGTTCAGGCCCGGTTCACGCCTACCAAGGGATTGATTTCGTACCATTCGCACAGGAGGCCGCAGGGATGATGGCAACTCGCACGGTTCTGCTCGCCGGCGCATTGGCACTGGGGGGCTGTGCTTCGTCATCCTCTTCCGGGTTCGATGTTGAACGCACAGTATTCAACAACCCTTACGTGCCCCCGGTGATTGATCCCGGTGCGATCGGCCCGCGCTGCGATGAACCGCGCAGGCAGGGTTCGATCTGCACTTCGGGCGGGATCATCTATCCGGGTCGCGGACGCCATGCCCTGCTCGCCAACGGGGAAATCATCCGGCTGACCCGGGCCGAGCGTCGCTTCCTGCGTGATCGTGCCGACGCGCTCGAAGCGCAGCGCGACATTTCCGAATCGCTCGCAAACGGCAAGCCTCTCCCGCCCGGTTCGCCGGCGCTGCCGCAGGGGCGCAACACAGCACCGCCGCCCGCGCCGCCCCCACCGCCTGCGCGCGAACGCGAGGCGCCCTGAGGCAGCTGTCAGCCTCCGCGTGCCTTTTCGTGGTGGCGGATCACCTCGTCGATGATGAAGCGCAGGAATTTCTCGGAGAATTCGGGATCGAGGTTGGCCTCTTCCGAAAGCTTTCTCAGCCGTGCGATCTGGCGCGCCTCGCGATCGGGGTCGGCAGGGGGCAAGGTTGCCTTCGCCTTGTATTCACCCACCGCCTGCGTGATCCGGAAGCGTTCGGCAAGGATATGGATCAGCGCCGCATCGATATTGTCGATGCTTTTGCGATAGGCGGCCAGAACGGCGTCGGGGGCTTGCGTTTCCTGCGGCATGGGGCGCGAAACTAGCAGCAATTCTGCGCTTGCCAAGCACGCGCGGGCGGCCCTAATGCCGGGGGGACATGAGTGCCGATATCGTCCCTCTGCCGCGCAAGGCACCGACGCTGGATCCGATGCTGTCGCTGACGGCTGCGGGCATGAACTCCGTCAATGCCGTAATCCTTGACCGGATGCAGAGCGAGATCCCCCTGATCCCGCGTCTTGCCGGGCATCTCATCTCGGGCGGGGGCAAGCGGCTGCGCCCGATGCTGACGCTCGCCGGGGCGGAACTGGTCGGCTACAAGGGCACGCGCCACCACAAGCTCGCCGCGGCGGTGGAATTCATCCACACCGCCACCCTGCTGCACGACGACGTGGTCGACGGCAGCGAACTGCGGCGCGGCAAGGCGGCGGCCAACATCATCTTCGGCAATCCGGCGACGGTGCTGGTCGGCGATTTCCTGTTTTCCCGCGCTTTCGAACTGATGACCGAGGACGGCTCGCTGCGGGTTCTCTCGATCCTGTCCCGCGCCAGCGCGGTGATCGCGGAAGGGGAGGTTTCGCAGCTTTCCGCCCAGCGCCAGATCAACACCAGCGAAGAACAATACCTCCACATCATCGGCGCCAAGACCGCCGCGCTGTTTGCCGCCGCCAGCCAGATCAGCGCGGTGGTGGCCGAATGTTCGGAAGAACAGGAACACGCGCTTGAGGCATATGGCCGCAACCTCGGTGTCGCCTTCCAGCTGGTGGATGATGCCATCGACTATGATTCCGACGCCGCCGAGATGGGCAAGGACCAGGGCGACGACTTCCGCGAAGGAAAGATGACGCTGCCGGTGATCCTCGCCTATGCCCGCGGCAACGAGGAAGAGCGCAAGTTCTGGAAGGATGCGATTATCGGGCATCGCAGCTCGGATGAAGACCTTGCCCATGCAATCGCGCTGATCGGCAAGCATAACGCGCTGGAAGACACCCGCGAACGCGCCCGCCACTTCGCGCACCGCGCGATTGATGCGATCTCGATCTTCCCCGACAGCAAAGCGCGCGCGGCGATGGCCGAAGCGGCGCAATTCGCGGTCGCGCGCGGGCATTGAGCGGGCTATCGGCCGGGGCAATGCACCCCGACCTTCCCATTTGCGCCGTCCTTCCGGCGATCCGCACCGCGCTTGCAGAGCACGGCGTGGGCGTGCTGGTGGCACCGCCCGGGGCGGGCAAGACGACTGCTGTCGCGCCCGAGCTGCTGGGCGAGCCGTGGTGCACCGGCCAGATCATTCTCACCTCGCCCCGCCGTGTCGCCGCCCGCGCCGCTGCCGAGCGTATGGCGGAAATGCTCGGAGAGAAGCCGGGCGAGACCGTGGGCTACATGACCCGGCTCGACAGCAAGGTTTCGGGCAGGACGCGCATCCTTGTCGTTACCGAGGCGATTCTGGTGAACCGGCTGGTGGAAGACCCGGAACTGCCCGGCGTTTCTGCGCTGCTGTTCGACGAGGCGCACGAACGCGCGCTTGATAGCGATCTGGGCCTCGCACTAGCGCTCGAAACCCGTGCCGTGCTTCGCGATGATCTGCGCGTGCTGGTGATGTCGGCAACCATCGATGGTGCGCGCTTCGCCCGGCTGCTGGGCGATAATGCACCCGTTCTGACAAGCGAGGGGCGCAGCTTTCCGTTGGAAATCCGGTGGCTTGGCGGCGACGCCTCGCAGGCGATCGAGGATCGTATGGCCGCCGCCGTCCTTACCGCATTGCGCGAACAGTCAGGCGATATCCTCGCCTTCCTGCCAGGCGTGCGCGAGATCGAACGGGTGCGCGAGCGGCTGGAGGCGCGGCTTTCCGATGTGCCGATCCACGCGCTCCACGGGCAGGTCGAACCCGTAGCGCAGCGCGCCGCGATCCGGCGCGACGCCGAAGGCCGCCGCCGGATCGTGCTGGCCACCGCGATTGCCGAAACCTCGCTGACCTTGGATGGAGTGAGTGTGGTGGTCGATAGCGGGCTCGCCCGCCTTGCCGAGTTTGACCGTGCGGCGGGCACCACACATCTCGTCACCCGGCGCGCCTCGCAGGCATCGGCAGCGCAACGCGCGGGCCGAGCGGCGCGGCAGGGGCCGGGCGTGGCCTATCGCCTGTGGGAAGAGGCGGGCCATGCAGGCCGTCCCGAATTCGCTCCCGCCGAGATAATGCAGGCCGATCTCGCGCCGCTCATGCTCCGGCTGGCGAAGTGGGGCACGGCTGATCCGGCGGGGCTGCCGTGGCTCGATCCGCCGCCCGCGCCTTCGGTTGCGGCGGGGCGCGCGGCGCTTGAGGCGCTAGGCGCGCTGGATGCGTCGGGGCGGATCACGCCGCTGGGGGAAGCGATAGCCGCCCTGCCGATGGCCCCCGATCAGGCTGCCGCGCTGCTTCACGGCGCAAACGCGGGCTGCGGCGAGGACGCGGCGCGGCTGGTGATGCTGTTGCAGGAACGCGGGCTGGGCGGGCGCGGAGAGGATTTGATGCAGCGCCTGGCGAGGTGGCGCGGTGACCGCAACCCGCGCGCCGTATCGGCAGCGCGGATCGCGCAGGGCTGGGCAGGGCAGGCGGGCAAGCTCGCCGGTGCAATCGGCAAAAGCCCCGCCGCCGACGCTGCCGAGGCTCTGGCGCTGGCGCGGCCGGATTTCGTCGCCCGGCGGCGCGATGCAAGCGGCGAGAACTGGCTGAGCGCGGGCGGGCGCGGCTATGTGCTCGACCCCGCCTCGCCGCTGGCGCGCGCCGAATGGATCGTGATCGGCGACGCGCAGGGGCAAGCGAAGGGCGCACGCATCACCGCCGGGTGCGAAATCGGGCCCGACCGGATCGCCGTGCTGTTTGCCGACGAACTTCAGGAACGCATCACAACCCGCTGGAACAAGGAGAAAGACCGCGTCGAGGCGCGGCGCGAACGGCGGCTCGGTGCGATCGTGCTGGCGAGCGTGCCCGAGCCTGCGCCCGATCCGGCGCTGCTTGTGGATATCCTTGTGGAGAAGGCGCTGGAGAAGCTGGGGGAACTCTTGCCGGAAGGCTTCCTCGCCCGCGCGCGTTTCGCAGGGGTCGATGCCCTTTCGGAAGGGGCCTTGTGCGAGCATGCCGGCGCTTGGCTCGCGCCGCTGCTTACCGGGCGGCGCGATCTCGATTTGCCGCCGCACCGCTATGCCGAAGCCGCGCTGGGCCTGCTCGACTGGAACCAGCGGCAGGCCTTTGAGCGCGCTACGCCCACCCATTTCACCTCCCCCGCCGACACCCGCCATGCGATCGACTATGCCGGGGACGATGCCCCTAGCGTCGAGGTGCGGGTGCAGGCGCTGTTCGGGCTGGATGTGCAACCGATGATCGGTCTCACCCCGCTGCTGCTCAAGCTTACCAGTCCCGCAGGTCGCCCGATCCAGTCGACCCGTGATCTGCCCGGCTTCTGGCGCGGAAGCTGGCGCGATGTGGTGAAGGACATGAAGGGCCGCTATCCCAAGCACCGCTGGCCCGATGAGCCGTGGACCGAAAAGCCGAGCATGAAGACCAAAAACGCCTTCAACCGCAGCGATTCGTGAATTAAGGGGCGGCTCATGAGCGCGAGAATCTACCAGAAGACCAAGCATGCCATGCAGTCCGGCAAGGCCCACACCGACGAATGGGTGCTGGAGTTCGAACAGTCGCAGGCGCGCTTTGCCGATCCGCTGATGGGCTGGACCGGCACGGGCGACACCCAGTCGCAGGTCAGGCTTACTTTCCCCTCGAAAGAGGCGGCGCAGGCCTATGCAGCCAAATACGGCATCACCGCGCGCGTCCATGCGACCCCGCCAAAGCGGCTGAAGCTGCAGGCCTACGCGGATAATTTTCGCTGATTTCTTTGCGCAGCCCCATCCGGGGCCGCGTCCTCGCTAGGCGCGCAGCAGAGCTGAGCCAGCTGCGGGCGGGCCGTCGCCCTTGCGGACCTGCGGGTCGATCTCTCTCGTCAATGCTGGCTTGAAATCCGTCGCCAACCCCGCCATATGCCCGCCCGGGAGTCGGGTGGACGTTTGCGTCTGCTCACCGGGTCAGGTCCGGAAGGAAGCAGCCCAGGTGGATTGCGGCGGGTCGCCCGGCTCCTTTTCCACGAAAATCGCCGCCATGCGCAGCATGACAAACCGGCCCCAAGCGCCTAGCTTTGCGCCATGAGCGATTCCGATCCCGAACTGCCCCCCGAAGACACGGGTGAAGAAGATACCGGCCCGACCGCTGCCGAATTGGAGGCTGCCGGTCAGAACGCGCTGTTTGGCGATCCCGCGCCACAGGCCGAGCCGCCGGCGGCTGCGGTAGCGGCTCCGGTGCCCGAGCCTGCACCAGCACCTGCACCAGCACCCGTAGCCGCCAACCAGCCCTATCGGGTTCTGGCGCGCAAATATCGTCCCCAGACGTTCTCCGAACTGATCGGGCAGGAAGCGATGGTGCGCACGCTGGCCAACGCGATCGCGCGTGACCGGCTGGCCCACGCCTTCCTGATGACTGGCGTGCGCGGGGTCGGCAAGACATCGACCGCGCGCCTGATCGCCAAGGCGCTGAACTGCGTCGGACCGGACGGCGAGGGCGGGCCAACCATCGATCCTTGCGGCAAGTGTGAGCCGTGCACCGCGATCGCCGAAGGACGCCATATCGACGTGATCGAGATGGACGCGGCCTCGAACACCGGGGTCGATGACGTGCGCGAGATCATCGAACAGGTGCGCTATGCTGCGGTTTCGGCGCGCTACAAGATCTACATCATCGACGAAGTCCACATGCTGTCGCGCAACGCATTCAATGCCTTGCTCAAGACACTTGAGGAACCGCCGCCGCATGTGAAGTTCCTGTTCGCCACAACCGAGGTCGACAAGCTGCCTGTGACGGTGCTGAGCCGCACCCAGCGCTTCGATCTCAGGCGCATTCCCGCGCCGATGCTGGCCGAACATTTCGCCAGGGTCTGCGGTCTGGAAGGGGTCGAGGCCGAAGCCGAGGCCCTGAGCATCATTGCCAATGCCGCCGAAGGTTCGGTGCGCGATGGGCTGTCGATCCTAGATCAGGCGATCGCCCACGCCGATCTCGACGGGGAGGGCAAGGTCACTGCTGAGCGCGTGCGCGACATGCTGGGCCTTGCCGACAAGAGCGCGCAGCGCCGCTTGCTCGGCCATCTGCTCGAAGGCGACGCCAAGGCGCTGCTGGTTGCGGTGGACGAGCAATATGCGCTCGGAGTCGAACCGCTGGCGCTGATGCGCGCGCTGATGGATCTGACGCACCGCATTACTCTGGCGCAGGTTTCCGGTGCGGAACCCGATGCTCCGGCCGAGGAAGAACGCGCCGCGCTTGCCGATTTCGCGTCGCGGCTGGGGGCAGGGGAACTGCACCGCCTGTGGCAATTGCTGCTCAAGGGCCATGACGAGATCCGCACGGGCCCCGATCCGCTCGTGTCCTTGCAGATGGCGTTGCTGCGCATCCTGCACGCTGCACAGATGCCCGATCCCGGTAAGCTGGCGAAGCGGATCGAGGAACTGGCAGCGGGAGGGTTCGCTGTGGCTCCCGCTACGGCTACCGCTGCGGCGACCGAGAGTGTCGCGCCTGCTGCGCCGGGTGCCGCAGCGCCGCCAGCGTCCGCGGATTTGCCGGATTGGGCGAGGCTGGTCGAACAGGTCGATGCCTCGGGCCAGCTTCACGCCGCCGAGATGATGCGCAGCCGCGTGCGGGTGATTGAACTCGCAGCGGAGCGGCTCGTGTTCGAGCGGGTCGACAATTTTTCCGATGATCCCGCGCCCGAGATTCGTGAGGCGCTGTTCAAGCTGACCGGTCGGCGCTGGCATGTCGAGCGCGGCTCCGGCCCTGCGCAACCGTCCTTGCACGAAGCTGCCGAGGCCGAGGCCGAGGCCGAAGATGCGCGCATCCGGTCCGATCCGCTCGTCAAGGCAACCTTCGCGGCCTTCCCCGAGGCCGAATTGCTCGGGACCGAGGGCAACGTCGCCCGCGCGGCCCGTCCCCCCTGGAACTGAGGAGTACGCCCCGATGAAGTCGATGGAAGAGATGATGAAGGCAGCGCAAGCAGCGGCCGAAACCATCCAGAAGCAGATGAACGACATGCAGGTGAAGCTCGATTCGATCGAGGTCGAGGGCACCGCCGGCGGCGGCCTCGTGAAGGTCCGCGCCAGCGCCAAGGGCCGCATTCTCGGCGTGACGATCGACGAAAGCCTGATGAAGCCGGAAGACAAGCAGATTGTCGAGGATCTGGTTGCCGCTGCCTTCAACGATGCCCGCGACCGCGCCGACCGTGTGTCGAACGAGCAGATGAAGGAAATGCAGGGCTCCATGGGCCTGCCGCCGGGGTTCAACCTGCCCGGATTGGGTTGAGCGCTTCAGGAGCGTCCGGCGTCCACAGCTAAGCTGCGCGGCGCCATTGCGAGAGGGCGGGGGGCTACCCATATTCCCGTTGAAGGCAGGCCCATATGGCCGCCGCGGACAAGAACATGACCCAGACCTACCCTCTCCTCCCCTTGCGCGACATCGTCGTTTTTCCCGGCATGGTCGTGCCCCTGTTTGTCGGGCGCGACAAGTCGGTGGCGGCGCTGGAAGCCGCGATGGAAGCTTCCAAGGACATCGTCCTGATCGCCCAGCTTGATCCGGGCTGCGACGATCCCGAAGGCGATGATCTGTATGATGTCGGCGTGATCGCGCAGGTGCTCCAGTTGCTGAAGCTGCCTGATGGCACGGTGCGCGTTCTCGTCGAAGGCAAGACCCGCGCGCGCCTGGCCGCGCTGGAGAATGCCGGCACGTACCTGCTTGCCGAAGTCGAACCCCAGCAACCCGAAACCGTGTCCGGTAGCGAGGTTACCGCGCTGATGCGTCAGGTGACCGAACAGTTCGGCGAATATGTGAAGCTCAACAAGAAGCTGGGCGAGGATGCCGGCATCGATCTTACCGATGTCGACGATGCCGGCCAGCTGGCCGATACCATCGCCGCTGCGATCAGCGCCAAGGTGTCGGACAAGCAGGGTCTTCTGACCGAGAGCGATCCGCTCAAGCGGCTCGAACTGGTGATGGCCTTCATGGAAGGCGAGCTGTCGGTGCTGCAGGTCGAACGCCGTATCCGCGGGCGCGTGAAACGCCAGATGGAGAAGACCCAGCGCGAATATTACCTCAACGAACAATTGAAGGCGATCCAGTCTGAACTGGGCGGTGGTGACGGCGAGGACGGCAACGAAATCGCCGAGCTCACCGAAAAGATCGAGCAGACCAAGCTTTCCAAGGAAGCCCGCGCCAAGGCCAATGCCGAGCTGAAGAAGCTCAAGGCAATGCAGCCGATGAGCGCCGAGGCGACGGTGATCCGCAACTATCTCGACGTGCTGCTTGGCCTGCCGTGGGGCAAGAAGTCGAAGCTGAAGAAGGACATCGCCAAGGCGCAGGCGATCCTCGATGCCGATCATTACGCGCTGGAAAAGGTCAAGGACCGCATCGTCGAATATCTTGCCGTGCAGGCGCGCACCAACAAGCTGAAAGGCCCGATCCTGTGCCTCGTCGGCCCGCCGGGTGTGGGCAAGACTTCGCTGGGCAAGTCGATCGCCAAGGCGACCGGCCGCGAATTCGTGCGCCAGTCGCTGGGCGGCGTGCGCGACGAGGCCGAGATCCGCGGCCACCGGCGCACCTATATCGGTTCTATGCCGGGCAAGATCGTCGCCAATCTGAAGAAGGCCGGCACGTCGAACCCGCTGTTCCTGCTCGACGAGATCGACAAGCTTGGTCAGGACTTCCGCGGCGATCCGGCTTCGGCGCTGCTCGAGGTGCTTGATCCGGAACAGAACGCCAAGTTCCAGGATCACTATCTCGAGCTCGACCTCGATCTTTCCGACATCATGTTCGTGTGCACCGCGAATAGTCTGAACCTGCCGCAGCCGCTGCTTGATCGCATGGAGATCATCCGCCTCGAAGGTTATACCGAGGATGAAAAGGTCGAGATCGCCCAGCGACACCTCGTCGAAAAGCAGGTCAAGGCGCACGGGCTGAAGGCGGGCGAATTCACGCTCACCGAGGACGCGCTGCGCGATCTGATCCGCTACTATACTCGCGAGGCGGGGGTGCGGACGCTGGAGCGTGAGATTGCCAAGCTGTGCCGCAAGGCGCTGCGCCGCATTCTGGAAAAGCAGACCGACAGCGTCACCATCACACCTGAAAACCTCGGCGACTTCTCCGGCGTGCGCAAATTCAAGCACGGTGTTTCGGAAGAAGAACCGCAGGTCGGCGCGGTGACGGGTCTGGCGTGGACTTCGGTCGGCGGCGAGCTGCTCACGATCGAAAGCGTCACCACGCCGGGCAAGGGCGAGATCAAGACCACCGGCAAGCTGGGTCAGGTGATGAACGAGAGCGTCGCGGCGGCCTTCAGCTTCGTCAAGGCGCGGGCACCTGCCTACGGGATCAAGCCGAGCCTGTTCAACCGCAAGAACGTCCACATCCACCTGCCCGAAGGGGCGGTGCCCAAGGACGGGCCGAGCGCGGGGATCGGGATGGTCACCTCGATCGTGTCGACCCTGACCGGCATCGCGGTGCGTCCGGACGTGGCGATGACCGGCGAGGTCACGCTGCGCGGACGCGTGCTGGCGATCGGGGGCCTCAAGGAAAAGCTGCTCGCTGCGCTGCGCGGCGGGATCAAGACTGTCCTTATCCCCGAAGAGAACGTCAAGGATCTCGCCGAGATTCCGGCCAATGCCAAGGAAGGGCTCGAGATCATTCCGGTAAGCCACGTCGATGAAGTGCTGGCCCGCGCGCTGGTGCAGCCGCTTGAGGCGATCGAATGGACCGAGGCCGACGATCTTGCCAGCCAGCCGGGAAGCGCCGCTTCGGGTGCAAATACGACCGCTTCGGAGGTGCCAACCGCGCATTGAATCGCTAGAAGGCCGACGCTTGCCGTGATTCGCGGCAGGGTCGCCTTCAACTCCGTTCCAAGGAACCGTCGATGCCAGTTGTGGCGGGCTGCGTAGTCACGCAAACCGCCGCCATGTCGCCGGCTTCTGGCATCGGGGGCGATTTGCCTTTGACAGCCTTGCCGAAACAGTCTCAACTTCGGACTTTTCGTGGGGCGATTCACCTAAACGACAAAATCTCGAGCCGAGGGGGTTCCCAGATGAACAAGAACGACCTGATCAGCGCCGTTGCCGATGCCAGCGGCCTTTCCAAGAGCGATGCCTCGAACGCGGTGGAAAGCGTGTTCGACACCATCACCAAGGCCCTGTCGGGCGGCGATGAAGTGCGGCTGGTGGGCTTTGGCACTTTTTCGGTTGCCAAGCGCAAGGCCTCGATCGGCCGCAACCCGCGCACCGGCGAGGAAATGAAGATCAAGGCGTCGAACCAGCCCAAGTTCAAGGCGGGCAAGGGTCTCAAGGACGCGGTCAACTGATCGTTTGACGCGCCCCGCAACCGGCGAGAGCGTCAACAGAAAAAGCCCCGCTGGCGCTATCGCCGGCGGGGCTTTTTCTTTGCCCGGCTGTCGCGGATGCTTCAGCCGCCGGTCACGATCAGCGCGGTTGGCGCGGTGCCGGTGCGCGGCGTGATCTCCCAGCGCAGCATCTCGCCGCCGCCCGCCATGGCCGCAGGGCCTTCGTCGGTATTATTGGCGAGGATCCGCATGCCCATCGCGGTGCGTATGGTGAAGATGCCGTCGAGCATCGGCATGCCCGGGATTTGCTCCTCGTCCTCGGCAACCCCGTCTTCGGCGCTGGCGTTCATTGTGGCGAGATTGGCCAGCGGTGCCATGCCGCCCATCAGCGCGGTCATCGGGTTGTCCTTGTTCTGCAGCACGAAAGCGGGCGCGTTGATCCGTACCTGGCCGCCGTCGCGCATGATCATTTGGACGAAGGGATTGGTCGCGGGGAAACCCTCGATCGTCGGGAACATGAAATCATGGCCCAGCGTGCTGGAGACTTCGTAGCTCACCTCGAACAGCCCGTCTCCTTTGTGGACGACCCGCTTCCAGCCCTTCTGGCGTTCGAGCAGGCGTACCATTTCCTCTGCCGCTTTGGGGTCTGACGGATCGATCCCGCCCATCACCGCAGCCATCTGTTCGGCTTCCTTCTTCTTCTCCTCTGCGCGGCGGGCGGCGCCGGCCTCCCATTCGGTGCGCTGTTCGGCCTCTTCCGCGGCGGTGCAGGCGCGTTCCTCGTAGGTTTCCTCGTCGAAACAGGTGGCCGTGAAGGTCTCGGTGTCGGCTGCTGCGCCCATCTGCGCAAGCTTGGACAGGCCGAGGAAGAAGATCTCGCCGTCATAGGTGAAGGTGAAGCTGTCCGGCCCCGTGAGGGTCAACTCAGAGGTGAACTTGCCCGGCGCCATGAAGCAGCCCGACAGGGCCAGTGCGAAACCTGCCAGCAGCGCCGCGGCGCGCAGGCGGATAGACGAAAACATAGTCATGGCAATTCCCTCCCTTCGCGCCTTCTACCCGCGCGTGGCGGCCGCATAAAGCGCAATCGCTGCCGCATTCGAAACGTTGAGGCTCTCGATAGCGGAGGAAATCGGCAGCTTCGCCAACGCGTCGCAATGCGCAGCGATATTGTGACGCAGGCCTTCACCTTCCGCGCCGAGCACGATCGCCAGCGGTCCGGTCGGCATGATGTTGGCCAGCGCATCCTGTGCCTCTCCGGCGAGCCCGATGCGCCAGTATCCGGCCTCGGCCAGCTCCTCGAGCGCGCGGGCGAGGTTGACGACCCGCACCCAGGGCACGGTTTCCAGCGCGCCGGAAGCGGACTTGGCCAGCACCCCGCTTTCGGGCGGAGCGTGGCGGTCCTGTGTGATGATTGCCGCGGCATTGAACGCAGCAGCCGAGCGCAGGATCGCGCCCACATTATGCGGATCGGTGACCTGGTCGAGCACCACCACCGGGCGATCGGGCTCGCCCAGCGCCACTTCGTCGAGGAACACGTCCTCCAGCGGCGCGCATTCGAGCACCAGCCCCTGGTGCGGCGCATCCTTGGCGACCAGCCGCGCGAGATCGGCGACGTCGGCATATTCGATCGGGAAATCGGCCGGCAGCTCGCCATCGAGGCTGGCGATGCCTTCACGAGTCGCCCACAGCTTGCGATGCTGGCGTTCCGGGTTCTTCAAGGCAGCTTCGACCGGGTGACGGCCCCACAGGCGCACCTGCCCGGTGCTGGCCCGGCCCGAACCGCGTCCGCCTTTCATCCGTCCCGCGCGTCCACGTAATGCACGCTTGCGTTCAACCTTGGCCATTTTCACTCCTTGCCGGCACCATAACCTGCCCCCTGCCAGCAGGGCCATTGACAGGCAAGCAGTGCTTCGCCAAAGGGGCGCCTCTCGGCAGCGGGACCCTTGCGGACTCGCGCATTTTCGGAAGCGGCAACGCTCAGGAAAGCCCCCCTTGCACAAGGGGACTGTGTGGACAGGTGGCCGAGTGGTTAAAGGCAGCAGACTGTAAATCTGCCCGCGCAAGCGTACGCTGGTTCGAATCCAGCCCTGTCCACCACTTTCCCTTTCGCTGAGAACCACTCCACATCGCCGGAAAGCGCGGTTTCCCAAGGAAAAACCGTCCACCCGTGCGCGCTTCCGTTCATTGCCAGCCGCCCCAATTCGCGGTAAAGTGTGGGTGGAAAATGTGGGGGAGTGAGAACGTCCCGGCCATTTTCGGCCAAATCCCCCCACACTTTCGATCGGCTGGAGATCGACATGGGGAAGCTGACTGCCAAGCAAGTGAAAGACGCGCTGAAAGTGCCGGGAGCCTATCAGGACGGCGACGGCCTTTTTCTAAAGGTGGATAAGCGCGGCGGAGCCTCATGGTATGTGCGGGTGCAGCGGGACAAAAAACGGCGGGATGTTTCTCTTGGGAGCGCCAAGCTGATTTCACTGGCAGAGGCGCGGGGGATGGCCGTGCTGGCGCGTAAGGCAATCAAGATCGAAGGCCGCGACATTATCGCGGAGCGGCGCAAGGACAGGGCAGAGGCCGTGACATTCCGGCAAGCGGCCGAGCGGTATCACGGCGAGAACAAGGGCGGCTGGAAAAGCGAAGGCTATTCGGCTCAATGGCTCGCCAGCCTTGAGCGCCACGTCTTTCCCCGCTTTGGCGATCGGCCTGCAAACGACATTGCCGCGAGCGATATCATCGCGGCCCTGTTGCCTATCTGGCAGGAATATCCCGAAACCGCGCGGCGGGTGCGGCACCGCGTCTGCACCGTGCTGAATTTCGCCCATTCGCGCGGGTGGCGGACACATGAAGCGCCTTCGAGCAGCGGCTCCCTGAAAGCAGGCAATGGCCTGCCCAAGCAAACGGGCGAGCGCCAGCACCGCAAGGCTATGCCTTACAAGGCCGTGCCGGAATTTCTGGAGCAGATGCGCGCAAAGCCGTCTTTCGGGCGGCTGGCGTTGGAATTTACGGTGCTCACGGCGGCGCGGAGCCAAGAGACGCGGCTTGCCAGGTGGGATGAGATCGACCTGGAGGCGAAGCTGTGGACGTGTCCCGGCGAGCACATGAAGCGGGGCAAGGCGCATATCGTCCCGTTAAGCGAGGCGGCGCTGGCGGTGCTGCGCAAGGCGGCGGCGCTCAAGCTAGCAGGCACAAACCTGATTTTCCCCGGCATGAACGGCGAGCCAATGTCCGACATGACCTTGCTGAAAGTGCTCCGCGATGCGGACGAGCCGTTCCACGTGCATGGCTTTCGATCGACCTTTACCGATTGGGCGGCGGACAAGACCACCTTTGCCAATGCCGTGGTGGACGCGGCGAAGGCACACAAGACACCCGACGCGACGGAAGCGGCCTATCGCCGGACAACGCATCTGGAGAAGCGCGCGAAGCTGATGGAGGCTTGGGGCGCATATTGCGCAAGCCGCACGGGCGGGACGGTGATCGACTTCCCAAACGCGGCAAATGCTGGCTAAGTTATTGCAGGGGATAGGCAGGCCAGCCGATAAGCGCGCTTCCCACGCGCTTCCCCATTTATCGGGAGCCGCAAGGGAAGCGGGGGCATGGAAGATAGCAAACGCGCTCTAGAGATCATTGCAGCCCTAGAGTGGGAGCAATGGTTATATGATGAGCGGCTACCACGATCGTGGTCATTATCGCAGATTATCAATCGGCTTGCATTTGAAGGGCTACCATCTCCAGCGATTTTGCTTCTGGAGCTGCTCGCAAATGGCGATCTTTCGTCATGGGCGGAATTTCAATGGCGCGCATATGCCGATGATGGGCATTTCTTCGAGGAGGGGCCGGGCCGCATTTCGGCGACGCGCTGGGCAGACTTGCGAACCCATTTAATTGCAGGGCGATTCACTACATCGAAGCGGATTAATCTCGAAATTTTGGAATTAGAGGACTTGCAGATCGGGCGATATGAATGGCCGAAAGATCAAATCGGCTATGCGACTTGCTCCGGTAGCCTTTTCGAAGAGGGATACAGGGAGGAATGGTTTTCGGCTTGGGACATCTGCATCGAGCAGCCCGAACAGGGGCAGACGGTAACCCCTGCTGACAAAGCGAAGGGCGGTCGCACACCCGAATACGATTGGGAGCGAGCGATAGCTGCCGTCGCCCTTCTATGGGGCGATACAAATTGGCAACCAGCTTTGCAGGCAGACGTTGAAAGCAAGTTGCTCGACTGGTTTTCAAATCAGGGCAAAGAACCCGCGCTTTCATCCGTGAGGCCACGAGCGAAAAAGCTTTTCGAGGAAATGCAGAAGCTAAGGGACGGAGGCCAATAACTCCGGTTTCTGGCCTCAAATTGTCCATATTGGCCGACTCGATCTAAGCCCTTGCGTATCCCTGCGGCACCTCTCGCAATCGTGCGAGCAGGCACGGCCAACAAGGGAAACCATGGTTATGAGTAACTTCGAACCCGTCCTATGCAGCGTCTCGGACGCGGCGCGGGCATTGGGCATTGGGAAAACGAAAACCTACGCGCTGATCTCGGAGCAGTTGCTCGACACCGTGACGATCGGGACGCGGCGGCTGGTGACAGTCGAAAGCATCCGGCGACTGGTGGAGAAAGCACAAATGGGCGAGGCCGCTTGAGATGCGGGCGGCCCAAACAATGCGAGCCGGGACGGCGGCAACCGCTCCCGGCTCGACTGGTGTCAAAGCTAGGCGCTCGACGCCTTCACCTAACCCCGCCCCGCAAGCAGGGCAATCAATTCCCGCGCTGATGCCAGCCGGAGGGGAAGGGGGTGCGCCATGAGCGGCCATTCCCTTCGCGCGGCGATCGATGGCAAGTGCCGGGATTGTGGAGCCTGTGACGCGGGAGCCAATTGGCGTGAGCACGTGTCCTGCTGTCCGGTGACGGATTGCAAGTTGTGGCGCGTCCGGCCTTTGTCGAAAACGGCTCCCGCTTGGCTCGCCAGCCGTGATGCCGGGGCGCTCCCGGCTGGGTGGCGCAAGCTGCCACTGGAGACGGCGCTCGCCTTGCTCCGAAAAGGCGCTTCGAGCGGCCTACAGGATAGCGTGAGGCCATCCTGTGGCGATTGGACGGCAAGCGGACAGGCAACCGCCCACAGCGCCAGCAAGGCGCTTGCAAGCGGCCCTGTGGCCGTCCTGAAAGGCGGTGCGCCATGCTGATCTTCGAGCAAGAGCACGGGCGGCACGTCTGGCGGCTTGAGGCGACTGTCTGGAATGGCGAGGCGCGGCTACAAGTGTGGCCGTGGTATCGTCCCAAGGACGGCGGCGATCTCCGGCCATGTGCCGCGCGCTATGGTGGCGGCTTTGCCATCCCGCTTGAGCGTCTGGGCGAATTGATGGCCGGATTGCAGGCGATCGAGCGCGACGGCGCTGCCTGTTAATACAGGCAGAAAACAGGCGATAACGGGGCGGGGGCGGACATTGCGAGCCGTTCCCGTCACCCGTTCGCCACCGTTCACTTGAAAAACAAGACAGGCTTTGCAGATGCCGCGAGGCGAGGGCGATCAAGTTTCCGTAAATACGCGTATTTTACGCGAAGCGGCTGGCGCTGGCGCTGGGCGATGCGGGGAGTTTTCGGAAGCCCTAAAAAAGGGTGCGATGCCAGCGGATTGCGCGGCTGACTTGGGCAATGGCACGGCTCTTGCGATTATACCTATACCGCTAGGGTGCGGGCCATCGGCTGCCGCGCGCTCCCGGTTTGCACATGGCGGCCCTCGCAACCGTGCCGATCGGACAAGCGAGGGACTGACGCTCGACAAGGCGCGGAAACTGGTGGCGGCCACGCGGCGGGCCAGCGCGATCGGAAAGCCGTTTACCCGTTTAATAACGGTGCATTGGGAGGCGGCTGGCCTTACAGATGCGGACGCGATGCAGGCGACCACCGCTTTCCTGAAATACTGGCGCGAATGGCTGCGCGGCGAAACGGCCTACATCTGGACGCGCGAGAACGGCGACGGGAAAGGCTCGCATCTGCACATCCTGGCCCATTTGCCGAAAGGCCGCGAGATAAGCGGGCGGCGATCGATGCGCTGGGTGGAGCGCATCACGGGCAATCCCTATCGGCGCACCGTTATTCTAACCGAAAAAATCGGGGGCGCGGGCCAGCCGGACGGCGCGCTCTATACCGAAAATCTGGGGGCGGCGCTGGCCTACGTCCTGAAAGGCGCGGAGCCGGACGCGGCGGCGGCGATCGGGATACGACACGAATACGGCGGGCGCATCATTGGGAAGCGGTGCGGGATGAGCCGGAATCTGTCTTGCGGGTAGCTGGGAGCATCGGCTTTCCCTGCCGACACGAAAAAAGCCGCCTGTCGGCTAACAACCCCGTTGTTGCCATTGCCGCTTGTCTCTCGTGCCACCAGAATCTTCAGCGAAATTTTCAAAGCAATCAGACTCATATAAAGTCCTAAAAAATCATATCATTTTCAAGTGATTTGACAGGAGCTGTTTTGGATATATATTTTTGAATTAACCAAAGAATAATCAGGAGTCGCTTTGCCTTCTTTTGGGGGGAGAAAGACTTTGCGCCGGTTATTTATTGTTTCAGCCTCGATCGCTGCTATTTCGCTCTTCGGTTCGGCAATCGCCGCTCCACCCGAAGGCAAAGGTAAGGGCGGCGGAGGAGGAGGCGAGCCTGATCCCCCGAGCGAATTCGTGCCCGTGATCGCCTACAAGGTCGAAACCAGTAAATACGAAGATATTCGCCTGGCGAATATTGAAGGCGATCAATCCTGCCTCGTGTTGCGGGTCAATAAAGACAACGCTGCCGGACGCCTGCGCGGATTTGCCTATTCGGCCAAACGAAAGCGCATCGCCTACGCGCTTAACGATGATCTCTATCTTGCAACTTGGGACACCGATCCATGCAAGATTGAGGTCAGCTCCACTCCGTTTGTTCCGGCCCTCCCGAGCGACACCCGAAACGATATCAATAATATCGACTTTTCGCCCGATGGCTCGAAGTTGGTTTTTCCCTATCATACGGAAATCAAGGACGACACACGCGACCTTGTCGTTGTGAACATTGACGTCCCCAACGATCTGCCACAGCGGATCGAAGTCGGATACGGCGTCTCGGACCCCAATTTCAGCCCGAATTTCGCGACTACGAACGAGGTGTTTTTCACAGCTCTGACAGCGAGCTATATCGTCGTGGCCTATAACCTCGAGAACGGAGCCACGCGCGAGATCGTGACGGGCGGGAACCTTGATAGCTCGATGGAAGTGTCAAAGCCCGCATCCTCGGGCCTGGTGCGGATCGCCGTGCGAGACAACGAAAGCGGGCTGCTCCAGCAACATGATGCGCAAGGTAACCTTGCGGAACCGCTTTTCAACGCAAGGGATGCAAACCTTGCCTATAGCTGCGACAATTCGCAAATCCTCTACCGTTTCAGTGTGAACTGGCGGAATGTCGATGTCTATATCGGCTCACGCGATGGCTCATCCCCCCAGCTCTGGTCGAGCGAAGACTTGCGTGATCCTGAGTGGCTTTGTGAGTGAGCGATAACGCGAAACTTTTCGGTCTGGGTGCAATTGCTGCCTTGGTGCTCATTGCATTCTTCTCCGATTGGGTCGGAGATTATCGCGAAGGATTTGATGATGTCAGCCGTTCTTCGCTTCAGCCGGGCCAGGCGAGTCCACCGGTCGCACAAGAGTTTGAACCATCCCCGCGTCCAATCGATAACCGAATGACGGTTGCAGATCTGCCTTCGAACAAGGTCGCGCCCGATCCGGAGATTTTTCGAGGACGTCCCGATCTTCAAGAAGCATTCAACGACAATGCAAGGCTAGGCGAATTCGTGAGCCCGCCAAGTGCGGGAGTCGAACAGGAATAGCGAGCGCCGCCGGTCGGCTTCCCACCCAGTTGCGGTCATGCCGGTCAATCCCGCCCTAACCTAAAAGCGGACGTTCCCGCTCAATGCCTCTAATGTAGACGCAATTAGAGGGTTCGCGGAGCAATACGCGCGGGCGCGAAGCTAGGGACGCGGCTGGATTTATTGCTCATTCCGCACGGGCGCGTAGATAGTGTCTATAGCTTCGAGCAATCCGGCGTGCTGTCCTAAAACTTGCGCTCAGCAAGGTCTTGCGCCCTACACATTCCCGTAAAGCCGTTGTCGCCCGTCATTATGCCTGTGCGGCGGTCGATCATGAATTTTGTCCCCGAGAAAAGGCCATAGCGAATGCGGCCTTCGATCTTGTCCTCGTTGACCTGAAGATCTTTGACATCCCGCCAGCCTTTTTCGCCAACACAGATTGAGCACGTGGGCGGCTGAGGCAAATTCAGTCGGGCCGTTCCATCTTCAAGTTCGAATAGGGCCGTGGTGGGAACATCCCCGTATTGTGAACTTGCCGCGCCGCCCGAATACACCCGGCCTTCGGGAGTGACCACGGCTCCACCTACTCCACGGTCTTTGAATTGTCCTCTGAACGCACCGTCACAAATGAGGGAAAGACGATCTTGAGCAGCAATAGGCACCGTCGTTAGTAAGACTGTGCAGGCAATCAAACTCTTGAGCATTGGCGGCCCCCATTTCGTATCTCGTAGCATTTTAGCGCATCGTCAGATTAAGCCAAAGAGGGGGCGGCAAAATCCTGATGGCCGCGCGAACGTAGAGCGGGGCCAATTCTCTGTAGAACCGCTAACACAGTTTTTTCGTCCGCGCGGGTGCGCGCGAGACCGTTCGCTAAAGTAGGTCGAGATAGCAATCTCAGCGTCAATCTCGGCGCGAGTGTGGGGGAGAATGTGGGTGTAGTTTCTTTGATTTGAATTTAATCAAAGGAAATCAATTTTCTGTGTGTCTAGTTCTATTCAAGCCCTGACCACTTTCCTTTTGGGCTCACAATCAATTCCCGCCCGGTTTTCGAGGGAACGCTTCCATCCGCGCATTGTCGCCAAGCGGATTTGCACGCGCTTGATGTCGGTTGGACCTCGGCGTAAGTAATTGCTAAGCTTGACATGCCGATGTTGCCGAGCGGTTTGCCTCGAACCTGTCTGGTCGGAAACGAGAACAGTTTGCTTTGGAATGACGGACGAAACCTCCGGTGCCGATCGCGTCAAAGACGTTGATCATATGGTAATGGGGCATCATTTTTGCGGGTATGCCGATGCCTTGTGTTCTCAGACGGATGTCACCCGCACAACAGAAGATCGTGGCTAACGGCATATCCTGCACATCCCCTCCAGAGTAGTGCTAGAATGGCAGCGGACCTCCGCGCGTTCGTGATCTGCCCCCTTCTGAGTGGCCCAATTTCTATTTTAGAATTGGTCACGAAGGAGGAATGGAATGGCAAGGAAGCACAGGCCGGAAGAGATCATCGGCAAGCTGCGTGAAGCGGAGATC
>NZ_JAQQXQ010000003.1 GCF_028595285.1 Erythrobacter fulvus | reverse complement strand
AACGGCGACGCCGCCATGGCTGCCCTCCGGTTCCGCTACGCTCCACCTCCGGACAGCCATGGCGCCGGAGACAATCTTGAACTAACAATCAATACGGACCACTCAGTGGGGGCCGGTCAGGACAAGAGACTCCCAATGATGACTATGCTCACTTCGCTTTAAGCGCTCCTGAACAGAGAGATCTGTTACGTTCTGGCCGAATCTTAGATCCTGATCGAAGCCTGGCGGTGGAATTACAACACCATCAGACCGCACAGCCCACTAGGCTACCAACCACCGGTCCCGGAAACGGCGACGGCGCCATGGCTGTCCGCCGGTTCCGCTTCGTTCCACTCGCGGCCAGCCATGACGCCAGAGGAAATCTTGCAATAACAATCAACGCGGACCACTCAGCGGGGGCCGGTCAGGACGCCGCGCGGTTTTTCGCATGGACGGTTGTCGCGGTCGCCATTCAGGAAATCGCTTTCAACACGCTTGCATCTGTCATCCGCACCCCTGAGGATAGTGGACGAACCGCCTATTTCATGGTTTCGTCTCCGCAGCTGGTTTCACTGTTTCTGGGGGGCACATTGCTGGTATTCGCATCGATCTTTGCCAAAGCGAAATTTGTCGCTGAAGATAGCGCGAGCATCGTCTGATGCCGATCGTGGTGCGCCTTGACGTGATGCTCGCGCTGCGCAAGCGCAAAGCCAAGGAATTGTCCGCGGCCATCGGCATTTCGGAACAGAACATCAGCCTGCTGCGTCAGGGCAAGGTCAAGGGAATCCGGTTCGAAACACTCGACAAAATCTGCGAGTTTCTCGAGTGCGAGCCGGGCGACATTCTCGATCGAGAGCCCGCAGCAGAGTCCGCAGTTGTAGACTAGTCTTCGCCGCTCAGATCTTCAGCGATCGATGTCCGTTTTAGCCGAAAGCGGTCGATCGCGGTGGGCAAACCAGAAGGTCAGCAATGCGCCCTGCTGCCGGTCATTTCGCCAATCACTGTCGTGCCTCCAAAGGAGCATAGAGGCGTCGCTGCCGCGTCGAAGATAGCCGTTATCGCTTCAAGGCCACCGGCGCGACTTTGGCAGCTCCCGGCATCGTGCCCCAAGCACCCTGTTTCATGCCATCCTGCAGGCTAGACGGGAATTCGATAAGCCGCGAGCCGCTCGTAATAGGGAAGCGCAGCATCGGCGATGCGCTGGAGGTGCTCGGGCAAGGACGGCAGATCGGAGCCGGATTGAACGGCAAAGCCGGTGCTTTGCTCAACCGAGGCATACCATGCCGGCGCCCAGACACCGTCGCTTGCCCTCCGACCCTTGGGCCAGTGAAGCATGTCCGGGTCGAACGGAATGGCAAGGGCCGTGCACAGACGACGCAACACGCCTTCCGGATCGCGCAGCAGTTCGTCGCTATCGACCACCGGAGGTGCCGCGCCGGTCTCCTCCGCGAACCTGTCGAACAACTCCACCTGACGCATCAGGCCAATGTCGGCCAGCGCCACCTCTTCGCGCTTTGCGACATAGGAGTTTAGCACCCGGGCGGGTGCGCGGATCAGGAAAGCGTGACGAAAACCCCCCGTCCAGTCGAGGCCGAATTCAGGCAGCATGTGATGGGTCATATGCTTCTGATACCAGACCGCCGCATCGCTATTTCCGGCGCCTTGGGGCGCAGGCCCGGCAAGCTGCGCCGCAACATCCTGCCAGTCATTGGGTTGGGAACGGAGCACCTCGTCCCGCATCGGGTGGTCGAGACCGGTCGCCGCCAAGTAGGCAGCATAGAAGGGCTCGTCGCTAACGACGCAATCGGCACGGTTTTCGAAGGCGCGCATCATGGCCGTCGACAGGTTGCGCGGGCCTGACCACATGGCGATCCGGATCGTCATTGCGCTGCGTGCTCCCTGGCATAGCTGTCTTTCAGCCCTTCATAGGCTTCGCGGATTGCGATCGTGACGGGCCCGGGCGCCGATTTCAAGGCGTCGCCATCGATGCTGCCAGCAGGGGTGACCCCGCCCATGGTGCCGGTAACAAACACCTCGTCGGCGGCGAGCAGATGATCCGCCCCCCAATCGCCCTGCTGCAAGGGGGCCACCCCGTCCCTGCAAAGCGCGATCACATTGCCCCGGGTAATGCCGTTGAAGCAGAAGTCATCGCGCGAGGTGAACACCGTTCCGTCTTTCACCCAGAACAGGTTCGTCGCGTTGCAGCTTGCCACGAAGCCCCGATGATCGAGCATGATCGCCTCGTCCGCGCCTGTGTCCATCACTTCGAGCAGCGCGCGGATGTAGTTCAACCGGCTGTGGGTATTCAGGTGCATGTCGAATATCTCGGGCGGCGAGGTGCGGATCGAGGACATTGCCAGCGCCAACGGCCGCGCCTCGGCCATACGCTGCTTGAACTCGGCGGTGACCGCGATGGTGGGCTTGCCACTCGCGAAGCGCGGATCCTGATTGATCGTCGACTTGCGCCCACGCGTCACCATCAGGCGCAGATGCGCCCCGTCCTCCATCCCGTTCGCACGCAGCAGCTCCCAAAGGCTGGCGGTCAAGGCCGCGCGGGTCATGCCAATGTCTATGCGCAATGCGGCGGCGCCATGATACAGGCGATCGAGATGGGCTTCGAGAAACAGCAGCGCGCCTTTGTGCAGGCGTAGACCTTCCCAGACCCCGTCACCCAGCCCGAAACCGGCATCGAACAGCGAAACTTGAGCGTCACGCGCCGGAACCAGCTGTCCGTTGAGGAGCGCAAGCACGGCCTCGTTGCGGGTATCGGGGGTAAAGTCCTGACTGCCGGGCATAGGCTGGCCTCTCTCGCGGTTTACGGCTTGGGGTCTATCGGTCAATCAAGGCCGGAACAATCCGGCGCGCACTTGGCGCGTCATACAACGGATACGCTGGCCAAAGGTCGGGCACTCCGCACTGCGCAGCAACTGAGACTGAACTATGCTTCTGCGGGGGAAATGTTTCTGCTTTCATAAACCACACCCTTTCGTGGATGGATCCCTGCCCTGTTCCCCGCCCATTTGATCAGGCGCGTGCCGCGCAGCTTTCGGGCAGGAAAACACCGATCGGGAGGAAGAATCGCTATGGATCTGCAGCTTGAAGGCAAGACGGCGCTAGTGCTGGGCGCGAGCAAGGGTCTGGGGCGCGCCATCGCCCAGTCACTTGCCGATGAAGATGCAAAGGTCATTACCGTTGCGCGCTCTGCGGGCGATGCGGAGGGCTTCCACCATATCGCCGCCGATCTTGATGATCCCGCCGCGCCGGAAGCCATTATCGCCGCCGTCCGCGATTTGGGCCTTTCGCCCGATATCCTCGTGCTCAACCACGGCGGCCCTCCGCCCGGCCCGGCGGCAACCACCACACCTGCCGATTTTTCTGCGGTGATGGACCGGATGTTCAACGCCCAGTTGACGATTGCACAGGCATTCCTGCCCACAATGCGCGAACGCGGCTTCGGGCGGATTCTCGCGGTCGCTTCTACCAGCGTGATAGCACCGATCCCCGGCCTCGTGTTGTCAAATGCGGTGCGCGCGATGCTGGCTTCGTGGTGCAAAACGCTCGCCGCCGAGGTTGCGGCGGACGGCGTGACGGTGAACCTGCTCCTCCCCGGCCAGATCGCGACCGACCGGCTGGAGAGCCTGCACGCCGCGATGGCGGAACGCAGCGGCATGACCGCAGAGCAACTGCGCGCCAAATCGGTTGCGGCGATCCCCGCAGGGCGCCTCGGCAGGCCGGAGGAATTCGGCGACCTTGCGGCGTTTCTCGCCTCCCCGCGCGCCAGCTTCATCACCGGCTGCGCGATCAAGGTCGATGGCGGGCAGACCACCACGCTTTAGCTATTTGGTAGCCAGGCTTTCGCGGATCAGCGCGATGGCCTCGGGGCTATCCCATTCGTAACCGCCCGCAACCCGCAGCACTTCCCTGCCCTGAGCATCGAACAGGATCGTCAGCGGCAGTGCGCCTTCGGGCGTGAATTGCGCCGACAGGCTGGTTTCGGGATCGAGCCAGGGTTCGAGCCTGGAAAAGCCCTTCTCGGCAAAGAAGGGCGTCACCGCTTCGGCCCCGCGCAGGTCCTGGCTGACGGTGATGACGCGCACCTCGCCCTCCAGCTCTGCGGCAAGCGCATCGAGCTGCGGCATCTCGACCACGCAGGGCGCGCACCATGTGGCCCACAGATTGATCAGCACCGGCCCGTCCTGCGCCCCCAGATCGAGGCTGTTACCCGCCGGATCGGCAAAGGTCATCGCCGGAAGCGGGGTGCCCGCGAATTGCCGCACGACCTCGCCCGAAGCCGCGCCTGTCTCAGCCGGTTGCGCTGGCGCTTCGGCGGGCCTATCGCAACCCGCCAGAAGCAGGAGCAAAACGGCGGAAATGAGCGGCAATCGGGACATGACGGGCTCCGGAGATGGTGCGACCAACGCGATGTGGGGCGGACGCTTCGCTGACGGCCCTAGCGCGATCATGCGCGAAATCAACGCCTCGATCCCGTTCGACAAGGCGCTCTGGCGACAGGATATCGCCGCCAGCAAAGCGCATGTCGCAATGCTGGGGACGCAGGGCATCGTTTCGGCAGAGGATGCCGCCACCATCAGCGCCGGGCTAGATCAGGTCGCTGCAGAATATGAACGTGACGGCGTTCCCGAAAACTGGGATCTTGAAGACATCCATATGACCACCGAGGCGCGGCTCGCCGAACTGGTCGGTCCCGCTGCTGGGCGGCTCCACACCGCGCGCAGCCGCAATGATCAGGTGGCGACCGATTTTCGCCTGTGGGTGCGCGACGCCTTCGACCAGATGGACGAAGGGCTGGCCGCGCTCCAGCGTGCGCTAGTCACCCGGGCGGGCGAACATGCGGACAGTATCATGCCTGGCTTCACGCACCTCCAGACCGCGCAGCCCGTTACGCTGGGCCACCACCTGATGGCCTATTTCGAGATGTTCCGGCGTGATCGCGCGCGGATCGCCGATGCGCGGGCGCGCATGAACGAGTGCCCCTTGGGCTCGGCAGCGCTGGCGGGCACCGGCTTTCCGATCGACCGTGAAATGACCGCTGCGGCGCTCGGTTTCGACGGGCCCACCGCCAATTCGCTGGACGCTGTATCCGACCGTGACTTCGCGCTCGATTTTCTGTGGTGCTGCTCGTCTGCCGCACTGCACCTCTCGCGCCTTGCGGAAGAACTGATCCTGTGGGCCAGCCAGCCTTTCGGTTTCATCCGCCTGCCCGACAGCCTTTCCACCGGCTCATCGATCATGCCGCAAAAGAAAAACCCCGACGCGGCGGAACTGGTGCGCGGCCATGCCGGGCGGGTGATCGGCAGCCTCACCAGCCTGATGATCACCATGAAAGGCCTGCCGCTGGCCTATTCGAAGGACATGCAGGACGACAAACCCCCGGTATTCGAGGCAGCGGGCCTGATGGGCCTCAGCATTGCAGCGATGGCCGGGATGATTGCGGGCAGCACCTTCAATACCACCCGGATGCGCGCCGCCGCCGAACTGGGCTACGCCACCGCGACCGACCTTGCCGACTGGCTGGTGCGCGAGGCCGGCATTCCCTTCCGCGAGGCGCACCACATCACCGGCAGTGCCGTCAAACTGGCCGAAAGCCGGGGAATCGCGCTAGACCAGTTGCCGCTGGACGACCTGAAGGCGATCGATACCCGGATCGACGAACGAGTTTATGCCGCGCTGTCGGTCGACGCCTCGGTCGCGGCGCGGGCATCCCATGGTGGAACCGCACCCGATCAGGTCCGTTTGCAGGTCGAACGCGCCCGGGCGATGCTGGGAATGGAGGAATGATGCGGATCGTGATTCTGCTCGCCGGTGCGATGCTGCTTGCCGCCTGCGGCTCGCGCGCGCCGCTCACCCCGCCTGCGGGTGCAAGCTTGCCGGTCGCTCCAACTGGCGCGACCACCCCGCCAAGCGCCGACGAATTGCTCCGCCGCGATGCGCTGGCGGCGCCGGAACGCAGCGTGGAATTGCGCCGCCGCTCCGAAGAACGCCAGGACGATCCTTTCGACCTGCCACCCGAATAACGAAAAGAACGATGGACCATTTCACTTATCTGGACGGCGTGATGCACGCCGAGAACGTGCCGCTGCCGCGTATCGCGGCGGAGGTGGGCACCCCCGTCTATGTCTATTCGCGCGCGACGCTGGAACGCCATGCGCAGGTGTTTCGCGAAGCGCTGGCCGATGTGCCGGACAAACTGATCGCCTTCGCGGTCAAATCCAATCCCAACCTCGCTGTGCTGAAGGTGCTAGGCGCGCAGGGCATGGGTGCAGACGTGGTATCGGTGGGCGAAATGCGCCGCGCGCTTGCGGCAGGGATCGCGCCCGGGAAAATCGTGTTCTCCGGCGTGGGCAAGACGGCGGCGGAAATGGTCGCGGCGCTGGAAGCCGGGATCGGTCAGTTCAATATCGAGAGCGAGGAAGAGGGCATAGAGCTTGCCGCCCTCGCCGCCGAACGCGGCATGACGGCGCAATGCGCGTTGCGGATCAATCCGGATGTGGACGCCGGCACGCATGACAAGATCTCGACCGGCAAGGCCGATAACAAGTTCGGCGTGCCCATCAGCGAAGCGGGCCAGATCTTCGGCAAGCTCGCCGGCCTGCCGGGTGTGAACCTGCGCGGCGTCGCGGTGCATATCGGCAGCCAACTGGCCGATCTGGCACCGCTGGAAGCCGCCTTTGCCAAGCTCGGCGCGCTGGTGACGGCGCTGCGCGGCGCCGGTCATACGATCAGCCATGTTGATCTCGGCGGCGGGCTGGGTGTGCCTTATCGCGTGGGAGAAGTGCTCCCTGCCCCCGCCGAGTACGGTGCAATGGTCACGCGGGTGACGAAGGACTGGGGCGTGACCCTGATCTTCGAACCGGGCCGGGTGATCGCGGGCAATGCGGGGGTCCTGCTGACCCGTGTGGTGCGGGTGAAGCGCGGGATCAATGATCCCTTCGTGATCGTCGATGCAGCGATGAACGATCTGGCCCGCCCTGCCCTTTATGGGGCGTACCACCATTTCGAGGCGGTCGAACCCAAGGGAGCGCGGATGACGGCGAACATCGTCGGCCCGATCTGCGAAACCGGTGACACCTTCGCCATGGGCCGCGAATGCGATGCGCTTGTTGCAGGCGATCTCGCCGTGTTCCGCACGGCGGGCGCTTACGGGGCGACCATGGCCTCATCATACAATTCGCGCGGCTTCGTGGCCGAGGTGCTGGTTGATGGCGACAGGTTTGCCGTGGTTGCCGACCGGATCGAGGCAGGCGCGATCATGGACGCCGAGCGCGTGCCGGAATGGCTGGCGTAAAGCCACGATGAGCCGGATCGCCAGCCTGCCGCTGTTCCACCAGATTGCGGGACAGGATGTGCTTGTGCTGGGCGATGGCCCCGCCGCCGAGCCCAAGCGGCGGTTGGTAGAGCGCGCTGGCGGGGTGGTGGTGGACGATCTGGCCCGCGCCATCGACGAAGGCGTGCGGCTCGCCTTCATCGCCTACGAGGACGCGCGGGCCTGCGAGGTTGCGGCGATCAATGCGCGCTGTGCGGGGATGCTGGTCAATGTCGTCGACCGGCCCGAGCTTTGCGATTTCACCACCCCGAGCATTCTCGATCGCGATCCGCTGCTGGTGGCGATCGGCACGGGCGGCGCCTCGGCGGGTCTGGCCAAGCATGTGCGGTTGCGGCTGGAGCGGGTTTTACCCGATACCTTAGGGTTGCTGGCGAAGGCACTGGAGGCAGTCCGACCGGTGTTGCGGGGGCGCTTGCCTGACGGAGCAGAACGGCGCAGAGCGGTGGACACGGCGCTGCGCGAAGGCGGCGTCCTCGACCCCTTCGATCCTTTGGCGCATGAACGGGTGACTGACTGGGCTGCGGGCAGTGTGGATCCAGCCACGGGTGAGATGGTCGAGATCACGCTTTCCAGCCCCGATCCCGAAGAACTGACCTTGCGACAGGCGCGACTGCTGGGCGAAGCCGACATGCTACTGCTCGACGGGCAGGTTCCCCCAGCAATCCTCGCCCGCGCCCGCGCCGATGCGGCACGACGGCCGCGGGATGGCGCTGCACTACCAGAGGCAGACGATGCCGGTCTGACGCTGATCTTGCGCTATCGTCCCGAAAATTAGGCGGCCAGCGTCACCGGAGCGCGCAGGCTGGCAAAGTAACCCGCCATCGCCGCCAGCGAGCCTTCGCTAAGCGCGATGAAGGCACGGCGCTTGTCCGACGGATCGGGCACCCGTACGAAAATGCCGCTTTCCACCATCTGGCTGAGCCAGCGCAGCGCGGTGGTGGCGGGAACACCCGCAGCGATGCACAGCGAAGTGACCGAAACCTGTGTGCCTTCGCCATGCGCAGCGGTGAGATCAAGCAGCATATCCCACGCCGGATCGCCGAACAGTTCGGCATCGAAGAAACGCGCGCGTGCCTGGCGGTTGGCGATCACCTGGCGCACCATTCGCGGATCGGGCAGCGAAGGCTTGCCGTGAGAAGCGCCGAAGCCCGAAGGCACAGGCTCAGGCCCATGAAAATCGTGCTTGTGTTCACCCAGCTTCGCTGCGGCTGTCGGCTCGGGCTGCGAGATCCGGTCGAGCGAACGGGCGATCGCTTCGACCTGCTGCGACAAGCGCAGCAATGCAAGCCGATCATCCTCGGCCATTTCGCGCACCCGTGAAGCCCCCGCCTCCCCCATCACCCGCCCGACAGCGACCACGCGTTCGGCACGGCTCGGATCGACGAGTATCTGCGGGCCCGACTGGTCAAGCACAGCGAAGACATCATCGAGCCCCGCCATCGACGTCGCAACGATCAGCTTCGCACCCGAACGCGCCACCCGCATGTCCAGCCGCGCGAGTCCCGCCAGCATCAGCCCGTCAAGCCCGCGGCTGCCGCTGACAGCACAATCCACCAGCACCACGTCGCCCAGCAGCGCAATCGGGCCTTCGATCAGCGCCGCAATGCTGCCACCGTCGATGGTGCGAAACCCGGCACCGCCGAGATCGGACGCGACCTGATCGCGCCAGATTGCGTTTTCACCATAGATCGCGACCCGCGCGGGCAGGCCCGCCCCGTCGCTGGCCATGTCATAGGTGAAATCGGCCTGTTCGTTCGACTGGATCAGCATCGACTCGGCTCCAAGAATGTTGGAACGAGAATAGAACAAAACCGGATCAGGTCAAGTAAACATGCGTAGTTGCGCCGGATACTGCCCTGCTTACGGCCTGATTTCGATCACCGTCCCGTCCGGCACGATGCGCCACAATTCCTCGATCTCGTCGTTCGAAAAGGCGATGCAGCCGTCGGTCCAGTCGCCCGGCACCCGGCCAAAGGGCAGCGCGTTGGGCTGGCCGTGGAGGAAAATATCGCCCCCCGGCGAGCGCCCGAATTGCGCGGCATAGGCGCGATCGGCACGGTTGGGATAGGATACCTTGAGGCTGAGGTGATAGGCGCTGCCGGGATTGCGCCCTTCGATCACATAGCGCCCTTCCGGCGTGCGTTCATCGCCTTCGAAGCGCTTGTGTCCCTGCGGGCGGTCGCCGAATTGCAGACCCCGCCACACCTTCACGGGCTGGCCGCCGGCATAACCGATCATCATCCGTTCGGACTTGTCGACCAGAAGATAATCGACGTGGGCGAAGCGTCGCTCAGGCATAATCCGTGCGGCTTCCCGCTCCAGCGGCGGGAGCACTGAGGGCGCATCGACTACCTTGGGCGGCGGCTGCGAGCAGGCGGCAAGCGCCAGTAGCGGCAGGAGAGAAAGACGACGCTTCATTACCGCGCAGGATAACCCCTTGCGGCGTTTGCGATCAATCCACGAAAGGATCACGCATCAGGATCGTATCGTCACGCTCTGGCGAGGTCGAAACGAGCGCCACCGGACATTCGATCAGCTCCTGAATCCGCTGGATGTACTTGATCGCATTCGCCGGAAGGTCGGCATAGGATCGCGCGCCTGCGGTGCTTTCGCTCCAGCCGGGCATTTCCTCGTAGATCGGCTCGCAGTCGGCCTGATCGGCGGCATGGCTGGGCAGGTAGTCATAGACCTTGCCGCGCAGGCGATAGCCGGTGCAGATCTTCACCCGCTCCAGCCCGTCAAGCACATCGATCTTGGTGAGCGCGATGCCGGTCACGCCAGAGATCGCACAGGACTGGCGCACCAGCACAGCATCGAACCAGCCGACGCGGCGCTTGCGGCCGGTGACGGTGCCGAATTCATGGCCCCGCTCGCCCAGACGCTGGCCGATGTCGTCCTCCAACTCGGTTGGGAAGGGGCCGGAACCGACGCGGGTGGTGTAGGCCTTGACGATGCCGAGCACGAAGCCGGTCGAATTGGGGCCGAGGCCGCTGCCCGAAGCCGCCGTGCCGCTCACCGTGTTGGACGAGGTGACGAAGGGATAGGTGCCGTGATCGACGTCGAGCAGCACGCCCTGCGCGCCTTCGAACAGGATCTTGGCGCCCGCGCGGCGCACCTTCTTGAGGCGCTTCCACACCGGCTGGGCAAAGCGCAGCACGAAGGGGGCGATTTCGCGCAGTTCCTCCAGCAGCGCGGCACGATCAACCGGGGGCTGGCCGAACCCTGCACGCAGCGCATCGTGGTGGGCGCAAAGGCGATCGAGCTGCGGTTCGAGCGTGTCGAGATGCGCAAGGTCGCACACCCGGATCGCGCGGCGGCCGACCTTGTCCTCGTAAGCCGGGCCGATCCCGCGTCCGGTGGTACCGATCTTGCCCTTGCCCGCCGCAGTCTCGCGCAAGCCGTCTAGGTCGCGGTGCAGCGGCAGGATAAGCGGACAGTTATCGGCGATCGCAAGGTTCTCATCGGTGATCGAAACCCCCTGCCCTTCGACCTTTGCGACTTCATCACGCAGCGCCCAGGGATCGAGCACCACGCCATTGCCGATCACCGAAAGCGTGCCCGAGACGATGCCCGAGGGAAGCAACGAGAGCTTGTAGGTCTTGCCGTCGATCACAAGGGTATGGCCGGCATTGTGCCCGCCCTGAAAGCGGACCACGGCATCGGCGCGGCTGGCAAGCCAGTCGACAATCTTGCCCTTGCCTTCATCGCCCCACTGGGCGCCGATCACGGTGACGTTGGCCATGTGTTTCCTTCAGGTCATGCCGAAAAGCCGCGCGGGCACTAGGCTGTCCGGCGCAAGGTGGCAAGCGCGCGCGAAGGGTTGTTGCGCCTTGGCCGTTGAAGCAGGGTAACAGGATAGACGAGGAACCTGCATGAACACCGCCACCAAAGCCCTGCTGGCCGCCGCCGGCCTTGCCGCTCTCGCCTCTCCGATCCTTGCCCAGCAGCGCGGGCAAGCGCGCCTTCCGGCGGAATGTCGCGAGGAAATCGTGAAGCTGTGCGGCACCGATCGCAGCCAGATCCGCACCTGCCTGCGAGAGAAATATGCCGGACTGTCGGAATCCTGCGCGGCGCAGCTGCGCGAACGGATGCAGGAAAGGCGCGGCTCCGGTGCCATGATGGGAGCCGGAACAGGCCCGCGCGCTGGCCAGTATGCCAGCGGCAAGGTCTCCAGCACGGTTATCTATGGCGATCACCTGCGCCAGCAGGTCGATGTCTACACCCCCGATGATGCCGTGGGCGACACACCGTTGGTGATGTTCATTCATGGCGGCGGCTGGCAGAGAGGCAATCACAAGGCCACGGTGCAGGCCAAGCCGCAGCACTTCAAGGACATGGGCTATGTCTTCGCCTCGGCAGGCTACCGGGTGCTGCCCGATGCCCCGGTGGAACAACAGGCCGCCGACATAGGCGCCGCCTTGCGCGCCCTGCGTGCGCAGGCTGAGAGCGGCGGCTTCGATCCCGAAAAGATCGTGCTGATGGGCCATAGCGCGGGCGCGCATCTTGCCGCGCTGGTGGCGACCGACCCGCAATATGCCGGCGATGCCTTCACGGCGATCAAGGGCGTCGTGCTGCTCGACGGGGCGGGCTATGACGTGGCGGAAGCCGCTGCGCGCCCGACGATGGAGCTGCCGACGCTGTACAGGGATGTGTTCGGCAGCGATCCGGCGCGGCAGAAGGCGCTATCCCCGATAAGCCACGTGGGCGGCAAGGATGCCCCGCACTGGCTGGCGCTCTATGTCGCCGAGCGGGCAGGCTCCAAAGCACAGTCAGAGGCGCTGGCAGGCGCGCTCGCCAAGGCCGGCAAGGATGCGCAGGCGATGGCGATTACCGGCACCGATCACGGCCGGATGAACCGCGAACTCGGCACCGATGCCGGTGCAGCGCAGACGCAGGCAGTCGATGCGTTTCTGAAGAAGGTGTTCGGCTAGTCCGCGCTGTCAGACGGTCGCGATCACGTCGATCTCGACCATCAGTTCTGGCAGCGCGAGGCTGCGCACTTCCACCGTCGTGTCGGCCGGATAGGGCGGCGTGAAATAGCGCTGGCGGGCTTCAACGATCTTCGGGAAGTTCGCCATGTCGGTGAGATAGATCGTCACCTTGACCACGCGCGAAAGATCGCTGCCCCCTGCCGCCAGCACTTTTTCGATATTGGCGAAGGTCTGCGCCAGCTGGGCATCGAAATCGTCCGGACCGACAATGCTGCCATCCGCCCCGATGCTCGCCTGCCCCGAAAGGAACAACAGATCGCCGACTTGCCAGCCGGGCGCGATGAAATAGGGCGCGAGCGGATCATTATCGAGCGCGATCGGCTTTGCCGGGCCGGTCATGGGCGCTGCTCCAGTGCCATCGGGGCACCTGCGTCGAGGATATGCGTGCAGCCGAGCGCCACCGGGTCCTCGTTCTCGGACAATTGGGCGACGGTGCGCCACCCTTGCGAGCGATATTGCTGCGCGACATCAGCGTCATGGCCGAGCGGGAGATAGAGTGTTTCGTCCGCAGCGGGTTCGGGGGCACCCTGCGCCACGCGATCGAGATAGAGCGTGAAGCCCGTCGCCGGTTCCTCGCTACCCGCAATGCGATAGGTGCCGCCGCGCCCCAGCGCGTGGCGCAGGCCTTCGCCGTAGAGCGTGAAGCCGAACCACGACTGGTATTCGAAGCCGTGCCGCTCCGTCGGGTCGAGCGTGATACGCGCGGTATCGCCGATGCGCGCGGCAATCGCCTCCAGCCCGTCGAGCCGCGAGGCCAGCACGCCGTCGCTATCGAAAGCCCGCAGCTTAGACAGCGCATCCGCGAAAGGCCCGGTGGCATAGAGCAGCGGCAGGTAAGCCGACCCGCCGACCGACTTGAGCCCGCCGGCATCCTTGGTGTCCAGCTCGCGGCGGATCGCTTCGATCGTATCCGGCGACAGCGATGTATCGCGCTCCGCCAGCGTATCGACCAGATCGGGCAAGGTAAAATCGACCGACAGGCCGGTGACGCCCGCGTCGGCCAGCGCCTCGATCGCCACCGCGACGATCTCGCCTGCCGCCGCGACGCTGTCGGCCCCGATCAACTCGCCGCCCAGCTGTAACCGCTCGCGCGCGGGATCGAGCTGGCTCGCCTTGATCGTTACCGTGTCCCCGCAATAGGCCAGCCGCAGCGGACGCGGCGCTGCGGCGAGACTGGTCGAGGCGATCCGCCCGATCTGCGGCGTGATATCGCTGCGCAGGGCCAGCGTGCGCAGGCTCGCCGGATCGGTCATGCGGAAGGTGCGCCCTGTCTCCACCCCGCGCATCCGGCTGGCGAGCGAGCTTTCGAATTCAAGCAGCGGAGGAAGCACGCGGTCATAACCGTGCCCGGCCAGCACCGTCAGGCAATTGCTCATGGCATCGGTAATGCGGCGCGCCGCACCGGGCAGACGGTCCTCGAGGCCTTCGGGCAGGAGATCGTTGGGCTGGGTCATGTGTGAGGTGCGCTATAAGACAAACAGGCAGAGAGCAACGCCGACCTTCGGTTCGCACAGCAGTCCGCAAGCGCAACCGCGCGCCGGCCGGCGGGCCGGCCCCTCGGCAGGGAGGTTGGCGCAGCCAGCCTCCCGCGAGAGATCAGAACGCCAGCGCCTTGACGGTCTTCACGCCTTCGACCTTTTCGGCCTCGGCGATGACTTCCGGGGTCAGCGCCTCGTCGAGGCTCAGCAGCAGCACCGCTTCCCCGCCCGCTTCGCGGCGACCGAGGTTGAAGGTGCCGATATTGATGCCCGACGCGCCCAGCAGCGTGCCGATGCGGCCGATAAAGCCAGGCTTGTCGTCATTGACGATGTAGAGCATGTGCCCGGCCAGTTCCGCCTCAATCCCGATGCCGAAAATCTCGACCAGACGCGGCGCGTCATTGCCGAATAGCGTGCCGGCGACCGAACGCGGCCCCTGCGCGGTTTCCACCGTGACCCGGATCAGGGTGTTGAACGCGCCCTCGCGCTCGTGCCGGATTTCGCTCACATCAAGGCCGCGCTCCTTGGCGAGGAACGGCGCGTTGACCATGTTCACCGTGTCCGAATAGCGGCGCATGAAGCCCGCCAGCACGGCGGCGGTAATCGGCTTGCCGTTGAGTTCGGCGGCCGCGCCTTCACGCTCGATACTGATGTGGGTGAGGTTGCCATGCGCGAGCTGGCCGACAAGGCTGCCCAGCTTTTCGGCGAGCGCCATGTAGGGACGCAGCTTCGGGGCTTCCTCGGCGCTCAGCGAAGGGACGTTGAGCGCGTTGGTGACGCCGCCATTGACGAGGTAATCGGCCAACTGCTCGGCCACCTGCAACGCCACGTTGACCTGCGCTTCGGTGGTCGAGGCGCCCAGGTGCGGGGTGCAGATGAAATTGGGCGCGCCGAACAGCGGGTGATCCTTGGCCGGCGGTTCGGTTTCGAACACGTCGAGCGCCGCGCCCGCCACTTGACCGCTTTCAAGGCAGTCCTTCAATGCCGCCTCGTCGATCAGGCCGCCGCGGGCGCAGTTGATGATGCGGATACCCTTCTTGGCGCCTTCGAGCCGTTCACGGCTGAGGATGTTGCGCGTCTCGTCGGTCAGCGGGGTGTGCAGCGTGACGAAATCGGCGCGCGAAAGCAGCGTGTCGAGATCTACCTTCTCGACGCCCATCTCCACCGCGCGATCTTCAGTCAGGAAGGGATCATAGGCGATCACCTTCATGCGCAGGCCGAGCGCCCGGCTGGCGACGATCGAGCCGATATTGCCCGCACCGATCAGGCCGAGGGTCTTGTTGGTAAGTTCGACCCCCATGAACCCGCTCTTGGGCCACAGCCCGGCCTGGGTCTGGGCATTGGCATCGGGAATCTGGCGGGCAAGCGCGAACATCAGCGCAATCGCGTGTTCGGCGGTGGTGATCGAATTGCCGAACGGGGTGTTCATCACCACCACGCCCTTGGCGCTGGCATAGGGAATGTCGACGTTGTCGACGCCGATACCCGCGCGGCCGATCACTTTCAGGTTGGTCGCGGCATCGAGCACCGCCTTGGTCACCTTGGTCGACGAACGGATGGCGAGGCCGTCATAATCGCCGATGCGGGCGATCAGTTGTTCGGGCGTTTCGCCGGTGATGACATCGACATCGCAGCCGCGCTCTTCGAAAATGCGCGCGGCATTGGGGTCCATCTTGTCGGAAATGAGAACTCTGGGCTTGGTCATGGGAAATACCTTCCACTCGTCATCCCGGGCCTGAACCCGGGATAGCGCGATCATCGCGCATGGGAACTGGGGAGAGTGCCCCGGCACAATGGCCGGGGCGACGCAATTCGGACGGCCTCATCCGTTCTTGACCTTTTCATAGGCCCATTCGATCCACGGCAGCAGGCGCTTGATGTCCTCCTGCTCGACAGTCGAACCGCACCAGATGCGCAAGCTCGGCGGCGCGTCGCGGTAGCCGTTGAAGTCGTAACCGATGTTGCGTTCCTCAAGCAGCTTGACGATCTTCTTGGGAACAGCGGCCTGTTCGTCGGCCGACAGACTGTCGTACCATTCGCCCTGGAACACCATGCACACGCCGGTATTGGTCTGCTTGGCCGGGTCGGCAACCATGTTGCGCAGCCACGGGGTGGCCTCGATCCAGTCCTTGACGATCTTCGAATTGGCATTGGCCCGTTCGACCAGCGCCTTGCGGCCGCCGATCGATTTCGCCCATTCGAGCGCGGCAATGTAATCCTCGGTCGCCAGCATCGAAGGCGTGTTGATCGTTTCGCCCGCGAAGATGCCGGCGTTTATCTTGTTGCCCTTCTTCATGCGGAACAGCTTGGGCAGCGGCCAGGCGGGATCGTAGCTTTCGATCCGCTCGACCGCCTTGGGGCTGAGGATCAGCATGCCGTGCTGGGCTTCCGAGCCCATTACCTTCTGCCAGGAATAGGTGGTGGCATCGAGCTTGGCCCAATCCATCTCCTGCGCAAAGATCGCGCTGGTGGCATCATTGATGGTGATGCCTTCGCGGCCCGGTTCCAGCCAGTCGGTGTTCGGGATCATAGCGCCGCTGGTGGTGCCGTTCCACGTGAACACCACATCGTTGCGCTGCGGGATGGTGGTGAGATCGGGGATCTCGCCGTAATCGGCGGTCATCACCTGAAGGTTGGGCAGCTTGAGCTGCTTGACCGCGTCCTGGATCCAGACATTGCCGAAGCTTTCCCACGCCGCGACCGTCACCGGGCGCGCGGGATCGAGCATCGACCACATCGCCGCCTCTATCGCGCCGGTGTCCGATGCAGGCATGATGCCCACAAGGTAGTCGTCAGGGATGCCGAGCAGTTCGCGCGACAGGTCGATGGCATATTTCAGCCGTGCCTTGCCCAGCGCCGAACGGTGCGAACGGCCGAGCGATTCGGTTTTGAGCTTGTCCAGCGACCAGCCGGGGAATTTTGCCGTGGGCCCCGACGAGAAAAAGGGGCGCTCAGGCTTCAGCGTAGGCTCGTGCTGGAGCCCGCGAACGTAGTCAGTCATGTATTCTCTCCTTGCAGAGAGCTCGCGCGGCGTTGGGACCGCGTGGCCCGCTGGCCGCACTAGAGTTGCGCGGGAAAGAGTCAACGCGAAATAACGCGGATGCGACCGGATGCCCCGGGGAACAGATCAATTTGCGTCGTCCAACCCCTCGCCAAGCGGCGCGAATGTCACTAATCAGGCGGCTCCATGCAGACCAGTGACCTTCGCATCGCCCTGTTCAGCGGCAACTACAACTACACCCGCGACGGGGCCAATCAGGCTCTGAACCGGCTCGTCGGCTCCTTGCTTGCCAAGGGCGCGGCGGTGCGCGTCTATTCGCCCAAGGTCGCCAATCCCGATTTCCCGCCGACCGGCGACCTCGTCGGCCTGCCCAATGTGCCGATGCCCGTGAAGGGCCGCGGCGAATACCGCCTGCCGACCGGTCTGGGCGCGACGGTGAAACGCGATCTGGAAAAGTTCCAGCCGAACATCGTGCATCTGTCCTCGCCCGATCCGTCGGGGCATGCCGCGCTGCGCTGGGCGCAGGATCACGACATTCCGGTGCTGGCCTCGGTCCACACCCGTTTCGAAACCTATCCGCGCTATTACAAGATGGCGTTCCTCGAACCGTTGATCATCCGTCTGCTTCGGCGTTTCTACAACCGCTGCGACGCGCTGGTCGCCCCTTCGCAAAGCATGATCGACGAGCTGCTGGCGATGGAGATGCACGACGATATCGGGCTGTGGAGCCGGGGAGTCGATCGCACCATCTTTTCCTCAGCCCGCCGCGATCCCGAATGGCGGCGCGAATTGGGCCTTGCCGACGATGACGTGGCGATCGTCTTCCTTGGGCGGCTGGTGATGGAAAAAGGGCTCGACGTGTTCGCCGAAACCATCGTCCAGCTGCGCCGCAAGCAAGTGCCGCACAAGGTTCTGGTGATCGGCGACGGCCCTGCGCGCGGGTGGTTCGAAGCGAACCTGCCGGGCGGAATCTTTGCCGGCTTCAAGACCGGTGAAGCGCTGGGACAGGCCCTGGCAAGCGGTGACATCTTCTTCAATCCGTCCGTCACCGAAACATTCGGGAACGTCACTCTCGAAGCCATGGCGAGTGGGCTGCCGGTGGTCGCCGCCGGCGCGACCGGCAGCGCCAGTCTGGTTGCAGAGGGCGTAACGGGACGGCTTGTGGTGCCTTCATCGAAGGAAGCCGACGCGGTCGCCTTTGCCGAAGCGCTGGCGCCCTATTGCACCGATCCTGCCTTGCGCGCGGCGCATGGGGCGGCGGGAGAAACGCGCGCGTGCGAATATGGCTGGGAAGCGATCAATCAGGTAGTTGCCGATACCTATGTCCGGCTGGTCGAAGCACGCCGCGACCTGCAGCAGCGCGAGCGCGCCGCTGCCTAGCACGGCTTATCGCAACACCCCTGCCCGCGTCATCGCCCGCGCATAAAACGCCATGCCGATGACCGACAACCAGATCACCATGCTGAACACCAGCTGCCCGGTGGTGGCAAATTCGGGCGGGATGTCGGAAATGAAGGTATAGGCGGTCGATCCGGCCAGCCCGACCAGTGATGCGACCAGCGCATGAAAGGCGAAACGGCTGCGCAACAGCAGCAGGATCGCCCCGGCCACCGCGCCCCATACGCCGAGCGCCCAACACACCGTCGCCCAGAGCGGATAGGAATTGAAATAGGCGAGAATGGTTTCGACGCTCACGCCCATGCTGTCCGCCGCCATGCCGAGATAGGCGGCGTTCTGCGTCTTCGTCATCACGTAATCATTCGCCCCGCCTGCAAACCACAGCAGACTGAGGATGCCCAGCACCCAGAGGTGCCACGGTGCCTTGGCGCGCGTTGCGCTGATCTTGTTCATGGGCTCTCCCTCCCCCACCCGGCGCAGGCCGGACGGAGGAGAGATTAGGCCCATTGTGCCTTAGCCGCAATCGCGGCGCTGCATCACAGCCGTTCGATGCGCTTGGCCATTTCGTCGATCATGTCGACGATCTCGTTGATCGTCCGCTCGTCCAGCTTGCCCGAACGGGCGCGGTTCTTGAGCACAATGCCGAGATTGCCCATGGCACGGAACAGATCGGGCGAGCGCATCCGTTCAGCACGGGTGGCGTGGCGGCCGAGGCGGCGCATCAGTTCCTCCACCTCGTCCTTGCGATCCTCCAGTTCAGCGCGTCCGGCATCGGTCGCGGCAAAGGGCTTTTTCGCGCCTTCGGCCTCTGCCTCCTCGATCTGGCCCTCGTCGGCCAGCATCTGGAGCGTCGGATAGACCGCGCCCGGGCTGGGCGCATAGCCACCGCCGGTCATTTCCTCGATCTGCTTGATCAGCTCATAGCCGTGCGCGGGCTGTTCTGCGATCAACGCCAGCAGTGCAAGGCGCAGCTCGCCCTGACCGAACATCCGTCCCCGGCGTTCGCGGCGGCGATGGCGACCATCTTCACCTTCGCCTTCGCTTTCCTCGCTATCCCAGCGCCAGCGCATCTTCATGCCGGGGCCGCCCATCGTGGCGTTATTCATCGCCATCATCGCGATTGCCTCACCCAGTTTGTCCCAGCCGCCGCTGCGACCATATTTGTTCCAGCTCATTTCTCGCATCCTCCGTGCATTTCGATACGCTCAAGATATATCTTAGACCTATCGAAACAAGAGACGCACCTCTCCCAGGTTCCTTTTTCCGACGATCGGCGTATCACGCCCGACGAATGACCGACCTGTTCGCCGACGACACGCCCGAAGCCACGCGCAAGGACACAGCGCCGCCCGCCGACGCGCCGCTGGCCGACCGGCTGCGACCGCAGAGCCTTGCCGATGTGGTGGGGCAGGAACACCTGACCGGCCCCGAAGGCGCGATCGGGCGGATGGTGGCGGCGGGTCGCCTTTCCAGCATGATTCTGTGGGGGCCGCCCGGCACCGGCAAGACCAGCATTGCCCGCCTGCTCGCAGATGCGGTGGGGATGCGCTATGCCGCCATCAGCGCTGTTTTCTCAGGCGTCGCCGACCTGAAGCAGGCCTTTGCGGAGGCCGAGAAGATGGCCAGCGCGGGCCGCAAGACGTTGCTGTTCGTGGACGAGATCCACCGTTTCAACCGCGCCCAGCAGGACGGTTTCCTGCCCTATGTCGAACGCGGCGTGGTGACGTTGGTCGGCGCAACAACCGAAAACCCGAGCTTCTCTCTCAATGCCGCGCTGCTCAGCCGCGCGCAGGTGCTGGTGCTGAACCGGCTGGACGAGGCGGCCCTTTCGGCGCTGCTCGACAAGGCCGAAGCGCTGGAAGGCCCCCTTCCCCTGACCCCCGAGGCCCGCGCAGCGCTGATCGCCAGTGCCGACGGCGACGGGCGGTTTCTGCTGGGTCAGGCAGAAACGCTCTACAATGCGAACCTGTCAGAGCCGCTCGATCCGGCGGGTCTGGGCCAGTTCCTGCAACGGCGCGTGGCTGTCTACGACAAGGACCGCGACGGGCATTACAACCTCATCAGCGCGCTGCACAAAGCCGTGCGCGGAAGCGATCCGCAAGCCGCACTCTATTACCTCGCGCGGATGCTGGTGGCAGGCGAGGAGCCGCTGTTTCTTGCTCGGCGACTGGTGCGCATGGCGGTGGAGGACATCGGCCTCGCCGATCCGCACGCCCTGCCGCAATGCATGGCGGCGATGGAGGCCTACCGCTTCCTCGGCAGTCCAGAGGGTGAACTCGCGCTGGTGCAGGCCTGCCTCTACCTTGCCACAGCGCCCAAATCGAATGCCGCTTATCTGGCGCAGAAAGCCGCCTGGAAGAGCGCGAAAGAGACCGGAAGCCTGATGCCGCCGATGAACATCGTCAATCCGGCGACAGGCCTGATGGAGAGCCTGGGTTACGGCAAGGGCTATACCTACGATCACGACGCGCCCGAAGGTTTCTCCGGCGACAATTACTGGCCCGAGGAAATGGAGCCGCAGATCTTCTATTCACCGGTCGAACGCGGGTTCGAGCGCGAGGTGAGAAAGCGCCTCGATTACTGGGCCAAGCTGCGGAGCGAGCGGCAGGGGTGACCCGCTTTTCGCACTTTCTTGCCGTCGACTGGTCTGGCGCAAAGGGCGCGCGGCAGAAGGGCATTGCGCTGGCTGTGGCGCTGGCCGCTGGCGGGCCTCCGGTCCTGGTCGCTCCGCCCGATCCGCGCGGCTGGGCGCGCAGCGAAGTGCTGGCCTTGCTGCTGGACCTGCCGGGGGCGACGCTGGTTGGGCTCGATCTTGGCATCGGCCTGCCCTTTGCCGATGCGAGCGCGTTCTTCCCGGGGTGGGACGCCTCGCCACCAGACGCGCACGGGCTGTGGGCGCTGATCGACGCACTATGCGCCGACGATCCGTATCTGGAGGCAGGCGGGTTCGTGACCCATCAACAGGCCTCGCGCTATTTCCGCCACGGCAAGGGCATAGAAGGCGACCGCTTTCTGCTGCCCGGTGCGACCACCCGCGAAGGGCGCTTCCGCGTGGCCGAAGCCGCGCAGCGCGGGCAGGGCGTGCGGCCGGTGAGCAATTTCAATCTCGTCGGCGCGGCGCAGGTCGGCAAATCGAGCCTGACAGGAATGCGGATGCTCCACCGGCTTGGCGGACGGGTGCCGGTGTGGCCGGTTGATCCGCTGCCCGACTCCGGATCGGTCGTGACCGAGATATACACCTCCGTGGCCGCAAGGCTCGGCGGGGTGAAAGGCGCGGCTACCAAGGTCCGCAGCTACGAGGCATTGAACGATGCGCTCGATGCGCTGGGCAGCCCGCCGGTAACCGGCAGCGGGGCGATCGACGATCATTCCTCCGACGCGCTGCTGACCGCCGCATGGCTGCGGCGCGTGCATACCGACCGTGACCTGTGGCATCCGCCTGCACTCACCGCCGGGGTGGCCCGCACCGAAGGCTGGACTTTCGGCGCGTTTTGATCGCCCTACCGCTCCGCTACTTGAGGGCGTTTTGATCGCCCTACCGCTCCGCTACTTGAGGGCGGGAGAGTTTGCGATTAGGGGGACGAGCAACGCCGGCTTAGCTCAGATGGTAGAGCACCTGATTTGTAATCAGGGGGCCGCGGGTTCGATCCCTGCAGCCGGCACCATCCCTTGCGCTCATCGTGCATTCATGGCCGGTTGCGAATGTTGATCGCGCCTATGCCTGGGACTTTCCGGATGAATGGAGAACGCGCGTGCCGCGCCTGGCCCTGATGTCGTTCGCACTGCTTTGGGCATCCACTCTGTCAGCCCAACCGGGCGAGGCAGGCAGCCCCGTGCAGATCGAACAACACCTCGCCGCTCTGGGCGAGGCCGACGACGCGTTAAGAGCGGTGCGAGCCGTGCTGCCCGAATGCCAACGCGATTGCATCACCCCGGGGGAGGCCACGGTGATGGCCTTTTCCGCCGGTGAGGGCAACGCACTGCCGGGCCGCTTCCTGCTCGACGTGCGCGGCGGCGGGCAGAGCCTCCATGGCGAGCTGGAGCAGATGTTCTTCGTCAATTCCCGACAGGATTACGCCACGCTCGGCACGCTCACCATCGCCTTCGAGCCCGAGGCGCTGCGCGCGCTGCTGCAACGCGCAAAGGTCTGCGGTTCGGCCGATGTGGTCGACGGGCAGATCAATGTAAAAGGCTGCCGCACCGAGGGGCTTTCCGATCTCAACATGTTCACCATGATGCAGCGGCTCGGCGGGCGGCGCATCGTGGTCGACGGCGATGTGCGCCTGCAATGGATCGATTCGCACATCGGCTCGCCCCGTCCCGTCGCCAACAAGCGCGGCGAGCATGAAACCGGATATTATCAGGTGTGGGTACGAGTTACCGACGCGGATCAGGTGATCTTCGTCTATAACGACTGAGCGCACCGCGCACCGCCGTTAGCCCAGCCTGAGGAAAAACTCCTCGCGCTCGCGGCGCAGTTCGGCCGGCGACATGGCACCCAGACCATCGAGTTCCGCCCGCAGCGCCAGCGTCAGCCGTTTTACCATCTCCTCCGGATCGCGGTGCGCCCCGCCGCGCGGTTCGTAGACGATGCGGTGGATCACACCGAGCTTGAGCAAGTCGCCCGCCGTCACTTTCATCGCCTCGGCAGCCACTTCGGCCTGCGCGCCGCTGCGCCACAGGATCGAGGCGCAGCCTTCGGGGCTGATCACCGAATAGACCGCATGCTCCAGCATCAGCACGCGGTTCGCTGCGGCCAGCGCCACGGCCCCGCCGGAACCGCCTTCGCCGATGATCACCGCGATCAGCGGGACGCCAAGGCCCAGGCACGCCTCGGTCGAGCGGGCAATGGCTTCGGCCTGTCCGCGCGCTTCAGCATCGATACCGGGGAAGGCGCCGGGCGTGTCGACCAGCGTCACCACCGGCAGACCGAAACGGTCGGCCAGTTCCATCAGGCGGATCGCCTTGCGATAGCCTTCGGGCCGGGCCATTCCGAAATTGTGCTTCAGGCGGCCCGGCGTGTCCTCGCCCTTCACATGGCCGATCACCACCACCTTGCGCCCTTCGAAGCGCGCAAAGCCGCCGATGATCGCCTGATCGTCCCCGAAGGTGCGATCGCCCGCGACGGGAAGGAATTCGGAGAACAGCCCCGCCACCAGCTTCTCGAACCGCGGCCGCTGCGGATGGCGCGCGACGAGCGTGCGCTGCCACGGGGTCAGCCGGGCATAGGTGTCCGCCAGCAGCTTTTCCGCTCGCTCGCGCAGCATCCGCGCCTCGTCCGTGCCCTCGGCATGGGCGGCAAGCTCCGCCACATGCTTGTCGAGCGCCTCGATCGGCTTTTCGAAGGGCAGGTACTGGATCACGCCGGTGCTTGTATCACACCGTCATCGACATGCCGCGATAGATCCGCGCACGGTAACGCGAATCCTCGGCATCGGGCAGCGGCGCGCCCACCAGCAGCACAGCGCGGGCAAAACGGCGCACCTCTTCCAGATGCTCGTCGAGATCGCGCGGTTCCTCCGACTGGACCCGCCGGGTCAGGTTGATCTGGTTCACCGGCACATCATGCACCAGCCGCTCGTTCTCCACCGCCAGCGTGGCAGTGAAAGCGTGGAGCGTCGTCTTGATGAAGTTCGCCAGCGCGAAGGCCGGACTGCGATCGCCCATCGGCACATCGGGGCTGGTCAGCACCAGCTGGCAATCGTCATAGAGCGACGCGCGCCGGGAGACGCGGAAGTGGTGGGTAAGGTTGTCGGCCACCACCGCGCGGAACTCGTCGGGGGTAAGCGGATCGTCGGTGGCGAACAACTTGCCCGGCAACGCGGCCATCGGCGTTGAAAGGATCGTCGTCGGCTTGCCCCATTGTGACAGGGCATCATCCATCGCGGCCTCGATGTCGGTGCAGACCACCAGCGAGGTGAGGGACTGCGCCACATCCTCGTCAAGCTGCGCCCTGATCGCCGCGAAAGCTTCGGCAGAGCGGGTGATGACGACCACGTTGGCCGCATGGCAATCCTCGATAAAGGCGCGTGCGGTTTCGGCGAGATAATCGGCGAGATGTTCGCCGATGATCCACACCGTCTTGCCCCGCATCTGGTCGAGCCGTTCCTGCTTGGGGCTGCCGAACAGCTCGCGCTCGGTGGTGGAGCGTTCCACGGAAAGCCCACCCGAAGGCATGAAGGTCTCGCCCGACACCGCACGGTCGGCGAGGAAGAACACCGTCGCCTGCGCCACGTCATGTTCGGTCGGCATCTTACCGAGATAGAGCTTCGACAGCACACCCGAACCGACCTTCTTGGCCTCGACCGCGATCTTGTCGGCAGGGAGGAACGGCGCATCCTCGGGCGGGACGCGCAGCAGCCAGTCGCCATCTTCGGACGCAGGACGGTCGGACCATTCGGGCGCGTCGAGGAATAGGCCCGCCTGCCGCAGGCGCGAAACCAGCGCGGCGGCGATTGGCGGGGTCAGGAGATATTGGTCCCAAGTGCAGGTGCCGTCGCCCTCGCGCGCGCAGGCCAGCGCCAGATCGCGCAGCTCGCGCGGGTTGTTGGTGTCGTGGCTCATCTTGACGGTGTCGTTGCGTGCCAGACGCGCCAGCACCGCCTCAACCCGCACCCCGCGCCGGATCGCCTTGATCGCGGCGGCGTGGACGGCGTTCAATCGCTTGTTTTCAAGGATCAGCTTGCCGCGCCGCTCGAACAGGCCGGGCTTGCCGCCGGTGCCTGAGAGACGATCACCATCGACCGGGCCAGGCGCGATCGCGTTGAACTGCACCTCGGGCCCCAGATAGCGCGCCATGCTCTCGACCATCGCGCGCTGCCCGGCCTTGGACACGGCGTAATCGGCGCGGTTGGGATAGGCGACCGCGAGATACTTCTCCCCGCCGAAATAGGACGAGACGTTGAGGATATAGCCCGATCCTTGCGCCTTCATCAGCGGCGCGACATGGTGCATCAGGAAATAGTTCGACACGAGGTTAGCATCGAGCGTGTAGTTCCAGGCGTCGACCCCCATGTCGACCACCATGTCCTCCGCGCCCGCCACCCCGGCGTTGTTGATGAGGTAGTCGATCCGCCCAAAGGCTTTCAGCGTCGCATCGACCGCGCCCTTGAGGGATTCGAAGTTGCTGACATCGACATTGGCGAGGGTCTGCACCCGCCGTTCCACACCCGCAAAACCGATATCCTCCAGCTCGGAGACGATCCGCGCACGGGCCACCGCCAGCTCGCTTTCGCGCCGGGCGACCATCATCACCTTGCCGCCAGCAAGCGCCAGCAGGCGCGCGACCTGCCCACCAATCCCCGCCGAACCGCCGGTGATCAGCGCAACCTTGCCCAGATGCAGCCCGGTGATGTTCTCGCTGAACCCCGGCATCGCCTTGCGCGCCCCCGTCGCCTCACCGATATTGGCGGGGACGTAGAGCGTGATCTCGCCCAGTTTGCTTTCCTTCAGCAGGATGCGCGCAGCATGGCCTGCGGTGAAGCGGATGTTCTCGCCTTCCGTATTGGTGAAGCGCACGATCTGGTTGCCCCACTCGGCCTGACGGCGGCGGCCGTGGGCGGTGTCGATCTCGCTCTCGTCGCGCCAGATGCGGATCAGCTGCTCGGTCGCGGCGCGCAGGATGTGGCCGTAGATGTCGCCCTTCCCGTCGCTGGCATGGCTGACGAACACGAAACGCGGCGGCTGGAGCAGGTTGTCGTGGCGCTTCCAGTAACGGCTCATCGTGCGCGCCAGCGCCATATTACCAGCAAGTTCGGCGTCCATCAGCGCCTCGACGACGCTGTCATCGGCTGCGGTAATCGCGCCTGCAAGTTCGCCCGCACCCAGAGCGGGAAGGAACAAGGCCCCGCTGATCGGCGTGCCTTTGGCGGTGTAGTCCTCCAACGCGGCCTCCATCGCCGCCGGGTCCTTGCGGCTGAAGCGGATAATGCTTAGCCCTTCGGTCAGCCCCATGGCCTTGCAGCGCTTTTCGGCGATCGCAACGTCGGCGGCGCGCGGCAGGCCGAGCACGACCGCGGCACCGCAGGCGAGCTGCACCTGCGCGATTTCCAGCGCTTCCTCCCAATCATCCCCCGCGGCGATCAGCACAGCGAGGCCCGTTCCGTCCATCGAACGCATCGTCGGCCGCGCCAGGTAGGTCGAACGCTCTTCCTTGCGCACGGTCATCCCGTGGGTGACCTCGAAATCGTGCCCGTTATAGGCCGCGCTCTCGTCCGAGCCGAGGAACACGCAGGTGGTGGCGATGTCGGTGGGCGTGGGGAAGGTCTTGGCCTTCTCGTTCCCGCCGGTCGCGCGTTCGAGGCTCATCATGTCGAAGAACTGGTTGGCGGTTGTTCCAGCCTCGTCCCCGCGCGCCTTGTCCATCGCGGCGAAGACGCTGCGGATGCGCTCGCTCTCGATCGGGCCGGGATAGACGAGATTGACGCGAATGCCCTTCGGCCCGAGCTCCAGCGACAATTCGCGGCTCCACGCATTCATCGCCGCCTTGGGCACGACATAGGCGGCGCGCGCATAATAAGGCGTGCGGCTGAAAATGGTCGATACGTTGATGATCGAACCGCCTTCGGGGATGTGCGGCGCCGCTGTGCGCGCGACGTTCCATGCGACGCCGAAGATATTGCGGAGCGCGTCGCCCACGGTTTCCCCGTCGGTGCTTCCCTGCTTTTGCAGCGCCGCGAGTTCTTCCTGCGATAGCGGCAGGTTCTCGATCGGCTGCTTGGGCCCGGCGCTGCCGGCATTGTTCACGAGGATGTCGATCCGCCCGAACTTCTTTACCACCTCGTCGATAGCCGCACGGACCGAGGCGATGTCCCCGCCGTCGAGCGCCACAGTGGCCAGCCGTGCGGGATCGGCCCCGGTGGCCTTCAACATCGCCTGCGCCGCAGCCTCGGTGCGTTCGGGCGTGCGGCCCGTCATCACCACCGTTGCACCCTCTGCAAGATAATGCGCAGTGATATGCCCGCCCAGATTGCCCGCCGCGCCGGTGATGACCGCGATCTTGCCAGCCAGACGGCCTGAAACCTCGCCCTGCAAGGCAGGGACGGCAGCAACAGCTTTCGATTTGGCCATAGGTCTCTCCTCACAGAAATTGCCACGAAGTCACGCTTCGCTTTTCAGTTTGTTCAAACTCTGGGGAGGAGAGCTAAGAACGTTTCAAAAATCGCAACGCACAGATCAGCCTTCCGGTTCCCCGCCGCCCAAAGATGCGGCCCACGCCTCAAGCAAAGCGTCGCGGCTACGCAGGCCCAGTTCCGGCAGCGCGTGGTTGACGACATAGGTCGATCCGGTGTGCCGGTTCTCCCACATCGCCTGGTGCGCTTCGGGCAGGCCGTCCCACGGCACCACTTTGGGCTCGGTCACTTCCAGCAGCCCTGCCGCGATCATGTCGTTCATCCGCGCGACCTCGAAGGCGTTGCACAGGTGCGTGCCGAAGATGTTGGCGGTCGGCATGTAAATGCGCCGCTGGCGGGTCCAGACCTGCGGCGCGTAGAAGGTGAAACGGCAGCCGGCCAAGTCCTCGGCAAAGATCACCCGCCCGGTGAAAGGCTTCACCAGCGAGGTCGAGATGCCAAGCGTGTCCTGCCCGGCGCGCTCGAACACCAGATCGGGGCTGCCGCGCGGATTGTCGGGCGAGCGCAGGATCTTGCCCACCGCCGAGCCAAAGGGCTTCATCACCCGGTCCTGATAGTCGCGCACCGCCGCCTTGAAGACCTCGATATCGGCCTTGGCATCGGGCAGGCGCGGCATGGTGTCGGGCCAGTGGAAATTCGCCCCTTCGCGGCGGCGGATGGCTTCGAGGCTGACAATCCCCTCGATCGCGTCCTCCAACCCCAGCGATTGCAGGAATTCGCGCTGCCCGTCGGTGGTGGTGGCGATGACCGAGCGGGCGTTGAAGCGGCGCGCGGCTTCGATCATTTCAAGGCCGGTCTCGTCGAGCAGTTCCGACGATCCGGGGCCGTAGAAGATCAGCACCGCCTCGCCCCCGCGAAGGGCCGCGCGGCGGAGCATTTCCTCGGGCGATGCCGTTCCGGGCTTACCCATGAAGCTGAAATGGTAACCCGATGATGCGCCGTAGAAGGCCAGCGTGCCGCCTTCCGCCAGAAGCTGGAACGAGCGCGGGAAGGCGGTCTCGCCCGCATGGCTCACCACGTAATCGGCGAGCTTGCCGCCGTTCAGCGCCTTGTATTCATCAATCAGCGGCGCGCCTGCGGCTTCCCACTTCTGGGCCGCAGCCTTGTCCTCCGGCACCACGGTGTAGAGGTCCGCGAAGCGCGCATCCTTGCGGTTGATCGCGCCGACCGCGCCCTGCACCCTGGTGATGAAGGCCGCACGTTCCTGCGACGAGACAAGCCCTGTCACCTGCAAGCCGGTGCGCACCGAGCTTCGCAGCGCGTCCAGCCCCGTCCCCGTCGCCGCGCCTTCGACGAACAGGGTCCGCCCCGGCGCGATCTGCAAGGTCGTGAACAGACATCGCGCAATCGTGCCGAGGTTGAGCACGTAACTCCCCGCCTGTTCCAGCGTCAGATCGGGCGGCACCTTGTGCATCTGCGGCGCCTGCACCGTCAGGAACTGCGCGTGGCTGCCGGTCTCGGTCTCGTAGCCCTGAATGCTGAAATCGGCATACATCGGATCATTGCCGACCTGCGGGCTGAGCAGATCATTGGTGCCCGAATAGACCGTCACCAGATCGCCGACCTTGATGCGCCCTTGCGCCCGCGTCTCTGACCCAAGCGCCGCGACCAGCGCGATCCCGCCCGATCCGGTGATCTGCACGTCTTCCTCATGCGCATCGAAGGGCGAAACCGGAATACCGGTCAGCGCCCAGATGTCGTTAAAGTTGACCTCGCTGGTCAGCATGTAGAGCAGCGCCTCGTTGGGCGCGGGCTCGGGCACTTTGACAATCAGCTCCTTCTCATGGCTCGCGGGCGGGCCGAAGCGGGGCTGGCCGGTATCGGGATCGCGGGCGATGCCGAAGGCATACTGATAGGGCGGGATCGGGGTGACGCCGGGATAGAAGGGCGCGCCCATCGGCAGCAGATCGCCAGCCGCCTCCAAGGCCTGCGCACGCATTTCGTGTTCCGCGTCGATCCACACGCCGTCGCGCCGGACGGGCAGCGGGGGAGCGACCTTGTCGATGAACTGCCGGATGCCGGTTTTCCCGCCTTCCGGATCAACGATGGCTTCGGCGAACAGCCGCGCCTCGCGCGCGAGGCCTGCGGTAATGCCCTGTTCGAGCCCCGTGCGCACCGCTTCCAGCGCGCGAGCACCGGCTTGTCCGCGTCCGGCCCAGTCAAGTTGTCGCAGAATGCGCTGGAGGAAATCGTCCTCCATCACCCGGTCGAGCGAGACGTCCGCTGCATTCTCCCAACGGGTGGCTGCCGCCTGCCGATCGGCAAAAGCGCGGCCCAGCGCGGAATCCTCACCATATCGCACATAATCGCGCACCGCCGCGTGGGCTTGCGACAGCGCATCATGCGCGCCGCTCACCAGTTCATCGACCACGCCGATTTCCCCGGCCTTGTCGGCATCGATGCTGCGCCCGCCAAGGATCAGATCCATCGCATCGCGCAGGCCTTCCTCGCCGCGCCGGTCAAGCAGCAGGCGCGGCAGGCGCTGCGTGCCGCCATAACCCGGCAACAGGCGCAGGCGGATTTCGGGCTGGCCGAAACGCGCCACCGGTTCCGCCACGCGATAATGGCAGGCAAGCGCGAATTCCATGCCCCCGCCCAGCGCCACACCCTGCACCGCCGCGACGCAAGGCTTGCCCATGCGCTCGATCGTGCGGAAGGCGAGATGCGCGTTGTTGGGCAGCACCATCGCCTCTTCGACCGAGTGGATTTCCTCCAGCATCTGGCGGATGTCCGCCCCGGCGACGAAGGAGCTGGTGCCCTGCCCGGTAAACACCACCGCCACCACATTCTCGTCGCGCGCGAGGTAATCGGTGACCAGCACCAGCTCGTCGATCGCACGTTCGTTCAATGCATTGACGGGCGGATTGGTGACGGTGACCGTCGCCACCTGCTTGCCCGGTGCGACATTATTGTACTGCACCAGAAAATAGCGGTGCCGGTCAAACAGCACCTGCTCGTCCGACAGGCGCTGTTTGCGCTGCCAGTCGGCGATGACGGTGCGCAATTCGTCCAGAGCTTCGGGATTGCGCAAGGTGGTGACGTCGCCCACGTCTTCGCCCACCACCAGTGCGCGCACCATGCGGCGCATATATTTGCCGCTGCGGGTTTCGGGGAATTGCGACACCTCGATAAAGTCGGCCGGCACTGCCACAGCGCCCTTTTCCGTGCGCACAAGGTCGAACAGCCGGCGCTTGTCCTCGATCGTCAGCTTGCGCCCTGCCACCGGCACGACGAAAGCGAGCGGGGTCAGCCCCTTTTCGCGGTGCGGTGCGCCGACCACCAGCACATTGCCGACCGGGCTGTCGGGGTGCAGCGCCTTGTCGCGCAGCACTGCGCCTTCGATCTCTTCGGTCCCCATGCGGTGGCCCGACACGTTGATAACATCATCCGAACGCCCGTGGAGCGAGAAGGAACCATCGGCGTGCTGGATCGCGAAATCGCCCTGGGTATAGGCCCATGCGCCTTTCCAACGCTTCCAGTAACCATCCTCCCACCGCGCGGCATCGCCGCGCCATTCGGGGTTCACGCGGCCGTCCTCGACCGTGAAGCCCGCGATGTCGCCCCAGATGGTCCGTGCGAGGTAAGGATAAGGCGCGGCGATCACGATTTCGCCCTTTTCGCCAATCCCGGCACGCCGCCACGGCACGCCGCCCCCCTCGCCGCGGGCAAAGGGGGCATCCGTCCCTGCGGCGTCGGCATCTTCGACCCACACATCGCCCACGATCCACGGCAGCGGATACGCATGGGCATCGGGACGCAGCGGGAAATCGTTATTACCGTAGAAATGCGTCCACGCGATCCCGCCGTGTTCGGTCGCCCAGTAGGAATTGATATAGCGTGGGCAGACGTGCTCCATCCCGAACGCCTGCACGCTGGGGCTGACGGGTTCGGCGCAGAAGGTCGCCACCCTCAGGCAGCCCATGTCGTAACGCTGAAGATCGGCGAGGTTATCGGGATCGGACATCACCGATTTGAGGAAGGTCACCCCGGCCTTGAAGATCGCGACCTTGTGCCGTTCGATCATCGAGGCGAAACGCCCGGCGTGCGGAAATACCGGCGAGCCTTCGGAAACGAGGCTGGTCACCCGTGTCATCAGCGGGGCGCAGATCAGGTAGCTTTGGCCGGTGATCCAGCCCGGATCGGCAACCACGTAAAGCACATCACCCGGCCGCGCATCGAAGCTGACCGCCATGGTTTCGGCCACACCGGCGGCATAGCCGTGGCTGTGGACGATGCCCTTGGGCTTGCCGGTGGAACCCGATGTATAGATGAAAAACATCGGGTAATCCGCATCGACCGGCATCGGTTTCGACGAGGCCCATATGGCGCGCACGAAATCGCTGTCGGGCAAAGCCAGCAGATCGCCCTCTGTCTGCACCGCGAAGCCCGCAGCCCGCGCCTTTTCCAGCACCGTCACCAGCGCCGCGTCGGTCAGTTCGTGGCTCCAGCGGTCGCGTTCCTCGCGCCAGATCAGATCCGGCTGGTTGGTGTGACGACACACGATCACAGCCTCGACCCGCGGCGGCAGGGTGACAAGGCTGGAGGCGATGGCGATCCGCACCCGCGCGGCATCGGCGCTGGTAATCCGGCCTTCCGCCCCAAGCTGGATCAGCGCCCGCCCCACCCCGCGCATCACGTCCGAACGATCGACGGTAATCTCGCCCGTTAACGCCTCGCCCACGGCGGCAAGGATGGTATCGTGATCGGACTGCGGCAATTCGAGATCGAGACCCGAAAGAATCTCCATGGCGGTCGTCACCGGCACGAAATTGTCGAGCGCGGGATCAGTGTAGGCGTTCTTGAATCCGGCAACCTGCGCATTGCGATAGGAACCGTCGGACGTAACGATCACCCGCGCGGCAGTATCGGCGATACGATCGGACAGGGTCTTGTCGGAAAAACCGCCGAACACAGCAGTGTAGACCACCCCCATGCGCTTGGCCGCTTCGGTCCAGTAGATCTGCGGCACAATGCTCGGCATGTTGAGCGCCATGCGGTCGCCGGGCTTCATTCCCAGCGCCTCAAGCGCGACCGCGCATTTGGCAACTTCGAGCAACAGCTTCCTGCGGCTGACGGTGAAGCAGTCGATCGGCGCACCCTTGCCGCCGTTGGCCGACATGTCCCAGCGGTCACCCTCGAAGATCAGGGCTGCTTCGTCTCCGTGTCCTGCAAGCACATGACGATCGAGTTCGGAAAAGGCGGTGTTCGTCCGCCCGCCCACGAACCAGCGCCAGTGCGGCGGGGTGGAGCCGTCGAAACCGGTGTGCCAGGGGGTGAAGCCTTCAGGCAGATCGGGGCTGACGGCTTCGGCCGTGGCGGCATCCCAGCCGTGCCAGCGCCCATCCTCGCCCCGCGCGAGCCATGCGCCGGCCGCGCCGCAATCGGCGACGAACCAATGCATGTTGCGGGCCGCGATATCGCCATGAAACGCGCCCGGATCAGCCAGAGCTGCGCTCCGCATCGCTTCCCAGTCTGCGCGGCTGCGCACACGATTGAACAGCGCATCGGCACCGCAAACGGGTGCACCGGCTTCGGACATGGATCTCTCCCCAAGACTCAAGGCAAGTCGCGGTCGCCGATCCCCCTGCGCGCTGCGGTCCTGCAAATAGGCAGTAGCAAGTAAATTACATCATGAACGGCCTTGCAGTAATTAAAGTGCAAGTACATCGACTGTGCCTATAACGCGGTAGTCGCCACTACGTTCCGGCGCTGCACAAGACTCGCGAATTGCCCGGCTTATGGCCGGAACGAGCGTAACCCTTTCTCAATCGGCGTTATCTAATGGCTTAGCAAGGAACAGGTCCGTTATGGACCGGAGCCACGCATCCCGGTCCGTGGCCCTGCGTCCCGATGTTCGTGTGGAGAGGTAATGCCGTTGGGCTTTCTCAAGTCGGTGAAGGAACAGGCAGCGAAAACGGCCTCGCCCTCGGAAAACCGGGGCGTCGGCCGACGATCCGCAACGCGTGCCAACCACGCCAAGATGCTCAGCGAAATCGAGGAAATGGGCATCGGCATGTTCTGGGCGACCGATGCCGAGGGTTGCCTGACATTCCTGTCCCAACGCGCGATCGGCGATCTTGGTCTTCCCGCAGGAGAGCTGATCGGCCAGCCCGCGACCCGTATCTTCAGCGATATCGATCCCGAACCCGGCGCACCGCAACAGCGCTCGATCGGCTTCAAGCTGAAGACACATTCGAAGATCGAGGAGCACGTGGTCGCCATTGCCCCGAAAAAAGGGAGCGTGGGCGAGAACGGCACGCGCTGGTGGCGGCTAAACGGACGCCCCCGTCTCGGCATGGGCGGGCGCTTTCTCGGCTATCGCGGCACCGCGGTCGATATCACCAGCCACTATGCCCATGAAATGAAGGTGGCGCTGCAATCACAGATCGACGAGTTGACCGGCCTCACCAACCGCCGGAAACTCGGAGAGAAGCTTACTGCGACGCTATCCGCGTTCCGTGCCAGCAAGCGCAGCTGCGCGCTGATGATGCTCGATCTCGACCGGTTCAAGCACGTCAACGACACGATGGGACACCCGTCGGGCGACGAATTGCTCAAGCAGGTTGCCGCACGTCTCAAAAGCATTGTCAGGGACAGCGGCGAAGTGGGCCGGCTGGGCGGCGACGAATTCCAGATCCTGCTGCCCGATATCGACGACCGCGGCACGCTCGGGGATCTTGCCAACCGCATCGTACAGTTGCTGTCGCAACCCTACCAGATCAACGGACGCCGGGCGATCATCGGCACCTCGATCGGGATCGCGATCGCTCCCTACGACGGGCTTGATGCCGATGAACTGACCGGTGCGGCGGACATGGCGCTATATGCGGCCAAGGAATTGCGCGGCGGCACATTCTGCTTCTTCAACAGCGGATTGCGCGATGCGGCTTCGAAGAACGCGCTGCTGGGTGACAGGCTGCGCGATGCCGTGGACAGCGGCGAGCTGACGCTTGCCTATCAACCTTTGGTCGACCCGGTGAACAATGAAGTGCGGTGCTTCGAAGCGCTGCTGCGCTGGCACGATGACGAGGAGGGCGACATTTCCCCCTCGCACTTCATTCCGGTTGCGGAAAATGACGATCTGATCGTCAGGATCGGCGAAATGGCGCTCCGACAGGCTTGCGCGGACGCTGCAAAGTGGCCCGAGAGCATCAACATCGCGGTCAATGTCTCGGCCAAGCAATTCGCACGCCCCGGCTTTCGCAAGTCGGTGGCGGCGGCGCTCGAGGCATCAGGGCTGAGCGCGTCGCGGTTGGAGCTGGAGATTACCGAAAGCGTTTTTGTCGGCGATCCGGAAACAGTCGACACGATCTTCCGCGACCTCAAGACGCTCGGCGTAAAGCTGGCGCTTGATGATTTCGGCACCGGCTATTCCTCGCTCGGCTATCTCAAGCACGGCCATTTCGACAAGATCAAGATCGACCAGAGCTTCGTGCGCGGCTGCACCGAGAATGGCGATACGAACCCGGCGATCATCACCGCAATCGTCGCGCTGGCCCGGGCGCTGGGCATGCAGACCGTGGCCGAAGGCGTCGAGGCGATGGACGAGCTTGATCTCGTCAAGCAGCGCGGGGCCGATCTGGTGCAGGGCTTCATCTATTCGGCCGCGATTGAGCAGGACGAATTGCTGGCGAAGGTCGCGGACGGAACCATGAGATTCAGCCCCAGCGGTCCGCCGCGGCACCGCGCTGAGCGGATCTCGATCTTCCGTAAGGTCGGCCTGATCCACGAGGATCACTATTACGACGTGATCCTGCGCAACCTGTCGAAGACCGGCGCCCGCATCACCGGGCTTGCCGGAGTGCCGGTGGGCACAGAAGTCGTGCTCGATCTCGGCCATGGTCAGCTGGTGGTGAGCCAGGTGGTCAACGCTACCGAGAACAGCCAGGGGCTCAAGTTCGAAACGCCGCTCATCAGTGATGGTAGCGGCGGTTTCATGACCCGCCACCGCATCTCACCCTATGCGTTGGCCGAAGCGGGCATCCCGTTGGCGGCATTGGGAGAGGGCGCGTTCCCGCTCGCCAAATGGCGCGAGGCACGCAAGAGCGCGCCGGCTTTCATCCAGCTCGATATCGGGGTGTGACCAGCCCCGGCATGGCAATGTTCCACGCGAAACATTGCCGGTGTGGGCCGAAACCGGGTCTAAATCGTCCAGAATCGGGCCTAAACGGCCGAGAATCGGGCCAAAACCGCTCTAACCGCGCCCGCGATAGGACGGGACACCCTGATCGGGCAGCCACAGATCGGCCGGCGGAGGGCCGGATTGCCAGAACACGTCGATCGGGATCCCGCCGCGCGGATACCAGTAACCGCCGATCCTGAGCCATTGCGGGCGCATCTCCTCAAACAGGCGCACCCCGATGCCGACCGTCACATCCTCGTGAAAGCCGTTGTGATTGCGGAAACTGCCGAGAAACAGCTTCAGGCTTTTGCTTTCGACGATGGTCTCGCCCGGCACATAATCGATCACCAGATGGGCGAAATCGGGCTGGTTGGTCACCGGGCACAGCGAGGTGAATTCCGGGCTGACGAAGCGCACCAGATAGGTCAGCCCCGGACGCGGGTTGGGCACATAGTCGAGCACCGCCTCCTCTGGCGAGGTCGGCAGCGGGGTGTCCTTGCCGAGAAACTGCGGTACGGCGGCGGGGCTATCGGATGAGGTAGTCATGCCGCGCTGTTGCCCTGAACGGGGGATGCGCGCAAGCAGGGAACTGGACGCGGCGACCTGTCGATCCCTATGTCGCACAGCCTCCGTTCAGCCCCGACACCGCACTCATACGGAACCGATGACCCGCGTTTCTTCGTCCTTCCCGCCCCGCGTTGCTGCCGCCTTGCTGGCAACGGCTTCCATGCCGCTTGCCGCACAGAGCAATCCCGGCGGGTTCTCGCTGCCGGAACCAACCGCTACGCCGACTCCCGCCCCTGCCGGCCCCGCGGACGAACGTGCGGGGGTAACTATTCCGCCGCGTGCCGTCGCGACCCCGACAACACCCGCGCCGCGCATCAGCCCGGCACCCGTCCCGCTCGACATGCCTTCCGTCGCATCGCAGCCGGTCAGGCCCACACTCACGCCAACGCCTGCGCCTGCGCCTGCCCCGACCCCGGGCGCAACCGCGCCCCGCCCGCGACCGACACCTGCCGCAACGCCAGCACCGGCACCGACAGCAACCGGTGCGCCAACTTCCGAAGCCACAGCGGAGCCTGCCGGAGAATCCGTCGCCGCGCCCGGTTTCGGCAATCTCGAACCGCCCGCCGATCAGCCCGCCATAGCGTCAGCCCCCTCCTCCACCCCGACCGAGGCGCTGGGGCAGCGGATACTCGCCCCCGGCTGGATTGCCGCAGGCGGCGGAATGCTGGCGCTGCTGCTGGGCGCATGGCTGCTGTGGCGGCGGCGCAAGCCGCGCGTGCTGCGCCTCGCCCCGCCTCCTACGGAAATCGAGGGAGATGATAAACCCGTCCTGCCGCGCATCGACCTTGCGCTCGACATAAGCGGTGCGACCCGCAGCGTGATGACACTGACGCTGAATTACCGTCTGACCCTTGCCAACCGCAGCGATTGCGCCGTGAGCGATCTGGCCGTGGCGGTGCAACTCACCAGCGCCCGGCGCGGAACCGACAATGCCGCGCCACTCGCCTCAGCACGCAATCTTGCCGGCATCGAGCGCATCGGCCCCAACCAGAGCCGCAGCGTCAGCGGCGAGGTGCAACTGCCCTTTTCCGCCATCGCGCCGATTATGCAGGGCCGCACCGCATTGTTCATCCCCCTGATGCACGTGACGATCGAGGGTCAGGAACAGCAGGTGCTGACCCGCAGTTTCGTGATCGGCCCGCCGAGCGGGGCCGAGGGCCGGGTTCACCCGCTGCCCTTCGACCTGCCGCCCGGATCGGTGCCGGGGCTGAAGGCACGCGCGATTGCGACACCGCAGGGCACGTGATGCGCCGCTGCCCTTGGCGGCACGGCGCAGGCACGCTAGGCCTTGGCGGATGAACGAAACTTTCCCGAGCCTCGTTTCTACCGAATGGCTGGCGGCGCACCTTGGCGAACCGCGCCTCGTGGTGCTCGACGCCTCGCGCCACCTGCCTGCCGCCAAGCGCGATCCGCAGGCCGAATTCGCCGCCGCGCATATTCCCGGCGCAAGGTTGTTCGATCTGGCGAAGCTGGTGGACGAAACCTCCGCGACGCCGCAGGCCCTGCCCCGACCCGATCAGCTTGCCGCCCATCTTTCGGGACTGGGCATCGCGCCGGACGACCGGATCGTGCTTTACGATGACAGCGCGGTGCGCACCGCGGCGCGGGCGTGGTTCATGCTGACGGCGAACGGACGGGACAAGGTCGCGATCCTCGACGGCGGTCTGGCGAAATGGCGCGAGGAAGGGCGCGCACTCGAAGCCGGTACGACGCCCGTCGCCCGCGCCGATCCCGCGACCTTCGCCGCCGCAACCGGCGTGCGCAGCAAGGCGGATATGCTCGCCAATCTGGACAGCAGCGCCGAACAGGTGGTGGATGCCCGCAGTGCCGACCGGGTGTTCGGCACCGGTATCGATCCCGTCCACGGCCTGCCGATGGGGCGCATTCCGGGTAGCCTCAACCTGCCTTATACCGATCTGTTCAATGCCGACGGCACCTACAAGGCACCCGAAGCGATCCGCGCCGCCTTCGCGGCCGCAGGCGTGGACCTGTCCCGACCCGTCACCACCACCTGCGGCAGCGGCGTGACGGCGAGCGTGCTGCTGTTCGCGCTGCACCTGATCGGCAAGCACGATACCGCGCTGTATGACGGCAGCTGGAGCGAATGGGGCGCGGACCCCGCCACCCCCAAAGCGCAGGGGCCTGAGGCATGAGCGGCGGAGGCGACGACAGCACCCGCAAGCCCGCCACCCGCCTTGTGCGCGGCGGAAGGCGGCCCGAATGGACCGGGCCGGTGGTCAATCCGCCGGTGTGGCGCGCCTCGACCCATCTTTACGAAAGCGACGCGGCGCGGCGCGAGGCGGGCAAGAGCAACACCGACGGGCAGTTCTTCTACGGCCGCCGCGGCGCACCGACACAGTGGGCGCTGGCCGAGGCGCTGACCGCGATCGAACCCGGCGCTTATGGCACGGTGCTCTATCCCAGCGGCGTCGCGGCGATTGCGGGCTGCATGCTGGCGGTGCTTAAACCCGGCGACCGGCTGCTGATGGCCGACAATGCCTATGATCCTTCGCGCAGCATGGCGACAGGGCTGCTCGCGCGGATGGGAGTGACGACCGACTTCTTTGATCCGCTCGACATTGATGGCTTTGCCGCGCTGTTCGCCAATCCGGTGAAGGCGGTGTGGCTGGAGACGCCGGGCAGCCTGACTTTCGAGGTTCCCGATATCCCCGCGCTCTGCGCCATTGCGCGCGAACACGGCGCGGTCAGCATGATCGACAACACATGGGCCAGCCCGCTCGGTTTCGCCGCGCTGGAACATGGCTGCGACATCGTGATGATGAGCCTGTCGAAACACGTCGGCGGCCATTCCGACCTGATGATGGGCTCGGCCAGCGCGGGCAAACGCTGGTACACCGCGCTGCGCCGCACCGCGCAGGAACTGGGGCAGGTCGTCTCGCCCGACGATGCCGCGCTGGCCGCGCGCGGATTGCGCACGATGGGCGTGCGGCTGGAAGCGCAGACCCGATCGGCGCTGAAGATCGCGCAATGGCTGGAAGGCCAGCCGCAGGTCGCGCGGGTGCTGTGCCCGATGCTGCCTTCCGACCCCGGCCATGCAACATGGACGCGCGATTTCACCGGGGGCTGCGGCTTGTTCGGCTTCGTTCTGGCGAGCGAGGATCGCGCCGCCGCCGCGCGGGTGGTCGATGCACTGGCGCTGTTCGGGATCGGCTATAGCTGGGGCGGGTACGAAAGCCTTGCGCTGGCGACCGCGCCGCAGGACTATCGCAGCATCATGCCCAGCCCGGATGCGGCTGGCCCGACGATCCGTCTTTCGATCGGGTTGGAAGACCCCGACGATCTGATCGCCGATCTTGCACAGGCACTCGCCCGGATGGAGAGCCCATGAATATCCTCGCAGCCGCCGCTCAGGCGGTCGTTACCGACAGCGAAACCCCGCCCGCAGACGGCGCTTCCGCTGCGCCTGCCGATGCGACGCCTGCCCCCACACCCTTGCCCGAACCGTCGGCCACCCCGACAGTCGAAGTGGTCGAGGCCGCCGACAAGCTGAAGGAAGGCGTCACCGCGCAAAGCAAGACGGCCGGCGCGTTCCTCGAACGGCTTGATGCCATCGCGGTGCAGGTCGGCCATATCCGCATCTCGCTGTTCGATGCCCTGCTGGTCGTCGGCGTCATCCTGCTGGTCATTACCGCAGCGATGGTGATCAACCGGATCGGCAAGCGGGCGATCCGCAAGGTCGGCCGGTTCGACGAGACGCAGAAGCTGCTGGCGGAAAAGCTGCTGACCATCGTCGTGTGGGCGGCGGCGTTCTTCATCGGGATCGACTTGCTCGGCATCGATCTGACGGCGCTGGCCTTTTTCGGCGGCGCCTTCGGCCTTGCGATCGGGTTCGGTTTGCAGAAGACCTTCGGCAACCTGATCGCGGGGATCATCCTGCTGATGGACAAGTCGATCAAGCCGGGCGACGTCATCGCGGTGACCGACATGGCCGGCAACGAGACCTTCGGCCAGATCCGCAAGATCGGCATCCGCGCGGTTTCCGTCACCACCCGGGACGAGCGCGAATATCTGATTCCCAACGAAAACCTGATGATCAACCAGGTCGAAAACTGGTCCTATTCATCAAAGAAGGTGCGCATGCAGGTGCATGTCGGGATCAGCTACAACGCCGACATGAATCTGGCGGAAGAGTTGATGCTCGAAGCCGCCAAGAAGGCACCGCGCGTGCTCGACACGCCCCCGCCGACAGTGTGGATGAGCGAATATGGCGACAACTCGGTGAACTTCACGATCCATTGCTGGATCGTCGATCCCGAGGAAGGCGTCGGCAATGTCCGCAGCACCGTGCTGAAGAACCTGTGGTGGCTGTTCAAGGAACACGGGATCGAAATCCCCTTCCCGCAGCGCGACATCAACCTGCGCGGCAATGCCCAGTTCGAGGCGCTGATCGCGGCGCTGGAAGGCGATCGCGCAGCCAAGGAATAGCTGCGCTTCTGGCAGGCCAAACCATTCTCGCTGGCACGCCCGCCCGCACTCGCCCATCTGCATTGCCATGCAAGCGATTGGCACCATCTATCTCGTCGGCGCAGGGCCGGGTCCGGCGGACCTGCTGACCCTGCGCGCCGCCCGCCTGATCGAGCGGGCCGAAGTAATCGTTCATGACGGGCTGATAGGCCCCGATATCCTCACCCTCGCCCGCCCCGATGCGCGGCTGATCTCGGTCGCCAAGCAGCGCGCCCGCCACACCCTGCCGCAAGAGGACATCAACGCCCTGCTGGTGCGCGAGGCGCTGGCGGGCCGCGACGTGGTGCGGTTGAAGGGCGGCGATCCGTTCATCTTCGGGCGCGGCGGCGAGGAAGCCGAAACCGCCCGTGCCGCAGGCGTTCCGGTAGAGGTCGTCCCCGGCATATCCGCCGCCAACGGCGCGGCGGCCGCAGCGCAGATCGCGCTCACCCACCGCGAGGCGTCGAGCATCGTCAGCTTTGTCGCCGGCCAGTGCAAGGGCCTGTCCGAACAGGACTGGTCGGGCCTGGCCGGCAAGGGTCGCACCTTGGTGATCTACATGGGCGTCTCCACCGCCCCGCAAATCGCCGAGAAGCTGATGGCCGACGGCCTCGCCCCCGACATGCCCCTCGCCGTGATCGAGAATGCCGCGCGCCCCGAAATGCGGGTGCTGCGCGGGTTGCTCGCAGGGCTGCCCGATCTGGTCGAGGCGGAACGCGTGAAAAGCCCCGCGCTGATCGTGATCGGCGATGTCACCGCCCGCGATGACATCGCTGTCGCGGCACTGGCGCAGGAGGCCGCGCAATGAGGATCCTCACCGGCAATGACCTGCGCAGCGGCGCAGTGGTGTGGTGGAACGGCAGCGGCTGGTCGCTGTTTGTCGACGATGCGGTGGACGTGGGCGATGACGCCGAAGAGATCCTCGCCCGCGAGGAAGCCGCGCGCCGCGTCAACGTGCCCTACGCCATTGAAGCCAGCATCGACGAGGCGGGCCATGTCCGGCCTGCGCATATCAAGGACCGGGTGCGCGCGCTCGGCCCGACCGTCCGGCGTGACCTCGCCGTGCCGACTGCCGACAAGACCGGCTGGGACTGGGTGATCTGATATGTACCGATACGACCAATATGATCAGGCGATGGTCGAAGCGCGCGTGGAGGAATTCCGCGATCAGGCGCGCCGCCGCCTCGAGGGAAAACTGAGCGAGGACCAGTTCAAGCCGCTGCGGCTGATGAACGGTCTCTATCTCCAACTCCACGCCTACATGCTGCGCGTGGCGATCCCCTATGGCACGCTGAACAGTCGCCAGATGGAGGCATTGGCCATGATCGCGGAGAAATATGATCGCGGCTACGGCCATTTCACCACCCGCCAGAACATCCAGTACAACTGGATCAGGCTGGAGGATGCCGCCGACGCTCTTGCCGATCTGGCCAGTGTCGAAATGCACGCGATCCAGACCAGCGGCAATTGCATCCGCAACATCAGCTCTGATCACTTCGCCGGCGCCGCTGCCGACGAGGTGATCGACCCGCGCCCCTATGCCGAGCTGCTGCGCCAGTGGTCGAGCTTCCACCCGGAATTCACCTACCTGCCGCGCAAGTTCAAGATCGCGGTGATCGCGTCAGAGAAAGACCGCGCGGCGATGCGCCTGCACGATATCGGCATCCGCATCGTCAGGAACGACGCAGGCGAAGTGGGCGCCCAATTCTATGCCGGCGGCGGCATGGGCCGCACCCCGATGATCGCGCCGCTGATCCGCGATTTCGTGCCCATCGACCAGATGATCACCTATGCCGAGGCCGCCTTGCGCGTCTACAACCGCTACGGCCGGCGCGACAACAAGTACAAGGCGCGCATCAAGATCCTCGTTCACGAATTGGGCGCGGAGGAATATATCCGGCAGGTGGAGGAGGAATTCGCCCACCTGCTTTCCGTCGGTGTCGAGCCCCCGCGCGAGGAACTGGCGCGGATTGCAGCGCATTTCACCGATCCCCCCTTCGCGGACGGCCCCAAGACAATCGACCGTTCCGACCCCGATTTCGCCTTGTGGGTGGATCGCAACACCCACCGGCACAAGCATGATGCCTATGTCTCGGCCGTCATCAGCCTGAAACCGGTAGGCGGCATTCCCGGTGATGCCACGGCAGACCAGATGCGGATCGTGGCGCGGCTGGCGAAGCTTTACAGCTTCGATGAACTGCGGGTGATGCACACCCAGAACCTGCTGCTGCCGCACGTGGCGATCAAGGATCTGAAGGCGGTGTGGACGGCGCTGGATGCGGCCGGTCTCGGCGCGCCCAACATGGACACGATCGAGGATATCATCGCCTGCCCGGGCCTCGATTACTGCTCGCTCGCCAATGCGCGTTCGATCCCGCTGGCGCAGCGCATTTCCGAACGCTTTGCCGAGACGGGTCGCACCGATGTGGTGGGCGAGTTGAAGCTGAAAATCTCCGGCTGCATCAATGCCTGCGGGCATCACCATGCGGGCCACATCGGCATCCTCGGCGTCGACAAGAAGGGGGTGGAAAACTACCAGCTCTCGCTCGGCGGATCGGAGGCGGAGGATGTCAGCCTCGCCAAGATCACCGGCCCCGGTTTCGACGAGGACGGCGTGATTGCCGCAGTCGAGAAAGTCACCGATGTCTATCTCGCCGCCCGCGCTGATGGCGAGCGTTTCCTCGATACCTATCGCCGCATCGGAATGGAGCCGTTCAAGGAGGCATTGTATGGGTAACGCCCGCGACCTCGGCACCAGCCCCGACGAGGTGCAGTTCCGGTTCCGCGATGACGAGCCGGTGGATCACGGCACCGTCACCGTCGATGCCTGCTGCGACCAGACCAACGCGACCGCCGTCAGGATCGAACCGGGCGATGATGCGCGGTTGATCCTGCCTTTTCTTTACCGGCTGGCGCTGGTCGAAGTGAACTTCCCCGTGTTCGGCGACGGGCGCGGCTATTCCGCCGCCCGTATCCTGCGCGAGGCAGGCTTTACCGGCGAATTGCGCGCGGTGGGCGATATCGGGATCGATCAGCTCAGTCACATGCGCCGCTGCGGGTTCGACTCTTTCGCCCCCGACAAGCGGCTGGACGAGGACGCCGCCCGGCGCGCCTTTGCCACCTGGGAAAACGTCTATCAACGCGCCGCGGATGCGCGCCGCACCATCGCGGACAAGCGCCATGAAGCCTGACACCACCAACCCCGCCACCGATCGCACCCGCGACAGGCTCGACCTCGCCCCGCGCTTTACCGAGCACGACGCGGTGCGGCTCAACCGGATGTTCCGCGGTTCCTCGACGCAGGAAATGCTCGAAGCGGTCATCCGTGATCGTCTGGCGGGCGATCTCGCCGTCGTCTCCAGCTTCGGCGCGGAAAGCGCGGTGCTGCTGCATCTGGTCGCCAGCGTCGATGCCAACGTGCCGGTGCTGTTCCTCGATACGGCCAAGCATTTTGCCGAAACGTTGGCCTATCGCGACACGCTGGCGGAACGGCTCGGGCTGAACCTTGTGGTGCTGACACCCGACCCGGCGGACCTTGCCGCGAAGGACGAAACAGGCCTCAGGTGGTCTTACGATCCCGACGGCTGCTGCGAGATCCGCAAGGTGCGTCCGCTGGAAAAGGCTCTGGCGGATTACGACGCCAGCTTCACGGGACGAAAGGCGTTTCAGGCCAGAACCCGCGCCAATTTGCCGCGTTTCGAGGTGGACACTTCGGACGCGCAGGGGCGGCTCAAGATCAATCCGCTGATCGATTGGGACGCCAGCCAGATTGAGGCCTATTTCATCGCCCACGACCTGCCGCGCCACCCGCTGATCGCGCAGGGCTATCCGTCGATCGGCTGCTCGCCCTGCACCAGCCAGGTCGCTCCCGGCGAAGACCCGCGCTCGGGCCGGTGGAAGGGCTGGGACAAGACCGAATGCGGCATCCACAAGCCGGGCGAGGAACCGTTCCTCTAACCGTGCTTTCGCAAGACACGGCAATGCGTTAGGCTGGCGCCATGCTCGCCTTGCTTCTCGCTGCCGCCCAGCCTGCCGAACCCGCTCCCGCGCCCGATTGCTCCTATGATCTGGAGGCGATGCTGGCGCTCGATCGCAATGCCTTCGATCAGGACATGGACGGGGGCTGGCGTCCGCTCGGCATGAAAGAGGGATGCGAGATTGCCGCGGCAGAATTGATCCGCGAATGGCGCCACGCCAAGCGCGATCACGAAGGCATCCTGTACTGGCACGAAGGCCAGATGCGCGCATTCGGCGGCCAGACGGATGAGGCAATCGCGCTGTTCAGGCTGACCTACAATCCGCCTGAATTCGACGGGGATTTCGGCTGGAACCACTATGTGTCGGGCACGATTGCCTTTCTGGAAGGCAACCGGGAACAGTTAGACGCGGCCATTGCCCGGCTAAAGACCATACCGGAGGCGGAAAGCAGCAGCTTCACCCTGCCCGACGGAACCGTTGTAAAGATGAGCTGGCCGCCCAATCTCAACGTTCTGGAAGCCTTCGAGCGTTGCTGGGGCAAGACCTACAAGGAAGCCTACAGCACCGAAGCCTGCGCCGCGCCGCGCAGCTAGAGCCACCCCTCGCGGCGGTACCATTCTGCCGTTGCCTTCAATCCATCCTCGCCCGCGATTGCCGGCTGCCAGATGCCCGGCGGCACGGCGCGATCGAAGCGTGACACCCAGTTGGGATGGCACATATAGCCCACCCGGTCAGCGGTGAGTTTGGCCCGGTCACCGCGCAGGAAACGGTCGGCGGCGGCAGCGGCGATCAGCACGCCTTCGGGCAGATGCGGAGCGAACACCGAACCCCGGCCCACCGCCTTTCCGATGGCTTGGGCAAGTTCCTTGTGGCTCCACCCACCCTCGCGCCCGTCGTCGGGTTCGTAGGTCTTCTTTTTCGTCGGCGCGGCACTGCCCGTCAGCGCGATCAGCAATGCGGCCAGATCGTCGGCATGGATGATCGAAGTCGCCCCGCCGGGCGGCAGCGGAACCACGCCCCACTTCGCGGCGCGGAACAGTTCGAGCATATCGATATCACGAGGCCCGTAAACCGCAGGCGGGCGCACCGTCGTCCAGTCGAGCCCGCTGGCTTCCACCACCGTTTCCGCCCGCGCCTTGGACGCGCCATAGGCCGACAGCTTCGGTTCGCGCGCGGCGAGCGAGGAGACGAACACCAGCCGCCGCGCTCCGCCGGAACGCATCGCTTCCACCACCCGCGCGGTGCCGGTGACATTGGCGGCCTCGAATTCTGCGGGGTCGGGAGTGTTGGTGAGGCCCGCGACATGCACCACAGCCGCCGCGCCTTCGCACAGCGCGGCGAGCGCGCCCGTGTCGGCCAGATCGCCGCGCACCCATTCGACGCCCTCGCGCGCAGGCTGATCGCGGCGCGCCAGGGCCTTCACCCGGTGGCCCGCCGCCAGCGCCGCGCCCAGCACCGCGCTGCCGACAAAGCCGGTCGCTCCGGTGATCGCAAGGTGGCTCACAGCAGCACCAGATGATCCCGATGGATCACACAGGCACGCGGCAGATGGCCGAGCCGTTCGGCCACTTCCTCGCTGCGCAGCCCCTTGATCGCGTCGCATTCGTCCCAGTCATATTCGATCATGCCCTTGGCGATCATCTTGCCGTCCGGGTCTTCGACCTTGATCACGTCGCCGCGCTCGAATTCGCCCGACACGCCGATGATCCCCGCCGCGAGGATGCTCTTGCCACGGTGCAGCGCTTCGACGCAGCCCTGATCGACACGGATCGAGCCGTTGAAGCGCAAGCGGCCACCAATCCAGCTCTTCCAGGCATTGTCGTCGCGCTTGGGCAGGAACAGCGTACCGCGATTGGCCGCCATGGCGCAGGCGATCGGCAGATCGTCGACCCCCTTGATGATGGCGAGCGCGATGCCGGTGCGTTCGGCAATTTCGGCGGCCAGCAGTTTCGAGGTCATCCCGCCCGAGCCCTTGCCCGATGACGACTTCCCGCTCGCCATCTGGTGGATTTCCTCGGTCACCCCGCGCACTTCGGGCAGAAATTCGGCCTCGGGATGGGCGGGGTCGCGATCATACAGCCCCTCTACATCGGTCAGCAGCAAGATGCCCTGCGCCGAAGCCGCCTGCGCAACCCGCGCGGCCAGCCGGTCATTATCGCCGAAGCGGATTTCGCTGGTGGCGATGGAGTCGTTCTCGTTGATGATCGGCACCGCCCCGCGCGCCAGCAGTTCGCGCAGCGTCTCCGAGGCGTTGAGATAACGCCGCCGGCCTTCGAGATCATCGAGCGTCAGCAGCATTTGCCCCGCCACCAGATTATGTTCGGCCAGCAGCTGCGCCCAGGTTGCAATCAGGAACACTTGCCCGACAGATGCCGCCGCCTGCGCATGGGCCAGCGTCTCGCGCCCGCCGCCCGGCAGGCCCAGCATCGCCGCGCCCAGCGCCACCGCGCCGGAACAGACAACGATGATTTCCTGTCCGCGCTCACGCGCGCCGGCGATCTCGCTCGCCACGCTGCGCAGCCATTCGTGCCGCAGTTCGCCATCCTCGTGCACCAGCAGCGCCGAGCCGAGCTTGATCACAAGGCGCGGGCATTTCTCGATATCGCGGAAGTCGAGCAGATTCTCGATTTTCATGGGTTTCCCCCGGTGTTCGTCAGGTTCTGAGGCGCACGGTCGGACGTGCGAAGGTCAGAGCGGCGACCATTCGCCTGCGCTGCCATCCTCTTGATCCACCTCTTCCACGGCCGCAGCCTTGGTTTCGGTGGCGGTTCGGTCTGGTAGGTAAGCGAGCACCGCGTCCAGAAGTTCCTCGATTCCCGCACCCGAAACGCCCGACACCGCGAAGACCTTGTCCGCGCCGGCCGCCAGCAGTTCCTTGCGGAACGCCTCGACCAGTTCGGCATCGGCCAGATCGAGCTTGTTGAGAGCGACCAGCCGGGGCTTGTCTTCAAGATCGGCGCCATAGGCGGCCAGTTCATCCTCGACGATGCGCATCGCCTCTGCCGGGTCGGCTTCTCCGGTGCCGGTGATATCGATCAGGTGGATCAGCACGCGGCAACGTTCGATATGGCCCAGGAAGCGGTCACCAATGCCTGCCCCGTCGGCGGCACCCTCGATGAGGCCGGGAATGTCGGCCAGCACGAATTCGCGTCCCTTGTGGCGCACCACGCCCAGCTTGGGCACCAGCGTGGTAAAGGCGTAATCGCCCACCTTGGCCTGCGCGTTGGACACCGCGTTGATGAAAGTCGATTTGCCCGCATTGGGCAGGCCGACAAGGCCCACGTCGGCGAGCAGCTTCAGCCGCAGCCACACCCACATTTCCTCACCAGGCATCCCGGGCTGGTGCTGGCGCGGGGCACGATTGGTGGAGGTTTTGTAGCTGGCATTGCCGCGCCCGCCCATCCCGCCTTCGAGCAGCACGATACGCTGGCCGACCTCGGTGAAATCGGCGAGCACCTCTTCCTTGTCTTCCGACAGGATCTGCGTGCCGACGGGCACTTCGATCACGAGCGGCTTCGCACTGGCACCGGTGCGGTCCCTGCCCATGCCGTGCCCGCCGCGCGGGGCCTTGAAATGCTGCGTATAGCGGAAGTCGATCAGGGTGTTCAGCCCGGCCACAGCCTCGAACACGATGTCGCCGCCGCTCCCGCCGTTACCGCCGTCGGGGCCGCCATATTCGACATACTTTTCGCGCCGGAAACTGACGGCCCCGGGGCCGCCAGCGCCGGACTTCAGATAGATCTTGGCCTGGTCGAGGAAATGCATGGCGGCTACCTAGGCATTTCCTCGATGAATTGCGAGAGCTTTGGGCGGCAAGCTCTCGGCCCGAAGGGCCGCAAGGGCGCCAAAGATTTCTGGCGCCCGCCCGCAGCGATGCGGCCGTCAGGCCGCGCGAGCGAGGATTTCGCACCCCGGACGGGGTGCGGAACTCAAAAACGCGCCTCCACGCCCACCACTGCGCTGCGTCCCGGAGAGACGAAGCTGAACACCTGTTCGTAGCGTTCACCCAGCAGGTTCTCGATCCGCGCGAAGGCGTCGATCCCCTCGGCCAGCCGCGCACGGGCGTTGAGATTGACCAGCGTATAGTCATCCAGCCGCACCCGCACCGGCACAAAGCTGGGATCGGTGAAGGCATCGTCCAGCGCCGCGCCGTTGTGGCGCACCACCAGCGTGGCCGAGGCGGCATCGCCGGGTGCCGTCCATGTCAGCGCGGCGCTGGCGATATGTTCGGGGCGGCGCACTTCCTCGCGCCCGTTCTCTTCGGCATCGAGATAGCTGTAGGCCGCATTAAGGCTCCACTGTTCGGCGAGCTTTGCCGAAAGCGAGAGCTCGACCCCGCGCTGGTTGCTGGTGGTGGTGCGATTGGCGGGGGTGGCGATGAAGGTGGGCGGCGGGAAAGTGGTGAAGATCTCGCCCTTCAGCTCGCTGTCGAAATATGTCACCGAAAGCCGCGCGCCATCTGCGATGTCCTGATCCACGCCGATTTCCCAGCCGGTCGATTTTTCGGGTCGCAGCGCGTCATTGCCGACGAAGCGTCCGTCGACGAAGCCGAACAGCTCGAAGAAGCCGGGGTTCTTGACCCCCGATCCCGCCGCCGCACGCAGGCGGGTGGTATCGGTGACGCGGTAGCCTGCGCCGACGCGGAAAGTGGTCGCGTCGCGGAAGCGATCATTGATGTCATGACGGATCGCCGCCGACAGATCGAAGGCTTCGCCCGCGTAGCGATATTCGCCGACAAAACCGAGTTGCTCGATCTCGCGCCGTCCGTTGAAGGCAAAGCCGCCGGGCGTGGTGTTGCGGAAGCCTTCGACCTCGTAATCGGCGGCGAAGGTAAGGTTGTGCGCTTCGGCCAGCCGCAATGCGCTGACATAGGATAGCTTCACCCGATCGCCCTCGGACGAGTTCGACCGCCCGAAGGGGCCGAATGTGTCGCGGGCGATGTCTGCCACCTGCGCGGACAGATCATGCGTCCAGCGCCCGTCCAGCACCTCGGCCCGCGCACCGACAAGGGCGTAGACCGCCTCGTTGGTAAAGCGCGTGCCGGGGCTGTCGATCACGAAGCCGAAGGTGGGGCTGGCGGGGTTGAAATCCTGATCGTTGAACTGCCCCTCAGTGCGGATAAAGCGGGCGGCTGCGCGCAGGGCGAACCCCTCGGCCACTTCGACGCTGCCCTTGCCCGACAGGGTGTAGCTGTCGCGGCCAATGTCACGCACGCCGCCGCGCGCGTTGGGCTGGCCGTCGGTGCTGACCACCACGGCGGAAAGCGCCGCGTCCCAGCTGTCGCCGTGGGCCCCGTAACGCAGCGTGCCGTTGAGAGTGCCCTGCGTGCCGCCTTCCAGCCTTGCGGCAAAGCCCGGAACCGTGCGCCCGCTGGCGCTGTCATAGGCGATCACGCCGCCGATGGCGTCCGGCCCGTAAAGCGCCGATTGCGGCCCGCGCAGCACCTCCACCCGCGCGCCGATATCGGCCTGAAGCGTGCCGATATCGAATTCGCCGGCAAAGGGATCGGACACCTCGATCCCGTCGACCAGCACCAGCACATGGTTGGCCTCCGCGCCGCGCAGGCGGATCTGGGTCTGCCCCGGCACGCCGGCCACAGCCACGCCCGGCACATCGCGCAGCACATCGGCAATGTCGCGGGTCTGGCGGTCTTCGAACTGGTCGGCGGTGATGACGCTCACCGAGCCGGTGTAGTCGCGAAGCAGCGTCGTCCCGGTTCTGCTGGCACTGACGAGGATGGGGAACGATTCTGGCCCTGAGTAGACCCCATCCTCACGCGCCTCGACAGCCTCATCCTGTGCCACCACAGGCGCAGCCCAAACCAGCGCCGCGGATGCGACGCTGTTCAACAATGCAAAATTCTTCACGGATTCCTCCCGTCATCAGCAACATTCATGGCCGCGAGGGGTTCGATCCCATCCCCGCACAGCCCAGCGATGTCGCTCACAACGAAAGTCAGTTTCCGCGCCTGGCCAACCCCTGAACCCGGCAAAGAGCGACACGCCCCGGTCGGTCTCCTGGCTCACGGATCAGCGCATGAAGTGCTCACCTTCCCAAAGCGTCGCCGCTTCAGTGGCTGCGTCCCCGAAAGGACGAACGCACTCCATACTCACCGCTTACAGTTGCAGGGACAGCTGCGGATTTGCACCGCATTCCCGTTACCGAAACGCGTTGCGGTGTTACGCGCTCGCCTCCGCGAGCGCAATATCCTCGCTCTCACGCTCTGCGGGTGCGCGTTTTGGTTGTCCTATCGCTTCGCTACTTGAGGACAGGCGCGCTTGCGGCGCTAGGCGCCGTCTGGCTCATTTGTGGAAGGTTGGCCTGGGTTTCCTGGTGGAGCCGAGGGGGATCGAACCCCTGACCTCGTCATTGCGAACGACGCGCTCTCCCATCTGAGCTACGGCCCCGTTCCAGGCATGCCCAGCGAAGAACCCCGCCAGGCGAGGGCGCGCATTAGCGATAAGCGCGCACCCATGCAACGGCGATTTTCACGGTCGCCGCGCGCGACGTTACTGCCCCGATGAACGCGGGGGCTGTTCGGAAAGCGGCTGCACCACCGGCTGCGAAGTGACATTTTCGTTCACCGGAACAACCGGCACAGCCACGCCGGTTTCAGGATCGGTCACGGTCTGCACCGCCACGCCTTGCCCCGTCAGATCAGCGACACTGGGCACCGGCAGTCCGCTGGCGCGGGCCTGCTGAACCACCACCCAGCCGGGCTGCGAGGGGCCATATTGGGCGCCCCATTTCGCGTCCCATTCCGCCGAGGCCCGCTGGTAGGCCTCGTATTCGTCGAAGAAGGTTTCGAATGGCTGCAACAGCCCGCCGAAACTATCACGCGCAAAGCTCAGCGGATCGGCAGGGGGAGCTGCAAGCGCGCGGTTCGACATGTCGAGCGCGGCGCGGCAAAAGCCTGCACGCGCGGCGGGCAGCGCGAAGAAGTTGTAGACCCGCGTGGTCAGCCCGTCACGCGCCACCATCGCATCGCGGCGGGTTCTGTGCTTACGGCCGAATTCCTTCTCGATCCGGTCGTTCACCGCCTTCAGCGGACGAACGTTGCGGTTGAGGAAGGTGCGATAGCCTTCAAGGATTGGCTCGTATTCGGGCGCAAGGCAATTGAGCGCCGCCACGTTCCACGCCGAACGCAGGTGCCACACCAGATGATCGTCGTTGAGACCGCTATTGACCGTCAGCCGCTTTCCGTCGGCACCGCGCGGGGGAATGTCCATGACATAATGCGCACCGCCCGGCGGCAGCGGACGATAGGGCACCGTCTCGACCACCTTGGCGGGCGGGGGCGGGGGCGGGGGCGGCGGGGGCGGCGGCGCTGGGGTCGCGCAGGCAGCCAGCAGCGCCGCGCCGGTCGCAACCATAGTCATGGTCAGACCGAACGGCGTGCGCCGGACCTGCTTGTCCGCCTGCATCGGGGATGCTGCCTTGTGCGGGGCCACGCTCATCTTTGCTCAACCTCTCATGATGCCGCTTTGCGCGTGTCCATGCGCGCGCGCAGTTTGCTCCAACCTGAAGCGGTGGGATAGCTGCGCAGTGTAACAAAGCAAATGCCCGGAGCCTATGGAAAGGCCCCGGGCATTCGACATTTCAACACCTGCGTGGGACGAGCCGCACGGCGGTGATCCGATACAATGTGTTCCGGTTACTCGCGGTTGCCGAGGAACTGCAGCAGGAACATGAACATATTGATGAAGTCGAGGTAAAGGCTCAGCGCACCCATGATCACTGCCTTGCCCATGAACTCCGACCCGCGCAGCTGGTCGTACTGCATCTTCAGACGCTGCGTGTCGTAAGCCGTCAGCCCCGCAAAGATCAGAACGCCGAGGCCGCTGATCACAAACGCGAATGCGCTGGACTGCAGGAACAGATTGACGAGGCTGGCGATGATCAGACCGATCACGCCCATGATCAGGAAGCTGCCGAAGCCCGACAGATCCTTCTTCGTCGTGTAGCCGTAGAGGCTGAGACCCGCGAAAGCGCCCGCAGTCGCGAAGAAGGTGACCGCGATCGATTCGCCCGTGTAAACGAGGAAAATCGTCGAGAGCGACAGGCCCATCACGATGGCGTAGGCCCAGAACAGGAGGTTGAGCGTGCCCTGGCTCATCTTGTGGAGGCCAAAGCTCATGGCCATCACAAAACCGAGCGGGGCCAGCATGACCACCCAGATCAGCGGGCTTCCGGCCATCGCCAAGGCGAAGCCGCTGCTCGCGGCGATCAGCGCCACGATACCGGTCAACAGCACTGCCGAGGCCATGTAATTGTAGATCGAGAGCATGTACTTGCGCAGGCCCTCGTCATAACGCCCGGCGACCTCGCCACCGGCGCGCGGCACCGAGCCGAGGCGCTGCGCATTGCGCGAAGTGTCATTCCAGTCAGCCATTGCGAAACCTTTGTTCCTTCCAATGGAGCGCGAAACGCCGCGCTCTCCATGGAAGCGAATATCGGAGGTTCCCCCGATCATTTCAAGCGAAACCGGATTGCAAAGCGCGCAATTCGTTCAGCTTAACAGCCGTTAATCTTAAGCACCCTTGGAAAGCTCAGCGCCCTTGTCGCGGGTGGCACGCAGGGTTTCGACCAGCAGGCGGTGCAGCGCCTGCCCTTCGTCGAGCACATTCAGCCCCTCGCGCGTCATGCCGCCGGGGCTGGCGACGCGGTCGGCCAGCTCGCCGGGGCCCACATCGGATGCCGCCGCCAGCGCCGAAGCGCCATCGACTGTCACCAGCGCCAGCTGCTCGGCGACATCGCGTTCGAGACCCAGCTCCACCGCCGCGCCCGCCAGCGCGTCGATGAAGCGGTAGACAAAGCCCGGCCCCGATCCGGCAAGCGCGGTGACGAGATCGAAGCGGCCCTCGTCATCAAGCCAGATCGCGGTGCCGAGCAGATCGTAGAGCGCGAACAGATCGCCCCGTCCCGCATCATCGAGGCCGCTTTCACACAGGATGACCGGCGACGTGTTGATGCGCGCGGCGAGGTTGGGCATCACCCGCACATGGCCCTTGGCGCCGGGGAAGGCGTCGGCAAGCTGCGCCCGCGTGATCCCCGCCAGCAGTGAACATATGGTCACGCCCTCGCCCGTCAGGCCCTGCAATCCCGGTGCCAGCGCGCGCAGCTGCTGCGGTTTGAAGCCGAGCATCACCGCATCATGCGCGCCTGCCGCCTCGGCTTCGGCCGCCTCACGGTAAAGCGTCACGCCTGATGGTGCCTCGGGCAAGGCGGGGTCGAGAATGGCAAAGCGCGCCGGGTTCTCGCCCGCCTTGAGCCAACCGGCGAGCATCGCTCCGCCCATGTTACCGCAACCGATGATGAGAAGCTGTTTGATCATGCGAATAGCCTTTTCGGGCTGGGCCTGCCGAAGCCCCGTCCATGCTGGCGACCTGCGAAAACAGAAAAAGGCAGCCCTGCTATGCCACGGCGGGCGCGGCATCCGGGCGGACGGGATGCGAATGTTTGATCTTTAGCCTTTCAGGCCTCGCCGCCCACGTCAACCATCGCCGCATCCAGCGCCGCGCGCGGGCTCTTGTCGCCCCATAGGACGAACTGGAAGGCCGGGTAGAAACGATCGCATTCGTCGATCGCGATTTCGACCAGCGCCTGCGCCATGTCGAGCGTAAGCCGCCCGTCCTCGCCCAGCAGCGCACCGTGGCGATAGAGCAGCACATCGCCGTTGGACCAGATGTCGAAATGTCCGAGCCACATCTGTTCGTTAACAAGGCACAGCAATTCATAGGCCGCGGCGCGCTTGTCTTCGGTCACGCGGATTTCGGGCAGGCAGAGGAATTGCAGCACCCGGTCTTCCGCCCGCCAGATCGCGCGCAGCTGGTAATTGGCCCAGCTGCCCTGCACCTCGCCGCTCATCTCGTCGTCGGAAACCATCTCGCACGGCCAGCCGCGCGCCTCGAACAGCGCCGCCAGCATCTCGACCGGTGCGGCATCGTCCTCGGCGGAATAATCCATCTGACGCGGCCTCATCGGGCAGGTGCCCGGCGGTGCGGCCGGGGAGCGAAGCGGGGGGCAAGTGATGCAATCATCGGCGGCACGAATGGACGTGCGAGGGGTGGCTTGGCAATCGCCAGATCGGGGGCAGTTGGGGAGAACCTGCCTTGCTTGTTCAAAGCCTGTGCAAAGATTATCGTGGAGAGCCGCAAGAAATCACTTAAGCGGCTGTATTTCTTCGCCTTCAGGGCTGACGTAGAGGAAGCTGTCGAGCCCCTTCGCCTTCAGCTCGCGCACTAGAGCCTGCGCCTTCTCGCGGCTGTCGACCGGCCCGGCGAGTAGGCGGTTCGCCTCGCCCCAACGGGTCGTATGCGGCTTCAGCTTCGCCAACAGGTCGCCCCCGCTGCGGGAAATGCGGCGCCAGTCGAAGCCCAGCGCGTCGATCTTTTTGCCGGTCGCCACCTGCACCCAGACGCGGCTGGGATGCACCGGCTTGGTCGGCTCCTTCGGCTTGGGCGACGGCGGCGGGGCTTCGCGTTTAACGGTGATTCGCGACAGGTCGACCGCGCCCACGCCCACCTGCGCATCGGGCAGTTCGTCGGCCACCAGATCGGCAAAGGCATCGGCGACACGCGGCGGACGCGATTCGGTTTTGGCAGGGGCGACAGGGGTCGGTGCCGGAGTGGGCGCTGGCGCGGCGGTGACGGTTGCAATCGATGGCCGCGCAGTTGTTGCCGGAGCTGGTGCCGGAGTCGGTGTCGGTGTCGGTGTCGGCGTCGTTGCGGGTGCTGGCGCGGGCTTATCGCTCCGGCCCAGCGGCGCGCCGGACGGTTCCAGCCGACTGTCGAGACGGGATTCGGCAGCCAGCCGCGCAAGCCGCGGATCGTCGCGGCCGATATCGGCGGCGCGCGGAAAAATGCCGAGATTGGCCGCCGCCGCCTGCTGTGCGGGCGTCAGGCGCGGCATGTAGGCGAGATAGGGCACCACCCGGCTGGACAGGTCGCGCGGCATCACCTGTTCGACAATCGCCGTCGCACGATCATTATCGCCGAGGATAGCCAACCCGAAGGCGCGAGCGCGGAAGGCGGCCATGTCGCGCTTGTCGAGCAGCGGGCGCAGCGCCTCCTCGAACCGCACGCGATTGCCCGAGATGGCGTTGCTCACCGCAAGGCGGCGGCGGGCTTCGTCATTGCCCGGGTCCAGCTCGATCACGCGGGCATAGGCGGCCTGGGCCGCAGCCTGGTTTCCGACCAGATCGTAGGCCAGCGCCTGATCGGCCAGCACCTCGCGCTCCGGAACACCGGCCGCCCGCGCGCGATCGAATTGCGGGATGGCGTCGGCCGGTCGGCCTGAACGCAGATAGACCGTGCCAAGACCCAGTGCGACGCGCGGATGACCGGGATCGATGTCCGCCGCGCGCCCGTAAAACCCGACGGCGGCTTCAAGATCGTCGACCCCCATCGCCGCGGTCCCGGCTTCGACCAGTGCATCGAGATCCCGCGGGGCCTTCGCCAGCGCCACCAGCGCGCGGTTGAGGCGCTGGACCTCCTCGCTCGGTAGGGGCTGGACGACTTCGCGGGAAATCACCTCCTGCGCATACCCGCCCGCCGGGGCGCAAAGCGCAGCGAGAGCCATGCCCAGAACGAACCTAGAGCGGGCAAGCAGAGGAGGTGTGGAGGGGAACCGGAACGTCACGGCGTGTCAACTAGCGCCGAACGGCGGTATTGCCATAGGGGCACATGCCCGGGCGCGGCGAAAGGCACCGGGCGCGCGCCGGATGGTCGCACGCCGGGATGCTGCCCGCCTTACTGGTTGCGATTGCGATCAAGGAAGCGCGGGATGCTCAGCGCGGGGCCGTCATCATCCTCGTCCTCTTCCTCTTCTTCGCTACGAGCCGTGCTGCGCGACAGGTTGGCCATGCGTTCGAACAGCGTGCTGCCGCCGGGCGATCCGCCTTCGCCGCCATCACTGGCAGCTCCGCCGAGCAGGCCGCGACGGCGCGCGCCGCCAAGCCGCGCCTCGACCGGGCGATCATCGGCTGCCAGACGGTCGGCACTCGCCAGCAGGTCGTCTTGCGCCGGTTCTTCTTCGGTTTCCGCGCTTTCCTCGTATTCGGCATAGTCACCGCCGAGTTCGAGCGTTTCTTCAGCTGCGCCCGCTTCGGCATCGCCGTTGTCTTCGCCATAGGCAAAGCCGTCGTCCTCAGCGCTGCGCAAGCCGGCGAGCGGATCGACAATACCATCGACATCGTCTTCATATTCATCGCCCAGCTCGTCACCTGCCTGCATGCCGGTGAGATCGAAGGGCGCAGAAGGATCATAAGCCTCAGCGCTCCCGGTTTCCGTCTCACCCTCGGGTTCGGCTTCGGGCTCGGGCATTTCGGGCGGAGTCAGCGTGAAACCCACCGATGCCAGCGGGGTAACCGCTGCGGGGGCCGCTTCCGGTTCGGCTTCGGGCTCCTCGGCGGGAAGTTCGGTCAGGCCGTCATCCTCGGACAGTTCGAGCACCGGACGCTTGGGCGCACGCGAGACCCCGAGCGAGACCGGCTGGGGCCGCTCCACCTGGCCTACCGCACCCTGCTCGATACCGGTCGCCACGACGGACACGCGGATCTTGCCGTCAAGATCGGGGTTGAAGGCGCTGCCCCAGATGATGTTGGCATCTTCGTCCACCAGCTCGCGGATGTGGTTGGCGGCCTCGTCCACCTCGAGCAGCTTCATATCCTCGCCGCCGATGATCGAGATGATCACGCCCTTGGCCCCGGCCATCGACACGCCATCGAGCAAGGGGTTGGCGATCGCCTGTTCGGCGGCCTTGAGCGCACGGTTCTCGCCCTCGCCCTCGCCGGTGCCCATCATCGCCTTGCCCATTTCGCTCATGACCGAACGCACGTCCGCAAAGTCGAGGTTGATGAGGCCCGGCATCACCATCAGATCGGTGATCGAGCGCACGCCCTGCTGCAACACCTCGTCGGCGAGCATGAAGGCTTCCTTGAAGGTGGTTTCGGCCTTGGCGACGAGGAACAGGTTCTGGTTGGGAATGACGATCAGGGTATCAACGTGCTTCTGCAGTTCCTCGATCCCGGCTTCAGCCGCGCGCATGCGGCGGGTGCCTTCGAACAGGAACGGCTTGGTCACGACGCCCACGGTCAGAACGCCCATGCGACGCGCAGCCTCGGCGATCACGGGGGCGGCGCCGGTGCCCGTACCTCCGCCCATCCCCGCGGCGATGAAGCACATGTTGACGCCTTCGAGCGCCTTTTCCAGCTCGGCCACGGTTTCTTCCGCAGCGGCCTTGCCCACTTCGGGACGCGCACCTGCACCAAGACCGCCGGTAATGTCGGGGCCAAGCTGGATGCGCTTTTCCGCAGGCGACTTGGTCAGCGCCTGGGCATCGGTATTGGTGACGATGAAATCGACACCCTCGATTTCCGCCTCGATCATGTTGGCGATCGCGTTGCCGCCCGCGCCGCCCACGCCGATAACGGTAATCCGCGGACGCATGTCATCCGTGGCGGCAGGTCCGATATTGATGCTCATCAGCTTGTCCTCCAGCGCGGGCCTGCGGACTTTTGGCCTTGCTCCCGCCGTCTTAGCTCATCTGTGACATATTCATCGGTCACATTTTATAGGGTGCGAGCCCTTATCCACAGAGCGTAAGCCCTCAGAAATTCTCCTTGAGCGCGCGCAGAAGCCGGAATAGCGGCTCCAGCAGCCCGCCCTCGCTCGGCGTGCCGCGGTAAAGCCCGCCGCGTCCGGCGCCAATTGCGCGGATATCGACCGGGTCCTCGGCCGCATAAAGACACAGCCCGGCCAAGGTTGCAAAGCCGGGCGCGTGATGCGCCTCGGGCATGCCGATCAGCTGCGGCGGCCGCCCCAGCCGCACCGGCTGGCCCAGCGCGCCCTGCATGAAATCGGCCATCCCTGCGAGCTCCGCCCCGCCGCCGGTAAGCACCACCTGCCCCGCCCGGCTGCCAGAAAAACCCATTTCCTTGAGCGCCTTGCCGATTTCTCCGGTGAGCAGCGACAATTGCTGCGTCACCACCGACACCAACTCCGCGCGCACGATCCGGTTCTTGTCATCCGCACCGCGCGCCAGCGGCCCGCCCGCGGTGCCGTCGGGCGCCTCGTTCGGCGCGTTGACCGGAATCAACTCGCGGTGATCGGCCGGACTGGCAATCGCCGAACCCGCCACGCATTTCAGTCGTTCGGCCTGCGAACGGCGGATGCCGAAGCCGCTGGCGATCGCATCGGTGATGTCGGCCGAACCCATCGGCACCGCCTTCAGCCCGAGCAGCATCCCGCCCGCAAACACCGCGACATTGGTGACATCGGAGCCGATCTCCACCAGCGCGACACCCAGTTCGCGTTCCTCCAGCGTCAGGCAGGCATGGCCGGCGGCCAGCGGCGCGGCAACCACCCCTTCGACCGACAGGTGTGCCTTCTGCACCGCCTCGGTCAGATTGCGCACCGGCGCGCCGTCGGCCAGCATCACGTGGATATCGACCCCAAGCCGTTCGGCATGCAGCCCGCGCGGATTGGCAACGCCGTGCGCCCCGTCGAGCGTGTAGTGGGCAGGTTGCGCATGCAGCACTGTGCGCCCGTCGGGCTGGATCATGTCCTGCGCCCGCACCAGCAACAGTTCCACGTCCTCGTCCTCGATCCGGCGCCCGCCGATTTCAATATCGACCGATACGACAGAGCTGGCGAGGCCCGCACCCGCGCAGGCGATCCACACGCTGCGCACATTGGTTCCCGCGCTCTTCTCGGCACGCTCCACCGCGTCGCGAATGGCGAAGCTGGCCGCCTCCATGTCGGTGACGTAGCCGCGTTTGACCCCGTCGCTCATGCGGTGGCCTGAGCCGAGCACCTGCAATTCGCCGGTCTCAGTCTCGCCCATGATCATTGCCGAAATGCGGAAGCTGCCGATGTTGACCGCGCCGAAGGTGCGGGCAAGGCGGCGCTGCGAGGATGCACGCGAGGCCATTACAACGCACCTTCCGCGTTTGCGGCGATCTTCGGCCCCTTGGTCTCGCCATCGGGCAGACGCATGTAGAGCCGCGGCGGAGAGCGCATGTCGAATGCCACAACCTTGCCGCCGATCAAGCGGTTCTGTCCGTCCAGCCGCGCGAACTTGACCAGCGCGGTCGCGGCTTCGATTTCGCCTTCGGGAAGCGCGAGCAGCTGTCCGGTCTTGAAAGTCAGGTTCCAGCGGCGATTGCCGACCCATTCCGCCGCCTCGACCTGCGGCGCGAGCGCGGGTGCGGCGGCGAGCAGCTTTTCAAGCGGCGCGGCCTGCTGCCCCGCCCCCGGACCGGACAGGCGCAGCATATCCGTGGCCTTGTCCTTCGCGACGGTTTCAAGTTCGACGCCCGATGCATCGATCAGCACCAGCCGATCGGGCTTTTGCAGCACCGCGTGGGGCGTGCGTTCGACAATGTCGATGGCAAGCGTGTGCGGCAGCTGGATCGAAACGCGCGCATCCTTGACCCATGGCAGCGTCATCAGCTCGGTGCGCAAGGCGGCGAGATCGACTTCGGGCATGGCGCGGCTGCGTTCGGACAGCACGCGGGCATAGACCAGCCTTTCGTCCATCCGGTTTGTACCGGTGACGCGCACGTGGCGCACCTCGAACCCGGCATCGGCGGCGATCCGCGCCACCTGCGCCTCGGCCATGGCGGGAACGCCCGCGAGGCTGGCGATGAACACCGCCAGCGCCACCGCGCTGCCGATAATGAGCGTGAGCCAGATGCGGCTCCACTGTTCCTCGGTGAAGGGGAACAGCCCCATCAGCCAGTCGATGAACCCGCTCGCCTGTCCCGCAGCCTTGCGCGCGGTGAGGCTGCGGCTCTGTGCCTTGGCGGCGCGGCGCACGCCGGTGCTGGAGCTACGCCTGATCTGCTGTGCCATGCGAACCTCCTTTCGCCTGTTTGTGCGCGTGAACCCGCAGCGCCTCTGCCACCAGCATCTCTACCAGATCGGCATAGGGGATGCCGCAATGCGCCGCCTGTTCGGGCACGAGGCTGAGCGGCGTCATGCCGGGCTGGGTGTTGGTTTCCAGCACGAACAGCCCGTCCTCGCCTGCCTCCTCGTCCCAACGGAAATCGGTACGGCTGGTGCCGTGGCAGCCAAGTACCTGATGCGCCTTGACCGCATATTGCTCGCACAGCGCGGTGATTTCCGGCGGGAGCTTGGCCGGGAAAATGTGCTCGGTTCGCCCGGCAGTGTACTTGTTCTCGTAATCATAGAAACCGTTGGCGACCACCAGTTCGGTGACGCCCAGCGCGCGCGGGCCTTCGGGGCCGTCGAGCACTGCCGCCGTCAGCTCACGGCCCTTGATGAAGGGTTCGGCGAGCAGTTCGGCGAATTCCTGCCAGGGCCCGCGCGCATCGGGGCTGATCGGATTGCCCACATTGCTGTCGGTGGTGACGATCGCGACGCCGACCGAGGAGCCCTCGTTGACGGGCTTCAAGACATAGGGCCGCGGCAGGGGATCGCGTTCGTAGAGTTCTTCGCGGGTCACGATCCGCCCGCCGGGCATTGGGATGCCGTGGGGAACCAGCGCCTGCTTGGTCAGCTGCTTGTCGATCGCGATCACCGAGGTGGCAAGGCCCGAATGGGTATAGGCGAGGCCCATAAGGTCAAGCATGCCCTGTACCGAGCCATCCTCGCCCGGGACGCCGTGGAGCGCGTTGAAGACGACATCGGGCTTCGCTTCGGCGAGGCGAAGCGCAACATCGCGCCCCATGTCGATCCGGGTCACACGGTGGCCCTTGCTTTCCAGCGCGTCGGCCACGCCCTTCCCGCTCGAGAGCGAAACCTCGCGCTCGTTCGCCCAGCCGCCCATTAGGACTGCGACGTGAAGGGGATGATCGAAACTCACGGACGTCCTACTCGCTGGATTTCCCATTCGAGGCTCACGCCCGAATGCTGATAGACTTTCTCGCGCACCAGCTCGCCCAGTCCTTCGATGTCGGCGCTGGTGGCGGTGCCGGTGTTGATCAGGAAATTGGTGTGCTTCTCGCTCACCTGCGCGCCGCCGAGCGTCAAGCCGCGGCAGCCGGCCTCGTCGACCAGCTGCCATGCCTTCATGCCTTCAGGGTTCTTGAAGGTCGATCCACCGGTTTTGGTGCGCAGCGGCTGCGAAGCTTCGCGCGCGGCGGCGATGCGATCCATCTCGGCGCCGATTTCCTTGGGATCTCCGGGACGGCCTTTGAACCGGGCCGAAACGACGATCGCGCCCTCGGGCAGGGCCGAGTGGCGATAGGAATATTCAAGCTCTGCCGAGTTCAGCGTGATGAAGCTGCCATCGTGCAGGATCACCGCGCAATCGAGCAGCACGTCGGCCACTTCGCGCCCATAGGCGCCGCCGTTCATGCGCACGAAGCCGCCCACCGTGCCGGGAATGCCGCGCAGGAATTCGAGCCCCGCAATGCCCAGATCACGCGCGGTCGAGGCGACCAGAATGCCGCTCGCCCCGCCGCCGCAGGTCAGCTCCAGCTCGCCTGTGTGTTCGACCTTGGCGAAGGTTTTGCCCAGCCGCACCACCACGCCCGGCACGCCCCCGTCGCGCACGATCATGTTCGAGCCGAGGCCGAGCGCCATCACCGGGATCTCTCCGCCGAGCCGTTCGAGAAAGGTCTTGAGATCATCCATGTCGGCCGGTTCGAACAGCCAGTCGGCCGGCCCTCCGGTCTTGAACCATGTGTAGGGCGCAAGCGGCGCCTTGCAGGTCAGCTTGCCGCGAATGCCCTCAAGCGGCACGGGCGCGGCCACTGCCCCTTCGACCGCGCAGGTCGGGGCGCTGCCATCGTCGTAGATATTCGTATCGCCGGGCTGGTTCACGCTGCACCGCCCCGCTTTGCTGTGATCGCAGGCGCAAGGCCCGCTGCCCAGCGGGTAATGTCGCCCGCACCGAGGCACACCACCATGTCGCCCGCAGCGACTTCACCCGCGAGTTCGTCCGCCAGCGCATCCGCCCCGGCGATCTCGCGCGCGGCGCGGTGCCCGCGCGCCTTCATCCCCGCCACCAGCGCAGCGTGATCGACCCCCGGCAGCGGCTCCTCACCCGCCGGATAAACCGGCGCGACATAGGCGATATCAGCGTCGTCGAAGCACGACTGGAATTCGTTCATCAGATCATTGAGGCGCGAATAGCGGTGCGGCTGGGCCACTGCGATTACCCGCCCGCCGGTGCCCGAAACCGCCTCGCGCGCCGCAGCCAGCACAGCGCGGATTTCGACCGGGTGGTGGGCATAATCGTCGATCACCGTCGCCGCGCCGCCTTCGATAGCGACAGTGCCGACCTTGGTGAAGCGCCGCCGCACCCCGCCGAAACGGGCAAAGCCGGTGCGGATCACCTCGTCCGAACAACCCATCTCGATCGCCACCGCAATCGCCGCGAGCGCATTCTGGACGTTGTGGCGCCCCGGCATCGGCAGATGCACGCCTTCGATCCGGCGATCTTCCAGCCCGCGCTGGCGCACGATCACATCGAATGTGTTGCCCCCCGCGCTGCTGCGCACATTGACCCCGCAGATATCGGCCTGGAGCGAGAAACCGTAGGTCACAACCTTGCGATCGCGCACCTGGCCGATGACGGCCTGCACTTCGGGGTGATCCACACACAGCACCGCTGCACCGTAGAAGGGCACATTGTGGATGAACTCCACGAACGCCTTCTTCACCCCGTCGAAATCGCCGTAGTGATCCAAGTGTTCGGGATCGATATTGGTGACGACCGCAATGGTGCCGTCGAGGCGCAGGAAAGAACCGTCGCTCTCGTCCGCTTCGACCACCATCCAGTCGGAATCGCCCAGCCGCGCATTGGAGCCGTATTGTTCGATAATCCCGCCGTTGATGACGGTCGGATCGATCCCGCCCGCATCCAGCAACGTTGCGATCATGCTGGTTGTCGTAGTCTTGCCGTGGGTCCCCGCCACCGCGACGGTGGACTTCAGACGCATCAGTTCGGCCAGCATCTCCGCCCGGCGTACCACGGGAATGCGGTTTTCAAGCGCGGCGGCAACTTCGGGATTGGTGCGCCGCACAGCGGTGGAGGTGACGACCACCGCCACGCCTTCGACATTCTCGCGTTCGTGGCCGATGTGAACCGTGATGCCGCGCGCGCGCAGCCGCTCGACACTCGGCCCTTCGGCGATGTCGCTGCCCTGCACCTGATAGCCGAGATTGTGCATCACCTCGGCGATGCCTGACATGCCGATCCCGCCGATGCCGACGAAGTGGATGATGCCGATGTCCGTGCCGACGCCCTTCATGATTCGGCCTGCTCTTTCGCTTCCGCTCGCGCAGAGCTGGTCGAAGGCCGCGCGCCGACGCTGGCAGCGGGCGCAGTCTCGCCCACGCGGATCACGTCCATCAGATCGATCCCGCTCATGCTTTCAACCAGATCGGCAAGGTCCTTTGCCGCATCAGGCCGCCCGCAGTTAAACGCGCAATGCGCGGCATTGGCTAGGCTGGACGGGTTCATGGCCATTGCCTGAATCTGCTTGGCGAGTTCCTTGGGCTGGAACGCCTCCTGCCGGATCATCCGAGCCCCGCCCGCCTTGACCATCTCGCGGGTGTTGACCGCCTGATGATCGTCGGTGGCGATCGGCAGCGGGACAAGGATCGCCGGACGGCCGACCGCCGTCAGCTCGGCAATTGTCGATGCGCCCGCGCGGCCGATGAACAGGTGCGCGTCGGCCAGACGTTCGTGCATGTCCTCGAAATAGGTGCCGAGCTCGGCGGGGATATCATGCTCGGCATAGCGGCGCCGCACCGCGTCAAGATCCTCCGGGCGGCATTGCTGGGTCACCTGCAACCGCTGGCGCAGCGCGGGGGGAAGCATGGCAAGGCCATCAGGCACGACTTCCGACAGCACCCGCGCGCCCTGCGAACCGCCCGTTACCAGCACGCGCAGCAGGCCTTCCTCGGTAAAGGCGGGGAAATCCTGTTCGCGCAGCGCCAGCACCTCGGCGCGCACCGGATTGCCGGTTAGGTGCACCTTTGCCGCGTGTTTCGGATCGAGCCGGTCAACCCTGGCATAGGACGTCGCGATGGCATCGACGCGGCCTGCCAGCAGACGGTTGACCCGCCCGAGCACCGCGTTCTGTTCGTGCACCACGCTCGGCAGCCCGGCCGAGGTCGCCGCCAGCAGTGCGGGCAGAGCGGGATAGCCGCCGAAGCCGACAATCGCCGATGGCTCGAAGGCGTCGAACAGCCGCAGCGCCATGCGTCGCCCTTCCAGCACGGCGGCAATCCCCTTGGGCCAGCCAAGCGGATTCTTGCCGAAACGGCCTGCGGGAAGGACATGGGCGGTCAGGTAATCGGGCTTGCCGGGGATGTTGGCCCCGCGCTCGTCGGTGATCAGGGCAACATGATGGCCGCGCGCGTGCAGCTCGGCCGCCAGCGCGAAGGCCGGGATAAGGTGGCCGCCGGTGCCGCCCGCGGCGAGCACGAAATGGCGTGACGCGCCCGTTCTGGTCTGGCCGCTGCGGGGCTGACTGGTCATGCGCTCGGCTCCTTGCGTTCGATCAACTCGCGCAAGCCGCCCGCCTCGCTGGCGAGGAACGGATTGCGCCGGGTGATTGCCAGCAATAGCCCAAGCGTGAAGCACACCGCCAGTGTCGAAGAACCACCGTAAGAGATCAGCGGCAAGGTCATCCCCTTGGACGGGAACAGCTTGAGGTTGACGAGGATGTTGATGAAGGCCTGCCCGCCGAACTGGGTGACAAGGCCGACGCCTGCGAGCAGCGCGAACAGGTTGTCCTCCCCCGTCATGCGGATCAGGGCGCGCAGCACCATCGCGGCATAAAGCGCGACGATGAAACCGCACACCAGCAACCCGAATTCCTCCCCGATCACCGAAAAGATGTAGTCGGTGTGCGCTTCGGGCAGGTTCATCTTGCGGATACCCAGCCACAGCCCGCTGCCGGTCCACCCGCCCGCAGTCAGCGTGCGGTGCGCCAGATCGACCTGATCGAACGCCGTGCCGCCGCCAAGGAAGCTGTCGATACGGTGTCGGGCATTGTCGTAGAACATGTAGGCCAGCCCCAGCGCCCCCGCGCCGCCGCCGATCAGCAGGGCGATATGCTGCCACGCTACGCCGGCAAGCAGAACCATCACCAGCCAGATGCCGCCGAACAGGATGGCATCGCCAAGGTTCGGCTGCGCCATCAACAGAGCCGCGATCAGGCCCATAAAGCCGGTGACGAAGGCGATCACGGGCAGGCTTGAATCCCGCAGTTTCCAGCTCAGCACCCAGGCGCAGATGATTGCGAAACCGGGCTTCAGAAACTCCGACGGCTGCAACGACATGCCGACATTGATCCAGCGCCGCGCACCGTTCTTTTCCTCGCCGATGATCGGCACCACGAACAGCAGCGCCAGCATGATCGCGCCGACCAGAATGCCCAGCCGCCGCGCCTGATCGCGCGACAGGAACGACAGGCCCACCATCAGCGACAGGCCCATCATCTGGAACACCACATGACGTTTGAGGAACATGAATTCGTCGAGCGTCACCCTCGACGTGGAAAGCTGATCGGCGCTTGCAGGCGACGCAGCAGCAACCGCCAGCACGCCGATGCCCATCAGCAGCACGATCAGGCCGAGCAACACCTTGTCGATCTCGCGCCACCAGATCCGGATGCTGTCGCGCCAGCGACGCTGCATGGTCGCCGGGGGAAGATAGGTCGCCGAAGCCGGACGCGCAGGGTTCCACGCGCCGTTCATGGCAGGATGCTCCGCCCGTCGTGGCCGGTATCGCAGCCGGTCATCGCGCCGACCATCTGGCGGAAGTGCGTGCCGCGCTTTTCGTAGTCGCGGAACTGATCATAGCTGGCGCAGGCGGGCGACAGCAGCACCACTTCGCCCGCACGGGCGGCATCGCGCGCGCGGCGCACCGCCTCGCTGATAAGCTCGCAGCGTTCAACCTTCACGCCCGCCGCTTCAAGCAGGTCGGCGAACATCGGCCCTGCCTCGCCCACGGTATAGGCCCCCGCAATATTGCCGAGGTGTTCGGCGCAGGCACCAAGGCCGGGCTCTTTCGGCAGGCCGCCGCAAATCCAGCGGATACGCGGCGCTCCGCCATTGATCGCGGGATCGGGCGGAAAGGCAGCCAGCGCGGGCGCGGCCGATGCGGCATTGGTCGCCTTGCTGTCGTTGATATAGGTCACCCCGCCCGCATCGCACACGCGCTCCATGCGGTGCGGCAGGCCGGGATAGGTCGCAAGCCCGCGCGCGATCTGTTCATCGCCAAGGCCAAGCTGGCGGCAAATAGCCACCGCCACTGCCGCATTCTGGGCATTGTGCGGCCCGGCGAGCGAGGGCGAGCGACCATCGGCAAGGCCCGCCGCCGCGAGATCGGCCGTCTTCACCCGCACCAGCGGCTTGCCTGCCTGCTCCAGCCTCGCTGCAATGGCGCGGGTCGGCTCGTCCTCGTCACAGATCAGCGCGGTGCCGCTCGCCTGCATCTGGAACAGCCGCTCTTTCGATGCGGCATAGGCGGCAAAGCTGGCATAGCGATCAAGATGGTCGGGCGTGATGTTGGTCAGCGCAGCAATATCGCAATCGAGCGTGAAGGTCAGATCGATCTGGAAGCTCGACAATTCGAGCACATAGACCCCGCCTTCCGGCAGCGGATCCTGCCCGAGGATCGGATCGCCGATATTGCCGCCCATCACGCTCGGCACACCTGCAGCTGAAAGGATGTGGTGGGTCAGCGCGGTGGTGGTCGATTTGCCGTTGGTGCCGGTGATGCCGACCACGCGGGTAGCGGGCAGGCTGGCGCGGGCCTTGGCGAAAAGTTCGATATCGCCGATCACCGGCAGGCCGTATCGCCAGGTATGCGGCCCGATCGGATGGCTGTTCAACGGCACGCCGGGCGAGACCACCACGCCCGCAAATCCGGTGAGATCAAGTTCGAGCGGGTCGATCAGCCGGCAGCGCCCTTCGAAGGGCGCGCGGGCGACGTCCTGCCGGTCCCACGCGATCACTTCCGCCCCGCTTGCCAGCAACGCTTCGGCTGCGGCCGCACCCGATCGGGCGAGCCCCAGAACCGCATAACGCTTTCCGGCAAAGGCGGAGGAGGTGATCATCCGCGCACGCCCTACCTCAGCTTCAGCGTCGACAGGCCGATCAGCGCCAGCACGATGGCGATGATCCAGAAGCGGATCACGACCTTGCTCTCGCTCCAGCCAAGCTGTTCGAAATGGTGATGGATCGGCGCCATGCGGAACACCCGCTTGCCGGTGCGCTTGAACCAGAACACCTGCACGATTACGCTGACCGCCTCGAGCACGAACAGCCCGCCCACAATCGCCAGCACGACTTCGTGGTGCGACGCGACCGCAATCGCGCCCAGCGCGCCGCCGAGTGCGAGACTGCCGGTGTCGCCCATGAACACCGCAGCCGGCGGCGCATTGAACCACAGGAAAGCCAGCCCCGCGCCCATGATCGCGCCGCAGAAAATCGCCAGCTCCCCCGCCCCCGGCACATGCGGAATACCGAGATAGGCGCTGAAATCCGCGCGCCCCGCAAGATAGGCGATGATCGCAAAGGTGCCGCTGGCAATGATGACCGGCATGATCGCTAGCCCGTCCAGCCCGTCGGTCAGGTTCACCGCATTGCCCGCACCCACGATGACGAAAGCGGCAAAGACGTAATAGGCCGGGCCCAGCGGGATGCTCACTCCCGACAGGAATGGAAGGTAGAGATTGGTATTGATCTGGCTGACGATCAGCCACGACGCGATGCCGGCGACCACGAATTCCAGCGCAAGCCGCACCCGCCCCGGCACCCCGGCATGGCTGTTCTTCGAAACCTTGTCGTAATCGTCAAGGAAGCCGATGAAACCGAAACCGATCGTCACCGCAAGGCACGCCCAGACAAACGGGCTCGACAGGTCCATCCATACCAGCAGCGACAGCGTCAGCGCGGTCAGGATCATCAGCCCGCCCATCGTCGGCGTGCCGCGCTTGGCGAGGTGGGTTTGCGGCCCGTCCTCGCGGATCGGCTGGCCCTTGCCCTGCCGCACGCGCAGCAGATTGATGAAACGCGGCCCGATCAGCAGGCCGATCAGCAGCGCCGTCATCAGCGTCGCGCCCGCACGAAAGCTCTGGTAGCGCACCAGATTGAAGATGCCTTCGAAGCCCAGCCATTCGGCAAGCAGATAGAGCATTCAGTCGTTCCTCGACGCCCTTTGCCTCGGGCCTCAGCCTCCTGCTGCGGTCCCGGCAGGGGCGTGTTCGGTAAGATGTGACACAAGCCGGCCGAGGCCGACCGAATTCGAGCCTTTGACCAACACCGCGTCCCCCGGGGCAAGACCGAATTGCCCGAGCGCAGCGATGGCTTCGGCAGGTGTCCCGCAATGCGCGAAGGTGGTCACCTTGCCAAGCGGACCGGCGGAGAGTTTCCCCAGTTCCTCGGCAAGCGCGCGCATCTCCTCGCCGACGAGGATCGCGTGGGTCACCCCCGCCTCGATCAGCGGCTCGGCCAACTGGCGATGGAAGGGATCGGAAAAGTCGCCCAGTTCCTTCATGCTGCCCAGCACAGCAAGACGCCGGGTGGCGTCGCTGGCAGCCAGCGCCTTGAGCGTCGCGCGCATCGAGGCAGGGTTGGCATTATAGCTTTCGTCGATCAGCAGCGCCTCACCGCCCGGCACCGCGATCCGGTGACGCGCGCCGCGGCCCTTCAGACCGCCCATCTCCGCCAGCGCCAGTCCAGCGCTCGCCAGATCGCCGCCCGCCGCGCGCACCGCCGCCATCACGCCGAGCGAATTGACGATCCAGTGTTCCCCCGGCTCGGCCACGTGGTAACAGATACGCCGGTCGCCCAGATCAGCCGTGACCAGCGCCCCGCCGCCGCGCGCAGGGATCGCGTCGAGCAAGCGCACATCGGCATCGGCGCTGCGCCCGAAAGTGACGATTTCGGCCCCGCAACCCTTTGCATGACCGATCAGCCGTTCGACCCATTCGCTGTCGGCGGGAATGATTGCCGTGCCGCCCGGCAATAGTCCGGTGAAGATCCGCGCCTTCTCATCGGCAATCGCCTCAAGGCTACCGAGGTTTTCAATATGCGCGGGCGCGATGGTGGTGATCAGCGCGACATGGGGGCGCACATGGGCGGCCAGCGGCGCGATTTCGCCCTCATGGTTCATCCCCATCTCGAACACGCCGAACTTGGCCCGCGCAGGCATCCGCGCAAGGCTCAGCGGCACGCCGACATGGTTGTTGTAGCTGCGCACAGAACGGTGCGCCGCCCCGCGGCTGGCACGATCGAGGCACGCGAAGATCGCTTCCTTTACGCCGGTCTTGCCAACGGATCCGGTGATGCCGATGCGGGTTGCGTGTGAACGCTCACGCGCGAAATGAGCCAGATCATGCAGCGCCTGCGTGGTGTCCTCCACCAGCACATGCGGATAATCGACGGGCCGATCGACGATCACAGAGACCGCGCCTTTTTCAGAGGCTTGGGGAATGAACTTGTGACCATCCATCGCCTCGCCCTTGAGCGCGACGAACAGATCGCCCGCCTTCACGTCGCGCGAGTCCATTTCGACGCCGGAGGCCTGGAAATCATGGCTGGCGGTGCCGCCCGTGGCCGCCGCAATCTCGGCCGAAGTCCACAAAGCCAGCGGCAAAGTATCGCGTGGAGCGACCGGCCAGGCCCGCAGCAAGGGATGCGTCAGGGGGTTTGTGGCATTCATCGATTGCTGCTCCCGGCGCATTCGCGCGCCACTTCGACGTCATCGAAAGCTTCGATCCGCATGCTTTCTCCCGCTCCGAAAATCTGGCCCTGTTCGTGGCCCTTGCCGGCGATCAGCACAATGTCGTTCGGCCCGGCTTCCCCAATTGCGGCTGCAATGGCGGCCCGGCGATCACCGATTTCGCGGGCGCCTGCACCTGCACCGGCCATGATCGCGGCCCGGATTGCGGCCGGATCCTCGCTGCGGGGATTGTCATCGGTGACAATCGCCTGATCGGCGGCACGCGCGGCGACCGCGCCCATTTCGGCGCGCTTGCCGGTGTCGCGATCCCCGCCCGCGCCAAACACCACGATCAAGCGCCCGCCATCGGCTACGTGCGGGCGCAGTGCGGCAATCGCCGCCTCCATCGCATCGGAGGTATGGGCATAATCGACATAGGCCGGCGCACCGGCGGGATTGATTGCCGCACGCTCCAGCCGGCCGCGCACCGGTTGCAGCCGGGTAAGCGCATCGAACACGGACGAAGGGGCAACGCCCGTCGCCATGGCCAGCCCCGCAGCGACTAGCGCGTTGGCGGCCTGATAGGCACCGATCAGCGGCAGGTTCACTTTGCGGGCCTCGCCATCGTAAACAATCGTCAGCGTCTGGCCGAGCTGGGTCGGGACCCGTTCGGCAAGGTTGAGGAACGTGCCGCGATGGCCCACCGTGCGCACGTCGAGCTTGTGCGAGGCGGCTTCGGCAATGGCGCGGGCGGTCCATTCGGATGCTTCGTCCCCGTCCCAGATAACCGCCGGGCTGCCGGGCGCGACCACTTCGGTGAACAACCGCATCTTGGCCGCGAAATAGCTCTCCATCGTGCCATGGTAATCAAGATGGTCGCGGCTGAAATTGGTGAAGGCGCTGGCGGCCACCTTCAGACCTTCATTGCGGTATTGCGACAGCCCGTGGCTTGATGCCTCATAGGCCACGTGGGTGACGCCTTCCCGCGCAAGGCCCGCCATATTGGCAAGGAAGGTTACGATATCGGGGGTGGTCAGCCCGGTCGAAACCGAACCGTCGGGCGTCGTGACGCCAAGCGTGCCGATGCTCGCCGCGCGCTCGCCCGCCATGCGCCAGATCTGGCGGGTCATCTCGACGGTGGATGTCTTGCCGTTGGTGCCCGTCACCGCGACGATGGTAGCGGGATAGGGCGCAAAGAACCCCGCTGCCAGCCGTGCGAAGGCGCGGCGCGGCTCGGCATCGGCGATATGCAGCGCGCCTTTCACCGTGGCTTCGGGCCGCGCGACAATCGCCACTGCTCCCGCCTCGATCGCTGCGGGGATAAAATCCTCGCCGTTGAACTTCGCTCCGGCAAAGGCGCCGAACACGGTGCCGGGCGCGACCTTGCGGTGATCGATGGCAAAGCCCGTGACAACCGCATCGCCGGCATCCGCCCCGCGAAGCCCTGCGCGTTCGAGCAGATCGGCCAGCCTCATTCGCTCTTGTCCACGAGATAGCGCAGATCGGAAATGTCGACGTCGCGGCGTTCGTCCGGCTGCACGCCCAGCATCGGCCCGATGCGCGGCACCAGACGCCCCACCACCGGCGCTGCGGTGAAGGCGGCGGTGCGCTGGAAGCTGCTGGCGATCGTGCCCTTGGGCTCGTCCACCACCACCACCACGACATAGCGCGGCGCGTCCATCGGGAAGGCCGCAGCAAAGGACGACACCAGCGAGGTCTTGCGATAACCGCCGACACCCGCCTTTTCAGCGGAGCCCGTCTTGCCGCCAATGCGATAACCCGGCGCATCGGCGCTGCGTCCGGTGCCGTAGAGCGAGATCATCCGCAGCATCTGGCGCATCCGCGAAGACGTGGATTCCTTGAACACCCGCCGCCCGCGCGGCACGTCGGCCGGATCCAGCTTCATCAGGGTGGCCGGACGCCAGATCCCGCCATTGACCATCGCGGCATAGGCGCTGGCGAGGTGCAGCGGGCTGACGGCCAGACCGTGACCGAAGCCGACCGTCATGTTTGTGACGCGGCTCCACTTGCCTGCAGGAAATAGCGGCTTGCCACGCGCCGGCAGTTCGATGAAGGGACGCCGGTCCATGCCGAGGTCAACCATGGCCCGGCGCATCCGTTCCGGCCCGAGCTCGTCAGCCACGCGCGCGGTAACGGTGTTGGAGGAATGCACCAGGGCCTGCGGAACGTTCAATGTGGCACCCATCGGGTGCGAATCCTTGATCGTCCGGCTGCCCACCGGAACCGGCGCGGCATTCCAGTGCCGCCCCAGATCCCGCACCACGCCGGCATCCATCGCCGCAGCGACAGTCAGCGGCTTGAAGGTCGAACCGAGTTCGTAAACCCCGTTGGTGACACGGTTGAAGACGTTCTTCGCCCCGCTGGCGCCCGCCACATTGGGATCGAATTCGGGCAGGCTCGCCATCGCCATAACTTCGCCGCTGTCGACGTCGAGCACGATGCCCGCTGCACCGATCGCGTTGGTGGCCAGCATCCCGCGGCGCAATTCGTCCTCGAGCGCGCCCTGCACCCGCACATCGAGCGAAAGCGCCACCGGTTCGCCGCGCTTGGCGGGATCGGAAAGGCGCGCATCCAGCACCTGCTCCATGCCGAGCTTGCCGCCCTCGTCCTCGACCACATAGCCCAGCACATGCGCGGCCAGCGTGCCCTGCGGATAGTGGCGATCAGTCTCGCGCGGGATTTCCAGAGCAACCTCGCCCAGCGCAAAAACCCGGTTGGCTTCTTCGGGCAGGATGCGGCGGCGCAGGTAACCCGCGCGGCCCGAGGCGAGGCGGCGGGCCATGCGGGCCTCGTCAATATCGGGGAAGATCGCCTTGAGCTCGCGCGCGACCTGTTCGGGCGAACGCACCAGCGGCGATCCTTCATCGCCCATCGCCTTGGGATCGAACCACAGGGCATAGGCAGGGAAGGCCCGCGCAAGCGGCACGCCGTTGCGGTCGGTGATCTCGCCGCGCGGCGGCAGCAGCGCCTCTTCGAGGCTGGTGCGCTCGGGCGCCTGCCCTGCCATCGCCAGCGATGCGATCCGCACCAGCGCAATCAGCGTCACCAGCGCAAAACCGAGCGCGATCCACAGCACACGGAAACGCGCGGTCCACAACAACTGGGCGCGCAGATTGATGCTGCGCACGCGTCCGGCGGGAATGGCGGGGACTGCCGCAGGGGCAGCCATGATGCTCATTCGCCCAAGCCCTTTGCGCTGACCGTCTGCGCCTGCACGGGGCGGATCGGAGAGGCTTCGATCAGGAAATCGCCGAAGGCTTCGGTGAACACCTGCCCGGCGTCCTTTTCGCTGGAGGCAGACGCCAGCGTGACGGTCGCGCCCGACACCGGCGAGCGCATCGGGCCGGGATCGGCATAGGAGGCATCATCCCCGCCCGTATCGGCGCGGGCAAGGCGGATCGGCGCGGGGGCATCGGGGCTGCGACGCTGGCCGAGGCTTGCCAGCTGGCGCTCGCCATCAAGGAACTGATCGGCGCGCGGAGCCTGATAACCGAATTCGACGGCATTCCACGCGGCGAGCTGGCGCTGGCTGGCGCGCGTCTCGAACTCGGTTTCGAGCAGCAGGGCCTCTCGTTCGAGCGCGAGGATCTGGCGTTCGGCCAGCAGCACCTCGCTTTTCACCGCGTGCACCTTGAAGCCAAGAATGGCGACCAGAGCGATGCACATCGCGAGCACAGCGATCCACCCCAGCGAACGCGCCTGAATGCCGGTCATCATGCAGCCATGCTCCTCGGTTGGGCGCCGGTGCGGATCGCATGGCGCAAAGTGGACGAACGCGCGCGCGGGTTGCGGGCGATTTCTGCCTCGGTCGGGCGAATGCCCTTGGAGACGCTGGTAAAAGTCGGCGGAGGGCCGGGAATTTCGCCCGGCAGGTGGCGCGACACCGCGCGGCCTGCGCCGCTGCGTTCGCGCAGGAAATGTTTGACGATCCGGTCTTCCAGACTGTGGAAGCTGACCACGGCCAGCACCCCGCCCTCGCCCAGCAGCGCCTCGGCGGCGGCAAGCCCGGCTTCAAGCTCGCCCAGCTCGTCGTTCACATGGATGCGCACCGCCTGAAAGGTGCGGGTGGCCGGGTCCTTCTTGTCGTGCGGCTTGTGGCCGAGCGCGCGGCGCACCACACGGGCGAGCTCGCCCGTCGTCTCAAGCGGACGTGCGGCGACGATGGCACGCGCGACGCGGCGCGACTGGCGTTCCTCGCCATAGCGGTAGAGCACGTTGGCAATGGCTTCCTCGTCGGCGGTGTTGAGGAAGTCGGCGGCGCTCTCGCCCGCCTGGCTCATCCGCATGTCGAGCGGGCCGTCATGCATGAAGGCAAAGCCGCGATCCCCCTGATCGAGCTGCATCGAGGAAACGCCGATATCCATCACCACCGCATCGACCTGCGCGATGCCGAGTGCGGCAAGCTCCTCGCGCATCTGTGAAAAGCGCGCGGGGTGGAGCGTAAGGCGTCCGTCGTAACGCGCCACCAGCGCGGCACCAGCGGCGATCGCATCGGGATCGCGGTCAAAGGCATGGACGCTCGCGCCCGCTTCCAGCAGTGCGGTGGTGTAACCGCCTACGCCGAAGGTCGCGTCGACGATCACCATGCCGGGGCGCGGCTGGATCGCGGCGATGACTTCATCGAGCAGCACGGGGATGTGGGGCGCGTCCTGCATCACGCATTCCCCTTTTTCGCGGTAGCGATCAGCTTGGCACAGGCCGCCTGCGCGCCCTTCCATTCGACCCCCATCCGCGCCAGTTCGGCAGGGTTCCAGATGAAGAAGAAATCGCCCGCGCCCTGAAAATACAGCCCGTCGGACACCTTGCCGAGATCGCGCAGGTGTTCGGGCATCACGAAGCGGCCGCTGTCATCGAACGGCAACTGCTCGAAACCGAACAGCTGCTGCGCGCGCACTTCACGGTCGAAGGCGTGGTTGCCCAAGCTGATCGCGCGTTCTTCCTCGCGGTCGAGCTGGGCATGAAGCTTAGTGGTGCGCGACAGGCCGAAGCCGACGAGGCAGTCGAAGCGGTCATGCGCGGCGAGGCAAAGGATGCGGTTGCCGTCGGAGCTTTCCTTCACGGCTTTGCGGAAGGCAGCGGGCAGGACAAAACGGCCCTTGTCGCCGGCGGGCGAGTAGGCTTGGCCGCTATATCCTCCGAAACCCGACACCTGGTCGATCCCCTCTCACCCCTGTCGCCGCAACCTCCCCGCGAGACTGCCGCCATCCCCAGACACGCCTTCCCCGTCACCGCCGACGACAAAGCACCGGCGGCGCGCCGGCCACTTCAGCCGTACGCGTTGCAAACAGGCATGTTTGATGGATCACGGTAATATCGGGGAAGCAGGCGGGATGGAAGGGATTTTTGCGGGAAATTACGGGAAAACTAGGCAAACATCTGTTTTTTCTTGCTTTGAACCCGTGGGCAGGACTGCAACAGGCCTGCAACTTGCCGTCATTTCCCGCTGAAAAGCGCAGAAAATCGCCGCTTTCCCGCCATTTCCCGCAGCCCGAACAGCCCGAGTCCGCTTCCGAGTCCCGGCTCTCCCGCGATTTCCCCGAAAGCGCCTAGTCGAATGCGGCGGCAAGCAGCGCGGCGATGCTATCGCCGTTCTCGCCGGCGAGCTCGGGGTGCTCGAGCAACGCCGCGTCGGCGATCAGCGTGACCCGTCCCTCCCCCACCCGGCAAGTCGCAACCGCTCCTTGCGCAGCGATGGTGCAATCGGCTGCAGCCGGGTCGGTCACCGAGATGATGCCGGGCAGCGCGAGCGGCAGTTCCATCGCCGCGTAAGACGCGCGAACGACCTCGGGGCGCTGCGTTTCGTCAAACCGGACCGCCAGCCCCCAGCGCGCGACCACCGGCGGTATCAGCGCGCCATCGACCGGACGGCGCGGGTCGCCGATTGGCAGATCATATTCCCCCGTCAGCGCCGGATCGAGCGCCAGCAGCAACCTGCCGCCGCCCCGAACCCAGTCATCCAGCGCGACATTATCCGCCGGGGACAGCCCGCGCGGCTGGATCACCGCCAACCGCGTTATTTCCGCCAGCGGATCAACCTCCGGATCCTCAGGTGTCAGTGCGGGCACGGATGCAAGCGTGTCGAGCGGCAGCACCCGATAACGCGCCTCGATCGCGCGGCGCTGCCACGGCAGGCTGGCGCGGCCTGCGGCAATGTCATCCAGCGCCGCATCTTCGGGCCAGTACAGCGGCAGGCTCGTCATCAGACCGATCACCGGACGGTCTGCCGCAGCGGTTTCGCCCGGCGCCGTCCCGCATCCCGTCAGCGAAAGCACCGCCCCCGCGAGCAGCGCGAATGCCCTATTGTTTGGGTGCGGCATTGTCCGGCAACGGGGTCGGCGGCGGCAGGTCGAGCGGGGCCACGGGCGTCGGGCTCGGCTCGGCAGCGATGTCGGGAACGACCCCGGCATCGGCGAGCGGATTGGCCTGGCTTGGCGAAGGACTCGGCTCGGTGGTCGGCGCGGCATCGGGGACGGCGGATTCCTGGGTGATCTCGGCCTGACTGCCGATGATGCTGGCCAGCCCCACCAGCAGCACCATCGCTGCAATCCCGAACACCCCGATCTGGAGGCGCTGAAGCGCTTCCTGGCGGTTCTGGTCAAGCGGGCCTGCCGGTTCCGGTTCGGCCAGCAGATCGGCGAGCCCCGAGTTTTCGCTGCGACCGACCGAAAAAAGGCTGTGCTGGGTCATGGCACGCAGCCTAGCCAGCAGCGAAGCACGTGTCACGCCTCGCCGCCTTGTGTGCGTTCAAGCCAGTCGAACACCGGCAGACCTTTCGCCGCCAGCCATTCCGGATTGTAGAGCGTCGATAGGTAGCGGAAGCCCGTGTCGCACAGGATCGTCGCCACCTGCGGGTTATCGCGCCCCTCTGCCACCAGCTCGCGGCCCAGTTCCACCGCGCCCGCGACATTGATACCCGACGACAGTCCAAGGCACAGGCCTTCCTCGCGCAGCAGGCGGGCGACCCAGTGCAGGCCTTCCTCGTCGCTGATGCGGTATTGCGTATCGATTGCCGCGCCTTCGAGATTGGCGGTGATGCGCCCCTGCCCGATGCCTTCTGCGACCGAGGAGCCTTCGGCCTTCAGTTCGCCGTGGGCGTAATAGTTGTAAAGCGCCGCACCGTGCGGATCGGTCAGCGCGATACGGATATTCTCGTCGAACGCTTTCAGGCCCAGCCCCACGCCCGCGATCGTCCCGCCGGTGCCGGCAGCGCAGGTGAAACCGTCGACGCGGCCCTGCAGCTGTTCCCAGATCTCCGGCGCGGTGCCTTCGATATGTGCGCGGCGGTTGGCGATGTTGTCGAACTGGTTGGCCCAGACCGCGCCCGGCGTTTCTTCGGCCAGACGGCGCGAGGTGTGGACGAAGTGGCCGGCATCGGCGAACTTGGTCGGCGGCACCAGCACCAGCTCCGCACCCAGTGCGCGCAGCGTGTCCATCTTTTCCTTGGACTGGTTGTCGGGCATGACGATGATCGTCTTGTAGCCACGGGCATTGGCGACCAGCGCGATGCCGATTCCGGTATTGCCCGCCGTGCCTTCAACCACCGTGCCACCGGGCTGCAATTCTCCGCGCGCCTCGGCATCGCGGATAATGTAAAGCGCCGCACGGTCCTTTACCGACGAACCGGGGTTGGCGAATTCGCACTTGCCCCAGATGTCGCAGCCTGCAGCCGCGCTGGGGCCGGCAAGGCGAACCATGGGCGTATTGCCGATAAGCGAAAGCGTGTCGCCAAAGGGGCGGGTAATGTTCATGAGCCCTGAATTAGGCACTCGAACCGCGCGCCGCAATGTCCAACCGCGTTCCTCCCCGCGCCGGACGGGCGGGGAGGCGCGATTCCATCAATCTTCGGGCGCGATGGTGACGTGCAGACCGTCGAGTTCGGCAGTGAAGGGAATCTGGCACGAAAGCCGGCTGGTGGGGGCACGGTGATCGGAGGATTCGAGCAGGTCGTCCTCGTCCTCGCTCATCTTCGGCAGCTTGTCGGCGAAGGCCGGATCGACATGCACGTGGCAGGTCGCGCAGGAACAGCAGCCGCCGCACAGCGCCAGCAGTTCGTCGAAGCCATTGTCGCGGATCGCTTCCATCACGGTCAGGCCGTCGTCGACGGCAATCTCGCTGGTTTCGCCTTCACGATTGGTGACGACCAGTCTGGGCATGGGCTCGGCTTCCTTTTCGGCTATTGCGCGCAAGAACCTGCGCTGTGAGAGTGCAAAGGGCTGCTAAGGCAGACTTGGACGCAAGGCAAGTTAAGGAAAGTGCGAGTGGGCCTTACAGCGGAAAAATTGCGCAGCGATCTCGATGCGCTCAGCCAGCGCGAACCACGACTGGCGGCACAGCTGGCCCGCATTGGCTATCCCGAAGCGCGCATCCGCCCGCGCGGCTACAAGACGCTGCTGCGCACCATCGTCGGCCAGCAGGTCTCGGTTGCGGCGGCCGCATCGATGTGGGGCAAGCTGGAGGCGGAACTGGGCGAGGATTTCACCCCTGCCTGCCTGCTCAAGCGCGATTTCGACACTCTGCGCGCCTGCGGGCTGTCACGCCAGAAACAGGGCTATGCCCGGTCATTATGCGAGTTGGTCGAGGCGGGGGAGCTGGACTTTCACGCCCTGCCCGAGGACGACGAGGCGGCGATCGAACTCCTCACCCGGATCAAGGGCATCGGGCGCTGGTCGGCGGAAATCTACCTGCTGTTTGCAGAGGGTCGCCCGGACATCTGGCCCGCGGGCGATCTTGCCGTGCAGGAAGGGGTGAAGCGTCTGCTCGATCTGCCCGAACGCCCGGCGGAAAAAGCCACCCGCCAGCTGGCCGAGGAATGGGCACCGCAGCGGGGCAGCATGGCGATCTTCACCTGGCATTTCTACGCCAACCCGGCGCTTTAGACGCCGCCCGGAAAGAAAAGGCCCCCGGCCGCACTGAAGCGACCGGGGGCGCATTTGCAGTCGCCGGAATTACTGGCGCGTCGCCGTCCAGCGCACGGTGCTGTTGTCGCGCGGATCGGTGCTGACGCCGCGCAGCGTGTCACCTTCCACGGTGAGTTCGAGCACGTTGATCACCCCTCCGTTGCGCGAATAGGTTTCGCGATAGACGTTGTCGGACACCTTCTCGACTGCGACCACGCCGCCGCTATTGTCGCCTTCTGGCGTCACCGGCTCGCCGCCCAGCGTCGCCGTGTAGCCGCCGCCGTTACCGGACGAGATAATCGTATCCCCGTCGATCGCGTAGCTGAACACGAGGCCGGCATCGCTCATATCGCCAAGGCTCGCGACATTCCAATCGCCCGATGCGGCATGCGCGCCATCGGGAGCCGGTGCGACGCGCGCATAGGTCGTCGAACCCTTGACCACTTCATCGCCGTCGAGATTGGTCCAGTTCATGATCAGGCTTTGCCCGTCATCGCTGACGGTCCAGGTCGAATTGCCCAGTTCCTTGTCGCCCAGCCGCGAAGCCGTGGTGATCGTCTTGTCGTCGACGATCGTGTATTTGAGCGCGTCAACACCGGGCCGATCGATCTTTTCCCAATCGCCGCTGGCAGCCACCGAAAAGGGCGGAATGCAGCTGTTGCAGGTATATTTCCCGTCAGCGATCAGAAAACTGCTGGTGTCGTTTTCGAACTCTGCGGAATCGAGATTGGCTTTCCAGGTGCCGGCCAGCGAGGCTGCGGCCGTCGCGTCAGCCGGGCCATTGGCCGTTTCGCCGCTGCACGCGGCAATACCCAGCGCAAGCGACGCAGCGCACAATGCAGTCACAAATTTTTTCATAATTCCCCCACAATCAAATAGCGTCCCCGAAGCGGGCCTTACCATTGATTGCATCTGCAAACAAATTCCGGGCTCCGGCAGGCGGCGTCCGACGCGGTTGCCTTATCCCAGCATGGCGACTTGAAGCCCGGGCGCAGGTGTCTTAACTGCACAACACAGAGATGCACCGGAGAGGGAGAGACTCCATGCAGACCGCCATAGCCCGCTTTCTGGTGAGCAGCGTTGCCGCTGTCGCCTTCACGCTGCCCGGCCTTGCCGGCGCAGAAACCCATCCGCCCGTTTCATCCGCCATCACCGGAGCCGCAATGACCACCAAAGCCCAAACCGCCCCCCTGATCCCGCGCAGCGCCCTGTTCGGGAACCCGACCCGCGCAGCGGGACAGATCAGCCCCGACGGCAAGTGGCTGAGCTGGCTCGCGCCCAGGGACGGCGTCCTAAACATCTGGATCGCACCGGCGGATAATCCCGATGACGCGCGCGCCATGACCGCTGCCACCGACCGGCCCATCCGCCAGTATTTCTGGTCGCCCGATGCGCGTGCGGTGATGTATATTCAGGACAAAGGCGGGGACGAGAATTACCTGCTCTACCGCGTCGATCTGGCAAGCGGCGAGGAGACCACCGTCACCCCGTTCGAGAATACCCGCGTGGAACTGGTTGGCGCGTCACGCACCATCAGGGACAAGCTGCTGCTGGGCATCAACAATCGCGATCCGCAGTGGCACGATGTCTACCTGCTGGATCTTGCCACCGGCGATCTGACGCTGGTGCTGGAAAACAATGCCTATGCCGGGTTCTTGGCCGACGACAATCTGACCGTGCGCATGGCGATGAGCCAGAACGAGGCGGGCGGCACAGACTATTTCCGGGTCGAGAACGACACGGTCGAAGCCGAACCCTTCGAGACCACCGCGATGGAGGATTCGCTCACCACTGCGCCCGCTGGCTACACCACCGACGGCAAGACGCTCTACTGGATCGACAGCCGCGGGCGGAACACCGCCGCGCTGTTCGCGCAGGACACCGCCACCGGCGACAAGCGCCTGATCGCCGAGGACGACAAGGCCGATATCGGCAGCACGATGCGCGATCCCCTGACCGGCGAGGTGGAAGCCTACGCGGTCGATTACCTCACCACCGAATGGCACGCGATCGATCCCGATATCGCCGCCTCGCTGGAATGGCTGGGCGAGCGGCTGGAAGGCGATTTCGGCGTCAACAGCCGGACCGACGACGATACCGTGTGGATCGTGTGGAACGATCCGCTGGTGAAGCCGGTGGCGACATATATCTATGATCGCAAGGCGGGCACATTGACCCCCTTCTATGTCTCGCGGCCCGAGCTCGAAGGGATGCCGCTGCAACCCATGCACCCGCGCGAGATCGCCAGCCGCGATGGCCTGACCCTGCCCTCCTACCTAACCCTGCCGCCGGGCAGCGATGCCGATGGTGACGGGGTGCCCAATGCGCCGGTGCCGATGGTGCTGCTGGTGCATGGCGGGCCGTGGGCGCGCGACGGATACGGCTTCAATTCGATCCACCAAATGCTCGCCAACCGCGGCTACGGGGTGCTCAGCGTCAATTTCCGCGGCTCGACGGGCTTCGGCAAGGACTTCATCAATGCGGGCAACAAGCAGTGGGGCCTGAAGATGCACGACGACCTGATCGACGCCGTGAACTGGGCGGTGGATCAGGGCATTGCCGCGGCCGACAAGGTCGCGATCATGGGCGGCTCCTACGGCGGCTATGCGACGCTCGCGGGGCTTACTTTCACGCCCGAAACCTTTGCCTGCGGCGTGGACATCGTCGGGCCTTCGAACCTCGAAACCCTGCTATCGACCATCCCGCCCTACTGGGCGCCGATGGTGAAGATCTTCCACGAACGCATGGGCGATCCCGGTACCGCAGAAGGCCTCGCCACGCTGCGCGCCGCCAGCCCGCTTTACAAGGCAGACCGGATCGAAAAGCCGCTGCTGATCGCGCAAGGGGCAAACGATCCGCGCGTGAAGCAGGCCGAAAGCGACCAGATCGTAGGGGCGATGAAATCGGCGGGCATCCCCGTCACCTACGTGCTTTATCCCGACGAAGGCCACGGCTTTGCCCGGCCCGAAAACAACATCGCCTTCTTCGCCATAGCCGAGAATTTCCTCGCCGAATGCATCGGCGGACGGGCCGAGCCGCTGGGCGATGCACTGAAGCCTTCGAGCGCCGAGATCGTCGAGGGGGCGAGCCATGTGAAGGGGCTGGACGCGGCGCTGGCTAGTTGATTTGGCCTGCTGACAAGCGGCGCAGACCGCTCTAGGCAGGTTGCAAATCGCAATCGAGAGGGGATTTCAATGAGCGAGCGGCGCAGCATTTTCATCACCGGCGGCGCATCCGGCATCGGACGCGCCACCGCGCGGTATTTTGCCGAGCGCGGCTGGTTCGTCGGAATTGCCGACGTCAATGTCGAAGGCATGGAGGACACGCTCGGCCTGATCGAGGGCGGGTTCAAATATATGCACCGCCTCGACGTGCGCGATCGTGATGCGTGGGACGAAGCTCTGGCCGCGTTCAACACCGCCGCCGGATCGCGGGTCGATGTGGTGGTGAACAATGCCGGGATCGGCACCGGCGGCCCGCTGGCCGAGCTCGACAAGGAAGAGATCGACCGCTGCCTCGACATCAACTTGCGCGGCGTGCTCTACGGCGCGCAGGCGGCCTATCCCTACCTCAAGGCGAGCGCGCCGGGCTCAGCACTGGTCAATATCGCCAGCGCCGCGGGGATCACCGGCGGCAACGGGATGAGCGTCTATTCCGCCACCAAGTTCGCAGTGCGCGGGATTGCCGAAAGCCTCGATGCCGAATGGGCGGCGGACGGGATCAAGGTGTCCTCGATCTGCCCGAGCTTCATCGAAACCCCGCTGCTCGACGGCACCGGCAACCGCAATTCGAACGAGAATATCCGCACCCGCGTGACGGCCGCCGGGCTTGAGATCACGCCGGTGGAGGAAGTCGCCCGCACTATCTGGAACGCGGTGCACGGCGATGATCTGCACTACCTGGTCGGCAAGACCGCGCGCCAGCTCGCCTTCGCCAAGCGCTGGATGCCGGGCAAAGTCAGGAAGCAGCAGCGCGCGGCCGGGCGGGGCATTCTGGGAAAATAAGGTAAGCACCGACGGGAAGCCTTCACGGCCGGAACAGTCGCGCCAGCGACCGCCAACGACCGCAAGCGCGACCGCGCGCCCGCAGCGATGCGGCCTTCAGGCCGCGTGAGCGAGGAAATCGCGCGCCGGAGGGCGTGCGAAATCAAAGAATCGCGTCGATCGCCCGGGCCAGCGTCACATCGCGCTGCGAAAGCCCGCCGCTTTCCCCCGCGTCATGGGTGGTCAGCGTCACCTCGACCCTGGCGTAGACGTTGAACCATTCGGGGTGGTGGTCCTGCGTCTCGGCCAGCAGCGCGACGCGGGACATGAAACCCCATGCCTCGGAGAAATCCTTGAACTGGAAGGTGCGCGTGATCGCCTTGCCCTCACGCGCCAGTTCCCATTCGGGATGATCGGCCATCAGCTTTTCGGTTTCCTTGGCGTCGAGTTCGGGGACGGACATGGGGGCTCCTTCAATCGGGGTCGCTTGTTTGCTCGGGCTCTTTTCCCTAACGCATGAGGCCAATGCAAGCTCCGCCGCCGTTCCTCGCCGCCGACAACCTCGCCTGCCGCCGCGGTGAGCGGCTGCTGTTCAAGCGGCTGTCGTTCCGGCTGGAAGCGGGCGCGGCGTGCCATGTGACGGGTGCCAACGGAGCGGGCAAGACGACGCTGATCCGCGCGCTGGCGGGGCTGACCACCCCCTATGCCGGAGAGGTGCGGCGCGAAGGCGGGCTGGCGCTGCTGGAAGAGCGCAGCGGTCTCGATCCCGATCTGCCGCTTGGCAAGGCCTTGGCCTTCTGGTTCGGGCTGGACGGCGCGCAGGAGCCTGACGGGATCATGGCCGCGCTCCGCCTTACCGATCTTGCCGAGGTACCGGTCCGTTACCTTTCCACCGGCCAGAAGAAGCGCGCAGCGCTCGCAAGGATGGTGAGCCAGCGCGCGCCCGTCTGGCTGCTCGACGAGCCGCTTTCAGGCCTCGACACCGCCTCGCAAGGGCTGGTGAGCGCGCTGGTGCAAGATCACTGCGCAGGCGGTGGCATCGCGCTGATCGCCTCGCACCAGCCGCTCGATCTGCCGGCCATGACGAGCTTCGCGATTGAGGACCATGCGCCTGCGGAGGAGGAGGCATGATCGCCGCCCTGCTCCGCCGCGATCTGGCGCAGTTCTTTCCCTTCACCGGCAGCGGCGCGGCCCTTCCCGTGGTGTTCTTCGTCGCTGTGGCGATGCTGTTCCCCTTCGCGGTGGGGCCGGATGCCAATCTGATGCTGAAAACCGGCGGGGGCGTGGTGTGGATCGCGGCGCTGCTGGCGGCGATCCTGCCGCTGGAACGGCTGGTGGCACGCGATATCGAACTCGGCTTCTTCGATCAGCTGAAACTGCGTGGGCTGGCCGAAGAGGCGATGATGGCGGTTCGCCTGATCGCCCACTGGCTCAGCTTCGGCCCGCCGCTGCTGCTGGCGACTTTCCCGGCGGCCGCGCTGCTGAAGATCGAGGGTGAGACTTTGGAGATCCTGCTGCTCGGCCTGCTGGCCGGAACGCCGGGCCTCGCCGCGATCGGCCTGATGATCGCGGCGCTCACCGCTTCCTTGCGCGCAGGGGCGGCGCTTTCGGGCCTCCTCTTGATCCCGCTCGCCCTGCCCATTCTGATTTTCGGTGCCGGCGCGCTTGCCCGGATGGATCGTATCAGCCTCGGCTTCGTTGCTGCCATAAGCCTCGCGCTGGTGGCGATCGCTCCGTTTGCCGCGGGCGCCGCGATCCGGGCGGCAAGGGAGAACTAGTGCGCGCACCTAAAAGCCACGTCAGAGCCAACATATTGATGGGCAATATCGCGCTGGGGCTGCTGGGCTTCACGCTGGTGGCGTTCGGCGCGAAGGCGATTTTCCATCCCGAGGTGCAGGCGCGCTACACCCCGATCGTGGTGTTTCATGCCGGAAGCATGATCGCATGGCTGATGCTGCTGGCAAGCCAGAGCTTCCTTGCCGCGCGTTTCAAACTGGCCGCGCACCGCGCCACAGGCCGCGCCTCGATTGCGCTGGTGGGCGCGATGCTGGTGAGCGGATCGGTGATCTCATGGCGCATCGGGCTGGAACTGGGGCGACCGGAGGTGACGGTGGTAAACCTTGCCGCCTTTGTCACCTTCATCCCCCTCTACCTCGCCGCGCTGCACTTCGCGCGGCAACGCGACATCGCCGCGCACCGGCAAGCGATGCTGATCGCGACGCTGGCGCTGATGACCCCCGCCTATGCCCGCGTCGTACAGGTGCTGGGCCTGCCCGATCCGGTCGCCATAGGAGTGCAGCCGCCGATCACGATTGCGATTGCGGTCGCCTATGACTGGGTGCTGCACGGGCGGGTGACCCGGCCGGTGTTGGTGATGCTGGGCTTCTCGGTCGCGGTGGTGGTGGTGATGGTTGGGGTGCTGGCGGTATGGTTTTTGTGATTATCGGGCCAGCTGAGCATCACATGTAAGGCGGGCAATCCCGCCCCGTCGGGCTCTTGGTGAAAATCTCGTTCCCCGTCTCGGTGATCGCGATCGAGTGTTCGAACTGCGCCGACAGGCTCTTGTCGCGGGTTACCGCTGTCCAGCCGTCGCCGAGTACCTTGGCCCAGGGCTTGCCGAGGTTGATCATCGGCTCGATGGTGAAGAACATCCCCGGCTTCAGCTCCGGCCCCGTCCCGGCCTTGGCGGCGTGGACCACTTCGGGCGCATCGTGGAACAGGCGCCCCAACCCGTGGCCGCAGAACTCGCGCACCACACCGTAACGGAACTGGTTGGCGTGGGCTTCGATCGCCGCGCCGATATCGCCCAGCCGCGCGCCGGGCTGCGCGGCCTGAATGCCGAGCATCAGGCATTCATAGGTCACCTCGACCAACTTCCTCGCCTTCAGCGGCGGCTCGCCAGCGTAGAACATCCGGCTGGTATCGCCATGCCAGCCGTCGACCAGCGGGGTGACGTCGATGTTGAGAATGTCGCCATCCTTCAGCACCTTGTCACCCGGAATGCCGTGGCAGATCACGTGATTGATCGAGATGCAGGACGAATGCGCATAGCCGCGATAGCCGAGCGTTGCGGGTACCGCGCCTGCATCGAGCATCATGCCGCGGATCGCATCGTCGATGCTGCCCGTGGTGACCCCGGGCTTCACCATATCGGCGCAGGCATCAAGGATTTCGGCCGCCAGCCTTCCGGCCTTGCGCATGCCTTCGAAGCCCTCGGGCGTGTGCAGCTTGATGGTGCCGTCGCGGTAGACGGTCTCATCGCCGTCAACGAGTTGGTATTCGTGCATGCCCGCCACATAGCGACCCGCTGCACGAATTGCTACTTCGGCAGCGCGAAAGCCGATTTGTAGCCGGGCTTCACCGCCGCGAGCACTGCCTGCGTCACCGGCAGCGTCACTTCATAGGCCCCTTCGGCATACGAGCCTGCGACATATGGCGCCGCGATCAGGCCGATGCGGTCGAAGCTCTGGCCGTTCGACGATCCGGGGAGCAACGTAAGGTCGGAAACCGGCGGGCAAGGGAAGAACCCGTCATCGCTGTAATCGGCACCCAGTCGATCTTTTTTCTCTATCTTCAATGCCTTGCACCACGGATCGCCCAGCGCATCCTGCAACGCCGCCTCGGAAGCGAACATCGCTTCGGGCTCCAGCCCCTCACCCGTTTCGCGGTCCCATACCAGCGCAGCGTACCCCGAATTGCCGTGCGCGCCGCCGGTGTAGAAATAGATGCTTGCCGACAAGGAAAGGAAGCGCGGCAGATCGGCGACGACCTTCCATTCCTTGGACAGGCTCAGCGTCTTGCAGCTGACGCAGTCCTCTCCCTTGAACTCGGCCAATGCCATGGCCCAGTCGGCTTTTTGTTCGCCAAGCAGCCTGTCGCGTTCGGCGGCGAGGCGTTCGGTCAGAGCTGGAATGGCCGAGGCTTCGGCGGGCCATTTATAGGCAAACTCGCGGCTGCCGCCGTCCTTTTCGGCATTGTCCTCGAACGCGACCGCACCTGCCTGCGCGGCACCGGCCGATGCGGTAGCGACGGCGGAAGCGGCACCTTCCTGCGCCACCCCCGTCTTGCGCGCGACATCCTCGGGCGATGAACAGGCGACAAGCACCAGCGCGCCGGTGACGGCAAACCCGCAAAGCCAATGTTTCACATGAAACATTTCAGGAACATTCATCAGGCCTCTCCTCCCTCAGCTTGCGAATCTGCTGGTGACAATCGCTCGCCGGTGACTATGGAGCAGGCATGAGCGAACCCAAAGCCTTGATCCAGCCCGACCGCGGGCAGGACGCGATTGCCATTCACCTCGTCAACAAGGACGGCTTCGAAGCCTTTGCCAAAGGCCTCACCGCCGGACAGCGCGCCAGCCTTGCAGCGCAGAAATTCGAAGGCGGCGGTTATCAGGTCGGGATCGTGCCCGATGGCGACGGCTGGTTCGCGGTGGGCGGGATCGCCAACCCCGAATGCCTGTCGAGTTGGTGTCTGGCCAAGCTGGCCGAGGAACTGCCCGAAGGCACCTACCGGCTTGCCAATGGAGAGGCCGGGCCCGCCATGTTCGGTTGGATCACCGGCCAATACCGCTTCAACCGCTACCGCAGCGAGGACAAGGCGCAGGGACCGCGTATCCTGCTGACGTCGCAAGTCGCCCAGATCGAGGCGGCAACTGCCGAGGCCGAGGCGGAATGCCTGGTGCGCGATCTGGTCAATTCCCCGGCCGAGGACATGGGCCCCGCCGCGCTGGAGGCCGAGTGTGAACGCCTCGCCAAGGCGCACAAGGCCGAACTGGCGGTGGTGCGCGGCGATGCGCTGGAACAGGGCTATCCGATGGTTCACGCCGTCGGACGGGCGGCGGCGCGGCATCATGCCCCGCGCCTGCTGCACCTTACCTGGGGCAATGAAGGCGATCCGGTGCTGGCGATTGTCGGCAAGGGCGTGTGCTTCGATTCGGGCGGGCTCGATATCAAGCCTTCATCGGGCATGCGGCTGATGAAGAAGGACATGGGCGGCGCGGCGCATGCGATCGCGCTGGCGGGTCTTGTCATGGGTGCGCGGCTGAAGGTGCGGCTGCACCTGCTGATCCCCGCGGTTGAGAACGCGATTTCCGGCACCTCCTTCCGTCCCGGCGACGTGCTGCCGAGCCGCAAGGGCCTGACCGTCGAGATCCACAATACCGATGCCGAAGGGCGGCTGATCCTCGGTGACGCGCTGACCCGCGCTTCGGAGGAGACCCCCGATCTGATCGTCGATTTCGCCACGCTGACCGGCGCGGCGCGGGTCGCGCTCGGCCCCGATCTGCCCGCGCTGATGGCGCGCCGCGATGAAACTGCCGAAGCGTTTCTGTCAGCGGGCAAGGCCAATGACGATGCGCCGTGGCGCCTCCCCCTGCCCGAGGCCTATCGCGAATACCTTTCTTCCGACGTGGCCGACATGGCCAATGCCTCGCAGAACCCCTTTGCCGGGGCCAGCGTGGCGGGTCTGTTCCTTGACCGCTTTGTGGGAGAAGGGATCGACTGGGTGCATTTCGACACCTTCGCCTGGAACCCCTCTGCCCGCCCCGGACGGGCTCGCGGCGGGCGCGGACTGGGCCTTCGGGCCGCATGGCATGCCCTGCGTGCGCGCTATCCCGGGTAAGCATGGGGCGCAAAACTTGCCCCCACGGCATCTTGCCGCTAACGGGCCTGCCACGCAGCGCAGGGGAGAGCGCGGCCACCGACGAAGGTTGACGGAACGCAGATGAGCGGCGCGACACGCGACGAACCGAATTATGCCGTGCCGCAAGGCGTGCTGGGTCTGAAGGGCCCGGTCGAAAAGCCTGCGCCCGGAACGCTGCCGCTACGCGGTGATCTGGCGCATATCGCCCTCGCCGGAGTGCATCTTGCCGCGCATTACGTGATCCCGCATCAGCGCAAGGTCGGCGAGGCGGGTGCGCAGCTGCGGCTCGCTCCGCGCGACGACAGCGAGGCCTTCACCACGCTTGCCCCCGGTAGCCGTTTCGAACTGCTCGACGTGGCGGGCGAATGGGCGTGGGGCTGCCCCGGGCCGCAAGGGCCGAGCGGGTGGTGCAAAGCCTCGGAGCTCGCGCCCTCGGGCGAATAGAGCATGGCGATCCGCCTGTTCATCGATGGTGCGGCTGGCACCACCGGCCTCGAAATCCGCGAGCGGTTGCAGGGCCGCAGCGAGTTCGAACCGATCGTTCTCGACGACACCCAGCGCAAGGACGAGAGCGCCCGCCGCGACGCGCTCCACGCCGCCGACATCGCGATCCTGTGCCTGCCGGATGAGGCGGCCAAAGAGGCGGTGAAGCTGGCCGAGGGGTCTGACACCCGCATCATCGACGCCTCCAGCGCGCACCGCGTGGCCGAGGGCTGGACCTACGGTTTTCCCGAGCTGATCGGGCACGAGGCTATCGCCAGTGCCCGTTTCGTGAGCAATCCGGGGTGCTATCCCACCGGCTTCCTCGCGCTAGTCGCACCGCTGGTGCGCGCGGGGCTGCTGCCGGCCGACTGGCCCTACACCGTCAACGCCGTGAGCGGCTATTCGGGCGGAGGCAATGCGCTGATCGCGCGGTTCGAGGCCGAGGGTGCACCGGCCTTCCGCGCTTATGGCTACGACATGGCGCACAAGCACCTTCCGGAAATGAAGCGCCATGCCGGGCTTCAGCACGACGTGATTTTCGCGCCTGCGGTGGTGCCGGCCTATCGCGGGATGGTGGTAGAAGTGCCGCTGCATCTGGGTGCGATGACGGGTGATCCGACGGCGGGCCGGTTGCACGATGCGCTGGCTGCGTTCTACACCGGGTCGGCGGTCGTTTCGGTCTTATCGGGCGCGGCTCCGGGCGAACTGCTACTCGAACGCAGCGCCGAACCGTGCGACTCCATGCAGCTCCACGTTTTCGGCAATGAAGGCGGCTGGCACGCGCGACTGGTGGCGGTGCTCGACAACCTCGGCAAGGGTGCCTCGGGTGCGGCGATCCAGAATCTCAACATCATGTGCGGCCTGCCCGAAGCCACCGGACTGCGGCTCTGAAGGGCCTGACTGCCTAAAATATAGGCAATGCCCGTCCACTCGATGTGCACCATTGCGCAGTGCACCATAATCTTGCTACCCGAACCGCACAGGCGAAAGACATCCTCTCTCCGGAATCGCCCGGCGGCAAGGATCGTTCAATCCGTTTAGACATGCGCTTGGCACGATTCTTGTTAGGATTTTGTCAGGATTCCGGCCAGGCGCGGATGGGGACGACGTGAAAAAGATCGAAGCGATCATCAAACCCTTCAAGCTCGACGAAGTGAAGGAGGCGCTGCATGAAATCGGCGTGTCCGGCATCACCGTCACCGAAGCCAAGGGCTTCGGCCGCCAGAAGGGCCATACCGAACTCTATCGCGGCGCCGAATATGTCGTCGACTTCCTGCCCAAGGTGAAGCTCGAGGTTGTGGTCGCGGACGATCAGGCATCCCGCGTGGTCGAAGCGATCGCCGCCGCCGCGCAGACTGGCCGGATCGGCGACGGCAAGATCTTCGTCTCCGCCATCGAAAGCGCATTGCGCATCCGCACCGGCGAGACCGACGAGGACGCGATCTGATTTTCCACCCTCTCCTGCCCGGCCACGAAGGCGGGCCGGCCAACACAACTCGGAGGCACTGAACAAATGTCGAAAGCAAAAGACGTCCTGAAGCTGATCAAGGACGAGGAAATCGAGTGGGTGGACCTGCGCTTCACCGATCCGAAGGGCAAGTGGCAGCACCTCACCATGGTCGCCAGCGTCATGGGCGAGGACGAGCTTGAAGACGGTCTGATGTTCGACGGTTCGTCGATTGCCGGCTGGAAGGTCATCAACGAATCCGACATGATCCTGAAGCCCGACCTGTCGGAAACCTGGGTCGATCCGTTCAGCGCCTCGCCGATGCTGATCATCAACTGCGACATCGTCGAACCTTCGACCGGCGACTGGTATGCCCGTGACCCGCGCACCACCGCCAAGCGCGCCGAAGCCTACCTCAAGTCGACCGGCCTCGGCGACACCGTCTATGTCGGCCCCGAAGCCGAATTCTTCATGTTCGACGATGTGCGCTTCGAAGACGGCTATTCGGGCTCGGGCTTCGCAATCGACGATATCGAACTGCCGACCAACACCGGCAAGGAATACGAAACCGGCAACATGGGCCACCGCCCGCGCGCCAAGGGCGGTTACTTCCCGGTCGCGCCGGTCGATAGCGCCGTCGACATCCGGGCCGAGATGGTTTCGACCATGCTCGAAATGGGCCTGCCCTGCGACAAGCACCACCACGAAGTCGCCGCTGCCCAGCACGAACTGGGCCTGACCTTCGGCACGCTGGTGCAGACCGCAGACCGCATGCAGATCTACAAGTATGTCGTGCACCAGGTCGCCCATGCCTATGGCAAGACCGCGACCTTCATGCCCAAGCCGATCAAGGCCGATAACGGCTCGGGCATGCACACCCACATGTCGATCTGGAAGGACGGCAAGCCGATGTTCGCGGGCAACGAATATGCCGGCCTGTCGGAAATGTGCCTGTACTACATCGGCGGCGTCATCAAGCACGCCAAGGCGCTCAATGCCTTCACCAACCCGACCACCAACAGCTACAAGCGTCTGGTGCCGGGCTTCGAAGCACCGGTGCTGCTGGCCTATTCGGCCCGCAACCGCTCGGCCTCGTGCCGCATCCCTTACGGTGCGGGTGAGAAGGCAAAGCGCGTCGAATTCCGTTTCCCCGATGCGATGGCCAACCCCTACCTCGCCTATTCGGCGCTGCTGATGGCGGGTCTCGACGGGATCGAGAACAAGATCCACCCGGGCGAGGCGATGGACAAGAACCTCTACGATCTGCCGCCGGCCGAACTCGCCGAAGTGCCGACCGTTTGCGGTTCGCTCCGCGAGGCGCTCGACAGCCTGGCCGCCGATCACGAGTTCCTGCTCAAGGGCGACGTGTTCACCAAGGACCAGATTGAAGCCTATTGCGAGCTCAAGTGGGAAGAGGTGATCCGCACCGAAACCACGCCGTGCCCGGTCGAATTCGACATGTACTATTCGATGTAATCCCGTCGATACGGAACGCATCGCACCAAACAACAGGGGCCGTCCGGGAAACCGGGCGGCCCCTTGTTTGTTCAAGGGTGAGACTTCACCGCCCCCCTTCCCCGCGCTAGGGCGCCCGACAAAGTGATGCGGAAAGATCCATGACCACTGCCATCCTGCTTGTTCTCGGAGGCCTCGCCCTGCTCGCGCTTGGCGGCGAATTGCTGGTGCGCGGCGCGGTCGGCATGGCGGCGCGGCTGGGGATCTCCCCATTGCTTGCCGGGCTCACCATCGTCGGTTTCGGCACGTCGATGCCCGAACTGGCGACAAGCGTGCAGGCGGCCCTTGGAGGATCGCCGGGGATCGCGCTGGGCAATGTGGTCGGCTCGAACATTGCCAACATGCTGCTGATTCTTGGGGTGTCGGCCGTGGTGGCCCCGCTTGCCGTCAATCCCGCCTCGTTCAAACGCGATTCGATCGCCATGGGCGGGGCCACGCTACTCGCCGCCGGAGCAGTGCTGCTCGGGGTCATCGGGCTCGTGCCCGGCCTCATCCTCGTTACAGCGCTGGCGGGGTATATCTGGTGGGCCTATCGCTCGGAAGCCGCTTCGCATGATGCCGAGGCGGAGCGGCACGAGCACGAGGCGGCGGATCGTCCCGTGCCCCCCGATACCGGCCCTGTGGTGCTTGGCGGGATGATCATCGCCGGGCTTGCAGCCGCGATTTTCGGCGCGGGATTGCTGGTCGACGGCGCAACCGTGCTGGCAAGCGCGGCCGGCGTATCGGAAAGCGTGATCGGCCTGACCGTGGTGGCGATCGGAACTTCTCTGCCCGAACTGATCGCCTGCGTCATCGCAGTGATCCGTAAGCACGGCGACGTCGCGCTCGGAAACGTGGTGGGCTCCAATATCTACAATCTGTGCGGCATCCTTGGTCTGACTGCGATGATCCGTCCGATCGCGGTGCCTGCCGAAATTGCCCGGATCGATATATGGGTGCTGCTCGGCGTGACGGCGCTGCTGATCGTGCAACTGCGCAGCGGCTGGCGGCTGTCGCGGATCGAGGGTGTGCTGCTGCTGGTGCTTTATGTTGTCTACACCGCCTTCCTGGCGTTGCGGTGAGGCTATTGAGCAACGATCAACAAGCATCGGACACATATAGACTTTTTTGCAATTTTCCCGCCTGCGCAACGCGTTACACAATCTCATCAGATCGCCTGCCTGCGATCAATGCGAAGCAAAAGGGTCCCCCATGAAAATCTCCCAATTCTGCCGTTGCGGCCTTCTTGCCGGGTCGGCAACCATGGCGCTGGCATTTGCAGCGGCGGCCACCCCGGCCCACGCCGTCGTCCCGAACGAAACGAGCGATTCCGAAGAGATCGTCGATGAGGAAGGCGTGTTCGACGGCGTCGGCATGATCGTCACCAACCGCGTTGGAACGGGCGGCATCGGCATCTGCACCGGCACGCTGATCAACCCGCGCACCGTGCTGTTTGCCGCGCATTGCGTGAACGATATTCCGGATACCGATTACGACGGCGAAAACTTCCGCGCCGCGGTCGGTTTCAATGTCGATGCTTTCCCCGGCATCCTCAACTGGTTCGGCACCGGCCAGAGCAATCCGTTGCTCAAGGTCTTCAACATCAACCGCATCTTCTACGATGAGCGCTCGCTGCAGAACCCGCAGGCGCTGGGCTTCATCGAGGCGGACATCGCGCTAGCCAGCCTCGACACTCCGGCAGCGGGTATTCCGATGTGGGCGATGCTGTTCAGCACTCTGCCCGCTCCGGAAGCGATCGATACGGTCAACGGCACCGGTTATCACGTCAACATTGTCGGCTATGGCGGCACCGGCAATGCCATTCAGGGCGCGGTCGAGGGGATCGATTTCCGTCGCCGCGCAGCCGAAAACATGCTCGGCGGTTTCATGTCGCTCGACGATCGTAACGCGGTGCTGTTCGGCCCGGCGGCACCGTTCCTGCCGCAGAACCTCTATCAGCTCGACTTCGATTCGCAGGAACGCGACGTTGTGTTCGACATCAACGTTCATCGCGACGATGCCCTGCCCAACGAAGGCATCACCGCGGGCGGCGATTCGGGCGGCCCGCTGATTCTCGACGCAGCCAACAATGCGATCACCGACGAAGACCTGATCATCGGCGTGCTGTCGGGCGGGTCGCGCTTTTTCGGCAGTCAGCCGTTCAGCTCGATCGGCGCCACCAGCTTCTACCAGCCGCTATCGCTTTACTGGCAGTATATCGTCGAAACCAACCCCTACCGCTATGTCGGGGCGAAGGCCGGTGACGGCAACTGGGAAGACGCGAACCACTGGGAAACGCTGCTCGACCCGATGTACCGCGTGATCAATGCCGACGGTCAGATCGTGAACGCGCTGCCGACCACGCCGGAACTGGGTCTGAACGGCACCGAAGGCGATTTCGGTGCAGTTTGCATTGAATTCGAAAGCCCGGGCGACTTCTGCACTGATGTCGCCACCGGAATCACCGAAGGCACCTTTGTCCCGCCGACGGTCAGCACCGGCGGAGAGGGCGCCCTTCAGGCCGATTTGCAGAACAACCGCGCCGAGCTTGACCTGACACTGGCCAACGGGGGCGAGAACATCGCCATGCCGGCGAGCTTCAATCTTGCCAGCGCGAGCGCCGCGGGCGGTTCCTCGCCGGCGCTGCTCGAAACCTCGCAGGAGCAGGAGCAGGCGCAGAACGGCATCGCCACCCTGCCCGCGCCGACGCTTGCCAACGGCCTGCCGGGTGCGACCGGATTCGTGCCGAACAATATCGATCCGGTCGTCAGCGCCGATCCGGACGTGAATGTGCTGCCGCGCTATTTCGACGTGACCCTCAGCCAGAACGGCACCACCACGCTTTCCAGCGCGGTGACGATCGACAAGCTGACGATCCGCGGCAATGCGGGTCTGACCATTGGCGCCGATGGCGATCTTACCTCGCTGATCGATATCAGCCAGTTCGGCGGGATTACCACGGTCAACGGCGCGCTGACCTCGGTCGGCGACTACACGTTGTTCGCGGGCATGCTCGGCGGTACGGGAACGGTGACCGCGCCGTTCCTGACCAGCATCACCGGCGTATTCTCGCCCGGCACGATGGGCACCACCGGCACACTGACGATCGACGGCAATGTGGTGATGTCATCGGGCAGCACCTTCCTTGCCGACATCACCGGCAGCGGCGCGTCGGACCTGATCGCGGTGACCGGCATTGCCAATGTCGGCGGGGTCGTCGGCCTCGGCACCACGGGGCTTACCCAGCAGGTCAACGGTAATGGCGTGCAGTACACCATCCTCACCGCCGATGGCGGGGTGACGGGTGCCTTCACCGAAACCAGCCTGTCGGCGATCCTCAGCCAGTCGTTCATCTATCAGGAAAACGCCGTGCTGATGGAAATCGAAGCGGCGAGCTACGCCTCGGTGATCGATCCCAATGATCCGGCGCAGGACGCCTATGCCCAGCTGTTCGACCAGAACCGGCCGAACGCCGCGCTGGCGGGCCTATACGGGCTCGACTTTGCCGCCGTGGACACCATCCGCAGCACCTTCAGGGGGCTGGCACCGGTGAACGAACAGGCGGTTCGCTCAATCGCGGGGCAGACCGTCAACCTGCTGCAGAACTTCAACGATGCGCGCATGCGCGAAGCCGATCGCAGCCGGGCCGGCGGCAAGATTGCGGTCACCGGCGCGCCGCTCAACGTGGTGCAGGCCGGACTTTCGCCCTTCGGCCAGCCGATCAGCATGGGCGCGATGGCGTTGCAGAGCGGTGCCGATGAAACCGAGATGAGCGATGCCAACCTGCCGGAGGACGTTGCGATCTTCCTGTCGGGCGGTTTCGTGCGCGGCGATGTCGATTCGCTCCCCGGCTTTGCGCAGGAGACCGATATCGAGGGCCTGTTCGTGTCGGGCGGGGTCGAATTCTACCCGGGTGAAGAAACCATGCTCGGTCTCGCCGGGTACTTCAACTCGCTCGATGCCGACACGCCGCGTGGCCAGCAGGTCGCCAGCGAAACCTATGCCGTCTCGCTCTACATGCGCCACAAGTTCACCGATGGTCCGGTCGTCGACGGGCAGTTCAGCATGGGCAGCATGGGCTTCGACACCACCCGCACGGTGCAGTTCCTCGGCACCCCGCAGACCCTGACGTCGTCGACCGACGATCTGCTGGTCTCTGGGGCATTGGGCCTGTCCTATGATCTCGACACCGGGATCGGCACGATCTCGCCGGGCATCGAAGGGCGCTATGCCAGCGTCGATCTGGGCGTGGTGCGCGAAGATGGCGGCATCACCGCTCTGGCGATCGAGCGAGACAGCTTCACCAGCGCCCAGGCGCGCTTCGGCTTCGACTATGAAAAGCAGTCGAAAATGGTGCAGATCAACGCCAATGCCCAGCTGGTGTGGGAATTCGAGGACGGCCCGCAGCTGCTCGCAGCAAACTTCGCGTCGGGCATTGGCCCCAACGCCAATTTCGTGCTCGACACTGCGGATCACACCTGGGTGGAAGTGGGCGTGTCGGCCAATGTCGGTGACGGCCCGTTCCAGATGGGCCTTGGCTTCGATACCACCATCGGCCGCGACAGTGCCGAAGCCCGCGTGTTCCGCGCTTCGGCCACCTACCGGTTCTGATCTTCCGTACCGGAAACAGGAAAGGGGGCGTCCGCGACCGGCGGGCGCCCCATTCGCTTTGCATGCTGCTGGCGGTTACTTGATGGTCAGCATTCCGCGCCGCCCGATCACAATAACGCTCGCCACCAGCACCAACACATAGAATGCCGTCAGCAGATCGAGCGGCTGCGGCCCGGCAACAAAGCCGAGATGGCCCAGCATCGCCCACATTCCTACCACCAGCAGAACCAGTCCGTAGGTCAGCGCTCCGGCTTCGAGATTGACCATCAGCATAAGCTCGTCCGAGATCCGGTAGACAATGACAGATAGCAGAGAACCGATCACCAGCCCGCCCGCACCGATCACCAGCGCGATGCTTTGCGGCAACGGGCCATCAGGTGCGGCAAGCGCCAGCGCCAGCAGCGCCGCGCCCCACAGCAGCATCGCCGCACCCGAATAGAGCAGCATCTGCCTCTGCTCGCGCAATTCGTCGGCATCCTCGACATTGAGGAAGCGTGCGCCCAGCCCCGGATTGACGGTGCCGAACAGAATTCCAAGCGCGATTACGACATAGAGCACACCCACCAGCGCAGCGATCGTCGGTGACGCGCCGAGCCCGCCGACCGCATCGCTGTCGATAAAGCGCATCATCCCGAAACTGGCGGCAAAACCCGCCACCCCGCCGATCAGCATCGGAATCACCAGCTTGCGCAGCCATGGGGTTGCAGGGGAGGATTCGTTTTCGGTCATCATGCTTCGGGCTCCCAGTGATCGATAAACAGTTCCGGCACCGCCACGCCGAACAGCCGCGACATGCGCAGCGCCAGCGGCAATGACGGATCATACTTGTCGGTTTCGACCGCGTTGATCGTCTGGCGCGATACGCCGAGCCGCCGGGCCAGTTCGCCCTGGCTCCAGCCTTCGGCCTCGCGAAAATGTTTTACACGGTTTTCCAGAATCTTACTCGTCTGTATTCAGTGTCGTGAAGGCGACAGGCACCTTCCCGAGCAGCCCGAGCGACGACTGCCTGCGACCCGGACCTGACAAGAGTTCTTTACTGTAAAGAGCTCTTGTCAGTCAAGAGCTCTTGTCAGGTCATGGCAACGCCGGCCTGTTTTCCCGTTTTCCTACTTGGCCAATCTGTGTCTAATCATCGCGCCTCCTTTCCTGCATCCTGCCTCGAGGTGGCCCATCATGCTGCACCAATCCACTGCCCCGCTGATCGCATTAATCCGTCGCCTGACCGGTCAGGCCGATTGGTCGGCACCCGATGTGCCTTTGCCTGCTGCCCCCGTCTGCCAATCCGATCTTCCTTCCCCGCAGACGATCGGCGCGGCGGGAATCGCTCTCATCAAGCGCTTCGAAGGCTGTGCACGGCTGCGAAATGACGGGATGGTGGAGGCCTATCCCGATCCCGGCACCGGGGCAGAGCCGTGGACCATCGGCTGGGGCGCCACCGGAAAAGATCATGTCCATGGTGGCCGGATCGGACCGAACACGGTCTGGTCGCAGCATGACTGCGACACACGATTGGCCGAAGATCTTGCGCGCTATGCCTCGGACGTCGTCCGCGCGATCGGCGATGCGCCCACCACGCAGGCCCAGTTCGACGCGCTGGTCAGCTTCCATTACAACACCGGAGCGATCGCCCGGGCCACGCTAACCGCGCGCCACCGCGCAGGCGACCGGGAAGGTGCCGCACGCGAGTTTGCCCGGTGGAACCGCGCCGGTGGCCGGGTGCTCAAAGGCCTCGTCCGCCGCCGCGCCGCCGAGGCGGAGCTGTATCTGTCGGTGCCTCAGTAATCCCGGCTAACTTCCACCAGCACACTGTCGCGTCCGATGGTCGATACCGTACCGAGCAGCGCCAGCCAGCTGGTGATCCGGTATTCGATCGTCGTCGCGCTGTATCCCTGCCCGTCGGTCACCAGTTCGACATAGGCACGGCGCGTGATGTTCTTGCCGAGTGCCACGCCGGTCTCGCGTCCGATCAGCGGATCAGCCCCGACAATGCGCAACTGGTCCAACCCGATCGAGCGGCGCAGTTCGCCGATCGGATCAAGTCCGCTGCCGCCGCCCTGAAGCGAAGCGAGCGCGGCGGCCAGTTGCAGGGCATCGGTCGCCGAAAGCGAGGTGACCGAACCGCCGAACAGCAGCCGGGCGAGGATCTCCTCCTCGGGCAGCGCCGGGTCGGACGAGAAGGCGATGCTGGGCGACTGGGCATTGCCGGTGATCGCGATATCGACATTGGTGCCCGAGCGAGAAGTCTCGGCCAGAATGTCGAGCCGCGGGTCAATCGGTTCGTTCTCGTCGAACAATATCCGCCCGCGGGTCAGTTCGAACCGTGTGCCGGCAAAGGTGTAATCGCCTCGCACCAGCCGCGCAGTGCCGCCGATGCGCGGATCATTCACCGTGCCGCGCAGCGCGATGTCGATGCCCCATTCGCTTTCCAGCCCCATCCCTTCGACCGTGACCCGGCTGGGCGCCGAGGCATTGACGAGATAGCGCCACGCCGTATCGCGCGCCGAAACCTGTTGCCGGGCGCGGCCGTCTTCGCCGTTGATCTCTCGGGTGGCGATCTGCGGCAGCGCGACATCCTCTGCCGCCACGCCAAGCTCCCAGCGCGCACGGTCGATCTTCACGCGCCCGGCGATCGTTCCGCCAAGGCCGTTGGAAACGATCCGCAACGGGCCGGTAATTGTCGCTTCCAGCCCGTTGGCATCGAGCAGCCGAGCGCCATTCACTGCCGCCTTGAGATCAATCCCGGGGCCGCGGGTCGCACTCATCCCTGCAAGATCAACGATGCCGCTGCCGGTCACCGTGCCTCCGCCCGCAGTGGAGCCGGCAAAGCGGGTGAGCTGGAGCCGCGATCCGGCAAAGGTGCCACGCGCGCGAACCTTTTCGATGCGGGTGCCCGTCAGCCCGCTGGAAACCGTTAGGTCCTCGGTAGCGAGCGTACCGGTGATGCGCGGATCGGCCAGCGTACCGGTCGCACGGGCGGCGATGGTCACCGGTCCGGTCAGGTCGAACGCTTCGACCGCAGCGAGACGCCACAATGTCTCGGCCGCGCCTTCGAACATCAACCGCCCTTGCAGCCGCCCGCCCAGCAGCCGCCGGCCCAGATCGGTCTCGTCAGGGAAGTCGGTGATGCGCAAGGCAATGTCGCCCAGTCGCTGCTCGCCCTCGGTCAGCCGTCCCGCGGCGGTCAGGCGCTGGTCATCGAGATCAATCACGCCCAGCACACCCACCGGCCGCGACGACAGCACCAGTCCCGAACGGCTGAAATTGTCGATCTTCACCCGTGCCTTCGCGGTGGGCGCGGCATTGCCTGTCCGCCGGTAGTCGATAATGCCCGACAGTCTGCCGCCAAGGCCAAGGTCCGCCCCGGCAAGATCAAGCAGCCGCAGCGGCATCCGCGCGAGCTTGATCTCCAGCGCGGTCTCCTCGCCGCCCAGCGCGCCTTCGACCAGGGCATAGCCTCTGGCAAAGCCGATCTGCGTTTGCGCCAGCTGCCAGCCGCCGCCATCCTGCGCGGTAAGGACGGCGCGGCGCGGCATGGTGATCTGCGATCCGCCATATTGCCCGCGTGCCACAGCGGCGATTCGCGAGGGCGCAACATCGGCATCGAAGCTGAGAGCGAAACGGTCCGCCCGCTTCCCGGCAATCCCGCCCGTAACCTTGCCCCGTCCATTGGCGATATCGGCGTTGGCAGTAAGGCTGGCGAGGTAGAGCGCGCCATATTCGAAACCCGACGTGCTGATATCGGCATCGACGCGCGTATCGCCCTTGGCATAGCGCCCGGTGGCAGCGATTGTCGCACGGTCGATACTGATCGGCACGGCACCGCCAAACGCGGCGTTGCGGGCTTTCAGATCGACGGCAAATCCAATCGCATCACCGCTTTGCGGGCGTAGGGACAAGGTCCCGTCGAGCCCGCCGCCCGCCAGTGCGAGGTCACCCGAAACACCGTCCTCACCCAGCACCAACCCGCCACTGACGCGGGTGCGATAGATGTTGAGCCGATCGACCGCGATACGGGTCGGCCCGGATTCGGGCAGGACAAGGCCGAGCGCGCCATCGAACGGACCGAGCAGCGAACCGCCCGACACGTCGAGCGCGAAGCCCTCGTCAGCCGGGGCAAGCGCGATGCGCACATCCTCCAGTCCGGCCGCCGGATAGGGGTCTGCCAGCACCAGCACAGCCCGCGGTCCGTCCGTTGCGAACTCGGCATCAATCGTGAACGGCCCATAATCCGCCTGCCGCCCGCTGCCCGAAAGGGTGGTACGGGCGCCGGCGCTACCCGGCACGACCTTGCTGTCCAGCCGCGCCTCGATCCGCTCGCCGGTGATGGCCACGTCGCGCAGCACCAGTGGCTGATCCGCTCCGACCCCCAGCGCGCCGGCAAAGCGGATTTCATCGCCCGCCAGATTGACGATGGTGGCATTGCCGATTTTGTCCAGCACCCCGGCGAGGTTCGCGCGAAGGCTCCACGGCACCGAAGGGCCGAACTTGGCAAGGATCTTGGCGGTCGCCGTCACCTCGCCCGCACCATCAACCGCCAGCCCGCGCGCGCTTACCGGTCCGGCCAGCGCATAGGCCCCGGCGGGAATGTCCCCGCGCAAAGCAAGGGTCGCCGCAAGGCCGGGAAAGGCGATCTGTGCGGCATCGGCAGAAAGCGTCTGGCGTTGGGAATCATAGACGAGCGTTCCGGTCACCCTGCCCTGGACGAGGCGCGGATCGGCTTGCGGGTTGCCGGTTGTCACGCGCGCAGCGGTCAGCGCCAAGGGCACCGAAAGCTTCGTTCCATCGAAACGGGCCAGCCCTTCCTGCACCAGCTGTTCCGCTTCCACGCCGCTAGCTTCGAGCCGTCCGACCGTAAGCCGATGTTCGATCCCGAGATCGCGGAACGCGCCGGTGACGTCGGCGGCAAGGCGAGCATCCTCGAAGCGCCAGCCCGCGCCCAGCAAATCGGGGTCGCGCAGTACCACGCTGGTGCGCGCGCCTTCGACCCGATTATCGGCGAGATCCACCACCCCTGCCGCACGCAGATCAAGCGCCTGCGTGACCACCGCGCTGCGCCCTTCGACAACGCTGTCATCGAGCGTGAAGCTGGCGGCGAGCGCGACCTGCGGCCCGAGCGCGCGGGCAAGCACACCCTCGCCTGCCAGTTGCGGGCGCAAGCGACCCAGAATGCCGATCATGCCGGCTTCATTGGTGATCCGGAATGCCGCCACCGCTGGCGCGCCAGAATCTGCCGCCCCTGTGGCGGTCAACCGGCGTGCCACCGCCGTACCGCGCCAGCGTTGCCAGGTGCCGTCCCCGGCAAGGTGCGCGGTATAGCCGGCCTCGAACCCGGCAAGGCCGGCCAGCACGCCATCGACCGGCGCGCGGTAATCGGCCGCCAGATCGAAACGATCGCCGTCGGGCTCGGCATCAAGCAGCACGGCGATCCTGTCGCCCGCACCCAGTTGGGCCTTGGCATCAATCAGCGCGCGGCCTTTGCGGATATCGATGCGGGCCTGAAGGTCTGCCTTTTCGTCGCGCGCCGTCGCCACCCCCTTGGCGATCACCAGATCCTCGATCGCGAACTTGTCCACCCGGATGTCGAAATCGGGTAGCAACGGCGCATCGGGATCACCGGGGAGCAGTGTGGGCAACCGCTCCAGCCGCCCGCGCCGCGCGATAACCTCGCGGATGTCGAGCCCGCTCCACAGCCAGCCCAGCGGACGCCAGTCGAGTGCGACTTCGGGGATGGTCAGGAACACGCCCTCGGGATCGCTCACCCGCACATCGCGCAAGCGCGCCTTGCCGAACACATCGCCCTCGATCCGTCCCACCGCGAACCGCAGGCCCGAGGCCGGAGCCACGGCAGCGATCTGATCGGCGATGAAGCGCTTGCCGATCGGGGTCGCGAAGAAGCCCGCGACCAGCACCAGCGGCGCAATCAGCAGCGCCAGCGCCCAGCCGAGCCGTTTGGCCCAGCGGCGCTTGGCCCGCGCCGGCGGGCTGTGATCGAGCTCTTCGGGCTGGAGATCGTCGGCAGAACTCATCAGAACGCCTGCCCCAGACTGACATAGACCACCACCGGGCTGTCGAACGGGCCCGGATTGAGCGGTGTCGCCACATCGACACGGATCGGGCCGAACGTGGTCTTGTAACGCACCCCGATCCCCGCGCCGTAGCTGATAAAACGGAAATCGGGCGTGCTGCCAAGGCTGACCGTCCCGGCATCGAAGAATGGCACCACTTCCACCGCGCCGTCGAACAGCGGCGTTTCTATCCGCGCTTCGAGCGAGACTTCGACCAGCGAGGCCCCGCCGGTCGGCTCGCCGCGATCATTCTGCGGGCCGACGCCCTGAAAGCCGTAACCACGCACCGATCCGCCGCCGCCCGAATAGAGCCGCCGCGATGGGGCGACTTCGAAGAAGCGTGCGCCTTGAATGGTCGCGGCACGCACCCGGCCCGCCAGCACGGCGGAGCCCAGCGACTTGTAGGCGCTCGCATCGGCTTGGGCGCGCAGATAGAAGGTCTCGTTGCCCTGCGAACGCGACACTTCGGGCGCGAGGAATAGTGTGGCACGATATCCTGTCGTCGGATCGAGAAGATCGTCGCTTTCATCGAGCGTCAGGCTGCCGAACAGGCTGCCGATGAGGTAGGTTTGGCGCGGCAGATCGATCGCAAAGCCGCGCACGCGGCGATTGCGCTCGTCGGTGTAAAGCACCTCGCCGCCGAGCTGCCAGCTGATCGGCTTCTGGAACAGGATATTCGACACCTTCTCGAAGGTGGTACGCACCCCGATCGTGCGGGAATCGACGGCCAGCGTCTGGATGTCGCTGGCGAAGATGTCCGCCGTCAGCACCTGATCGCGCCCGCGGAAATTGTTACGGCGCACGCCGATGCTGCCAAGCGCTTCGCGCGTGCCGATGGTGCCGCGCAGTCGCAATGCACCTTCAGGCGGGAACAGGTTGCGGTGTTCCCATCGCCCTTCGACCTTGAAACCGTCCTCGGTGCCGTAACCGATGGCGCCGGCAATGGTCCGGACTGGCGCGCGCTCGAACGCAACATCGAGCGCAACCTCGCCCGGCTCTCCTGCGGACGGCGGAGCGATTTCGCGCGGGGTAACCGTGACGCTCGACACCAGTCCGGTGGCGATGATTGCGCGGCGCAGGTCGGTCTCGAGGCTCTGCCGGTAGACGTCGCCGGGTTCGAAGCGGGCAATGCGGGACAGGTGGCGGCTGGACAGGAATGCCGGATCCCCGCTCACCACGCCGCCAAACGCATATTTGCCGCCCGGCTCGACAGCCAGCGACAGATCGCCTTCGGCTCTTGCGTGGTCGATCAGCAGTTCGGGTTCCGCCAGTTTGGCGAAGGGATAGCCGGTCTCGCCAAGCGCGACCCGCAGTTCGATCCCGCGGTCTTCGAACCGGTCGGCATAAAGCGGATCGCCTGGCTGGATCGCGAATGCGGCCAGCAGCCGCTCTGCGTCCTCCCCCGACATCCGCGACAACGGGCCGAGATCGACCCGCCCCACGCTGTAGCGCGTCCCGGGCAACAGATCGAACCGCACACTCGGTTCGCCGGCGATGTCGCCGGCGGTTTGATCGCCGTTTTCGCGCTCGCGCCTGCCACCCGACAGCTGGCGCACAACCTCGCCCGAATAATAGCCATAGGTGCGCAGCATGTTGTCCAGCAGTTCGGCATCGGCGCGGGCGCGCGCACCGATTTGCTGCACGCTGCTCTGGTCGCCTTCGAGCTGGCGCAGGGTTGAAAGCTCGCGGAAGCGGGCAATGAATTCGCGGCGTTCGGGAAAGGCCCCTTCGGCAGCGGGGAAGCCCAGCACGAGCGTATCGTCGATGCGTACGTCTGCAAGCTCGGGCAGGTCGCCCAGCACCGGAGCCGCGATGCTGGCGAGCGATTCGACTTCGGGATCGGGCTCCAGCGGTTCGGGCATGTCGACCGCAAAATCGGCAAAGGCCGCATCGAGCGCGGGCTGGAGGCCGGGCGGCGGCGGCGGCAGAAGATCGGCGAGTTCCTGCGATATCGGATCGTCAAGGACGCCTGGTTCCGCACTTGCTTCGCCTGACACCTCACCCGCGTCGACGCTACCAGCAGCGGCCCAGGCTTCAGGATCGTCGACGGCCTCGGGCGGGATCAGATCGTCGAGCGTGCGCGGCACCGGTGCAGGTTCGGGAAGCGGCATTTCCTGCGGTTGCTGCGACGGCTCCGGATCGGTCGCGGCGATCGGCGCAGGATCATTCGCCTGAGCAGGCTGCACCTGCTCGGCCTGCGCAGCCAGCGCCGCTCCGGTATGACTCAAGCCAATCGCAACAGCGATGCCGCAAAGCAGGAATGAGCGAGACCTAGCTTCCCGGAAATTTGACGGGCTGGCCATCCTTGCCTCGGGCGCCGGCCAGCGACGCGTCCTGCGGCTGGCGCGGCGCGGTGGCCGCGGCGATCAGCCGATGCTGTTCTTCCGGATCCATCGGCTGCCAGCCTTCGCGGGTCAGCCGCTCCATCGGGCGGTAACGGACCTTGTACTGCATCCGGGGGCTACCTTCGACCCAATAGCCCAGATAGACATAGGGCAGCCCTTCGGCCGCCGCGCGGCGGATGTGATCCAGGATAATAAAATTGCCGAGACCCACGCGGTCCGCATGATCGGGTTCGTAGAAGGAATAGATCATCGACAGGCCATCGCCCTGCCGGTCGGTCAGGCAGGCCCCCACCAGACGTCCGGGCCGACCACCCGCACCAAGTTCGCGATATTCGGTCACCACACTGTTGACGGGCGTGTGTTCGATCATGTCGGCATAATCGAGCTCGTCCATTGCCGCCATGCCGCCATCCGGGTGCCGCCGACCGAGATAGCGTGCCAGCAGGTCGAACTGTTCGTCGGTCGCCCACGGACGGCATTCGGTCACGATCAGATCGCTGTTGCGCTTCAGATCACGCTTCTGGCTCGGCGAGGGCCGGAATTCGCCCGCCACCACCCGCACCGAAACACAGGCCTGACAATCAAGACAGGAAGGGCGATAGGCCACCGTCTGGCTGCGCCGGAACCCGATCCTGCCAAGCGCTTCATTGAGCTGGTCTGCGTGCGGGCCCTTGAGTTCGGTAAACACCTTCCGCTCGCTCCGGCCCGGCAGATAGGGGCAGGGCGCCGGGCTGGTCACGAAGAATCTCGGGAAGCGGATCGGTGCCGTCACGGGCGGGCTATATCCTCTTGGCGTGAATCGCGGTGGCAATTGTTACCGAAAGGTTATGCCTGCACGCGGCCCGCGGTAAAAGTCCCTTAACCATGAAACGATGCGAATAATCGCGCAATGTGCACAAACGCACGCCAGTCTAAGGGGGAAAAGGCAGAAAAACGCTGCGCCCGGGCGAGCGAAATTCGCGCCGGACCGATCAGCCCAGTTCGACCATCTGCACCGAATAACCCTTGGCCCGCAGCCCTTCGACCAGCCGTTCGACCTGATCGGCATCGCGCGCCTCGCATTCGATATCGGTAATCAGGCCCTTGGCCGGCAGCGTGGTGAAGATGCGCTGGTGATAGATTTCGATGATGTTGACGTTGTGTTCGTCAAACAGGCGCATCACCCGGAACAGCGCCCCGGGCCGATCCTGCAGGGTGATGCGCAGGCGTGCCAGCCGCCCCTGCCGCGCCAGATCGCGCAGCAGCACATTGGCGAGCAGGCGGGTATCGATATTGCCGCCGCACAGCACCAGCCCGATGCTCTTGCCCGCAAACCGCGCCGGATTGCTCAGCACCGCTGCCAGCCCTGCGGCGCCCGCGCCTTCGACCACGGTCTTCTCGATCTGGAGCAGCAACGCCACCGCCTTTTCTAGCGCGGGTTCATCCACCAGCAGAATGTCGTCCACGCGCTCGGCAATGACCTTGGCCGTGAATTCGCCCGGCTTCTTGACCGCGATGCCTTCGGCCAGCGTGTCGCCGCCACAAGGCAGGTCCGCGCCCTTGATCTTGTCGAACATCGACGGGAACAGTGCCGCCTGCACACCCACCACTTCCATCGCGGGGTTCAGCGCCTTGGCAACCGTCGCCATGCCCGAAATTAGCCCGCCCCCGCCAATCGGGGTGACGATGCAATCGAGATCGGATTTAACCTCGAACATCTCGAGCGCAACCGTGCCCGCGCCCGCGGCCACATGCGGATCGTCGAAGGGATGGACGAAAGTCAGGCCCAGCTCGCCTTCGAGCTTGCGGGCATGGGCATAGGCCTCGTCGAAAGTCTCGCCCTCCAGCACCACCTTGCCGCCGACGCTTTCGGTCTGCATCACCTTCACGGTTGGCGTCGTGCGCGGCATGACGATGGTAACCGGCACGCCCAGCCGGGTGCCGTGATAGGAAAGCCCCTGGCTGTGATTGCCCGCCGAAGCCGCAATCACGCCGCGCGCGCGCTGTTCCTCGGTCAGTTGCAGCAGCGCATTGAGTGCGCCGCGTTCCTTGTAGGCGGCCGTGAACTGGAGGTTCTCGAACTTCAGCCAGATATCCGCGCCGGTGATTTCCGACAGCGTGATCGAATGCATCATCGGCGTCTTGACCACCGCGCCGCCGATCCGCGCGGCGGCGGCGCGCACATCGTCGATGGTCAGGTCCGCCGGAGTGGCGGCGTTGCCCTTGGGGGCCGATGCTGCAAGCTGTGTCGACATAGTGGGGCGGCGATTAGAGGCTTGTTGACGCAAGGGCAATCGCCCGCGGACGGAATTCGCATGCACGGCCGAGTTGGCAATCCCGCGCGAAGGCGATAGGCACCGCGGCCATGAGCGAAAACCTGAGCATTGCCTTCATCGGGCTGGGCGTGATGGGCGGGCCGATGGCCGGCCACCTCGCCCGCGCCGGATACAGCGTAACGGCCTATAACCGATCGGCTGCACGTGCGGCGAAATGGCGTGAGGTTTGGGCCGCAGAAAGGTTGAAGGTCGGCTTTGGCGCCACCCCGGCACAGGCAGCGCAGGGGGCCGACATCGTCTTTACCTGCGTCGGCAATGACGACGACGTGCGTCAGATCGTGTTCGGCGCAGACGGCGTGCTGGGCGCGATGGCGGAAGGCAGCCTGCTGGTCGATCACACCACCACCTCTGCCGACCTTGCCCGCGAACTGGACGGCGCCTGCGCCGCCAAGGGCATCGGTTTTGTCGATGCGCCGGTCAGCGGCGGCGAGGCAGGCGCCGTCAATGGCAAGCTGGCGATCATGTGCGGCGGCAGCGCCGATGATCTGGCGCGGGCAGAGCCGGTGATGGACGCTTACGCCAAGGCGATTGTGCATGTCGGCCCGGCGGGTGCGGGCCAGACCGCCAAAATGGCCAACCAGATGTGTATAGCGGGCGTGCTCGCCGGGCTGTCCGAAGCGGTCCGTCTGGCCGAGGCCGCCGGGCTCGATCTCGACAAGACCTATGAGGCCATATCGGGCGGCGCAGCGCAAAGCTGGCAGATGGACAACCGCTGGGCGACGATGACCCGGAATGAATTCGATTTCGGCTTCGCGATCGACTGGATGCGCAAGGATCTGGGCTATGCGCTGGCCGAAGCGCGCCGTCTGGGCCTAGCCGCACCGGTCACCGCGCTGGTCGACCAGTTCTATGCCGACGTGCAGGCAGCGGGCGGCGGACGCAAGGACACCAGCGCGCTCGTTACCCGTCTGCCTCGTCGTATTTCCGAAGAAGGATAAGCATGCTGCGTCTTTGTCTTGCGGCGCTGGCCGCCTCGACTGCTCTCGTCTCCCCCGCGCTCGCCGATACGCTGGTCGACAATGTCGACGGCGTGACCATCGACGAGCAAGGCAAGGTCCGGCGCTTCACCGGCCTCGTATTCGACGATGATGGCAAGGTCGTAACCCTGCTGGCGCGCGGTGACGAGCGCCCGCGGGTCGATTACCGCCTCAACGGCGAAGGTCGGGTGCTGATCCCGGGCATGATCGACGCCCACGTGCATGTCATGGACATCGGCTTTGCGGCACTGACGCTCGACCTGTCGGACACCACCTCGCTTGAAGACGCGCTGGCGAAGATCAAAAGCTTCGCGGAGGAAAACCCGGGCCGACCGTGGATCCTCGGCCGCGGCTGGAATCAGGAAAAATGGGGTCTCGGCCGCTTCCCAACCGCCACCGAACTCGACGCCGTGGTGTCTGACCGTCCGGTGTGGCTCGAACGCGCGGACAATCACGCCAACTGGGCCAACACCCTTGCGATCCAGACCGCTGGTGTCACCGCCAAGACCCCCGATCCGGCGGGCGGCAAGGTGATCCGCGATGCCAAGGGCAATCCGACAGGCGTATTCGTGGACAACGCGATTGCGCTGGTCGGCAAGGTCGTGCCCCCGCCTCGCCCCGAAGACCGCGATCTGGCCTTCGCCAAGGCGCAAGAGGTGCTGCTGGCCAAAGGCGTGACGGCCGTCGCGGACATGGGCACGGAGATGGCCGATTGGACGACCTTCCGCCGCGCCGGAGACAGCGGGCGGTTGCAGGTTCGGATCATGGCCTATGCCGACGGGTTCGAAACGCTCGAAACTGTCGCCGGCGCGGGGCCGACGATGTGGCTCTACGACGACAGGCTGCGGATGGGCGGGATCAAGCTCTATCTCGACGGCGCGCTGGGTTCGCGCGGGGCGAGTCTGAAGGCGCCCTATCACGACGATCCGGGCGCAAAAGGCCTGCCGCTGCTCACCCCGGCCCAGCTGCGCAACCTGATGAGCCGCGCGGCGATGGACAATTTCCAGACCGCCGTCCATGCCATCGGCGATGCCGCCAATGCCGAGGTGCTGACGGCGATTGAGGAGCTTTCCGAAAGCTATGACGGCGACCGGCGTTGGCGGATCGAGCATGCCCAGATCGTCGATCCGGCGGATCTTCCGCTGCTCGGCAAGCACGGGGTAATCGCCTCCATGCAGCCACTCCACCAGACCTCCGACCGGCTGATGGCCGAGGCGCGGCTGGGGCCGGACCGGCTCGAGGGTGCCTATCCCTGGCGCAGCGTGATGAAGGTCGGCGGGCGGCTGGCCTTCGGTTCCGATGCGCCGGTGGAGCCGGCCGATCCTTTCGCCGGAATGGCAGCCGCGATCAGCCGCACCGATGCGAACGGCGAGCCCTTCGGCGGATGGTTCCCGCAGGAAACGGTGAACCGCGAGACGGCGCTGGCCGGGTTCACATCTGACGCCGCCTTTGCAGGCTTTGCCGAGGGACGCTTCGGACGCCTGATTCCGGGCGAGCGGGCCGATTTCCTGCTGGTCGACAATGATCCGCTGCTCGCCTCGCCCGACGAGATCCGCCAGACGAAGATCATCGAAGTGTGGATCGGCGGGGTAAAGGTGCGCGGGGCGGAGTAACTACTCCGCCGCCTGCTCCACCTGCTCGGCCGCCTTTTCGGCCTCTACCTTGCGTTCCTGCAGCCGCATCAGCAGCAGCGAGGCTTCGAACAGCAACAGCAGCGGCAGCGCGAGGATCACCTGCGAGCCGGGATCGGGCGGGGTCACCACCGCGGCGATCACGAACACCCCGACCACCACATAGCGCCGCGCGCCTGCCATCTGCGCCCGGGTGACGATCCCTGCACGGTGCAGCAGCAACAGCAGCACCGGCAACAGGAAGGTAAGCCCGAAGGCGAGGATGAACTGCATCACCAGATCGAGATATTCGCCGGCGCTCGGCAGTGCCTGCACCTCCAGCCCTCCGGCCGCCCCTCCAAAGCCGAGGAAGAACCGAAAAGCGGTGGGCATGACGACGAAATAGGCCAGCGCCGCCCCGCCTAGAAACAGCACAGGCGTGGCGATCAGGAAGGGCAAAAACGCCTTCTTCTCGCGCGCATAAAGCCCCGGCGCGACAAACGCCCACAGCTGGTTGGCGATAACGGGAAAGCTGACCATGAAGCCCGCGAACAGCCCGACCTTCATCTCGACAAAGAAGACTTCCGGCAGCTTGGTGAAGATCAGCTGGCCTTGGCCATCGGGAAAGGCAGCGCGCAGCGGCTGGACGAGAAAACCGAGAATCTCGTCGGCAAAATAGAAACACACCGCGAACCCCACCAGCAACGCCAGCAGCGAACGGATGACGCGGGTACGCAGTTCGATCAGATGATCCAGCAGCGGCGCGCGGGTTTCGTCGAGATCGTCGATCTCAAACATCGCCGTCACCCTTGCCGGCTGCGTCCCGGGGCTTGTCTTCGGGGGGAGCCTCGGCCGCCGAAGGCGGTTCGACGGGCGGAGGCCCGGTCATCACCGGAGCACCGTTTTCCTGTTCGGTAAGCGCGGCAGAACGGCGCATGATCTCCTCGTTCTGCGCCTTCCACTTCTTCTCCATGTCTTCCAGTTCGGCCTCGCGAACCATCGTGTCGATGCCGCTGCGGAAATGGGCGGAGACGCGCCGGACCTTGCCGATCCAGCGACCCGCTGTGCGCATGGCAAGCGGAAAGTCCTTCGGCCCGATCACGATGACCGCGACGATGATGATGACCAGCAGTTCCGCGGCGCCGATGTCGAACATGAAAGGTGCGGGCGCGCCGCCTCCTGTTGAGCGAAGATCAGTTGCCGGTGGTGTCGTTCTTTTCGGCAGGCGCGACGGTTTCCGCAGGCGTGGCGGTTTCCGCGGGCGGCTCGATCCGGGGCTTGGCCGAAGCCTGATCGGTTTCGTTCATGCCCTTCTTGAAGCTGGAGATGCCCTTGCCGAAGTCGCCCATCATTTCCGAAATGCGCCCGCGCCCGAACAGGATCAGGACGACGACGGCGATAATGAGGATTTGCCAGATACCGGGTTGCATAAGCCAAGACTCTTGTTCGTGTGCCACCACTATATAGGAGCCTTGCGGCGGCTTCGCCACCTTCGTTAAGCGGCGCGCGACAAAAGCGCTAGGGATACTCGCTATCGGCCCCTTCGTCCGCGTCGGGTTCGTCCGGTTCGAAACGCATCGCGGTTTCCATCGCCTCGTCCACCGGATCGAGCAAGCCGGCGGCGCGCAATTCGTCGATACCGGGCAGGTCGCGGCGGGATTCGAGCCCGAAATGGTCGAGAAATTCGGGCGTTGTCGCATAGATCACCGGACGCCCCGGCACCTCGCGGCGACCGGCGGGACGGATCCAGCCCGCCTCCATCAGCACGTCGAGCGTGCCGGCGCTGGTCTGCACGCCGCGGATCGATTCGATTTCGGCGCGGCTGACGGGCTCGTGATAGGCGATGATCGCCAGCACTTCCGTCGCCGCGCGGCTGAGGCGCCGCACCTGCTCCTTTTCGCGCCGTAACAGGTGGGCAAGATCGGGCGCGGTCTCGAAATGCCAGCGCTTGGCGCGTTCGACCAGATGCACGCCGCGCGCCGCATATTGCCGTTCCAGCGCGGCGAGCGCATCGCGCACCTCCGCAGGCTCCAGCCCGCCGAGATGGGTAGCGAGCGCATCGACCGTCATCGGCTCCTCGGCAGCGAACAACGTTGCCTCCACCGCGCGTTCGAGCGTGCCGGGCTGCTCGCTCACGCCGCTGCACCCTCTTTAAGGCGGCGAATTCGCAAAGGCGCAAAGGCACCCTCCTGCTCAAGCTCCGCACGCCCGCGCTTGGTCAGCTCCAGAGCCGCGACAAAGCTCGACGCCAGCGCCGAACGCTTGAGTTCCGGCGAGGCATGGGGCGGGAGAAAATCGCGGATTTCCATCCATTCCAGCGTGACGCCGAGCATCGCCGAAACCCGTTCGAGCGCGGAATCCAGCGTCATCACCGGACGGTTGGCGACATGGTAGATGCGCGGCGCGGTGCGCGCCTTGACCTGCCCGTAGGCCTGAATCAGCGCAAACATGTCGGAACGCCACACGGTCTTTCGGTCGGTCCGCAGGCCTTCAGGCGCGCCGCGCAGGAATACGTCGCGCCCGATCCGATCGCGCCCCATCAGCCGCGCCGCCGCCTCGCGCATCGCGCCGAGGCGTTGCAGACGCAATTGCAGGCGCAGCGCGAGTTCTTCGGGCGAGGGATCTTCCTGCTCGTCCTTGGGCAGCAGCAGCGCCGATTTCAGATAGGCGAGCCAGGCCGCCATCACGAGGTAATCGGCGGCAAGCTCAAGCTTCAACGCACCGGCGCGTTCAATATAGATCAGGTATTGATCGACCAGCGCGAGTATCGAGATCTGGCGCAAATCGACCTTCTGCCGCCGCGCGAGGTCGAGCAGCAGATCAAGCGGCCCTTCCCATCCGTCGAGCGCGAGATAGAGCGAATCGGTCTCGGGCCGGGACGGATCGGCGGGCGGAAACATGAAGGGCTGTTCCTCGCCGCTCATGCCGCTGCTCCGGTCAGCGCCAGCAGCGCGTCGCGCTTGGCCAGCAACTCGCCTTGTTCCGGCGCCATACCCGGGGCGACGCGCGTGCCCGCCAGTGCGAGGTCGAGCCGCGCGGCCGTGGCGTCGGACATCGCCGGCAGCACCTCGCAGATGCCGACCATATCGTCCATCTTCGCCCAGCAATTGAGGATGATGTCGCACCCCGCCGCATGGGCACGCACGGAACGTTCGGGGATCGACCCGCCGAGTGCCTCCATGTCGATGTCGTCGGTCAGCAACAGGCCGTCGAAGCCGATTGCACCGCGAATGATGTCGCGGATTACGGTTTCGGACAGCGTGACCGGGTTTTCTGCATCCCACGCCGTGAACACCAGATGTCCGGTCATCCCGATCAGGGCATGGTTGAGCTTGCGGAACGGAGCGAGGTCGGCTTCCAGTTCGGCCGCGCTGGCGGTGACGGTGGGCAGCGCCTTGTGGGTATCGACATCGCTGCGCCCGTGGCCCGGCATGTGCTTGATACAGCCGGTTACGCCGCCGGCGGCCAGCCCTTCGAGCACCGCGCGACCCAGCGCGGCGACCTGCACCGGATCGCTGCCAAAGGCACGGTCGCCGATCACGTCATGCGCGCCCGGCACCCTCAGGTCGAGCGGCGGGTGGTAATCGACCGTGATCCCCATCGCAGACAGTTCGAGCGCCATTGCCGTCGCATTGGCCCGCGCCGCTTCGATCGCGCTGGCAGGAGCAATGTCGTAAAGCCGTGCGAAGGCATCCGCGCAGGGATAGGCCGACCAGTGCGGCGGGCGCAGGCGGGCGACGCGGCCGCCTTCCTGGTCCATCGAGACAAGCAGCCGGTCGCGTCCGTGGATCGAACGCAGATCGTCCGTCAGTGCGCGCAACTGGTCGGGGTTTTCGCAATTTCGGCCGAACAGGATGTAGCCCGCCGGATCGGCCTCGCGGAAGAAGGCGCGCTCGTCAGCGGTAAGATGCGGGCCGCCGAGGCCGAAGATCGCCGGAATCATCCTGACAGGTTCGCAAGGAAGCCCGCGTCAAGCAAGCATGGTAACCATCCGCAACGGGGAAAAACGCCGCCGTGCGCGCCTATTTGACCTGGCAGTCGAGCCCGTCGGCCTTCAGCGCGGCACAAAGTTCCTCCGCCGCGGTGCGGTTGGCTGCAATCGCCTGCAGGCGATAGACGGTGCCGATATCGACTTTACCCTCGACCACGCGGTGCTTCACGCCGGAAAGCACTTCGGTACGGCGGGTAAGATCGCTCCACCCCTGCTCGGCCCGTGCGCGCGAGGAATAGGCCGCGAGCTGCACGCCTACGCCCGACATGTCCGCAGCCGGAGCCGGCGCAGCCGTGACGCTGGCCGAAGGCGACGGCTTGGGCGCGGGAGCCGCGTCCTTGCTTGCCACCACGGCTTCACGGGTGCCGCCTTCGCCAACCACGGGCGCGACGTTGCCGGTTCCGGCGAATGTCTTACCGCCCGGGTCTTCAGGTCGTTCCTTGATCGGGCCTTCGGGCGCTTCGATCACGCTGCCGTCGGCAACCGCCTCGATTCCGCTGGCGCGGTTCGAGACATACCATACCGCGCCGACGATGGCCGCAAGCAGGACGATTAGAACGCCAACGAAGCCGAGGATCTGCCCCAAATCGAGCCCGCCCGCATCCTCGTCCTCCTCATCGGATTCAAGCCACGGCAGGTTGTCGGTATCGGCCAGATCAAGCTCGCCGTCACCGGTTTCCAGTTCCTCGTATTCGGCATCGATCATGGCCAAGCCTCGCGCCCTTCCCCCAAGCGATTACATCATTTCGACAGCTTCGACGCCAAGCACGCCAAGCCCGTTGCGGATCACTTGCCCGATTGCGTCGGCAAGGAAAAGTCTTGCCGCTGTCATGCTCGAATCCTGTTCCACGATGAACCGCTTTTCCACGCGGTCATTACCGAGGTTCCAGAAGGAATGGAGGTCCGCCGCCAGATCGTAGAGGTAGAAGGCGATACGGTGCGGCTCGCGCGCGCGGGCCGCCGCCTCGATCTCGCGCGGGAACTGCGCGGCGCGCCGCACCAGATCGAGCTCTTCTTCGCCCAGACGATCCAGCGCCGCGCCGGACGGGGCAAATCCCGCCTCGGCAGCCTTGCGCAGCGTCGAGCGGATCCGCGCATGGGCATATTGCACATAGAACACCGGATTGTCCTTCGAGGCTTCGACCACCTTGTCGAAGTCGAAATCCATCTGCGCATCGGGCTTGCGGGTGAGCATGGTGAAGCGCACCACGTCCTTGCCGACCATGTCGACCACGTCGGCCAGCGTCACGAAATTGCCCGCGCGCTTCGACATCTTGAACGGCTGGCCGCCCTTCATCAGCTGCACCATCTGGACCAGCTTGACCTCGAATGGCTTGGGCGCGCCGCCTTCGGCGCTGGTCAGCGCCGCGACTGCGGCCTTGATCCGCTTCACCGTTCCCGCGTGGTCCGCACCCCAGATATCGACCAACGCATCGGCATCCTGCGCCTTTTGGAAATGGTAGGCGAGGTCGGCCCCGAAATAGGTCCACGCGCCGTTCGACTTCTTGATCGGGCGATCCTGATCGTCGCCGAACTTCGTCGAGCGGAACAGCGGCAGTTCCACCGGCTCCCAGTCTTCCGGCGGAGCCTTGCCCTTGGGCGCTTCGAGCACGCCGTCATAGACGAGATCATGTTCACGCAGCCATTGCTCCGCCGCATCGACCTTGCCCGAGGCCTGCAATTCCGCCTCGGAGGAGAAAAGATCGTGCTTGATCCCCAGCGTGGCGAGATCGGCACGGATCATGTCCATCATCGCGGCGACGGCGCGGGTGCGAAACGCGATCAACCATTCGCTCTCCGGCGCGGCAGCGTATTTGTCACCGAATTCGGCGGCAAGCGCCTGCCCGACCGGCACGAGATAATCGCCCGGATACAGCCCTTCGGGGATGGTGATGTCCTCTCCCAGCGCCTCGCGGTAACGCAGATGCACCGAGCGGGCGAGCACATCGACCTGCGCCCCGGCATCATTGACGTAATATTCGCGGATCACCCGGTGTCCGGCAAATTCGAGCAGGCTTGCCAGCGCATCGCCCACCACCGCGCCGCGGCAGTGCCCCATGTGCATCGGGCCGGTTGGGTTGGCCGAGACATATTCGACGTTCACGACGCGCTCGCCGCCCATGTCCGAACGGCCGTAATCGGCACCAAGCTGCGCAATCGTTGCGAGTTCTTCGAGCCATGCCCCGGGCGAAAGGCGCAGGTTGATGAAGCCCGGCCCGGCGATTTCGGCGCTCGTAATCGCAGGGTTCGCAGAAAGCTTCGCGGTGATCGCTTCGGCCAGCGCGCGCGGGTTCATCCCTGCGCCTTTGGCCAGCACCATCGCCGCATTGGTGGCGAGGTCACCGTGCGACGCATCTCGCGGCGGTTCGAGCGTGACATTGGCGAAGGACGTGCCGGCGGGCAAAACGCCTTCACCGACCAGATCGGCCAGCACGCTTTCAATCAGCTCCGCATAGGCGGAATACAGGGTCTTGGTTTCGGTCATGGTGTTCTCGTGCGTAAGGCGCGATCAGTCGCGCGTGCAAGATAGAAAGCGGAGACCCGGGTCAAGCCCGCGGCTGGGGAAGGGCAAAGAGGCGAACGGTCACACAGCAACCGCAAGGCCGACCGGCCGCCCGCAGGCGCTCCGACGCAAAGCGGCGAAAACCCGCCGAGGACGGGGGCGCAGAGGCGCCCCCGGACAAAATCAGCGCCTGACGTTATAGGCCAGCTGGTCTTCGGTCAGTTGGAAGCCGACCAGCATTTCGAAGCGGGTACGGGCAATCGCCGCCTTCACTTCGGGATCGGCCAGCGGATCAAGCGCGGCATCGACCTCGCCCGGGCGTCGTCGTCGGGTGATCTTTTCGCGGATATCCTCCGGCAGTGCGGCGTCCGCACGGTTGACGAAGGAACCGGCCTTGGCGGTCGCCATCGCGCGTTCCTGCCCGTCAGCGAAAGTCAGTGTGACTTCGCCTACCCGTTTGCTGACGACAGCGCTTCCGCCGCGCAGGATGGTGACGAAATAGGGCAGCGTCACAGTGCGGGCACCGCGCACGTCGGCGCGGCGGGCGTGCACTTCGAATGTCGCCTCGCTATACACCTGCGCGCCGGCTTCGTTGCAGGTCGAGCGCAGATTTGTAATCGCCGCGCTGACATCAAGGCTGGCAAGGCTGCGGTCATCGCCGGAACGGAACGTGGTGACATCGCCGGTGTAGTCGGGAATCCCGACCGCCGGGCAGGTCGTCAGCACGGAAGTGATGCCGACCCCCTGATCGAGCACCAGTTCGCCTTCGCCGGCGCAGCCGGCCAGCGCCGCCATTGCAGCAAGGACAGGAAGGGCGCGGGTGCGGAACATCATCAAAAAACCGTCCTCGAAAACCGGATCCGTAGCGCGCACAAGCTCGCGCATGCATGCCCTAGCGAGACACGCCGCAAAGCGCTAGAGGGGGAGACATGAACGCGCCCTTTCCCGCATCCGATGCCGCCGCCGCTGATCCGGCCGTTGCTGCCCGCCCCCCGCTCAACCTGCTGATCGCCGCCCCTCGCGGATTCTGCGCCGGTGTCGATCGGGCCATCGAGATCGTCGAGAAGGCGCTCGAGCGTTACGGTTCGCCGGTTTATGTGCGGCACGAGATCGTCCACAACAAATATGTCGTCGAAGGGCTGAAGGCCAAGGGCGCGATCTTCGTCAAGGAGCTCGACGAGGTGCCCGACGATGCGCCGGTGGTGTTCAGCGCCCACGGTGTGCCCAAGACGGTACCCGCCGAGGCCAAGCGCCGCCAGCTGCTCTATGTCGATGCCACCTGCCCGCTGGTCAGCAAGATCCACCGTCAGGCTGAACGCCAGATCGAAAAGGGCCGCCACATCATCTTCATCGGCCACGAAGGCCATCCCGAGGTGATCGGCACCATGGGGCAGGTCGAACCGGGGCAGATGACGCTTGTCGAGACCATCGAGGATGTCGACAAGCTGCCGTTCGATTCGGACGAGGAACTGGCCTACCTCACCCAGACCACGCTGTCGGTCGACGACACGCGCGAGGTGATCGAGGCGCTCGAATGGCGCTATCCCAATATCAGCGGGCCGAAAGCGGAAGACATCTGCTATGCGACCTCCAACCGGCAGGCGGCAGTCAAGGAACTGGCGCATGATTGCGATCTGGTGCTGGTGATCGGCGCGCCCAATTCGTCCAATTCGCTGCGGCTGGTGGAAGTGTCCGAGCGGCTCGGCACGCCGGCCAAGCTGATCCAGCGGGCGAGCGAGATCGACTTCGCATGGCTCGAAGGGGTGGAAACGCTGGGGCTGACGGCGGGTGCATCGGCCCCGGAAATTCTCGTTCGCGAAGTGGTCGCCGCGCTGGCCGGCTATCGACCGATCCGCGAACAGACCATTACCGCGGCGGAAGAGAAGATGGTGTTCAAACTTCCGCGCCAGCTGACCGAATAGGGCACGGGCCGCAGGGGCAATGGCGGTCTATACCCATCTCGGGGCCGAGGATCTTGCCCGGCTGATCGCAGAATATGATGTCGGCGAACTGGTTTCGGCCAAAGGCATCGCGGAAGGCGTCTCTAATTCCAACTGGCTGGTCGAGACCACCGGAAGCGGCAATAGCGGCACCCGTTTCATCCTGACGCTGTACGAGCGCCGGATCGACTATGCCGACCTGCCCTATTTCCTCGACCTGCTCGATCATCTTGCTGCCAAGGGGTGTCCGGTCCCGCGCACAATGCATGATCGCAGCGGCGCATCCTTCCGCATGGTAGAGGGCAAGGCCGCGGCGCTGATCGAGTTTCTGCCCGGCGTCTCCCCTACCCGCCCCACCCCCGCACAGGCCCGCAGCATCGGCGCGGTGCTGGCGGATATGCACCTTGCCGCGCGCGATTTTCCGCTGAGCCGCGCCAATGCGATGGATTTTGCCGCGAGCGCGGCGATTCTCGCAAACTGCGGGGCGCAGCGGCTTGCGACGGTCCACCCAGAATTGCCCGCAATGCTCGATCATGCGCGCGCCGCCGCCGCACTCGATCTGGCGGCGCTCCCGCAGTCGCAGACCCACACCGACCTGTTCCCCGACAATGTGCTGATGCGCGGCGACACGGTGACGGGCCTTATCGATTTCTACTTCGCCTGCACGGGGCCGATGGCGCTCGATCTCGCGGTGACCCATGCGGCGTGGTGCTTCGATGCGGAAGGCCGCTATCGCGCCGATTGCGGCAATGCGCTGGTGGCGGGTTACGAAAGCGTCCGCCCGCTCAAACCTGCCGAGCGGGCGCTTTTCCCGCAGATCGCCAAGGGCGCTTGCCTTAGGTTCGTTGCCAGCCGCGCCGAAGACTGGCTCGAAACGCCCGACGACGCGCTCGTCACCCGCAAGGACCCGATGCAATTCGTGGAACGCTGGCGGTTTTACGACGAAGCGGGCGCGGGCGTGCTTGATGCCTGAGCCTCGCCGCGCCTAAGGCTTCTGCCCATGAAAAAGGTCGAAATCTTCACCGACGGCGCGTGCAAGGGCAATCCCGGCCCCGGCGGATGGGGCGCTTTGCTGCGCATGGGACGCCATGAAAAGGAGATGTCGGGCGGCGAGGTGGAAACCACCAATAACCGCATGGAGATGACGGCGGTGATCAAGGCTCTCAATGCCCTGATCGAACCCTGCGCGGTCGATCTGTATTCCGACAGCAAATATGTGCTCGACGGGATGCAGAAATGGATTCACGGCTGGCAGCGCAACGGCTGGGTCAATGCCAGCAAGAAACCCGTGAAGAATGCCGATCTGTGGCACGACCTTATCGAGGCCGCGCGTCCGCACCACGTTACCTGGCACTGGGTCCGCGGCCATAACGGCCATCCGGAAAACGAGCGGGTCGATGCACTCGCCAGCGCCGAGGCTGAACGGATCGCGGCGGGAAGCTAGGTCCCGCCGCGTTCGCTTGAAGCCACCTTCGGTGGTGCAGGCCGCCAGCCCTTAGGCGCGGCCGGCGAAATCAGCTGTTGTCTTCGACCTCGGCGCCGGGGCCGTTCTTCTTGATCGAATCGATCGCGTTCTGCGCACTGGCCTTGCTCGAATAGCCCTGCGTCGAGAACATCACTTCCGAATTGTACTTGAAGCGGACGCGGAACTCGCCTGCGTTGTCCTTATAGATTTCGAACTTGTGCGCCATGTCGGCCCCTCCTGATCTGGCGTGGTTCACAAAGCGACCACATGCGTAACCATACAGATTGCGCCGCGATTGGCTAGGCGCTGCGAAGCTTGCGTTCCTGGGCAAAGCGCGCCGGCGAATAGGCCGCCGGATCAAGCGCCTGCGTCATGGCATCGGCATCAAGTCCCAGCGCCAGCTGTGCGCCCAGCCGGGCGGCGGCAGGCGCGGTCTGGATGCCGAAGCCGCCCTGACCCGCGAACCAGAAAAAGGCGTTTTCAGCCTGATCGAAGCCATAGACCGGCAAGCGGTCCGGCGCGAAACTCCTGAGGCCCGCCCAGCGCCGCTCGACTGCGGCGATGCGCCAGCCGGTCACCTGTTCGAACCGGTCGATCGCGATGGCGATATCGATCTCATCGGGCGCGGCATCGCCCGGCTCGGCGGGAATTTCGTCATGCGGGCTGAGCCACAGCCTTCCGCCGTCGGGCTTGAAATAGAACGTACCGTTTATGTCGAGCACCAGTGGCAGGTCGGCCGGCGCAGGCGGATCGACCCGCAATTGCGCCATGGTGCGACGATACGGCCGGATGCTCAGCGGCCTCACTCCCGCCAGCGCGGCGATACCGTCGGCCCACGCGCCCGCCGCATTGATTAGGCGCGCCGCCCGATATTCGGCTCCCGCTGCGGTCGCGATTCGCCAACCACCCGCCTCGCGCTGCAATTGCCCGACTCGCGCACGGCAAACCACCTCCACCCCGCCGCGACGCGCCCGGCCAAGATAGTGCTGGTGCAGGCCTGCAACGTCGATATCGGCGCAGGCCGGTTCGTGGATCGCCTCGATCCAATCAGGCCGAAGTCCCGGAACGCGGCGTATAATATCGTCGCGCCCCAGCCGCTCGATCGTCGCCCCGGTGCCCGCAAAAGTCGCGAGGAAATCGTCCATCGCCGCCCGGTCCGCAGCCCGCCCGAGATGCAGCGCGCCGCGAGTCGTCAGGAAGCCGTGCTCGCGCAGGTAAGGCCCCGAAGCGAGCGTCAGCGGAACGACCCCGGGGCCGCCATAACATTCGTCCCAGAATGCCGCCGAACGCCCGGTAGCGTGATAGCCCGGTGCATCCTCCGCCTCGAGCAGCAGCACACGGGCATGCGGAGCCAGCTCGGCGGCGATGCTCGCACCGGCCATCCCGGCCCCGATAACGGCGAAATCATACATAATCATGCCCCCGGGTCGGCGGGCGCCACACGGTCGAGAAACTCGGTTGTCGCCGCCATCGCGCGGTCGCGAACCGGATCGGCTTCGCGCAGGATCTCGTGATGCGCCTCGCTGCCGAACGCCACCATCTCGCCTTTCGGCAGGCGCCGCGCAGCACGCAGGTTGGCGGTGTGGCTCACCAGTTTGTCCGATGATGTCGAAAGGATCAGCACCGGCACGTCGACGCTTTCCAGTGCGCCTGCCTGCTCCAGCTTGCGCGAGGAGGCATAGGCGCGCTCTACCCAGCGCCAGCTTGCCGGGCCCATTACCAGTTCGGGCCGGTGATCGCGCCACCATTGCTCGTCGGCATAGCGATCGGGATCATGGGTAAGAAGACTAGCGCGCGATGCCGGCATTTCGCCGGGCTTTTCGCTCCATTTCCACGCCTGACGGGTCGGATCGCCAACAGCGCACATCAAACGCGCCACCGCATGCAGCACCGGCAGGGGCAATGGTGGGCCGTTAACCCCGATCATCGGCGCGCTGAGCACCACCGCATCGGGATCAACCCGCCGTTCGACCAGCGCGCGCATCACCAGATGCCCGCCCATCGAGTGTGCGGCGAGCACATGCGGCCCGGGCGTTTCGGCGACCCAGCTTTTCCAGAGGTGCGCCAGATCGTCGATCCATATCGCGAAATCTTCGATATGCCCGGTAACCGCATCTTTGCCGAGCCGCCCGGATCCGGCCTGGCCTCGCCAGTCCGCCGCCGTCACCCGCCAGCCGGCGCGGTGCCATTGTTCCAGCATTTCGAGATATTTTTCGTAATTGTCGCCGCGGCCCGGGAAAAAGAGGATCGATCCGCGCGGCTGATCGGAGGCACCAGGCCAGTCGATCCGGCGCAAGCCATGGCCATCGGCCGCGCGCCAGATGCTTTCGCGTGCCGCGGTGGGAATGGTCCTGCGGTCGATCGCCGCATCATCGGAATTTGCGTGAATCTGGAGCCTCCGAGCTTGGTTACTTTTTGGTAAGCAAACACCTGTAGCACTCCCTCAAAGAAGGCCGCTGCGCACGTGGCGCAAGGCAACTTCGGGGGCACAATGCTGATGACCACCATTCACTACGGCTTGCTGATTGCCTTGGCAATCGCGCTGGTTTTTGCCGCTTTCACCGATATTCGCCGGCGCCAAATCGACAACTGGCTGAACGCGGCCATCGCTCTGGGTGCACCGGTATTCTGGTGGTCGAGCGGTCTGGCGCTGTGGCCGGACGTGGCGATGCAGCTGGGCGTAGCGGTTGCCGCCTTTGCGCTGCTGGCCGGGCTGTTCGCGCTCAAGATGATGGGCGGCGGCGACGTGAAGCTGCTGACTGTTCTGGCGCTGTGGATTCCGTGGGACATCTTTATCCAGCTGCTGATCGTAATGGCGATCGCCGGCGGGGTTCTGACCGTCGTCATGGGCATGTGGCACATCATGCGCCGCCAGCGCGACCGCCTGGCCATCCCCTACGGGGTCGCGATCGCATTTGGCGGCCTTTGGGTGCTTTATTTCAATCTGCTTCCAGCCGCAGCGACGTCTGCGGCTGCCACGTGAACCCGATTTTAACCACTCGGGGCTTACGCATCGAAACCATACCTGCCCGCTAACCAACCTAGGGCGATTACGAGGGGGCTATTTCAGCCATGGATAGGAAGAAACTGGTTCTGCTGATCGGCGCTCTGATCATTGCGATCGGAACTGCCTTTGCCGCACGGAGCATCTTCGCCGGAGGCGGAGCCCCTTCAGCCGAAGCCGCGGTCCAGCCGACCGGCCCACGGGTGCTGGTGGCAAAACGCGCTTTGACTGCGGGGACAATCATCACCGCCGACGCCCTGGGCTTCCAGCCCTGGCCGGAGGAACTCGTCAAGGACGCCTACTTCATCGACGGCGAGGCCGATATGGACAAGCTGCTCGGCACCGTCGTGCGCTTCCCGATCACGGCCGGCGAGCCGGTGACCCAGGGTTCGCTGGTGAGCCCGGGCGACCGCGGCTTCCTCGCGGCGGCGCTTGGTCCGGGCATGCGTGCCGTGACTGTGCCGGTGTCGGCGATGACCGGCGTGGCCGGCTTCGTCTTCCCGGGTGACAGGGTCGACCTCGTCCTGACCCAGACGGTCGACGGCGAAGGTCAGGCGCTGCGTGCAGCCGAGACGGTGATCCGTAACCTGCGGGTGCTCGCCACCGACCAGACCACCGAAACCACCACCGACGAAAACGGCAAGACCGTCGTCACCGCCTTCCGCACCGTCACGCTCGAAGTGACGCCCAAGATCGCGGAAAAGGTCGCCGTGGCCCAGACCATCGGCACGCTCAGCCTCGCGTTGCGTTCGCTGGCCGATAATGATGTCGAACTCGAACGCGCTGTTGCTGCGGGCGACGTGAACATCCCCGAGGGCGCGACCCCCGAGCAGGAAGAAAAGCTGCTCAAGGCCGCGATGGCCCGTCCGATCGACAAGGGGGCGACCTTTGTGACCGGCGGTGATGTGTCGCGGTTCCAGCGCACCACCATGCCGCCCCAGCGTGGCGAGAGCCGCCAGGCCGAATATACCCCGGCTGCGCCCGGTGTGTCGGCAAGGGTCAACAACGAACCCGTCTACAAGGGTCCGAGCGTCCGCGTCACCCGCGGCAAGGCGACCGAGGAAACCCCGGTCAGCCCGCAGGCCGCCGCGGGAGGCATCGTCCGCAGCCAGGCTGAGGGGATGCGCCGCGCCGGTCAGACCCTGCCCGCCGCCGGTTCGACTCTGGTTTTCTGAGGGGGATCGACAATGGTCACGAACAATCAGTTCCGTCCGCTTTCGTCAAAGGCGGCAACAGGCCAACCCGAGGGGAGCCGCAGAATGAAACTCAACTTGAAAGCCAAGCTGCTGCTCGCCGCCGTGATGGCCGCGCCGCTTGCAGCCGTGCCAACCGCCACTGCCACCGCGCAGCAGGTCGTCAAGCCGACGCAGGAAATCGTCCTGTCGATCGGCCGGGGCGAACTGGTAACCGTGCCCGGCACGATGACCGATGTGTTCGTCGCCAATGAAAGCGTGGCCGACGTCCAGATCAAGTCGCAGCGCCAGCTCTATGTCTTCGGCCGCGCCGGTGGCGAGACCACGATCTACGCCAGCAACGAACGCGGCGACGTGATCTTCTCGGCCAACATCCGGGTCGGCTCTAACATCGGCAGCGTCGATCAGATGCTGGCGCTGGCCATGCCCGACGCCAAGATCAGCGTGGCGACCATGGGTACCAACACCGTGCTGCTGACCGGCACAGTGGGTAACCCCGAGGATGCCGCGGAGGCCGAACGCCTGGTGCAGGCCTTCCTGGGTGACGACGCCAATGTCATCAGCCGCCTCAAGACCGCGACGCCGCTTCAGGTCAACCTCAACGTCAAGTTCGCCGAAGTCAGCCGTTCGCTGCTGCGCGAAATTGGCGGGAACCTGCAGACCGCCGACGGCACCAGCGGGTTCCGCTTCGGTGTCGGCACGGGTCGCCAGATCGGCGGCGCCGAATTTAACTACGGTGGCCCGCTGGGCGTCGGCAACGGCGCAGCGCAGACCTCGTTCGTGTTCCCCGATGGCACCGAGATCAAAGGTCCGGCGGTCAACTCCGATGGCGGCACTTCGCTGGCCGGTCTCGGCAAGCTGTTCGGCCTCAACATGCTGGGCGCGCTCGATCTGTCGGAGCGGCTGGGTCTGGTGAACACCATCACCGAACCCAACCTGACCGCGCTTTCGGGCGAAACCGCGACCTTCCTTGCGGGCGGCGAATTCCCGATCCCGGTCGCGCAGGGCCTCGGCCAGGCGACGATCGAGTTCCGTAATTTCGGCGTCAGCCTTGCCTACACCCCGACTGTGCTTTCGAACGGGCGGATCTCGCTGCGGGTGCGCCCGGAGGTTTCCGAACTGTCCTCGCAGGGTTCAGTGGTGCTCAACGGCTTCCAGGTTCCTGCCCTTACCATCCGCCGCACCGAGACCACGGTCGAGCTGGGTTCGGGTCAGAGCTTCATGATTGCCGGCCTGATGACTGCCAATTCGCAGAACGTGCTCGACAAGGCGCCCGGACTTGGTGACGTGCCGATCCTCGGCAACCTGTTCCGCAGCCGCGAATTCCGTCGCGGCGAAAGCGAGCTGGTGATCATCGTCACGCCTTATCTGGTCAAGCCGGTCGACGCGAAGGACATCAAGCTGCCGACCGACGGCTATCGTTCGGCAAGCGAGCTGGAGCAGTTCCTGGGCTACCAGAACAATTCCGGCGTTTCGGGCGAACAGCGCCCGGGGCCGGTCTCCTCGCAGCCCGAGGCACCGCAGCCCAAGGTCAGCGATGCCGACCCGGCCGCGATCGTCCCCAATGCGCCGGCCAAGCCGCGCCGGGCCGACAAGAAGAACCGCAAGGACGAACGCGAGGCCAATGCAGCGGCCCCGGGTTTCAGCCTCTAACGCAAGAAAGGTGAGTAAGATGCCTGTTGCACGACCCAAAACACTGGCCGGACGGCTTGGCCGCGCGCCCGCCCTCGCCCTTGCGCTTACGCTTGGCTTCGGCCTCGCCGGTTGCGGCGGTATGCCGACCAACACCAGCCTCTACAGCACGAAGCAGCCGGTGGTGGACCGCACCAACTTCACGCTCGACGTGAACACCAGCACTTCGGGCCTGCCGATCTCCGAACAGCAGCGCCTCAACGGCTGGTTCGAGACGATGGACCTGCGTTACGGTGATCGCGTCGCGATCGAAAACCCCGGACAGAACCCGGCGGTAGAGAACGCAATCCGCGATCTGGCCGGACGCTATGGCCTGATGATCAGCGACGTGGCCCCGGTTACGGCCGGCGCATTGCAGCCCGGTCAGGCGCGGGTGGTCATCACCCGTTCGAGCGCCTCTGTCCCGGGATGCCCGGACTGGTCGGCCAAATCGGACATGAATTACACCAACGGTGTCAGCCCCGGCTACGGCTGTGCGGTCAACGGCAACCTCGCCGCTATGATCGCCGATCCGCAGGACTTGCTGGAAGGCAAGAAGGGCTCGGGTGAAACCGTTATCGCCACGTCGAACAAGGCGATCGCGACCTATCGCGAAACGCCGCCCACGGGCGCGGGTGGACTTATGGATGCGACCGCCGGTGGCGGCGCCGGCGGAGGAGGTAACTAAGCCATGAACGCTCCCTGGAAATCGGGCTTGCCCGGCAACCGTGACCCGTTTGCAGCCTTCATCTGCGACGATAATGCCCTCGACGTTCTGCGTCCGGTGGTGGTCGAATTCGGCTGGGCACCGGAGAAGTGCAACAAGGGCGGCCTGCGCAACGCGGTCCAGTCCCTGTCCGTCAGCGCCAGCCCGGCGATTCTGGTCGTCGACCTGTCGGAAAGCGGTGATCCGCTGAACGACATCAACGCGCTGGCCGAGGTGTGCGAACCCGGCACGGTGGTGGTCGCCATCGGTCAGGTCAATGACGTGCGCCTTTATCGCGACCTGCTCGCGAGCGGCATCCACGACTATCTGCTCAAGCCGCTGTCGGCACAGCAAGTACACGATGCGCTCAACCAGGCGCTGGCGATGTTCATGTCCCCCAAGGGCGGCGATGCCGACGCCGCGCGGCGCCATATCTCGACCGCAGTGGTGGGCACCCGCGGCGGGGCCGGGGCATCGACGCTGGCAACCTCGCTGGCGTGGCTGTTCTCCGAAGCGCACAAGTCGCCGACTGCGCTGCTCGATCTCGACGTGCATTTCGGCACCGGGGCGCTGGCGCTCGATCTCGAACCGGGCCGCGGCCTGACCGACGCGATCGAGAACCCCAGCCGCATCGACCCGCTGTTCATTGAACGCGCCATGGTTCGCGCCAATGACAACCTGTCGATCCTGTCGGCCGAGGCACCGATAAGCCAGCCGCTGATGACCGACGGCGCGGCCTTCGTGCAGCTCGAGGACGAATTCCGTCAGGCCTTCGAGATGACGGTGATCGACCTGCCGCGCAACATGCTGATCAATTTCCCGCAGCTTATGGCTGACGTGAACCTGGTTCTGCTGACCTGCGAACTTACGCTGGCCTCGGCGCGCGACACGATCCGCATCCTGTCGTGGCTGAAAACCAACGCGGCGCACGCGCATCCGATGATCGTGGCCAACAAGGTCCAGCCGAGCCTTGCGGAAATCAGCAAGGCAGACTTCGAGGCCTCGATTGAGCGTAAGGTCGACTTCGTCGTGCCTTACGACATCAAGGCGGCCTCCAATGCGGCCAAGCTGGGCCAGGTATTTGTCGATGCCAACCGTTCGAGCAAGGCGACTGCGGCGATCCGCCAGATCGCCGAGCGCATCATCGGTGCCGATGTCGACAACCTCGCCTTGTCGGGAGGCGAGGAGAAGAAATCGCTGCTCAGTGGTTTCGACTTCAAGTCGCTGCTTGCCAAGAAGGCAAAGCACGAAACCGAAGCAGCCGAATGATCCGGTCCCTTGCGGGAGGAAGGTGCGGCACAGTCCGCCCTTCCCTCCGCGGGCCAGAAACGAGAACGCAGGCTGCGTTTGCGCGGCACTAGGCAGGAAGCAACAGCATGGACTTTATCCAAACCCTGCTCATCACTACGGTGATCTTCATGGCGCTTGTTTTCGGTTACCTGCTGGTGACCGGATCGGGCGTGACCAAGGCGCAAAAGCGCCGGGTGCAGTCGCTGCGCTACCGCCATTCGGAAAGCGTCGATGCCAAGGTCGACGCCCAGTTCAAGCGCGCCATCGCAGCACGCAAGCCCAAGAGCTTCAAGGTCGCCGGGTCGGGTTCGCGGGCGGAAGCGCTGGCGGTGCGGCTTGATCGTACCGGCAAGGGCTGGAGCGTCTCGCAATACATGTACTCCTCGATCGGGCTGGCACTGGCCGTGACCGTGCTGATCTTCCTGCAGAGCGGCGCATTGCTGTTGTCGCTGGGGGTCGGGATGGCTGTGGGCGCGGGCGTGCCGCATCTGGTCGTGAAGTACTTCATCGGCAAACGCACGAACGCCTTCGTAGGCAAGTTTCCCGATGCGCTCGAACTGCTCGTTCGCGGTCTGCGGTCGGGTCTGCCGGTAACCGAAACGCTCGGCGTCGTGGCGCAGGAAGTGCCTGGCCCGGTGGGGATCGAATTCCGCGGCATTGTTGATCGCATCAAGGTCGGGAAGACCATGGAAGACGCGCTTCAGGACACTGCCGACCGGCTGGGGATTCCCGAATTCAACTTCTTCACCATCACGCTCGCGATCCAGCGCGAAACCGGGGGCAACCTTGCCGAGACTCTGTCGAACCTGGCCGACGTGCTGCGCAAGCGCGGTCAGATGAAGCTGAAGATCAAGGCGATGAGCTCGGAATCGAAAGCCTCGGCCTATATCGTCGGCTCGCTGCCCTTCATCGTCTTCGGCCTGATTTACTGGGTTAACCCCGAGTATCTCGGCGGCTTCTTCAGCGATGACCGTCTGATCGTCGCGGGCCTGGGCGGCCTGTGCTGGATGGGCATCGGGGTCGCGATCATGGCCAAGATGGTCAATTTCGAAATCTGATCCGGGGAACACAGCCATGCTTGATCAACCTGCCGGCCCTACCCTGCTCGGTTTCGACGTTATCATGGTCGGGACCATCCTTGCCGGTCTCGCCGCCTTTGCAATGGTGCTGGCGATCTACGCCGCGGTCACCATCCGCGATCCGATGGCCAAGCGCGTCAAGGTGCTCGAAGCGCGGCGCGAACAGCTGAAGGCGGGCATCGTCACTTCGTCGACGAAGAAGCGCACGCGCCTTGCACGGCGCAACGACACGACCGACAAGGTCAAGGAAAGCCTGGGCAAGCTCAACGTCCTGCAGGAAAGCCAGATCAAGGTTATCCAACAGAAGCTGGCCCATGCCGGCTACCGCAACAAGGAACTGGCGTTCCTTATCATCGGTGCGCGCGCCATTCTGCCGATCGTTATCGGCGGCCTCGCCGCACTGCTGATCTACGGCATCGAGTATTGGCCCGACTGGGGCCCGATGACCCGCCTGTTCGCCTTTGCCGGAGCTATCTTCGTGTCCTACAAGGGCCCGGAAATCTTCCTGAGCAACAAGGCGGCCAAGCGGACCAAGGAAATCCAGAAGGGTCTGCCCGACGCGCTTGACCTGCTGGTGATCTGCGCCGAGGCCGGTCTTACCGTGGACGCCGCGTTCAACCGCGTCGCCAAGGAACTGGGCCGCGCCTATCCCGAACTGGGTGATGAATTCGCGCTGACCGCTATTGAGCTGTCGTTCCTCAACGAGCGCAAGATGGCGTTCAACAATCTCGCCTACCGCGTCGATCTCGAAGCGGTGAAGGGCGTGGTTACCACCATGATCCAGACCGAGCGTTACGGGACCCCGCTGGCGAGCGCGCTGCGCGTGCTGTCGGCCGAATTCCGCAACGAGCGCATGATGCGTGCCGAGGAAAAGGCCGCGCGTCTGCCGGCGATCATGACGGTGCCGCTGATCCTGTTCATCCTGCCGACGCTGTTCGTGGTCATTCTCGGCCCGGCGGCCTGTTCGATCTCGGATGCGCTGATCAACAACTCGGCAATCACGGGCGGCTGACGCGCCGCCGGAACGGGCGGGCGGGGTCAGTCGATCCCGCCCTGCCCCGCCTTCGCTTTGCCCGCAGCCTCGGCCAGTCCGCGCGCCCGCGCGTGCAGACCTGCCAGAAGACGCCGAAGAGCCTGCTCTTCCGCAGGATCAAACCCGGCCAGCAATTCACGCTCGATTGCCAGCGCCAGCGGCATCACCTCGGCATGGATAGCGCGGCCCTCGTCCGTCAGTTCGAGCAGGTGCGAGCGACCGTCGACCGGATTGGGCACCCGCGCAACCAGCCCGCGTTCCTCCAGCACCTTGACCGCACGGTTAACCGCGACCTTGTCCATCAACGTCGCGGCCGTCAGCGCACGCTGGGTCATCGCGCCCCCTTCACCGGCACCGTCGCCCAGTATCGCCATGATCCGCCATTCTGGGATCTTCAGCGCAAAGCGTTTGCGATAACGCTCGGCAATCAGCGCGCTGACCGCATTGGAGGCGACCGAGAGCTGGTAAGGCAGAAAGCCGGCCAGCCGGCCCGCATCCTTATTCATAAGGGCGTTCGTCCCACCACGGGTAAAAGTCGGGCATGTCGGCGCTGACCTTGCCCGGATACATCGGCTTGCGCTTATCGAGGAAGCTCGCGATGCCTTCCTTGGCATCGGCCCCGCGCGACAGACGATAAATCGCGCGACTATCGATCTTGTGCGCCTCCATCGGGTGATCGGTGCTGGACAGCCGCCACATCATCGCCCGCGTCATCGCGACCGAAATGGCCGAGGTGTTCTCGGCAATTTCGCTGGCCAGCGACCTTGCCGCATGGAGCAGATCTTCGGGCGCATGGACCGAGCGCACCAGCCCGCCCGCCTTCGCTTCCTCGGCATCGAAGATCCGGCCTGTGTAACACCATTCCAGTGCCTGGCTGATCCCGACGATGCGCGGCAGAAACCAGCTCGACGCGGCCTCGGGCACGATCCCGCGGCGGGCGAATACGAAGCCGTAACGCGCGGTGGTGCTGGCAAGGCGGATGTCCATAGCAAGCTGCATCGTCGCACCGACACCCACCGCGACACCGTTGCAAGCCGAAATGAGCGGCTTTTTCGATTCGAACAGCCGCAGGGTCAGCAACCCGCCGCCGTCGCGCACCCGGCTGTCGGAAAGGCTTTCGACCTCGTCACCGCTCGAGAATACCTGCCCGCCACCCTCGGGTGTCAGATCGGCACCCGCGCAGAACGCGCGCTCGCCGCTGCCGGTGAAGATCACCGCGCGCACCGCGTCGTCGCCGTCGATATCATCCATCGCCGCCATGATCTCCTCGCCCATGGTGCGGGTGTAGGCGTTGAGCTTGTCCGGACGATTGAGGGTGATGGTGGCGATGCCGTCCGACTTGGCGACGGTAATCTGGGTGTATCCGCTCATGCAATTCCTCTCCCGAAGGTGCGTATGCAGGCCCGTTCGCCTGCCCGTTGGCCATACATGAGACACTGTCCGGAAGGGGAAGACAAGCCTGTCAAAACAGCGGCTGGACGCGCCGCCCGCTTGTGCCTCAGGGCGTCCCGTCGCCCAGCAGATCGCCGTCGATGGTCTGCCCGTAATAGTCGCCATCCTTGTGGAACCGCGCGCGGGCTTCCTCGATGCTGCCGGTCTGACGCGGGTCACGCGGGCGCTCGCGGCTGGTGATGAAGGCGGCAACATCCCACGCCTGCTGGTCGGTCAGGCTGCCGCCATTGCCGAAGGGCATGTTGGCCTTCACGAAGCCTGCAGCGTTGGCGGTCTTGGACATGCCCGCGCCCCAGTTGAACGACGTCGGGCCCCATAGCGGCGGAAACGCATAGGTGCCGTCGTCGTTCTTCACGCCTTCGCCGTTTTCGCCGTGGCAGGCGAGGCATTGCTCCTCGTAAACGGCCCGGCCGCGCTGCTGGTCGACGCCGCCCGCTGGCATGTCGAGCTTGAGGAAACCGCGCCCCGGCATTTCGGTGCGGATCGGCACACCTGTGGCGAGCCACGCGAAATAGGTTTCCAGATCGCGGTAGATATCGTCGCCATAGGGCGGCGGAACGCCGGCGGGCGAGGCCTGTGCGTTCATCGAATAGACGAAACAGCCGCGGATGCGGTCTTCCATCGTGTTGATGGAGTCGTTCTTGCTACGATAGGCAGGGTACATTCCCCAAGCCGCCCACATGGGAGAGGCATTGGCGGTTCGTCCGGCATCAAGGTGGCAATTGCCGCAGGTAAGACCGCTGCCGACATAGGGCCGCGCGTATTCGCCGGTATGCAGGAACAGGTCGCGCCCGCGCCGGATCGCGTCACCTTCGGGTCCTTCGGGGATGCTCGCCTCGTCGGGCGGCTGGAAAGCGGCCGGTGTCGCTGCAGCCGTTGAAGCCGGTGCAGGCGTGCTCTCCGGCGCGGTGGCCGGAGAGCGCAGGAGGAACACCGCCAACCCGATCGCGCCCGCCACCAGCAATGCCAGCATTGCGAAAGTCCGGGGCGAGTTCATGCGGCGCTCCTCCGTATAGGCGCTACTGCGCTATCATAGGCCAGTCTTGCGCTTTTAGCGAGGGGCCATCCGGATGGCGCCGTCGAGGCGCACGTCCTCGCCGTTGAAATAGCCGGTCTCGATCATGCACATGGCCAGCTTGGCATATTCGGTGGGGATGCCGAGGCGCTTGGGGAACGGCACCGACGCAGCCAGCGCGTCGCGCACATTCTGGGGCGCAGCGGCAAGCAGCGGGGTATCGAAGATGCCCGGCAGGATGGTGTTGACGCGGATGCCCTCGTTCATGAGGTCGCGTGCGATGGGGAGCGTCATGCCGATCACGCCCGCCTTCGAGGCCGAATAGGCCGCCTGGCCGATCTGGCCATCCTCGCCCGCGACGGACGCGGTGTTGACGATCGCGCCGCGCTCGCCGAACTCGTCGAGCGGGTCGAGCGTGAGCATCCCGGCGGCCGACTTGGCGATGCAGCGGAAGGTGCCGATCAGGTTCACCTGGATCACGAAATCGAAGGCCGAAATCGGGAAGTGCTTGATCGAGCCGTCTTCCTTCGAACGGCTGGCGGTCTTGATCGCGTTGCCGATGCCCGCGCAATTGACCAGGATACGCTCCTGCCCGTGGGCTTCACGCGCCTTGGCGAAACCGGCGTCCACGTCTTCGTCGCTGGTTACGTTGACCTTGCAGAACACGCCGCCGATCTCGGCAGCCATGGCATTGCCCTTCTCCTCGTTCATGTCGAAGATCGCGACCTTCGCGCCCTTAGCGGCCAGCGCGCGGGCGGTGGCGGCACCGAGGCCCGAGGCACCACCAGTGACAACGGCGGGAGTATTGGCTGAAACTTCCATTGAATTTTCCTCTCAGATTGGAATGACTTAAATCAGCCCGCGCGGCGCTTGAGCGAAGGATTTTCGCCTACGAAGCACGGGCGAAAACGCATCAAAGCGCCTCGATGATGGTCACGTTGGCAACGCCGCCGCCTTCGCACATCGTCTGGAGGCCATACTTCTTGCCGTGGCGGCGCAATGCATGAACCAGGGTTGCCATCAGCTTGGTCCCGCTCGCGCCGAGCGGGTGACCAAGCGCAATCGCGCCGCCGTGGACGTTGAGCTTTTCAGGGTCGGCCCCGGTGTGCTTGAGCCACGCCAGCGGAACGCTCGCAAAGGCTTCGTTGACTTCGAACAGGTCGATATCGTTGATCGTCATACCGGCGCGCTGCAATGCGCGGTCGGTGGCGAAGAGCGGTTCTTCCAGCATGATCACCGGATCGCCCGCAGTCACGGTCAGGTTGTGGATGCGCGCCAGCGGGGTCAGGCCGTGGGCCTTCAGGGCCGCTTCCGAAACCACCAGCACGGCCGACGAACCGTCGCAGATCTGGCTTGCCGAAGCCGCAGTGATCGCCCCGTCGGGCGACAGCAGCTTGACGCCCGCGATGCCTTCCAGCGTCGCATCGAAGCGGATGCCTTCATCGACGGTGTGCATCTGGGGGCCTTCGGGCGTTTCGACCTCGATCGCGACGATCTCGTTATCGAATGCCCCAGCTTTGGTTGCGGCAATCGCCTTTTCGTGGCTGGAAAGCGCGAAGCGATCAAGATCGTCCTTGGTGAAGCCGTGCTTCTTGACGATCATTTCCGCGCCCATGAACTGGCTGAAGTTGATGCCGGGGAACTTCTCCTCGATCCCGGCTGCCTTGCTGTAGAGGCCTTCCTTCATGTGCAGTGTGACGTTGGAGCCCATGGGAACGCGGGTCATGCTTTCAACACCGCTCGCAATCACAACGTCCTGGGTGCCGCTCATCACCGCCTGTGCGGCGAACTGGATCGCCTGCTGGCTGGAACCGCACTGACGGTCGATCGTCACCGCGGGGGTCGACTGCGGAAGAAGCTTCGAGGCGAGCACGCCCATCCGTCCGACCTGCATCGCCTGCTCGCCCGCCTGACTGACGCAGCCGGTCACCACATCGTCGATCGCCTTGGGGTCAATGCCCGAACGCTCGACGATCGCGTCCAGCGACTTCGCCAGCAGGTCCACAGGATGGACTCCGGCCAGACGCCCGCCGCGCCGTCCCCCGGCAGTACGAACGGCTTCAACGATATAGGCAGTGCTCATTGCTCTCTCCATGCAATCCGTTGTCGGACAAGGCCTGCGGGCGACAGATCAGTTTCGTATCGCCACTTGCCTTTGACGTTCCGCCTATTGAACCGCGATAAGCAAATCAAGCGCGCAAAATGATGGTCGTGCAAGGGCCAGACGCTTGCCTTGCTGCGGACGGGGTGGCAGGCACCCGCCGGGAGTGGCGATGAAGACCCTGTTCGAACTCAACCCTGCGCTGGATCGCGATGCCCTTGCAGCCCGCTTCGCGGCAACCGGCCGGGTGCAGATCCGCGATGTCCTGACGCCGGAAAGCGCGCGCGAAATGCTCGCCGTGCTGGCGCGCGGAACGCCGTGGGGCATGGCAGTGGGCGCGGGGCTTGAAAAGCCGCGCAGCTTTGGCGCGGGCGAACTCCGCACGCAGCAGGGCCAGCAGGAATTACAGCAGGCGGCACGCGCGGCAGAGGAACATTCCGCGCGGGGCGAATACGGCTTTCGCTTCGCGCATTACCCATTGGTGGCCGCGGTTCAGGAAAATCACGATCCGGGCGGACCGCACGAGGTGATGCTCGAACATATCAATTCCCCCGCCTTCATGGATCTGGCGCGGGACGTGACCGGGATCGGCACGTTGTTCAAGGCCGACGGACAGGCGACGCTGTTCGCCCCCACCCACTATCTCGGCCGCCACATCGACAGTCACGTCGCCGAAGGCTGGGAAGTCGCCTATGTGCTCAACCTCGCCCGCGACGACTGGCATCCGGACTGGGGCGGGTATCTGCTGTTCCTCGACGAAGAAGGCGATGTGGTTGAAGGGTTCCGCCCGCGCTTCAACGCGCTCAACCTGTTCCGCGTGCCGCAACCGCACCTTGTCAGCTATGTGCCGCCCTTCGCGCCAGTCGGACGCATGGCAATGACCGGATGGTTGCGCACCCGGTGAATATCCCGACGCCCCCGGCTAACGCAGCCGCTGCGCTGCTGAACATGCGCATGATGCTGCATTCGGGCAATGCGGCAGGCGCGCGGACGCTGGCAGAACAGGCGCGCCGTGCCTTTCCCGACGATGCACCGCTGGCCGATGCGGCGGGCGATCTGGCGATGAAAGCGGGCGACGTGCCCGCCGCCGAAGCGCATTTTGCCGCAGCCTGCGCGGCTGCGCCGCAAGTGGCCGAATATGCGGTCAATCAAGCCATCGCACTGCAACAATTGGGCCGGCATGGCGAAGCAGTGCAGGTGCTCGCACGGCACGATGCGTCAGGACGCCGCGACGCGCGTCACGCCAGCGTGCGTGCCTTGTCCGAACGCGCGCTGGGCCATCCGGCAGCGGCGGCGCAGTGGTATGACGTGGCGCTATCGCTCGAACCGACGCGGCTGCGTGCGCTACACGGGCGTGCGCGGGTTGCACTGGAACGCGGGGAAGCGGATGCGGTTGCCCGGTTCGATCGGGCGCTGGCCGTCAGTCCCGGCGATGCCGACTTGTGGCTCGGCAAGGCACAAGCGCTCGAAGTCGCTGGCGATGTCACTGGTGCGCGCGTGATCGCCGAACAGATCGTACAACAGGCACCAGGTTTTCTAGCAGGACTTACGTTCCTGTCGGGACTGCGATTGGCGGCGGGGGAGGCCGATTTCACCGCGCCTTTCCGCGATGCTGCCGCACGTGTCCCGCAGGATCCGAACATTCCCGCGACCCATATCGAAACCCTCGCCGGGCTTGACCATGCTGGGCAAGCAGCCGAGGTCGCCGCCGAAGCCCGCCGTCGCTTCCCGAACGAGGCGCACTTTGCGCTGCTTGAAGCGATCCACGCCGGTTCCGCAGGTGATTACGCGCGGGCCGATGCGATTTTCGCCGCCTTGGCGGACGAACGCCCGTTGCGCTTCCTTCACGAAGCCCGCCACCGCCTGCGCGGGCGCGATCCCGAGGCGGCGGAGCGGCTGCTGGTGCGGGTGCTGGCGAGCGATCCGTGGGACATTTCCGCCTGGGCGCTGCGCGGCATGGCGTGGCGGCTGGCGGATGATCCCCGCGCCGAATGGCTCCACGATCAAGCCGGCCTCGTCCAGCTGCGCCCGCTGGTTGGACGCGAAGGGCTGGTGGCAGAGGCGATTGCCGAATTGCGACGCCTGCATGCCGCATCCTCGATGCCGCTGGGCCAATCGCTGCGGGGTGGCACCCAGACCCGCGGCATCCTGTTCCATCGCACCGAACCGGTGCTGGCGGAACTGCACGCAGCGATCCACGCCACACTGGAAACCTACCGCGCGCAACTGCCACCCCGCGACGATACCCACCCTCTGCTGCGCCACCGCGAGGCCCCGTGGCAGTTGCTGGGTTCATGGTCGGTTCGCCTCACGGGGGGAGGAACGGGTGCGGGCGATTATCACACCGCACATATCCATCCGCAGGGGATCGTCTCCTCCGCACTTTATCTCGTGGTGCCGGATGAGGCCGAGGACGAACAGCTCCGCCGCGGTTGGCTGGAAGTCGGGCGACCGCCGCCAGATCTTCGGCTCGATCTCGAACCGCTCAAGGTGATCCGCCCACGCGAAGCGCACCTCGCGCTGTTCCCCTCAACGCTGTACCATGGCACCACTGCCTTCGGTTCGGCGCGGGGCAGCGCGGCGGAGCGCATGACCGTGGCCTTCGACGTGGTCACCAGTGAGGAGCAAACGGCATGAGCGACGCAGCAGCATGGAGCGATTTCTGGGCGGCCAATGCCGGCGCGACGCAAGGCGGGTGCCTGCCGAAGCGCTGGGCCGCGATCGAAGACGCACAACGCACCGCGTGGCGCGGTTTCATCGCTAACCTGCCCAAGGGCGCGCAGTTACTCGATCTTGCCACCGGTGATGGACGGGTGCTGGGCTGGATGCGGGCCGAACGGGCCGATCTTGCGCTCGAAGGCATTGATCTTGCCCCTGATCTGCCGGCTGCACCCGAAGGCACGATCACACGTGGCGGCGTGGCCATGGAGGCTTTGCCCTTCACCGACGCCACATTTGCGGCGGTCGTCAGCCAGTTCGGGTTCGAATATGGCGATGTGGGCAAAGTCGCTGCGGAAATCGCGCGGGTGCTAGCGCCCGGAGGCACGGTCGGGCTGATGGTGCATCGCGGCGACGGACCGATCCTTGAACACAATCTTGCCCGCCGCGCAGCGATCGACTGGGTATTGGGCGAACAGAAACTGGCGCAGGTTGTGGTGACCGCACTTGAAGCCCCCAATGGCGGGCCGCAGGTCGCCGCGCAGGTCGCCGCAGCGGTCGGCATCGTCGGCGCACGCAAGTTCGGCGATGAAAGTCCGGCCTGGGAAATCCCGGAGGCCCTACGCCGCGCCGTATTGATGGGCACGCAGGCAGGAGATGCGGCAATCCGCGCCACGATCGCCGAAATCGAGATGCGGGCCGCGAACGAAATCGGACGCATCGCATCGCTTGAACGGGCCTGTGCCACCGCCGACCGGCGCGAGGAGATCATCGCCGGTTTTGCAACTCACGATCTGCATGAGCAGGCGAGCGAAGACGTGTGCGAGCCTTCGGGCCGTGCCCTCGCCTCTTTCCTCACCTTTTCCTGACATTCACAGCCGCCGCTAGGGCACGGGCGTCGCGCAATGTGCGCGGCTGTTTCCGCACGCCCCAGAGCAGAACAAGAAAAAGGGCGGCGGACCGAAGTCCGCCGCCCCTTTCTTGTCGAGCTTTCGCCCGGCTGCATTCTTAGAACGAGAACGCCACCGATGCGAAGAAGTCGCGGCCGAGCACGTCGTACACGCTCGGGTAGGTGTTGGCCTGCTCCTGGTTGTCGCCCAGCAGGAGGCTGTTCGGACGGTTGTCGACCACAATGCCGTTGAAGGTCGGCGAGCCCGGCAGGGTGTCGAACAGGTTGTTCACACCGAATGCGACGGTCACGTTCTCGCTCGCTTCGAAGGCGAAGGTGAGGTCGATCAGGTCGTAGGCACTGATACGCTCGATACCGTTGAACGCGGCGTAATCCACCGAGTCATCGGCATCATCCACGCCCGACAGGTGACGCCAGCGGACGGTGGTGGTCAGCGGACCGTCGATCCAGGTGAAGCGCGAGGCCCACTTGTACGACGCGATCGGCTGGCCGCAGTTGCCGCCGAACTGACCGGCGCAGACGTCGACGTCCGGACGACCCACAACCGGGGTGAAGTCGTTCTTGTCGGTCCAGGTACCGTTGAAGTTCAGGTCGAACCGCGACGAACCGGTGTCGGTCAGCAGCGAGAACGGAAGCGAGGTGTTGTAGTTGATCTGAAGGTCAACACCGGAAACTTCCTGCTTCGCCGCGTTGATACCGCTGACGAGCGGCGGCGCGTCGACAGTGATCGCACCATCAGCGTTACGGATGCCGATGAAGGGCTGGCACAGCACGCTGGTGGCGTTGCCACCGCTGTAGCACAGGTTCATCAGACCCTGCAGGCTGCCGCCCGCCACGGTGATGAAGTCTTCCACTTCGATATTGAAGTAGTCGGCAGTGATCGTCAGGCCGGGCACGAAAGTCGGCTGCAGAACGATACCTGCAGTCCAGCTGGTGCCGGTTTCTTCGCCGAGGTTCGGGTTACCACCGAACAGCGCCGGGATCTGGGCGTTCAGCTGGACAACGGCGGCATTGCCGACGTTGCCGGCCGGGACGCCGTGTGCCTGACAGATAGCAGCCGAACCGGCGTTGGCACCGATGAAGGCCGCGTTACCGCAGGGGTCAACCGCACCCGGGAAGCCGATCGCCTGACCGCCGAACAGTTCGGCGACGTTCGGTGCACGCACCGCACGCTGGTACTGACCGCGGAGCATCACACCGTCGGTGACGGTGAATTCGGCACCACCGGCGTAGGTCCAGACCGAACCGACGTTATCCAGCGAGTAATCCGAATAACGCGCAGCACCGGTGAGTTCCAGACGCTGGCCGCCGTCGGTTTCGAAGATCGGCACGTTAAGTTCCGCGAAGATTTCCTTCACGTTGTACGCACCTTCGGTCGCGTCACCGGCGTTGAAGCCGATCACGTCACCCGAGGACAGTGCCGTGTCGGGGATGAACTCGGCAGCAACGCGGCGATATTCCGCGCCGACCGCAAAGCCGATGTCACCACCGCCCCAGCCGAAGTCGCCGAGGAAGCCCGAAACGGTGCCCGATGCCACTTCGACAGTCGAGATGTCGCCGTTCTGGGCCTGGATGCTGATCGCATCGACCATGCCCGGGGTCAGAGTGTTGTAGCCGAAGATGTTGATCGGCGTACCGGTGCCATCAAGGCCAGCCTGGAAGGCCGAACGCGAGATGTTACCCGACTGCACGTTGGCGTTACGGGTACGCGCATACGAATAGTAAGCGTCGTAGTTGAGGTTGTCGGTGATCGAACCGGTCACACCGGCCAGAACGCGGAAAGCGTTACGCTCGTCGAGCGAGTTACGCGAACCGGTTTCTTCAACGCGACGCTGGATCGAAGCCGAAACAACACCGAGGCCCGGGAGAGCCGGAGCCGAACCGGCGGCCACGAGCGCGGCGTTCACCGCCTCTTCACGCTGGTCGAGGATGTTGAGTTCGTTGATGATCGCCGGGCTCAGGAACGGCGAAACCGTGGCGATGTCGACGTTGTAGGTGCCGGTCACCGGGGTCGGAGCGAGTTCCTGCTGCACCCGGTTGTTGACGTAGGTCACTTCAGTGTAGGCGCGATGCCCGTCGCTGAACTCGTAATCGGCATAGCCGCCGAGCAGGTAGCGCTCCTGCGGGATCTGCAGATAGTTGACCGGAGCGTAGTTGTAGGTGTCGCCCGCACGCGGACGGCCCACACCCGGCTGATCGAAGATCGCGTCGTCGATCACGAGGCCCTGCGCCAGCGGCAGCGCAGTGCCGGCAACGGTGCGCGAGGTCGGAACGTTGAAACGCGCGGTCGGGAGGGTCGAGGAACCGAACTGCTGCAGCGGCGCGCCGAAGCTTTCGGCACCCAGCGCGAAGTTCGAGAACGCACGGTCGCCCTGGAAGATCGATTCACGGTTGAAGTATTCGGCGTAGACGGTGGCGTTACCGCGACCATCGTCGAAGCTGGTGCCGATCGCGCCGTACATCTGGTAGCGTGCACCGTCACCACGCTCGGTGATCGAATACTGGCCACCCATTTCGAGGCCTTCGACCTTCTTGAGGCGGAAGTTGACGACGCCCGCGAGCGCGTCCGAACCGTAAACAGCCGAGGCACCGCCGGTCACGACGTCGACCGACTCGATCAGGAACTGCGGGATGGTGTTGAGGTCGACCACCTGGTTGGTGTCGAACGAGACCCAGCGACGGCCGTTGACCAGCACCAGGGTACGGGTCGAACCGAGGCCGCGCAGGTTCAGGGTGGCGGCGCCGTTACCGGGGTTGTTCGAGAAAGCGGTGGTGCCCGGGATGACCTGCGGCAGGGTGTTCAGCACCTGCTCGACGTTGACGGTACCCGAAAGCTTGAATTCTTCAGCTTCGACAACCGCGACCGGAGCGGCGGTGTCGACGTTGCGCTGCTGAATGCGCGAACCGGTAACAACGATGAAGTTGTCTTCCTGCGCCGCGGTTTCGGTGGTGTCCGCATCCTGCGCGTAGGCGGGGGTGGCAATCATGGCACCGGCCATGATCGTGCCCGCGAGGAGCGAAGCCTTGTTAAATCGAGTCATTTCTGTCCCCTTGATGCACGCACGCCAAAGCGACGCACGCAGTCCAAAGTCACGGGCGGATGCCCGGATTGCGCCCCTCTATGTCAATCGACGCATCTACCGCAATCATGTGCACGCCAGAGCCCACGAGTTGCGCAAAGACTGTTGCATTCTGGCGACAGTCCTATTCAGGCGAGGCTTTATCTCGCGCCGGTTTGGCAATATTGCTGCGCGTATGTGCCGCCCGCTGGCAAATTTCCGCCTGCACGGCCGCGCGGCAAGGGAGAAAACCTCATGATGATTGAACGGCCTGCAACACGTTTCGGCAGGTTGGTTGCTGCAGGGGCGGCCGGTCTGCTCGCACTTGGCGGATCGGGTGAGGCCAACGCGCAGGAAGCCGATTACATCGAAGCGCTCAAGGAGTGCCGCGCCATCACCGATGCGGCCGAACGGCTTGCCTGCTACGATGCCAAGGTCGGATCGATGGTCTCTGCCAGCGAGGCGGGCGATGTCCGCATCGTCGATCGCGACGATGTGCGTCGCACCCGGCGTCAGCTATTCGGGTTCACCGTGCCCGACCTCGACATCCTCGAAGGCGACGAACAGGACAAGGAAGCGAGCGAGGTCCTGGAAACCACCATCACCGGCGCACGGCAGCTTAGCGGCAAGGCGTGGCGGTTTACCACCGATGAAGGCGCGGTTTGGGAAATCGCCAATGCGCCCCGACGCCTAGCCCCGATCAAGTCCGGCGACAGCGTGATCTTCAAGACAGCTTCGCTGGGATACTATTTCATCCGCATCAACGGCCAGATGGGGGTCAAGGGCAAGCGCATCGAATAGGCGCGCGCCGCAGTTCGACAATCAAAAGGGGCCCGGCCTTTTCGGCCGGGCCCCTTTTTTGATGCGGTAGAATCCGCCGGTCAGAGCCCGCCAGGCCCGCAATCATTCGCGAGATAGTCGAGCATCTTGGTATAAAGCTGCTGCTGGTGGCTGAAGCTCAGGGTGTTGCCGAAGTGGTCGGCGCCCTTCATCGTGATGAACTCACCCGTCTTTCCGGCTGCTTCGAAGGCCTTCTGGTAGTCCTTCATGTGGTAGTACATCACGCGGCGGTCGACATCGCCGTGCACCATCAACAGCGGTATATTGACCTTGGCGACCTCGTTGATCGGGTTCACCGTGGTGCCGCCGCGGTGGCGGTTCCATTCGTCAAGCGTCTTCAGAGTCGTGTCGCGACGGCCGAGATACTGTTTCTCGGCATCGGCCACCGCCGCTACCGCAATCGCGCACTGGTAGAGTTGCGGTTCGCGGCTGAGCGAGACCAGCGCTGCATAGCCGCCGTAAGACCAGCCGAAGAAGGCCACCCGATCGGGATCGGCGAGGCCCTGTTCGATCAGGTATTGAACCCCGTCGTCCTTATCGTCTTGCATCGCAAGGCCGTGCTGCATGTAGCCCGCGTCAAAGTGGTTCTGGCCCCAACCGGTGGAAATGCGGATCTCGGGGTGGAACACCATGTAGCCATTGGCTGCGAGCATCTGGCCCATCTCATCATAGCCGACCATGCCGTTCACCGCCGGGCCGCCATTATGCTGGACAACCAGAGGGAACGGCGGCTTGCCCTTCGGGATGGTCACGTAACCGGGGATGATCATCCCATCGCGCGCCTTGTAACGGATATACTTCACATCGGCGAGTTGATCGGGATTGACCAAGGGGTTGCGGCTGCCAAGCTTGGCAAGCTTTCCGTCTTTGACCAGCCAGAACGAACCCGGATCGTGCGGACCGCGGTTGGTGACGATCATCGAGCTGCCGTCGAGCGACCGGCTCGCGATCGAAACCTGCCAGGCATGCGGAATTTGCTGCTCCAGCGCGTCGTAGAGGGCCTTTTCTTCCTCGTCGAACCAGAAACGCTCCATCTTTTCACCCGGGAAGCGGGCGGCGACGAGCTTTGAGTTACCGGGGATCGAGTGGAACTGGGCGGCCATCACATCGGCATTGTCGGCCTGGAACAGCTTCTTGCCGATCTGGCCTGTGGTGAAATCGAACTCGTAGAGCCCCGCCTTGTCCTCGCCGGCGGGGTTGTCGATCATATAGCCGATATTTGCATTGTCCGGATCGAAGCCGACGATTCCGTGGAAACCGCTGAGTACCCGGTAAATGTTCTTGGGATCTTCGATGTCGAGCTCCTGGAACTTGGTCCAGTCGCTGTCCCCCGGCTTGCGATAATAATAGATGTACTTGCCGGCGTCGAAGTCGGGCGACACCGCAAAGCGCTCGTTGCCATCGTCATCCCAAGCCGAAACGCTGCGGATCTTGCCGCCGGTCCGCAGGACCAGCTCACGTGCGCCGGTCTTGAGATTGAACTTGAAGTAGGACCTCGGGCGGAAGGCGGCCAGAGGATCGACCCCGTTCGGATCGGCAACCGCGGTACCAGTGCTGATCAGCACGTGGTCGGGATCCTTGGGCAATGTGTTGACGATGCCGAAATTGCCGTCGACCCGGTTGAACTTGTTTTCTTCGAGACTGTAGGAATAGGCGAGGTAATCGCGCACATCCGCTTCCGGCCGCTTCACGGATTGTCGACGGACCTGCCACGCAGTCCCAAAAATGAAATCATTGCTGACCCACGACGCGCTGATGATTTCCATCGGATCGGCGTTGAGACGCCGGAAGGGCTTTGACAGATCGTCGGTCTTGTAGATTTCCAGCAGATATTCGCCATCGCGGCTTTCAACCTTGTGAACCAGCAGATGCTTGCCGTCGGGCGAGATCTGCACGGCGTTAACGACGTCGCGCAGCGCCCAGACGTCGACCGGCACGCTGCCCTGCGCCTGAGTATCTGCGGGCGCTGCAAGGGATAGGCCGAGAACCGAAACGCCCGCCATCGCGGCCATGAGGGGTGCTTTGAGGAATTTCATGGGAGCAACTCTTTCCAGATTGGTTTCCAGAAACGGACGGGCTGCAAGCCCGGGGTCTTCGCGCAAGACCGGAACAGATACGAATACAACAAAAAAGCGGCCTCTCGACAAGCTGCGAGAGGCCGCCCTTTCCGTTCAGTCAAACCATTCTTCTATCAGAAGCGATAGAGGAGCTGGCCGAAGAATTCACGTCCGTTGAGGTCGTAGCCGTTACCGATCGGCGTGTTCGAGATCTGAAGGATCCCGGCACGCGACGACACCAGCGGCGGAGCCTCATCGAAGATGTTGCGGATACCGGCGATGACCCGGAGGTTGCCGTTGTCCCAGCGGAGCGACGCGGTGTGCTCGAAATATTCAGGCGCCGTGCCGACCGGGCGGCAGAACACGCCATCACCCGGGACAACACCATTGGGCGAGCCGTTGCCGAGACAGGTCGGCGAGAACTCGCGGTTCGGGCCGCCGTTGAACGCATCACCGAAGTCGATACGTTCGCGCCAGGTTTCGCCGTCCACCGAGTTGCCGATCGCGTCGATATAACGGGTCTGCCAGGTGAACAGGAAGTCGTCATAACGAACGTTGAAGGTGATGCGGCCGGTCCAGTCCGGGAAGCCGAAGCGGTCGGTGAAGTCGGTGCGGACGAATTCGTCGACACCGATACGCTGGATGTTCGAACGCTCGATCAGCTTGTTGGCAACGAGGTTCAGCGCGAGGTCGAAGGTTTCGCCACCAATCATCAGCGGATAGCCGAAGGTGGTGTTGAAATCGAGACCGCGGACCGATTCCTCGTCACGGTTGAGGAAGCCGGCACGCACGCCGCGGATCAGCGCACGATCGTCCGAGTTGATGTCGATACGATCGCAGAATTCGCTGCGGGCCGAGTCTTCGCGCAGGTAGCAGTCGGCGATGATGAAGGCGCCGGTCGGCTCGATGATCGCGTCCTTGATCTTGATGTCATAGTAATTGACGTTGAACGCGAAACGGAAGCCGCTGGCCCAATCTTCCTCGAACGCCATGCCCGCGGTGATCGAGCGCGAGGTTTCCGGATCGATGTCGAGCGAGCCGCCCTGAGTGATTTCACCGCTGACGAACTGCTGGGTGTTCAGGTTTTCACCGTCGATACCCACGCGGGTCGGATCGCGGCCTTCACGGGTACAGTTCGAGAGGATGAACGCTTCGCGCTGGTCGAGCGTCGGGTCGTAAGCCCCGTTGACGAACGCATCATCCGGCACGGCGCAAGGGTCGAACAGCGTGGTGAAGCCCGACTGGCCGCGCAGGAAGTTCTCGCGCAGGTTCGGCGCGCGGAACGACGTGCCGTAGCTGAACTTGAACAGCAGCGGAGCCACCGGACGCCAGCCGCCCTTGAGCGAGAAGGTGCCGTTGGTCCCGTAGAACTGCTCGTCGGTCAGACGACCCGAGATGTTGACGGTCAGTTCTTCGACCATCGTCTCACCCGCCATCAGCGGAATGTCGATTTCGCCGAAGAGTTCGCGGATCCACTTGGAACCCGAAGCGCCGCCGTCCTGGAAGAAGCCGAAGAACAGGCCGTTCGAGGCGGTGAAGTCGGGGTTCGAGTTGATCGAGTCCTCGCGCCATTCACCACCGAACGACACGCCGACCGGGCCGGCGGGCAGTTCGAACAGGTCGCCGGTGACATAGGCCGACAGCATGATCTGTTCATAGGTGGTGTCGAAGTCGCGGCTGTCGAACAGATAGTCGCGCTCGGCCTGGCTGGCGAAGTCGCCGACCGCACCGGTCAGCACGCTCGGTGCAAACAGGTTCACCGGGACACATCCCTGGGTCAGGTCAGGCGCAGCAGCACCGGGGTTGGCGAGACCGGCGACATTACATTCGCCGATAACCTGCGGATCACCGAAGAACCCGAAGAAGTCGAGGTTCTGGTTGTAGTCGTCGGCGATGCCGTCACCGTCGTTGTCGAACACGCCGTCGCCGTCGTAGTCGGCCGTCGGGTCGAGACCGATGGACAGCGCCAGACGGTCTTCACGGATACCCAGACGCGAGGACTTACCCTCGGACCGCGAATAGGTCCCGGCAACTTCGAAGGTCCAGCTCGAACCGATGAACGGCAGGTCGCCGCGCACACCGAGCACCCCGCGATACTGCTCCTGCAGAACGTCGAAGTTGTTGCGGTCGCCGCGGATCGAGGCGATCGGCGTCACCGGCAGCGGGAAGCCCGTCGAAAGCCGACCGGCACGACCAAAATTGGCCTGACCCGGATTGATTTCCTGGAAGGCGTTGTCGACCGCGCGGCAGTCCACCCCGCTGGGGTTGCTGATGAAGTTACAGGGGTTGAACTGGTTTACGTCCGGCACCGACGGGAAGATCTGCGGGTTGCCCGCACCCGTGTTGGTGATGTCGGCGCGGGTGTACTGCGCTTCGAAGAAGGGCGTGATGTTGGCTTCACCCGGGAAGGTGTATTCCCCGTAAGCGAAGACGTTGATCAGCTCCTGCTGCGAAATGAAGGTGCGGTCCAGTTCTTCGGGGCTGGCGTTGGTGTTGACGTTCTGGAAGTCGACGTCACGGATGCCATCGCCGTTGCGATCCTGTTCCTGACCGAAGAAGTTGGTGTTGTCACCAAACAGGAACGGACGGCCGGTGCGCGGATCGAGCGGGAAGTTGGCGATGTTGCCATTCGCCGGGAAGTAGACCGAGCCCGAACGCGTAAAGGCGTTGAAGATACGGCCGGAAATCCCGGTGACGGTGCACTCGCTTTCGGAAACCTGGATCTGGTTGTTGCTGCGCGAACGCACCACCGCGTTATCGGCGATGCCGAGACGGTAGATGTTGCCTGCAGCATCTTCTTCGAGGTTGGTGGTACAACCACGCAGGAAGTCGCGGTCACGCAGCTTCACTTCGTCGCGGAACTGGTATTCGACGCCGACACCGAACAGACCGCGGTCGAAGTTCTTACCCCATGCAGCCGAGACCGAGTAGTCCTCGCCAGCGCCCATCGGGTTGATGTCGCCGTTGGCCTGGAGTTCGAGCCCGTCGAAGTCCTTGCGGAGCACGACGTTGACCACGCCCGCAACCGCGTCCGAGCCGTAGATCGACGAAGCGCCGTCGGTCAGCAGGTCGTAACGGTCGACCAGCGTCGCCGGAATGAGGTTGATCGAAGGCTGGGTCGGCGCGCCTTCCACACCCGCGGGAGCGAGGCGGCGGCCATTGACCAGCACGAGCGTGCGGCCAGCGCCGACACCGCGCAGGTTGATCGTCTGCGAACCGGGGCCGTTATCGAGCACGAAGCCCTGGAAGGTCGCGTCGATCTGGGTGCCGGCAGCCGCTTCCGAACGCTGCAGGATCTGAGCCGGGTCGAACGCACCGACAGCCTGCTGGTTTTCGGTCGAGAGGACCTGGAGCGGAGAAATCGAGCTGTAGGTGTCGCGAACGATGCGCGAGCCGGTGACGGTGATGTTGCCGCCCTGGCCAGAGCGGCCCTTGGCGTCGGTCGTAACGTCGACCTCTTCTTCCTCGTCGTCTTGCGGCTGATCCGCATCCTGCGCCCAAGCAGGGCCAGCCACAACGAACGCGATTGCCGACGCGGAGAAGGCAAGCGCCTTCAGCGAATTGCTCCGAATTTTGTTCATGATCACTCCAGTTGCCCTAACCGGAGACAGCACGACAGCCCAAAGGCCAAGTCACATAATTGCCCCATGTGACAGGCCCACGAATGCTTGGTTGCCCTACTCAGTCCCCGCAGTGACCGTTTTGTGCAATAGCGAAAGTTTGATGTCAAAGAGCGCCGAAACGCCCCCGCACTTTTCCGGCAGGTGTTGCGTTAATCCCACATTCAGGCAGGGCATCGGGTTTCTGCCGAAATTTTGTTAGAATGTGGCTTTGCGATTATTAAAAGAAAGGGCGGCTTGGACGCAACAAACCGCCCCACTTGCTGTTTCGGACTTTTCGACGCCACAATCTTGCGAAGGCCGCAAAGGCCTTCCGTAACTTACCGAATCGACATGGTCAGCGCGCCATCGCCCTCGTCGATGTGCAGCGTGGCCCCGTCGGGCAGCTTTCCTTCCAGCAGCATCTCCGCCAGCGGATCCTGCAGATAGCGCTGCACCGCGCGCTTCAATGGCCGCGCCCCATAGACCGGATCATAGCCCACCCGCCCGAGCCAGCGCAGCGCGGCATCGGTAAGATCGAGCGTGATCTTGCGGTCGGCAAGCAGCTTCTGCACGCGCTTCACCTGGATCTCGACAATCGGTGCCATGTGTTCCTGGCCCAGACGGTGGAACAGGATGATCTCGTCCAGACGGTTCAGGAATTCCGGGCGGAAATGGCCGCGCACGACGTCCATCACGTCCTTCTCGACGCTGGCGACATCGCCGCCGTCGGGCAGGTTGGCGAGATATTGGCTACCGAGGTTGGAGGTAAGGATGATCAGCGTGTTGCTGAAATCCACCACCCGGCCCTGGCCGTCGGTGAGGCGCCCGTCATCCAGTACCTGAAGCAGCACATTGAACACGTCGCTGTGCGCCTTTTCGACCTCGTCGAACAGCACCACCTGATAGGGGCGGCGGCGCACGGCTTCGGTCAGCACCCCGCCCTCTTCATAGCCGACATAGCCCGGAGGTGCGCCGATCAGGCGGGCGACGGCATGCTTCTCCATGAATTCGCTCATGTCGATCCGCACCATCGCGCTGTCGTCGTCGAACAGGAAGCCGGCAAGCGCTTTGGTCAACTCGGTCTTGCCGACGCCCGTCGGGCCGAGGAACAGGAAGCTGCCCAGCGGCCGGTTCGGGTCCTGCAATCCGGCCCGCGCCCGGCGCACGGCCTTGGACACGGCCTCAATCGCCTGCGACTGGCCGATCACCCGTTTGCCGAGGATGTTTTCCATGTCGAGCAGCTTTTCGCGCTCGCCTTCCATCATCTTGTCGACGGGCACGCCGGTCCATCGGCTGACGACGCCGGCGATGTCCTCCTCGGTCACTTCCTCGCGCAACAGCGCGTTCTCGCTGTGGCTCTGCGCCTCGACGAGCTGCTTTTCGAGCGCCGGGATAGTGCCGTAGGACAGCTCGCCAGCCTTGGCGAGATCGCCGGTGCGCTGGGCCTGTTCAAGCTCCAGGCGCGCGGCGTCCAGTTGCTCCTTGATCTTGCCTTCGGCCTCGATCTTGTCGCGCTCGTTCTGCCAGCGGGTGGTGAGTTCGGAAGATTGCTGCTCAAGGTTTGCCAGTTCCTCGCGCAGGTTCACCAGCCGATCCTTGGAGGCCTGGTCGGTCTCCTTCTGGAGCGCCTGTTCCTCGATCTTCAGTTGGATGATGCGCCGGTCGAGCGCCTCGATCTCCTCGGGCTTGCTCTCCACCTCCATACGGATGCGGCTCGCGGCTTCGTCCATCAGGTCGATCGCCTTGTCGGGGAGGAAGCGGTTCGAGATATAGCGGTCGGACAGCTTGGCCGCGGCGACAATCGCGCCGTCGGTGATGCGCACGCCGTGGTGCAGCTCGTACTTGTCCTTGATCCCGCGCAGGATCGAAATCGTGTCTTCGACGGTTGGTTCGTCGATGTAGACGGACTGGAACCGCCGCTGGAGGGCGGGATCCTTCTCGACATATTTCTGATACTCGTCGAGCGTCGTCGCGCCGATGCAGTGCAACTCGCCGCGCGACAGGGCCGGCTTCAGCAGGTTCGAGGCATCCATCGAGCCTTCGGACGCGCCCGCCCCGATCAGCGTGTGCATCTCGTCGATGAACAGGATGATGTTGCCTTCGGCGGCCTTAACCTCGTCGAGTACCGACTTGAGCCGTTCCTCGAATTCGCCGCGATATTTCGCACCTGCGATCAGCGCCCCCATGTCGAGCGACATGAGCGTGCGGCCCTTCAGGCTGTCGGGCACGTCGCCATTGGCGATGCGCAGCGCGAGACCTTCGGCGATCGCGGTCTTGCCGGTGCCGGGTTCGCCAATCAGCGCCGGATTGTTCTTGGTACGACGGGCGAGGATCTGGATCGTGCGGCGGATTTCCTCGTCACGGCCGATCACCGGATCAAGCTTGCCCTCACGCGCCGCCTTGGTCAGGTCGCGCGCATATTTTTCCATCGCGTCGTAATTGGCCTCGGCATTGGCGCTGTCGGCGCGCTTGCCGCCGCGCAGATGTTCGATCGCGGCGTTGAGGCTTTGCGGCGTGATACCCGAAGCCCGGAGCGCTTCTCCCGCAGCCGTCTGCGACAGCGCCAGCGCGACCAGCAGGCGTTCTACGGTGACATAGGAATCGCCCGCCTTGTCGGCGATCTGTTCTGCCTGATCGAGCACGCGCACCGCGTCGTTATCGAGGCCCGGGGTCGCCTGCGCGCCGCTGCCGGTAACCGCCGGCACCTTCGCCAGCCCATCGTCCACCGCAGACACCGCCAGCGCGGCCTCTCCGCCGGCGCGCTGGATCAGGCCGGATGCCATGCCTTCATTGTCCTCCAGCAGCGCCTTCAACAGGTGCAGCGGACTGATGCGTTGGTGGTTCATGCGGATCGCAACGGTCTGCGCGCTTTGCAGGAAGCCCTTCGCGCGGTCGGTGAACTTATCGAGATTCATCTGGTATAACCCCTCCAAAGGTTGCCCCACCCAAATAGTGTTGCACTTATGCAACACAAGAACCAGCGGCTAAAAAATGATGCCGTCTGGTGTATTACCCGACTAGGTGGGTTCGTCTTTGACCCATGACAAGAGGGACGGTGCTGCTTGACCTCTTCCGCCGCGCGGGCAATGAAGCCGCACGCATCATGCGGGGAGAGCAGCAGCGATGAAGTGGTTGAAGCGCGGCGCAATTGCGCTGGTGGCGGTTTGCGTTCTGGCCTTCACAGTGCTCGCGACGTGGGAGCCGTTTTTCGCCAGCGCCGCCAATCCGGCCGCCGACCGCACCTATTCCGCAGAGATCATCCGCGACCGTTTCGGCGTGCCGCATATCTACGGCAAAACCGATGCCGATGCTGCTTTCGGAGTCGCGGTCGCCCATGCCGAAGACGATTTCTTCACCCTGCAGGATGTCGTCGCGATGGCGCGCGGACGCTATGGCGCAATCGCGGGCGAGGACGGGGCGAAGATCGACTATGTCTACCACCTGATCGATGCCCGCGGGACGGCCGAGGCGAATTATCCCAAGCTGCCCGAGGATACCCGTGCCCTGTTCGAAGCCTATGCCGCGGGCCTCAACCACTATGCCGAAGAGCATCCGGACGAACTGAAGTTGGCAAACCTGTTTCCGGTCGCCGGGATCGACGTCGCTGCCGGCTTCGCGCTGCGCCAGCCATTCTTCTTCGGGCTCGACAGCGTGATCGGGCCGCTGGCCGCAGGCGAGGAACTGCGCCACGAACACGGCCCCGACATCCCCGGCTTCCCGCGTGAACCCCTACCGGGCGCGGCGGCAGACGCGGATGCCGCGCCTGCGCAAGCCAATCGCAGGCTTGTCCTGCCGCTGGGCGAGGATGCGGAACAGCTCGGCTCCAATGCCTTTGCGGTGGCGCCGAACAAGGGCGGCGGCACAACCACCCTGATTTCCAATTCGCACCAGCCCCTGCGCGGCGGTGTGGCTTGGTACGAACTGGTGGTCGAAAGCGGCGAAGGCTGGCACTTCGCAGGCGCGAACTTCCCCGGATCGCCCTTCCCCTTCCTCGGCCATAACGAGCATCTGGGCTGGACCAACACAGTCAACACCCCCGACATGATCGACGTATACCAGTTGGAACTGGACGAAACCGGCACGCGCTACCGTCTGGACGGCGACTGGCGCGATCTAGAAAGCGAATGGGTAACGCTTCCCGTGAAGATCGGCCCCGTCGTTCTGCCGATCCGTCGCGAGGTGCTGCGTTCGGTTCACGGACCGGTGATCCGCAACGACAAGGGTGCCTTTGCAATCCGTTACGGCGGGATCGGGCGGCTCGAACAACTCGATGCCTATTACCGGCTCAACAAGGCGACCAGCCTTGACGAATGGCAGGCCCAGATCGCCCGGCTGGCGATCCCTTCGACGAACTTCATCTACGCGGATGCCGTGGGCAATATCGCCTATGTCTACAACGCCGCGATCCCCGACCGGCCCGAGGATGTGAAAGCCGACTGGCGTTCAGTGCTGCCGGGCGACAATTCGGCGCTGATCTGGAACGGCGCGGTCGACTATGCCGAACTGCCCAAGATCATCAATCCGGCCTCGGGCTGGGTCTATAATTCGAACAACACGCCCTTTACTGCGGCAGGCGCCGGGAGCGATCTGGAACCTAGTGCGTTCTCGCCGGTAATGGGCATCGAATTGAAGCAAACCAACCGCTCGCGCCGCGCCTACAAGCTGCTATCCGAGGCAGGCGTGCTCGACCGTGCGGCGCTCGAGCGGATCAAGTACGACACCGGCTATGCGCGCGAAGGCTATGTCGCGCGGCTGTTCGATACGCTTGATACGATAAGTGTCTCCACGACCGATCCGGCGGAATTCGGCGATGCGGTGGAATTGTTGAAATCATGGGATTTCACCGCCGACGGCAACGGCCGGGCTGACGCGTTGGCGCTGCTGGTGATCCGGGACTTCATGTCGGCCGATTACAGCAACAAGCCCTTTCCCGACGTGCGCGAGAAGGTCAAAGCGGCCGCCGATCACCTGATGACCCATTTCGGGCGGCTCGATCCGCCGATGGGCGAGCTGCTACGGCTGCGGCAGGGGGATAAGGACCTGCCGCTCGACGGCGGGTCAGACACGCTGCGCGCCTCTACCACGTGGGACGTGGACGATGACGGACGGCTCAGCCTCAAGCATGGCGACAGCTTCATCCAGTGGGTCGAATGGCAGCCGGGCAAGCCGGTATTCTCGCGCTCGATCCAGCCCTTCGGATCGGCCACAAGCCGTCCCACGAGTCCGCATTACACCGACCAGATGAAGATGTTTGTCGAACACAAGCTGAAACCCGTCCATTTCTGGCGCGAGGATGTGCTGGCGAATGCCAGCAACCGCGCCATCGTGAGCAACGCCCGCTGACCGGGCCATCCCTTCCACCACTGTCGTTTTTCCGCAAACGGAGAGAAATTCATGACCCATCGTTTTGCCACCGCGAGCCTTACGGCGATTGCTCTTGCGCTGGCCGCGCCGCTGACCCCGGCACTGGCGGATAACCACGCCGCCACGACCACCGCGACGGAAGCGGGCACAGACCTGTCCTCGCTGGTGTCGCAAGTCGCCATTCCTTACGAGAAGTTCCAGCTGGAAAACGGCCTCACCGTGCTGGTGCACGAGGATCGCAAGGCGCCGATCGTCAACGTTACAGTGTGGTATAATGTCGGCTCCAAGGACGAGCCCGAAGGCAAGACCGGTTTCGCGCACCTGTTCGAACACCTGATGTTCAACGGTTCGGAAAACGCGCCGAACGACTATTTCCAATACCTGTCGGAAATGGGTGCGACCGATTACAACGGCACCACCTGGTTCGACCGCACCAACTATTTCCAGACCGTGCCCCGCCCCGCGCTCGAACGCGCGCTGTGGCTGGAAAGCGATCGGATGGGCTACCTCCTCGGCGCGGTGACGCAGGAGAAGCTCGATAACCAGCGCGGCGTGGTGCAGAATGAAAAGCGCCAGGGCGACAACCAGCCCGGCGGCCTTGTGTTCTACGACGTGCTGCGCACGCTGTTCCCCGAAGGCCACCCCTATCGCCATGAGGCGATCGGTTCGATGGCGGACCTCGATTCCGCATCGATGGAGGACGTGCGCACGTGGTTCCGCGAAAATTACGGCCCTAACAATGCCACGCTGGTGCTGGCCGGGGACATTTCCGCTGCTGAAGCCCGTCCGCTGGTGGAAAAGTGGTTCGGTCCGATCGCACGCGGCCCGGTCAATGATCCGGCGCAGGCGGACGTGCCGACGCTGGCCGAACCGGTGCGCAAGGTGTTTAAGGATCAGGTCGCGGCGACCAGCGTGACCCGTTACTGGCCGGTCGAAGGCATCACCGGCAAGGATCGCATCGCGCTCGACGTCGGCACCTCGATCCTCGGGGGCCTCGCTTCCAGCCGCATGGACGAAGTGCTGGTGCGCAACGAACAGCTCGCTGTCGGCGTGTCGTCGGGCAATTCCACCTTCCAGCGAGTCGGCCTGCTCAGCGTTGGCGCGACGCTGAAGGACGGGGTCGAACTGGCCGCGCTCGAAGCGAAGATCGACGAAGTGCTGACCAAGATGATCGCCGAAGGTCCGACCGAAGACGAGGTGCGGCGCGCGGTGACCAGCAACCTTGCCCGCACGATTCGGGGTCTGGAACAGGTCGGCGGCTTCCGCGGCAAGGCGCAGACGCTGGCCGAGGGCGAAGTGCTGGCGGGCGATCCGGCCCTTTACGCCCGCGAATTCGAAGCACTGGCGACGATCACCCCGGCCGACGTGCAGGCCGCCATGAAGAAGTGGATGACCCGTCCGGCGCTGACCGTGGTGCTCGAACCGGGCGAACGCGACGCCATCTACGAAGAAGCCGCATCAGTCGCGAGCGAGGAAGAAAACGCTTCCGAGCGCGACCGCGCGGCGGAAACCATCACTGTTTCGCTCGAACGTCCCGCTCCGGCGATTGACAGCGTTGCCAAGCTCGACTTCCCGGACATCCAGCGCGCCACGCTCGCCAACGGCATGCAGGTGACCTACGCGCAGCGCAACGCGGTGCCGGCGACCTATGTCACCATGTCCTTCAACGCCGGCGGCGCGGCCGATCCGGTCGACATGCAGGGCCTGCAATCGCTCACCATGGGCCTGTTCGAAGAAGGCACTGCGGCGCTTTCGTCGCAGGAAATCGCCGAGGAGCGGGAACGTCTGGGCGTGTCGATCTCGGCGGGCGGCAGTTCCGACCGGTCCAGCTTCACGCTGTCGGCGCTGTCGGCAAATCTTGCCCCGTCGCTTGACCTGTTCCGTCAGATCATCCGCGAGCCGGCCTTCAACCAGGCCGATCTCGACCGCGTGAAGGCGCAGACCATCACCGGCATCCGCGCGCAGATGCGCTCGCCGCAGGGGATCGCCTCGCGTGCCATCGGCACCGAATTGTTTGGCCCGGCCGCGCCCTATGGCGGCGTGTCCACCATCGAAAGCGTATCGTCGATCACCCGTGACGATCTGATCGCCTTCAAGGACAGCTGGATCCGTCCGGACAATGGCGAAGTGTTCGTCATTTCCGACCGTCCGCTGGACGAAATCGTCAGCGCGCTTAACGCCGCTTTCGGCAGCTGGACCGCGCCCGCGACGGCGAAGGGCACCAAGGACTTCGCCGCGCTGGCCGCCAGCCAGCCGGAAGGCAACCGGATCGTGCTGATCAACCGGCCCAATTCGCCGCAGAGCTTCATCCTCGGCGCACAGCGCACCGGGCTTGACGCGCGCGATCCGGCGTGGGTCGATTTCACCAACGCAAACAACGCGCTGGGCGGCAACTTCCTTGCCCGTCTCAACATGAACCTGCGCGAGACCAAGGGCTGGTCCTACGGCGTGCGCGGTGGCCCGCAGGCCTTCGAGAACGCAGTGGTCTATGCCATCAGCGGCGGCGTACAGGCCGACCGCACCGGTGACTCGATCGCCGAGATGATCAAGGAAACCCGCGAGTTCCTGACCGAAAAGGGCGTGACTGAGGAAGAGCTGACCCGCAACGTCGCCGCCGAAATCGGCGAACTGCCGGGCAGCTTCGAAACCTCGCCCGCGGTTCTGGGGGCAATGCAGTCGAACGCGCTCTATGGCCGTCCGGACGATTATTACGAAACGCTGGTCGACCGTTATGAAGCACAGACCCGCGAATCCCTCGACGCGGCGGCACGCTCGGCGCTCGATGTCGACGATTTCGTGTGGATCGTGGTTGGCGATGCGACCAAGGTCGCCCCGCAGCTCGAACAGCTCGGCCTGCCGGTCGAAGTGCGCGAGATGACCGGCGAATAAATCCCCTTTTTGTCAGCGCGCTTCTTGCCAAATCCGGTTGAAGCGCGCTGACATAAGTGTAAATAACAAGGGGTCAGCGTGGCCGGGAGGGTCCTGCCACAAGTTTTTTCCAGTCCCGCAGCATGGCGCTCCGGGACTCGCCAAGGAGTGGAATATGTCTGTTGCAGGTACCTACAAGGCCGTCGTCAAAAGCCCGATGGGCGATCAGAACGGCACCTTCACTGTCGTTCCGGGCGAAGGCGATAGCTTCACCGGTTCGCTCGTCGGCAGCCTCGGTTCGATGGACGTCGTCGATGGCACCATCAACGGTGACACCCTGACCTGGAAGATGAACATGACCGTGCCGATGCCGATGACGCTCGATTGCGAAGCGACCGTCAATGGCGACCAGCTGACCGGCACCGTGAATGCCGGCGCCTTCGGTGCGATGCCGCTGACCGGTCAGCGCGAAGGCTGATCACCCGCGATAACGCAACATGAACAGGGCCGCCGGAGTTCGCGCTCCGGCGGCCCTTTCGTTTGCGCGCGGGGCTTAGACTAAAGTCGCTCTCGCACCCGCCCCTTTCGTGACATAGCCTTGCCGGCACGATCAGGCGCATGTCCCGTGCGCCGGTCATGCCCAGGAGAGGGGGACAAGACATGGACCAGCAAACGCCGCACGGCCAGGATTCGGGGTATGATGACCCCGGCGAACCGACCGAGGCCCTGCCCGATATCGACGCGACCACGCCTGACGGCGAAACCAACCTGCGCGAGGATGCCTACTGGCACGCCAATCTGCGCCTGCTGGGCGTGCTGATGGCGATCTGGTTCGCCTGTTCCTTCGGGGCAGGGATCATCTTCCGCAGCTTCCTCGACCAGTTCAGCCTCGGCGGATATCCGCTGGGCTTCTGGTTCGCGCAGCAAGGCTCGGTCTACGTCTTCATCGCGCTGATTTTCTTCTACGTAGTGCGGATGAAAGCCATCGAGCACACCTACGATCTCGACGACTGAGGGGGGGACGGGACCATGGAAACGCAAACCCTTATCTATCTTTTCGTCGGGCTGAGCTTCGCGCTCTACATCGGCATCGCGGTATGGAGCCGCGCGGGATCGACCAAGGAATTCTATGTCGCGGGCGGCGGGGTGAACCCGATTGTCAACGGCATGGCCACCGCCGCAGACTGGATGAGCGCGGCTAGCTTCATCTCGATGGCCGGGATTATCGCCTTCATGGGCTATGACGCTTCGGTCTACCTGATGGGCTGGACCGGCGGTTATGTGCTGCTGGCGCTGCTGCTGGCGCCCTATCTCAGGAAGTTCGGCCAGTTCACCGTGCCCGACTTCATCGGCACGCGCTATTACAGCAAGGCCGCGCGGGTGGTGGCGGTGATCTGCCTGATCTTCATCAGCTTCACCTATATCGCCGGGCAGATGCGCGGTGTGGGGATCGTGTTCTCGCGCTTCCTCGACGTAGACATAACCATGGGCGTGATCATCGGCATGGGCATCGTCTTCGTCTATTCGGTGCTCGGCGGGATGAAGGGCATCACCTACACCCAGGTGGCGCAATATTGCGTGCTGATCTTCGCCTATATGGTGCCGGCCTTCTTCCTCAGCTTCATGATCACCGGCAATCCCATCCCGCAGATCGGGCTGGGTTCGACCGTCAATGACGGTTCGGGGCTGTATGTGCTGCAAAAGCTCAATCTGGTGCTCACCGATCTCGGCTTCGGAGCCTATACCGACGGGCAGAAGAGCATGATCGACGTGTTCTGCATCACGCTGGCGCTGATGGTCGGCACGGCGGGGCTGCCGCATGTGATCGTGCGCTTCTTCACCGTGCCCAAGGCATCGGACGCGCGCAAATCGGCGGGCTGGGCGCTGATCTTCATCGCCCTGCTCTACACCACCGCGCCCGCGGTGGGGGCGTTCGCACGGCTCAACTTCATCGACAGCGTCAACGAGCAGGCATACGCCACCGCGCCCGCGTGGTTCAAGAACTGGGAACGCAACGATCTGATCGCCTTTGCCGACAAGAACGGCGACGGGGTGATGCAGTACCGCAAGGGCGATGCCTTTGCCGGCAAGCCCGAATTCACCGGTACAGCCGGGCCATCAGGCGAACGGGCGGTGACCAACGCTCCGGTCGCGGACAACGCGAACGAGGTCTATGTCGATCAGGACATCATGGTGCTGGCCAATCCGGAGATCGGAAAGCTGCCGGGCTGGGTGATCGCACTGGTTGCGGCCGGGGGCCTTGCAGCCGCGCTGTCGACGGCGGCGGGGCTGCTACTGGTGATCTCCTCTTCGGTCAGCCACGACCTGCTGAAGCAGACCTTCCGTCCGAACATTTCGGAAAAGGGCGAGCTGATGGCGGCACGTCTGGCAGCGACGGCGGCGATCGTGATTGCGGGCTATCTCGGCATCTATCCGCCGGGCTGGGTCGCGCAGGTGGTGGCCTTCGCCTTCGGGCTTGCCGCAGCCAGCCTGTTCCCGGCGATTTTCATGGGCATTTTCTCCAAGCGCATGAACAAGGAAGGGGCGATCGCAGGGATGGTGTCGGGCCTGGCCTTCACCTTCGGCTATATCGTCTACTTCAAGCTGGCGGCCCCCGATGCCAATGTCGCGGCAAACTGGTTGTTCGGCGTGTCGCCCGAAGGGATCGGGGTGATCGGCATGCTGATCAATTTCGGCATCGCGATGGCGGTGTCGTCGGTGACGGCAGGCCCCCCGCTGGAAGTGCGCAAGCTTGTGGATTCGATCCGCGTCCCGCGCGGCGCGGGCGAGGCCCACGTGCACTAGGCACGGCTCCACTCCTTCCCCCCCGCCCTTCGGATCGCCGGCGGGAGAAAGGGCGGCGGCCTGCACGGGTCGCCGCCCTTTCGCATGGTTCCGGCACGCTTGCACAATCGTGCGATTGCAGTAGCCTGATGCACGGGAGAGGACAGGACGATGATGCTGGGCGCGGCGTTGTTCGCCGCCATGATCTATCTGGGCGGATTGTTCTGGCTCGCCGCGTGGCGCGATCGCGCGGCGGAGAATGCCGGCGGCAGCGTGTCGCAGCGCCATACCGGCACGGTCTACGGTCTCAGCCTTGCGGTCTATTGCACCAGCTGGACCTTCTTTGGCGGGGTCGGCACTGCGGCCACGGCGGGGCTGGATTATCTGCCGATCTATCTCGGGCCGATTCTTCTCTTCACTCTCGGTTTCGGCCTGATCCGCAAAATCCTCGCGCAGGCCAAAGCTCAGCATTCAACGTCGATCGCGGACTTCCTTTCGGCCCGTTACGGCAAAAGCGCGGGTCTGGCGGCGCTGGTGACAGTGATCGCGACGACCGGCGCGCTGCCTTACATGGCGCTGCAACTGCAATCGGTCGGCAGCGCGCTGATGACGCTCGATCCCAGCCTGCGGACCCAGCTTGCCGCAGACGAGCTGGTGCTGCTTGTCGCGGCGCTGATGGGGCTGTTCGCGATCCTGTTCGGTTCTCGCCGGGCAGACCGCGCGGGCGATAACGCCGGTCTGGTTCTGACCATTGCGGTGGAGGCGGTGGTGAAGCTGGCGGCTTTGCTGGCGGTAGGGGGCCTCGCTCTGTGGCTGCTGCTGACGGGGAGCGCGCAAGGTTCCGGGCCCGCCCCGGCCCCGCCCCCGGCACTGCTCGCGCCCGATCAGTTCGATGCGCGCTTCGCCGTGCTGACAGTCATCGCCGCGGCCGCCGCGCTGTGCCTGCCGCGCCAGTTCCACATGACCTTTATCGAAGCTCCGGGCGATCGCACGACACCGGCGATGCAGTGGGTGTTTCCGGCCTATCTTGCGCTTACCGCGCTGGTCATCGTCCCGATCGTGCTGACGGGCCTTGCCATCCTGCCCGCGGGCGCGAATCCGGATACCATCGTGCTCGCGCTGCCGCTCGCCACCGGTAACGAGGCGCTGGCGCTGCTGGTGTTCCTCGGCGGTTTTTCCGCCTCGGCGGGGATGATCGTGGTGGCGAGCGTGGCGCTGTCGATCATGATCACGAATGATCTCGTCGCCCCGCTGCTGCTGCGCCGCGCACTGGCCGGACGCGGGGACCGCAGCCGGATCGCATCGCGCCTGCTGCTGATCCGCAGGGTGGTGATCGCGCTGCTGCTGGCCTGCGCCTATGCCTTTTATCGCGGCTTTGCCGGAATCACCGATTTGGCAGGGCTTGGCACGCTGGCCTTTGCCGCAGCGGCCCAATTTGCGCCTGGGCTGGTGCTGGGCATGGTCAGCCGGCGCGGCAACCGGACGGGAATGCTGGCCGGCCTTGCGACCGGATTTGCACTTTGGCTGGTGCTGTTGATCTGGCCCGCAGCCAGCGGCGCCGCGCCGCTGCTGAGCATCCATCCCGATCCGCTGGTGTCGGGCGTGGTGCTGAGTCTGGGGATCAACACCTTGCTCTACTGGTTCGGTTCTGCCGTCGCGCGCGCCTCGCTGCTCGATGCGGCGCAGGCCGCGGCCTTTGTCGGCACGCCGATGCCGGGCACTTTGCCGCGTCACGCGACGGCCAAACGGGTCGGCGATGTGCGTGCGCTGCTCGTCCAGTTCGTCGGGAGGGATCGGGCAGATGGCGCGCTCGCCCCGCTGGGCTTGCGCAACGGCGATCCGGCCGAGGCAGACCTGCTGGAACTGGCCGAGCGGGTGATTTCCGGCGTGATCGGCACCTCCTCGGCGCGGATGCTGGTCGCTTCCTGGGCGGGCGGCGATCCGATCCCGCTGCCCGAAGTCGTCGCCATGTTCGACGAGACCCATCGCCGCCTCAGCTTTTCGGGCGAACTGCTCCAGACCGCGATCGAAAGCATCGATCAGGGCGTGGCGCTGGTCGATGCCGAAATGCGCCTGGTGGCGTGGAACAGCCGTTACCAGCAGATCTTCGACCTGCCCGACAGGCTGGTGCAAGTCGGCACGCCGATTGCGGACCTCATCCGCTTCAACCTTGAACGCGGGCGGCTGTCCAAAGGCGAGATTGCCGAACAGGTCGAACGCCGACTTGCCTACATGCGCGCGGGGAACGAACACCGGATCGAGCGGGTGCAGCACGACGGCCGCGTGCTCAGGATCGTCGGTGCGCCCACGCCGGGCGGCGGCTACACCACGTCCTATACCGACATCACCGCCGACCGCCGGGCCGAACAGGCGCTGGAGGAGAAAGTCGCCGAGCGCACACAGCAATTGAGCGAGGCCAATGCGCTGCTGGCCGAAGCGACCCGTTCCAAGACCCGCTTCCTCGCCGCCGCCAGTCACGACCTGATCCAGCCGCTGAACGCCGCGCGGCTGTTCGCCTCGGCACTGGGGGAAGAAGTCTTGGGGAGTGCGCCGCTGGAAAAGCTGGTGAGCGATCTCGACGGCTCGATTGTCTCGGCCGACCGGTTGATCCGCGTGCTGCTGGAGATTTCCAAGCTCGATAGCGGCGGCGTTGTGCCGCAGCCCGAACTGGTCGCGCTCGATCAGCTATTCGAAGATATCGCCCGCGAATTCGCCTTGCAGGCGCAAGCGAAAGGGCTCCGGCTGAAGCGGGTGCGGACCGATGCCTGGGTGATGGCCGACCGTGCGCTGCTGACGGCGGTCTTGCGCAACCTGATGAGCAATGCGGTGCGCTACACCGCCAGCGGCGGCGTGCTGATCGGCGTGCGGCGACGCGGCGATGACGTACTGATCTGCATCCACGACACCGGACGCGGCATTGCCGAGGCAGATATCGAACGCATTTTCGGCGAGTTCGAACGCGGCGCCTCGACCGACCGCGAAGGGCTGGGCCTCGGCCTTGCGATCGTCCGGCGGGCCGCGCGGCTGCTGAAAGTTGAGATCGAGACGACATCGACCCCCGGACGCGGCAGCCGCTTCGCGCTGGCTCTGCCGGTGCTGCACCGCGCCGCCGCGCCGGTGGCGAAACCGGCCGCCGTGCGCGCCCCGACGCGGCTCGGGACAGCGCGGGTGCTGGTGGTCGATAATGATCCGGCAGCACTCACCGCTACCGCCGCGCTGCTTGGCAAGTGGGGACTGGAGGCGCTTTGCGCTGCCAGCCTGGCCGAGGCGCAAGCCGCCGCGCCCGCTGCGCCCGACATCGCAATCATGGACTACCGCCTCGACGGCAGCGAGCGCGGCGATACCGCCTATCGCGCGCTATGCGAAGGCTGGGGCCGCCGCCCGCCCGCTATCCTGCTGACCGCCGAAAGCTCGGAGGAGACCGAAGCCGCCGCCACGCGGATGGGTGCCAACCGGCTGTTGAAACCGGCCCCACCCGCCACGCTTCGGGCGCTGATCGCCGCCTGCCTCGCGCAGGCGCGCGATGCGGGCGGTCAACCTGCGGCGGAATCGGTCGCCGGCTGATCGACGTCGAGCTTGGCGGCCAGCAGCACCGCCTGTGTCCGGCTGCTGACGCCAAGCTTCCTCAGGATCGCGGTGATATGCGCCTTCACTGTGGCTTCGCTGATCGTCAGTTCATAGGCGATCTGCTTGTTGAGCAACCCCTGCCGGATCGCGCCGAGAATGCGCCGCTGGGCGGGTGTCAGGCTGGCGATCCGGTCAAGATCATCGTCGGCCGCCGCCTCGCTTTCGGGAAACCAGCCGTCGCCGTCCCGCACCGCCGCCAGCCCTTCGCGCATCGCATCGAGGCTGGAGGACTTGGGAATGAACCCAGCCGCCCCGAGCTGCGCCGCCGCCGCCGCGACGCGCGGTTCCTCGCTGGCCGAAACGATCACGATGGGGAGCGCGGGGTAATCCTGCCGCAAGTCCATCAGCACGCTGAGACCGGTTGAATCCGCCATGTGCAGATCGAGCAGCAGCGCCTCTGTGCCGACATCGGCCAGCGCCGCACGCGCTTCCGCCGCGCTGCTCGCCTCGATAATCGCTGCGTCCGGCCACACCTTGCCCACCGCATGGGCCAGCGCGCTGCGGAACAGCGGGTGATCATCGGCAATGACGATGCGTCCCCCCATGACGCGTCAGCGGTTCTGGCGACCTTCGATCAGCCGTTCGACCAGCGAGGGATCGGCCAGCGTCGAGGTATCGCCCAGCGCGCCGAATTCGTTTTCGGCGATCTTGCGCAGGATACGGCGCATGATCTTGCCCGAACGCGTTTTGGGCAGGCCGTCGGTGAAGTGGATGATGTCGGGTGTGGCGATCGGCCCGATTTCCTTGCGAACATGGGCTTTCAGTTCGGCCAGCAGCCCGTCCGAACCATCCTCGCCCACGTTCAGGGTGACGTAGCAATAGATGCCCTGCCCCTTGATGTCGTGCGGGTAGCCGACGACCGCAGCCTCGGCGACCTTGGCATGGAGCACCAGCGCGCTTTCCACCTCGGCGGTGCCCATGCGGTGGCCCGAGACATTGATGACGTCGTCCACCCGGCCGGTGATCCAGTAATACCCGTCCTCGTCGCGCTTGCAGCCATCGCCGGTGAAATACTTGCCGACATAGGTGCTGAAATAGGTCTGCACGAAACGTTCGTGATCGCCATAGACGGTGCGCGCCTGACCGGGCCAGCTGTGGGTGATGCACAGGTTGCCTTCGTTGGCACCCTCCAGCACGTGGCCCTCGTTATCGACCAATTGCGGGCGCACGCCGAAGAACGGCAGACCCGCGCTGCCCGGTTTCATATCGTGCGCGCCGGGCAGGGTCGTGATCATGCAGCCGCCGGTTTCGGTCTGCCACCAGGTGTCGATCACGGGGCAGCGGCCCTCGCCCACCACATCGAAATACCAGCGCCAGGCTTCGGGATTGATCGGCTCGCCGACGCTTCCCAGCAGGCGGAGCGAGGCGCGGCTGCGGCTGGTCACATGATGATCGCCCTCGCGCATCAGCGCGCGGATCGCGGTCGGCGCGGTGTAGATGATGTTGACCTGATGCTTGTCAACCACGTCCCAGAAGCGCCCGTGATCGGGGTAGTTGGGCACGCCTTCGAACACCAACGCGGTCGCGGCGTTGAACAGCGGGCCGTAAACGACGTAGCTGTGCCCCGTCACCCAGCCGATATCGGCGGTGCACCAGAACACCTCACCCGGCTGGTAATCGAAAATGTAGTGGAAGGTCGTCGCCGTCCACACGCCGTAGCCGCCGGTGGTATGGAGCACGCCCTTGGGCTTGCCGGTCGAACCTGAGGTGTAGAGGATGAACAGCGGGTCTTCTGCGTCCATCACCTCGCACGGGCAATCCTCGTCGCTGGCGAGGTCTGCCAGCCAGTGATCGCGACCCTCCACCATGTCGATTGTGCCGCCGGTGTGCGGGATCACCAGCACGCCTTCAACCGGCGTGGCGTGCGCGGCAAGGTTCAGCGCCGCATCGACATTGGCCTTCAATGGCACGCGCTTCCCGCCGCGCAGGCCTTCATCGGCGGTGATGACGAAGCGGCTGCCGCAATCCTCGATCCGGCCCGCCAGTGCCTCGGGCGAGAAACCGCCGAACACCACCGAATGCACCGCCCCCAGCCGCGCGCAGGCGAGCATCGCGACCGCGCCTTCGAGGATCATCGGCATGTAGATCGTTACCCGGTCTCCCTTGCCAACACCGAGCTTTTTCAGGGCATTGGCCATGCGGACCACCTCGCGGTGGAGTTCGCCATAGGTCAGGCTGCGGTCTTCGCTGGCCGGATCGTCGGGCTCGAAAATCAGCGCGGTGGTATCGGCATGTTCGGGCAGGTGCCGGTCAACCGCGTTGTGACACAGGTTGAGCTTGCCGTCCTCGAACCACTTGATCGCGACCGGATCATAAGCCCAGTCCCCGCCGATCGTCGGTGCGGTGAACCAGTCTAGCCGCTGCGCCTGCTCCAGCCAGAAGGCGTCGGGCGTTTCCACCGAGGCGCGATACATCGCGTCATATTGTTCGGGGGTGCAATGCGTGGGGGCATGGGCCTGGGGCCGCTCTACGGCGTGGATCATCTCGACTCTCCCTCAATTTCACCCGGTTGTACATCAGGCTACACCCGCTTCGCCCTCAGACAAAGGTCTTACGACCATCCGCTAACTGTCGCGCCGCTTGTGCCGGAGCCATGTTCGGCCCGGGAAAAGAGGACGGGAGGGTTTTCATGGTCACCAACCGCGCGAGATGCGCGCTGCGGGCGATGCTGCTGGCGGCAACGGCGCTATCGGCCGCGCCGGCACTGGCACAGGACGCCGCCGTCGAGGCCCGGCTCGATCGGCTGGAAAAGCTGGTCGAAGGGCTGATCGAACGGCTGGACGCCGAAACCAACACCCACGCCGCCGAAGACGGCGCGATGCGCGCCCAGCAGGCAGAGATGCGCGAACAAAGCGCTGCGCTGCTTGCTGCGACACAGGATCTCAAGAGCCGTCAGGCCGAGCTTGCCGAACAGATCGCGGTGCCGCGGAGCCAGGAAGACAAGGGCTTCCGCGTCGGCAAAACTACGGTCGCCTATGCCGGTTACGTAAAGGTCGATGCGATCGCCCAACGGACCAGCGGCGGGCAATTGCCCAGCGGCAGCCTGCTGCGCGATTTTCTGATCCCGGGGCTGATCCCGGTCGGCGGCGCGCCTTCGGGCTACGATACCGATTTCAGCGCCCGGCAAACGCGCTTCATCCTGAAGACCGCCACCGACGTGGGGGCCGAACACAAGCTCAATTCGCATATCGAGCTCGATTTCATGGTCACCGATGGCGGCGATGAACGGGTCAGCAACAGCTACGTCCCTCGCATGCGCCAGGCCTTTATCACCTACGACAACTGGCTGTTCGGGCAGGCGTGGTCGACCTTCCAGAATGTCGGCGCACTGCCGGACAGCCTCGATTTCATCGGCCCGACCCCGGGGACGGTGTTTGCCCGACAGCCGATGATCCGCTGGAGCAAGAACGGCTGGCAGCTCGCGGCCGAACAGTCCGAAACCGTGGTCACCACACCCACGGGCGGCCGGGTGATCACCGGCGACGACACGATCCCCGACATCGTGGTGCGTTACGATCACAAGCGGGACTGGGGCACGCTGACGGCTGCTGCAATCGCGCGCAAGCTGACCATGTCGGACGACGATTTCGGCAACGCTGACGATGCGCTGGGCTACGGCTTCAGCCTCTCGGGCAAGGTCAAGGTCGGCGCTCGCGACGATCTCAGGTTCATGGCGACCGCTGGCGACGGGCTCGGGCGTTATATCGGGGTCAATATCGTCAATGATGCGGCGGTGGATGCGGGCGGAAATCTGGATCCGATCTTCACCTATTCCGGCTTTGCCGCATACCAGCACTGGTGGGCCAAACGGCTGCGTTCGGTTGTTTCGGGGGCCTATTTCAAGGCCGACAACCCGGTGCTGCTTACCTCCAACCAGGTCACCGACGAAAGCTGGAATGCGCTCGCCAACCTGATCTGGTCTCCGGTCGAACCGCTCGATATCGGGATCGAGGTGATGTATGCGCAGCGCACTCTGGAAGATGGCCGTTCGGGCGATCTGCGGCGGCTGCAATTCTCGACCCGATATAATTTCTGACGACCTGCGCCAAAGCCCGATGTTTCACGTGAAACCTCGCCGAAAAGGGGGCTAAACACGGCGAAAACGGGTCTAAAAGGACCCAAAACGGCCCAGATCGGCCGAGTATCGCACCAAAAAGCCCCACCGGCGGCCTGCCGGCGGGGCTTTCGTCTGACCGGGCGGATCCGGTCAGAAGCGGTAAGCGACACCCGCGCTCAGCACCCAGGGATCAAGCTTGTGCTCGGTCTCGATCGCCAGCGTGTTGCCGGCATACCAGCGGGCAGTGGTGTCGATGAAATAGCGCTTGGCATCGAAGGTCAGACCGAAGCCCTTGTCGCCCAGCGGCACGTCCATGCCGGCCTGCAGCACGAAACCGAATTCGTCCGACAGATCGGTGTCGGTCACGCCCAGCGGCAAGGTTGCCGCGCCGGGCTTGTCGCTCAGCCACATGAAATAGGCCGCACCAGCGCCGACATAGGGTTTCACTCCGCCGACATCGAAGTGATACTTCGCCGTCACCGTCGCCGGAAGCAGCAGCGCGTCCGATACCAGCTCGGCGCCGGTCAGCGGCCCGGTGACCACGTCGACATCGTGCTGCGTGGTGCCGGCAATCGTCTCGATCGAGACATTGTCGGTGAGGAAATATTCCACCGCGATGGTTGGCACGAAATTGTTGTTCGCCTCGGTCTGGGTGTTGGCGGGCAGGCCGACCAGATCGACATTCACATCGGTGATCTTGCCGTCGGGCAGCACTGCGGTGCCGAGTACCTTGAACTGCACGCTACCGGCCCGGTCGCTGTCGTCCTGTGCAGTTGCCGGGGTCGCGGCCAGCGCCAAAGCTGCACCGCCCAGAGCAGTGTTGGCAAGCATCAGAAGAGTCTTCATTTTCATACGTCCTTCATCGGCAGCAGTGGTCGCCCTCCGCGACCCAGGTACTTGCTGCCTGTGGCCGCCGGATAGCCGCAGGATCGCGCCAGCTTCATTGATCCGGATCAAAGACCTTTGCGAAGCGACGGGCCATTGCAGCACCATCATGGCGACGATCAGCACATCTTTCGGGCAGGAATGCATGGAGGCCTTTCGCGCTGCCCTGCCCGTCGGTAGCGGCGCCCAGCCGACCGCCGACCGGCTATGCGCAATCGGTTATTGCCTGCATCTTTCCAAGGGCGAGGAACTGCCCCCCGACACCTACGAGGACCGTCTGGTCTATATCGCGCGCGGTTCGGCCAAGCTGGCCGCACAGCCGGTTGCCGATGCGCCGTCGGGACAGGTGCTGGCATTCCATTTCGGCGGCGACATGATTTCGGTGCTGCGTCAGAGCGCCGCAGATTCCTGGGGCGATTTCCGGCTCGTCGCGCTGAGCGATTGCGACATCGTGGTGTTCCCGGCGGAGCGCTTCCTCGACATTGCCCAAAGCGATCCGGCGGTGCTGCGTTCGGTGCTCGCGCGCAGCTTGCAGGCGCTGCACCGCAGCCGCACGCGAATGATGCAGATGGGCCACAAATCCGCCCAGCAGCGGATCGCCGATTTCCTTGTCTCGATGGCCGAACGGCTGGCGGACTGCACTTCGGGTGCCTGCGCCTTTGCCCTGCCGATGAGCCGCAGGGATATCGGCGACAGCCTTGGCCTTACCATCGAAACCGTCAGCCGCCAGCTAACCGAACTGCGCGAGGCGGGGCTGTTGGAAACCGAAGGGCGATCGAAAGTCTGCCTTTCGGACGTCGACGCGCTGGCCAGACTGGCCGGGCGATCGGGCAGTCAAGCGGGCGTGACACCCAAAAATTGACACAAATTTGATCTAGATCAACAACAGGGATTGCGGGGGCTTGCTAGGGCAAGCCGACGGAAGGGATAAATCATCATGGAAGCAGTCGTAAAACGGCTGGGAGTCTGGGCGCTTGTCCTGCTCGCGGCTATTTGTGCCATCGCGCTGACCCCGGACAGCGGGTTTGCCATCCATATGGGGATCGTCGCACTTGTGGCGGTGATCCTGATCATCGCCAGCTTGCGCAGCTATGACCCGCTGGCCAAGGCGCAGAGCATCTTCCGGATGCCTCCCGGGCCGTCGCGCTATGATGATGATGTGGTGCGCTGGGGCGTGATTGCGACCATGTTCTGGGGCATTGCGGGCCTGCTGGCGGGCGTGTTCATTGCCGCCCAGCTTGCCTATCCCTGGCTCAATCTCGAACCCTACCTCAATTTCGGGCGCCTCCGCCCGTTGCACACCAGCGCGGTGATTTTCGCGTTCGGCGGCAACGCGCTGCTGGCGACCAGTTTCTACGTCGTGCAGCGCACCTGCCGCACCACGCTGGCCTTCCCCGGCATGGCCCGCTTCGTATTCTGGGGGTACCAGCTGTTCATCGTGCTGGCGGCGACCGGATACCTGCTCGGCATCACCCAGTCGAAGGAATATGCCGAGCCTGAATGGTATGTCGATCTGTGGCTGACAATCGTCTGGCTGGCCTATCTTGCGGTCTATGTCGGCACGATCCTGCGCCGTCACGAACCGCATATCTACGTCGCCAACTGGTTCTATCTCGCCTTCATCATCACCATTGCGATGCTGCACGTGGTCAACAATCTCGCCATTCCGGTGAGCCTGCTGGGCACCAAGAGCTATAGCGCATTTGCCGGTGTGCAGGATGCGCTGACCCAGTGGTGGTACGGCCATAACGCGGTGGGCTTCTTCCTTACCGCCGGCTTCCTCGCGATGATGTATTACTTCGTGCCCAAGCAGGCCGGGCGGCCGGTCTATTCCTACCGCCTGTCGATCATCCACTTCTGGTCGCTGATCTTCCTCTACATCTGGGCCGGCCCGCACCACCTGCACTACACCGCGCTGCCCGATTGGGCGCAGACGCTGGGCATGGTGTTTTCGATCATGCTGTGGATGCCCAGCTGGGGCGGCATGATCAACGGGCTGATGACGCTGAACGGCGCGTGGGACAAGGTCCGCACCGATCCGATCATCCGCATGATGGTGCTGGCGCTCGCCTTCTACGGAATGAGCACCTTTGAAGGCCCGATGCTGTCGATCAAGGCGGTGAACAGCCTGTCGCACTATACCGACTGGACCATCGGCCACGTCCATTCCGGCGCGCTGGGATGGAACGGGATGATCACCTTCGCCTGCGTCTACTACCTCGTGCCGCGCCTGTGGCAGAAGGAACGGCTGTATTCGCTGCGCATGATCAACTGGCACTTCTGGCTCGCGACGCTGGGGATCGTGTTCTACGCCGCCAGCATGTGGGTGGCGGGCATCACCCAGGGCCTGATGTGGCGCGAATACGGCTCGGACGGCTATCTGGTAAACAGCTTCGTCGACACCGTCGCCGCGCTCCACCCGATGTACATCCTGCGGGCTGTGGGCGGGCTGATGTACCTCAGCGGCGCGCTGATCATGGTCTACAACATCTGGATGACCATCGCCGGCAAGCTGCGCGACGAGGCACCGATGGGCGACACCGCGCATGACGAGGCCGCCGACCGCCCGATCCTTTCCGAACCCGCCGCCCAGCCGGCCGAATGACGCCGGCGAGAAGGAACGCGAAACATGACTGATACGCAACGCAAGGAACCCTTCGAGGGCCACAAGAAGCTCGAGAAGAACGTCACCCTGCTGGCCGCGGCAACGCTGGTCACGGTGGCGATCGGCGGGGTGGTGGAAATCGCTCCCCTGTTCTGGATCGACAACACGATCGAGAAGGTGGAAGGCGTGCGCCCCTATACCCCGCTCGAACAGGCGGGCCGGGACATCTACATCCGCGAAGGCTGCTATGTCTGCCACAGCCAGATGATCCGGCCTTTCCGGGACGAGGTCGAACGCTACGGCCATTACAGTCTTGCTGCCGAGAGCATGTATGATCACCCGTTCCAGTGGGGATCGAAGCGCACCGGGCCCGATCTGGCGCGCGTGGGCGGGCGCTATTCGGACGAATGGCACGTGCAGCACCTGAAGGCACCGCGCAGCGTGGTGCCCGAAAGCATCATGCCCAATTACAGCTTCCTTGCCGAAGCCGAACTGAAGGTGCCCGATCCGGCCGCCAATCTCACCGCGCTGCGGCGGGTGGGCGTGCCCTATACCGACACCGATATCGAAAAGGCCGAAGCCGATCTTTACGCGCAGGCCAATCCCGATGCCGATGCAGGCGATCTGGCCGAACGCTATCCCAAGGCGCAGATCCGCGATTATGACGGCGATCCCGCCCGCGTGACCGAAATGGATGCGCTGGTCGCCTATCTGCAGATGCTGGGCACGCTGGTTGATGTCGACGGTGCCGCTGCGCAGGAAGCGCTGGCCGAGGAGAAAGGCCGGTGACCTTCTACGAAGAACTGCGCCATTTTGCCGACAGCCACGCTCTGACGGTGATCTTCGCGCTCTATCTGCTGCTGTGCCTGTGGCACTTCCGCCCCGCTGCCAAGCCCCATGTCGAGGCGGCCAAGCTTTCGATTTTCAAGGATGACGACGATGGCCAATAAGCGCATCGACCAACCCACCGGCACCGAAACCGTCGGCCACGAATGGGACGGCATCGAGGAACTCAACACCCCGCTGCCGCGCTGGTGGCTGTGGACCTTCTACGCCACCATCGCCTGGGCGCTGGTCTATGTCGTGCTCTATCCGGCATGGCCGCTGATCGACAAGGCGACCGACGGCACGCTCGGCTGGTCGAGCCGCGGGCAGCTCGCCAAGGAAATGAGCGCCGCCGACGCTGCGCGCGAAGGCGTGGTCCGGCAGATCGCTGCGACCGATATCGAACAGCTTGCCGCCTCGCCCGAACTGATGGGGCAGGCGATTGCCGGGGGCGCCGCGGCGTTCAAGGTCAATTGCGTGCAGTGCCACGGCGCGGGTGCGGCCGGTTCGCCGGGTTACCCCAACCTCAATGACGACGACTGGATCTGGGGCGGCACGCTGTCGGAGATCGAATACACCATCACCCACGGCATCCGCTGGGAAGGCGACGACGCGACCCGCGCGAACTACATGCCCGCTTTCCAGGGCATGTTCGACGCAGGTCAGGTCAACGCGCTGGCCGGCCACGTCCTCTCGCTGTCGGGCAAGGCCAAGCCGAACGCCGCCGGCGCGAACCTGTTCGCGGAAAACTGCGCCGCGTGCCACGGCCCGGCAGGCGGCGGGATGCCGGAAATGGGCGCGCCCGCGCTCAATGACGCGATCTGGCTGTTCGGCGGCACCGAGGCCGAAGTGAAGAAGCAGATCCTCAACCCCCGCCACGGCGTCATGCCCGCGTGGAACGAACGGCTCGATCCGGTGACGATCAAGATGCTGGCGGCCTATGTCCATTCGCGCGGCGGCGGCCAGGAAGCGGCCCCTGCCGCCACCGAAACCCCTGCCCCAACCGATGTTGCACAGGCAGCGAAGGCCGAGAACGATGGCTGACCAGAAGGATATCGAGCGCACCGGAACCGAAGCGGGCAAGCCCCGCGACTGGGCCGGGGCGCTCGGGTCCGGTGCCACGCCGTCCGCCGCCGGGGCGGGACACGGCTTTATGGGCAGCAGCCTTTATGAAAAGGGCAAGACCGTCCATAACAAGCGGATCGACGGCCCCTTCCGCCGGTTCAAATGGCTGGTGATGGTCGTCACGCTGGCGATCTATTACATCACTCCGTGGATCCGCTGGGATCGCGGGCCCTACGCCCCCGATCAGGCGGTGCTGGTCGATCTCGCCCACCGCCGCTTCTACATGTTCGATATCGAGATCTGGCCGCACGAATTCTATTTCGTGGCCGGCATGCTGATCATGGCGGGGATCGGCCTTTTCCTCGTCACCAGCGCCGTGGGCCGTGCATGGTGCGGCTATGCTTGCCCACAGACGGTGTGGACCGATCTTTTCCAGCATGTCGACCGCCTGATCGACGGTGATCGCAATGCCCGCATGCGGCTCGACAAGGCGCCGTGGACCGCGTCGAAGATCGCGCGGCGCACCGCGAAATGGGCGATCTATCTCACCATCGCATTCTGGACCGGCGGTGCATGGATCATGTATTTCGCCGACGCGCCCACCCTCACCGTCAATTTCTGGGCCGGACAGGCGGCGCCTGTGGCCTACGCCACCGTTGCGATCCTTACCGGCACCACTTTCTGGCTGGGCGGGTTCATGCGCGAACAGGTGTGCATCTACATGTGCCCCTGGCCGCGCATCCAGACCGCAATGCTGGACGAGAAATCGCTGATCGTCACCTACAAGGACTGGCGCGGCGAACAGCGCGGCAGCCTGAAGAAAGCGGCGAAAGACCCCGAAGCCTATGGTGACTGCATCGATTGCCTGCAATGCGTCGCGGTGTGCCCGACCGGGGTCGACATCCGCGAAGGCCAGCAGATCGGCTGCATCACCTGCGGGCTGTGCATCGACGCCTGCGACAAAGTGATGAAAGAGGTAGGCCGCCCGCGCGGACTAATCGATTATGCCACGCTCGAACAATGCGAGGCAGAGGCGGCAGGCGCACCGGCAACGCCCGCGTGGAAGGCGCTGCTGCGCCCGCGCGTGTTCGTCTATTTCGGCGTCTGGGGCGCGATCGGGGCGGCGCTGCTGTTCGCGCTCGGCACCCGCACGCATACGGACCTTACCGTATCGCCGGACCGCAATCCGCCCTTCATGCTGCTGAAGGATGGTTCGGTGCGCAACGCCTATACCCTGCGGCTGCGCAACATGGAGGCCCGCCCGCGCGACATGGAAGTCGCGCTGACCGGTCTGCCCGCAGGCGCGGTGATGTGGACCGAGGCGGTCAGCCTCGAAAACGCCGCACCGACACAGGTGATCAAGGTGCCTGCCAACGAAACAAAGGTGGTGCGGGCCTATGTGATGCTGCCACCGGGCGAACGGGGGGACAGCTTCGCCTTCCGGCTCACCAGCCTTGACGAACAGGGCGAACAGGACGTGGCCGAAACCACCTTTGCCATGCCGGGGAGTAAATGATGGCTAGCAGGAACACAGGCAGGAGCGGGCGCGGCGAATTCACCGGCAGGCACATGCTGGCGGTGTTTGTGGCGGGCTTCGGCATCGTCATCGCCGTCAATCTGTTCATGGCCTACCGCGCCGTGGGCGGTTTTCACGGCGTGGTGGTGGAAAATTCCTACGTCGCCAGCCAGAACTTCAACACCTGGCTCGAAAGGGCTGAAAAATCGCGCGCGCTGGGCTGGGATGTGCGCCCGGAACGCCGCCGCGCCGACGGACGAGTGGTGCTGGACACGGCAGGGCTACCCGCAGGGGCGACGATCACTGCCGAACTTCGCCGTCCGCTGGGCGCGCATGAATTCACCAGCCTCACCTTCGCGCCGGATAGCGAAGGCCGCTGGCTTTCGAACGAGGCGGTGGCCGAAGGACGCTGGACCATGCGCATCGCGATTGCCGCTGCCGGACAGGAATGGGCCGGAGAAAGCGAACTGCCGTGAACGCCCCTTCCCCCTTGCACGCTCACGATGCCGACGACGCGCTGGTCACCACCCGCTTTACCGTCCCAGGCATGCGCTGCGCGGGCTGTATCGCCAAGATCGAGCGTGAATTGCCCAAGCTTGACGGCATCGCCGCCGCGCGCGCCAATTTTTCGGCCAAGCGGGTGGCGATCCGGCATGATCCGGCGCTGGGCGAAGACCGCCTGACCGAAGCGCTGCGCGAACTCGGTTACGAAGCGCAGCCGGTCGCCGACAATCCGATGGGGATCGAGGCCGGGGAACGCAAGCGGCTGACCCGCGCACTGGGCGTCGCGGGCTTCGGCATGATGAACATCATGCTGCTGTCCGTCAGCGTGTGGGCGGGCGCGGACGGGGCGACGCGCGATCTGTTCCATTGGCTTTCGGCGCTGATCGCACTGCCGGTGATCGCCTATTCGGGCCGCCCGTTCTTTTCGAGCGCCTGGATGGCGCTGTCGCACCGTCGCACCAACATGGACGTGCCGATCAGCATCGGGGTGATCCTGGCCACGGCCCTGAGCCTGTATGAAACGATCGAAGGCGGCGGCCACGCCTATTTCGAAAGCGCGGTGATGCTGCTGTTCTTCCTGCTGGCAGGACGCGCGCTCGACGCGGTGATGCGCGATCGGACGCGCGCCGGCATCGGCGCCTTGCTGGGCCGTATGGGCAAGAGCGCGAGCGTGATCGGCCCTGACGGCAGCACCCGCCGGGTGGACGCCAAGGCGCTCGAACCGGGCATGCTGGTGCTGGTCGCCGCGGGAGAGGCGCTGGCTGCCGATGGCGAGGTGGAGGACGGAACCAGCGCGATCGACAATGCCATGCTGACCGGCGAAAGCGCACCCGAACCGGTCGGGCCGGGCAGCGTGGTCCATGCGGGTGCGATCAACCTTTCCGCGCCCCTGCGCATCCGTCTGACCCATGTGGCAGAGGACACCGCGCTCGCCGAAATCGCGCGGCTGATGGACGAGGCGGGGCAATCGCGCAGTTCCTATGTCCGCATCGCCGATCGTGCCTCGCGGCTTTACGCGCCGGCGGTGCATTCGCTCGCCGCGCTGGCTTTTGCCGGATGGATGCTGGCCGGAGCGGGCTGGCACCAGTCGCTGGTGATCGCGATTGCTGTGCTGATCATCACCTGCCCGTGTGCGATGGGGCTGGCTGTGCCCGCCGCGCAGGTGGTGGCCAGCGGTGCGCTGCTGCGCCGGGGCCTGTTGGTGAAGGACGGCAGCGCGCTGGAACGGCTGGCGGAGTGCGATATCGCGCTGTTCGACAAGACGGGAACGCTCACACTGGGCGAACCGCGGGCGGAAATCGGCGCTCTGAGTGCCGAGGCCCACGCCGTCGCGCTGGGTCTGGCACAGGCGAGCCGCCATCCGCTGAGCCGCGGTCTCGCGGCCGCACTGCTGCGCGAAGGGGTCGAACCGGCAAGGGTGGAGGATGTGCGCGAGGTGAGCGGCGCGGGGCTGACCGGTCGCTGGAACGGCATGACCGTGGCGCTCGAACGGCCCGAGGATGCAGCACAAGGCATCGCCACGCGCCTGCGCATCGGAGAGAACCGCCAGACCATCACCTTCACCGATCCGCTGCGCGCCGACGCCGCCGCAACCATCGCCGCGCTGCGCCAGCAGGGCATTGCCGCCAGCATCCTGTCGGGCGATCGTGCCGCACCGGTCGAAGCCGTGGCCCGAGAGCTGGGGCTGGACGCGCAGGCCGAAGTCAGCCCGCAGGCCAAGCTCGCTGCGCTCGAAACATTGAAGGCACAAGGCAGCCGCCCGCTGATGGTGGGAGACGGCCTCAACGACGGTCCGGCGCTGGCTGCGGCCCACGCCTCGATCGCGCCGGGCACTGCGTCCGATGCCAGCCAGCAGGCCGCCGACGCGGTGTTCATCGGCGAAAAGCTGATGCCGGTCGCCATGGCTGTCCGCGTCGCACGACGCACCATGCAGATCGTGCGCCAGAACTTCGGCTTCTCGATCCTCTACAATGTGCTCGCGGTGCCGCTGGCGCTGTTCGGGCTGGTGACCCCGCTGATTGCGGCGATCGCCATGTCGGTCAGTTCGCTGGTGGTGGTCGCCAATTCGCTGCGCCTTGCGAGGGCCGCCGGATGACCGGGCTCGCCTTCCTAATCCCCATCGCGCTGGGCATGGGCTTGCTCGGCCTGGTCGCCTTCCTGTGGTCGATGAAGGACGGGCAGTATGACGACATGGACGGCGCGGCCAACCGCATCCTGATCGACGACGAGGATGACGGGGAAATCGGGACATGAGCGGCGCGCTCCCCCTCGCCATGATGACGCTGGTGCCGGTGCTGGTCGGCCCGCTGCCCGCCCCTGCTGCGACGATCACCGCGCAGCTGTGCAACGGCGGCACCATCACCATTCCCGTTGGCAAGGGCGGCACCCCTGGTGATGACGGCCAGTGCCACCCCAAGGGCTGCCACGCCGGCACCTGCCGCGAGAAAGACCGCGTCGAACGCGAAAAGCGCAAGATTTGATCTCGCGCAAAGACGGGTAGCACGGCGCGCGCTTTAAGCGCGTCATGTGGAACTATTATCCCGAACTCCTCGCCACGCCGGTGCCGCGTTACACCAGCTACCCCACCGCCGCCGATTTCGGTCCGCTGGAGGACGGCGTGATCGAGCGCGCGATCGCAGGGGCCGGGGGCGATGTCTCGCTCTATCTGCACATCCCGTTCTGCGAGAAAATCTGCTATTATTGCGGTTGCAACACCGGCGCGTCGGGTAAGCGGGCGCGGGTAGAGACCTATCTCGAAGCGCTGCATCAGGAACTCGCCACCGTCGCCAGCCTGCTGCCGCAGAATGCCCGCGTGCGGCGCATCGCGTTCGGCGGGGGCAGCCCTAATGCGATCCGCCCTGCCGAATTCATGGCGCTGGTGGATAGCCTGCACGCCCACTTCCCGCTTTTTGCCCCCGAATGGTCGATCGAACTCGATCCGCGCAGTCTGTCGGCGGAATGGGGCCATCTGGTGCGCGAAGTCGGCATCACCCGCGCTAGCATGGGGGTGCAGACATTCGCTGCCCATTGCCAGAAGGCGATCGGCCGCGAACAGAGCACGGCGATGATCTGCCGCAGCATCGACTGGCTGCGCTCCGGCGGGGTGACGTCACTGAATTTCGATCTGATGTACGGCCTGCCGCACCAGACGATGATCGATCTGGCCGACAGTCTCGAACACACCCGGATGCTGGGAGCAGACCGCGTGGCGGTGTTCGGTTATGCCCATGTGCCGCACATGGTGCCGCGCCAGACGATGATCCCCGAAGACGCGCTTCCCGGGGCCGAGGCGCGCTTTGCCATGGCCGCGCAGGCGCACGAATTCCTTACCGGCAACGGCTATGAAGCGATCGGCTTCGATCACTTCGCCCTGCCCCATGATCCGATGGCCCGCGTCACCCGCGAGGGCAAGCTGCGGCGCAATTTCCAGGGTTTCACCGATGATCCCGCCGAGGTGCTGATCGGCATGGGCGCGACTGCGATCAGCGGCTTTCCCGGCCTGCTGGCCCAGAACGAGAAGCATAACGGGCGCTACCGCGCTTTGTCGGCTCAAGGGCGGCTATCGGCCAGCCACGGCATCGCCAGTTCGCCGCAGGATCGGTTGCGCGGCGGCGTGATCGAGGCGCTGCTGTGCCGCAGCGAGGCGCGCTTGTCGCCCTGTCTGATCGCTGAAGTGCAGGATCGCCTTGAACCCTTTGTCGCGCGCAATCTGGCCAGCCTCGACAACGATACCTTGCGCATCCTGCAGGGCGGCCTGCCCTATGCGCGCGGGATCGCGGCCCTGTTCGATTCCTACCGCGCCGTCACCCAGCGGCGCTTCAGTTCGGCAATCTGACCACCGGACAACCGGCCGGCCAACATCCTTGCAGGAATTGCACTTTGCGCCGATACTCTGCCGCAAATCGACAAGCGGAGTCTCGATAAAGCGCATAAAACAATTCTTGGGGGGGGGAAATATCATGGCCGTTACCGATCACGTCGACCTTAACCAGTTCATGGAAGGGGTGAAGAAGCGCAACCCGTACCAGCCGGAATTCGTCCAGGCGGTGCAGGAGGTGGCCGAAGACATCTTCGACTTCATCGAAGACAAGGAAGAGTACCACTCTGCCCAGATCCTGCGTCGCATCGCCGAACCTGACCGGGTGGTGTCGTTCCGCGTGTGCTGGGAAGACGACAACGGCAATATCCGCGTCCAGCGCGGCTGGCGGGTGCAGAACAACAACGCGATCGGGCCGTACAAGGGCGGTATCCGCTTCCACCCTTCAGTGACCGAATCGGTGCTGAAGTTTCTTGCCTTCGAACAGACCTTCAAGAACGCGCTCACCGGCCTGCCGATGGGCGGCGGCAAAGGTGGATCGAACTTCAACCCCAAGGGCAAGAGCGTGCGCGAGATCATGCGCTTCTGCCAGTCCTTCATGACCGAGCTGTACCGCCATATCGGCGCGGACGTGGACGTGCCGGCAGGCGATATCGGCGTGGGCGGGCGCGAGATCGGCTACATGTTCGGCCAGTACAAGCGCATCACCAACCAGTTTACCGGGGTCCTGACCGGCAAGGGGCTGGAATGGGGCGGTTCGCTGATCCGTACAGAGGCGACCGGATACGGCGCCGTCTATTTCCTTGAAAACATGCTGGCGACCAAGGGCCAGAACCTCGAAGGCAAGACCGCGGTCATCTCCGGCTCGGGCAATGTTGCCACACACGCGGCGGAGAAGATCGTGCATCTGGGCGGCAAGGTGCTGACGCTGTCGGATTCGGGCGGGTTCATCCATGATCCCGACGGCATCGATCAGGAAAAGATCGACTGGGTGAAGACCCACAAGACCCATCGCCGCGGCCGGATCGAGGAATATGTCGAGGCCTACCCGAACGCCAGTTTCCATGCAGGGAAGACTCCGTGGGGCGTGCCCTGCGATCTCGCGCTGCCCTGCGCCACGCAGAACGAATTGCTGGGTGAGGATGCGAAAACGCTGGTGAAGAACGGCTGTATGGCCGTGTCCGAAGGCGCGAATATGCCCACCGATCTCGACGGGGTGCATGTCTTCAAGGACGCCAAGATCCTCTACGCGCCGGGCAAGGCGTCGAACGCCGGCGGGGTGGCGGTGTCGGGTCTGGAAATGAGCCAGAATTCCGAACGCCGTTCGTGGAAGGAGGAAGAACTCCAGCAGATGCTCAAGGACATCATGTCGGGCATCCACCAGCGCTGCCTGACCTATGGCGATCAGGGGGACGGCTATATCGACTACGTCAAGGGCGCGAACATCGCCGGCTTCAAGAAGGTCGCCGACGCGATGCTGGCCTTCGGGGTGGTGTGATAGCCTGACGGATCAGTGCGGGGCCACGCCCAGTTCGAACCCGGTCTTGTCGTGCAGCGCGAACTTGTCGATGATGTCGGCGCTCGCGCGGTTGTAGCCGACCACCTCGACATTGCGCCCGTCGCGCTGCAGCCGGGCGATGATCTTGTCGAGCGCGGCGACGCCCGAAATGTCCCAGAAATGCGCCGCCGTCATGTCGATCGCGACGTTGGGCGCAGTCTCGGCCACGTCCATCGCTTCCACAAAGCGTTCGACCGAAGCGAAGAAGATCTGGCCCTTCACGCGGTAATGCGCGGTCTGCCCGTCGGGCGACAGCGTGCGTTCCACCCCGAACATCCGCTGCACCTTGCCCGCAAAGAAGATGCCCGACAGCAGCACGCCGGCGAGCACGCCGAGCGAGAGGTCATGCGTGCTGACCACCACGACGACTGTGGTCAGCATCACCACCGATGACGGCCACGGGTGCCGCCGCAGGTTGGGGATCGAGTTCCAGCTGAAGGTGCTGATCGATACCATCAGCATGATCGCCACCAGCGCAGGCATCGGCACGCGGCCCACATAGGGGCCAAGCACCGCCAGCAGGAACATCAGGAAGGCCCCCGCGGTAAAGGTCGACAAACGCCCCCGCCCGCCCGAGGTGACGTTGATCACCGATTGCCCGATCATGGCGCAGCCGCCCATTCCGCCCAGCAGTGCGGCGGCAATGTTGGCGGTGCCTTGCCCGGCGCATTCGCGGCGCTTGTCGCTTCCTGTCTCTGTCATGTCGTCGACGATCTGCGCGGTCAGCAGGGATTCGAGCAGTCCCACAGCAGCCATGGCCGCCGAATAGGGGGCGATGATGTGCAATGTCTCCCACGTCAGCGGGACGTCGGGCCATGCCAGCGCGGGCAGGCCTTCGGGCAGGTGGCCCATATCGGCCACGGTGTTGACCGGCGCCCCGCTCCACACGGCGATAATGGTAAGGATGATGATCGCCACCAGCGGCGCAGGCACCACGGTGGTGACGCGCGGCAGCAGGTAGATGATCGCAAGGCCGCCTGCGACCATCGCATAGGCCTGCCACGTCACATCGGTCAGCTGCGGCAGCTGCGCCATGAAAATGAGGATGGCGAGCGCGTTGACGAAGCCGGTGATGACCGAACGGGAAACGAACTGCATCACAAGGTTGAGCCGCAACAGACCCGCCGCGATCTGGATGATCCCCATCAGGATTGTCGCGGCAAAAAGGTATTCCACGCCGTGTGTCCGCACCAGCGGCACCACCAGCACCGCCACCGCAGCCGTCGCCGCAGAGATCATGCCGGGCCGCCCGCCGGTGAAGGAAATGACGATCGCAATCGCTACCGAGGCATAGAGCCCGACGCGCGGATCGACACCGGCGATGATCGAAAATCCGATCGCTTCGGGGATCAGCGCCAGTGCGACGACGATGCCGGCCAGAATGTCGGCTCGCGGGTTCGATAGCCAGTCGCGGCGAAGCGTGGCGAGGGATGTCATCAATGGAGTCCAGAAAATCTCATCGGCTCGGAAAAGCCGGATTGTCCCGGGGATAGGCGCCGGGCCGAGCCACTCGCGTTTGCGCAAGTCCGTCGAGCCGCGCCCTATGGGTCATGATCCCGGGAAAGACAAGCGCAGCCGGGCACGGCGAGCTGCGCGCGGCGCACGGCGCGCTCTAGTTTACCCCCAGCGCCTGTGCCTGGCGCCGCAGTTCCGCCGCCTCTGCCGGGTTGGCCTTGATCGCCGCGTCGAGTGCCGCCTTGGCCTTGGCCGGTTCACCCAGCGTCATGCGGCTGCGCATCAGCATCACCCAGCCATCAAGGTTCTGCGGGTTTTCCTGCAGGCGGTTTTCAAGCTGGGCGACCATGCCTTCGGCCATCTCGCGCTGCTGGCTTGGCGTCATGGCACCGGCCGCGGCGACCTCGGCCGCGCTCGGCCCGCGCACGTCGGGTGCTGCCGGCGCCGCCTGCGCAAGCATCGCGGGGCTGCGCCCCTGCTGGACCCGGGCAATGCGCGGGGCGACGTCGATCTTGTTCATCGCGCCGACCTGTTCGATCGTGCGCACCAGATCGGCCTCCCACGGCGCGCCGGGCGGTGTATCGGCCAGCAGATCAAGCCACGCGGCGATCGCGCCTTCGTGATCCTTGTCGATATCCTTCTTCACGGCGAGGAAATAGCGCGCGCGCGGATCGGCTGGGTCGAGCGCCAGCGCCTGCTGAAACGCGGCGAGGGCTTCGGGGGGGAGCGGATCGCGGCTGCTGGCCAGCACCAGCGCCTCTCCCAGCGCGGAATGCAGCACAGCCTCGTCCGGCGCGATGGCCACCGCCTTGCGATAGGCTGCGGCGGCTTCGGTGAATTCACCGCGCTGGAAATAGGCGAAGGCCAGATCGCTCCACGGGCCCGAATTGTCGGTGGAGGCTTCGGCTGCGGCCTTCAGTGCCTCGATCGAGGGCGCACCCTCTGCATCCGCCCCGGCTGCCGGATCGCTGCCCCCCGAACCTTCGTAAACATTATATCCGATTGAGCCTGCCGCCAGCAGCAACGCCGCCCCGAGCAGCACCCAGCCCGCCTTCGACGTGCCGCCCGCACCCTGATGTTCCGTTGCATTCATGGGCCGAGCGCTAGCACCGCGGGCAAGGTGGGGCAATTCGCTCTGGCATCAGAGGCGCTTTTGACTATGGTGACGGATGCAATCTATCCGCGACAGGGGGAAGGATAGTTGGCCGGGAGGTTCAAGGTAGCCATCGTCGGATCGGGCCCCGCAGGGCTCAGCGCCGCTGCGCGTGCCGCGGCGCTGGGGATGAGCCACGTCCTGCTGGAAAAGACCGATCACCTCTCCGACACGATCTTCAAGTACCAGAAGGGCAAGCATGTCATGGCGACGCCCAGCAATCTGGTGCTGCGCAGTGACATCGATTTCGAGGCGGGCAAGCGCGAGACGATTCTTGGGCGATGGGACGAACAGATCGCCGGTCACAAGGTCAACGTGAAAATCCACGCCGAAGTCGCCAAGGTCGAGGGCGAAAAGGGCGCGTTCAGCATCCATCTGCGCAATGGCGAGGTGGTGGAGGCCGAAGCCATCGTGCTCGCCATCGGCACGCAGGGCAACCCCAACAAGCTGCGCTGCCCGGGTGCGGATTCGCCGATCATCCAGTACCAGCTCGACGATCCCGGCGAATATTACGACGAACACATCACCGTCGTCGGTTCGGGCGATGCGGGGATCGAGAACGCGCTGGGCCTTGCCGCCGATCCGGCACAGCGCAACGTCGTCACCATCCTCAATCGCAGCGCCGATTTCGCCCGTGCCAAAGGGGCCAATGTCAAGCTGCTGGAAGAGGCCGAGCGCGATGGCCGCGTGATCGTGCGGCGCGAAACCACACCTGCCGAAGTGCGCGACAGCGAATTGCTGCTCGACACCCGCGACGGGCAGGAAGCGATCCGCTGCGATCGGATCATCGCGCGCACCGGATCGCAGCCGCCGCGCGGCTTTGTCGAGGCGATGGGGATCGAATTCTCCAGCCCCGAACCCGGCGCCTTCCCCAAATTGTCGCCGGTGTTCGAGACCACCAAGCCCGGCATCCACGTGATCGGCGCACTGGCGGGCTATCCGCTGATCAAGCACTGCATGAACCAGGGCTATGACGTAATCGAGTTCCTGAACGGGAACCACGATCTCAAGCCCGCAGACGAGCCGATCCTCGCCGAAAAATTCGCGCAGCTCCCCGGCAATCGCAGCGTCGAACAATGGCTGGAGGTGTTCGGCAAGAACGTCCTTATCCTTGCCGATCTTTCGACCCTGCAATTGCGCGAGCTGATGCTGGATTCGACCTGCCACGCCTATGAACCGGGCGAGGTGATCTTCCGCCGCAACGATCCGGGATCATCGATGTTCGCAATCGCCGAAGGCTCGGTCGCGGTCGAGGTGAACCCAGCCGATCCCTCGATCACGGTTCCGATCGAACAGGGTTCGATCTTCGGCGAGGTCGGCCTGATTTCCGGCCGCCGGCGCGGTGCCACGATCCGCGCTGCGGAACCGGTGATCGCGCTCGAATTGTCGCGCACCGCCGCGCTGAAACTGCTGGCAACCTCGCCCGGCGCGGCGCGGGTGGTCAATGCCATCTCGATCGAGCGGCAATTGCTGCAAATGTTCGGTTCCGGCCTCACCAAGCAGGACGTGGCTCCGCTGGTCGAAAGCGCAGAGGTGATGCAGGCCCGCGCAGGCCAGGTGATCGTCACCGAAGGCGCAGACGACAAGGACGTGTTCATCGTCCGGCGCGGTTCGATGATCGTCGAAAAGCAGATCGGCGAACGGCCCGTATTCCTCTCCTATCTGCCCGCGGGCAGTTATTTCGGCGAAATGGCGGTGATCGACGGTTCGGCGCGCACCGCGACGGTAAAGGCCGCAATCAAATCCGAAGTGATCCGCCTTCCCGGCGAAGGCTTCCTCGCCCTGCTGGAAAAGAATCCGGCCCTGCGGACACGCGCGCTTAAGGACATGGCGGGGCGGCGCGCGACCAACGAATTCATCGAAAGCCGCAAGGACAGTTTTTCGGGCGCGGTCGATCTCTATTCCGAAACCGCAGCCTTCCTTGTCGATAACGGCATCGGCGAGGCGACCGACGTGCTGCTGATCGATGAAAAGCTGTGCATCGGCTGCGACAATTGCGAAAAGGCCTGCGCCGATAGCCATGACGGCCTGTCGCGGCTCGATCGCGAGGCGGGGCGCACCTATGCGCATCTCCACGTGCCGACATCCTGCCGCCACTGCGAACACCCGCACTGCATGGCCGACTGCCCGCCCAATGCGATCAAGCGCGGGCCGGACGGCGAGGTGTTCATCGACGAGACCTGCATCGGCTGCGGCAATTGCCAGCGCAACTGCCCCTACGGCGTGATCCGCATGGATGCCAAGCCGCCCAACAAGCCGAGCCTGCTCCATTGGATGCTGTTCGGCAAAGGCCCCGGCCCGGGCGAAGCCTCGTATAGCTGGCGCAAGAAGGAGGCCGAGAAGGAAGGCGGCCAGAAGGCCAAGCAGGCGATCAAGTGCGACATGTGCTCCGGCATCGACGGTGGCCCTGCCTGCGTGCGGGCCTGCCCCACCGGCGCGGCAATCCGCGTTTCGCCCGACAAGTTCCTGACCTTCACCAAGCTGACCGAGGACGCCGAGTGATGGCGACCAGGGCCGGCGGAACGGGGCGCTATGCCCAGGACGAAAAGCGGCGCGATTCCGATCACGTCAGCTTCCTGAAGCACAGGCGTTTCCGCTGGCTGTGGATCGCGTTGGCTTTGAGCGTCACCTGCATCCTCGGCTACGTAATGATCGACCAGCAGCCGCGTCCCAATGGCGGTTCGTGGTACGGCTACACGCTCGGCACGATCGGCTTTGCGCTGATTATCTGGCTATCGCTGCTGGGCGTGAGGAAGCGCCGGATCAACCCGGGCGCATGGAGCCTGAAGGCGTGGACATCGGCCCACGTCTATCTCGGCCTGTCGCTGATCGTGATCGGCACGCTGCACACCGGCTTCCAGATCGGCTGGAACGTCCATACGCTGGCCTATGTGCTGATGCTGCTGGTGATCGTCACCGGCATTTACGGGGTGATCGTTTATGCCACCCTGCCCGCCAGCCTTTCGGCCAACCGCAAGGAAATGACCCGCGCGCAGATGCTGGAAGCGCTGACCGCGATCGGCCGCCAGCTGGAAACCGCCGCGCAGCCGCTGGACCGCGCCGAGGCCGATCTGGTGATCGCCGCGCTGTCGCAGGACGTGTTCGCCGGCGGCGCACTGGCGCGGCTGACAGGGCGCTATCCCGGCTGCGCCACCGCACGGGCGCTGGGCGGCATGGGCACCCGTTCCGAAGGCGAACAGCGGGTTGTCGCCCTGCTTGAAAAGCGCGCAGAACAGCTTTCCCAGATCCGCGGTGCGCTGCGCATCCGCGCGCTGCTGGAAGTCTGGCTGTTCATCCACATCCCGCTCACCATCGCCCTGATCGCCGCGCTCACCGCGCATGTGATCAGCGTGTTCTTCTACTGGTGAGGCGCGGGCGATGGCATTCCTGATCCGCACCATCGATTTCACCGCCGCCGGACGCGAAATTATTCGCGACAGGGTAGTGGAGCAGGCAAGCCTGACCATCGGCCGCGCGGCGGAAAACGACATCCACCTGCCCGATCTCGCGGTCGAGCAGCGTCACGTGCGGATCGACCTGCAAGCGGACGGCACGCTGGCGGTGCGGGCGCTCGGCACCTTGGGCTTCGGGCTTGACGGACGCACCGTTTCCGAGGCGTCCATAGACCCGCGCACCGGCGGCGAGATCGCGCTCGGCGCGGCACGGCTAGCGGTGGCGCGCGAGGGTGACGGCAATATCGCCATTACCATCCGTCAGGTCGCCGCCGAAGAGGGCAAGGGCGACGCGCTGCGCGGCTTCGCGCTCGCCAGCGTGCTGCCGAGCAAGCGCGTGATGAGCTGGGCCTTCGCCGGAGCAATCCTGCTAGCGCTGCTGATTGTGCCGGTCGCCAGCTACCTGCTGCGCACGCCGGTCAAGAACGATCCCACGGGCGAAACCCCCGGTCAGGTGGTGATGGACGCGGCATGGTCCACCGGCGACCTGTCGCTACGTCACCACAGCCTCGAGAATAATTGCGAAAGCTGCCACGTTGGCGCCTTCGAAAGCGTGCAGGACGAAACCTGCCTGTCGTGCCACGAGGATACCGGCGATCACGCCAGATCGAACCGTCTAGCTGCCGGGATGCCGCCGCTGTCGGCGGGCGATGCGCTGCAATGGAAGATCGCGGAAAGCCTGGGCAAGGAAGGTCCGCTGGGCTGCGTTTCGTGCCACACCGAGCATGAAGGCGAAGTGCGCCAGAAGCCTGCTTCGGAAGCGTTCTGTTCGGATTGTCACAGCAATCTCGACAACCGGCTGACCGACACCAAGCTCGCCGATGCGCATGATTTCGGGAAAGACCACCCGCAGTTTCGCCCCGCCTACTACGCCAGCTTCGGCGAAGCGCAGCCGGTGCGTGCCGCGCCGGGCTCCAAGCCGGTCGAGAAGAGCGGCCTGAAATTCCCGCACGATGTCCACATGAACGCGCGCGGCGGCGCGGCACGCATGGCGGTGTCCTTGCCGCAATATGGCCAGCCGCTCGAATGCAAGGACTGCCACACGCTCACGCCCGACAAAATGTCGTTCAAGCCCGTGGAGATGGAGGACGCGTGCGAGAGCTGCCACAGCCTTGTGTCCGGACGCACGGCTGCAGGAGGTTTCAGCAAGCTGCGCCATGGTGATGTGAAGGATCTGGCCGAAGACCTCGCCCGGATCGGCTCCGGTCCGCGCGCCACGCCCGCATCGGGTCGCACCCGTCCGGGACAATTCGCGCGCGGCGGGGTTTATACGGCTGATTTCGGGCGTCCCGTGCGGGCCTATATCGGTCTGTCCAACGCGCTGGCGCCGGGCGGCATCTGCACCGAATGCCACCTGCCCACCACCAGGAACGGACAGCGCGACCTTATGCCGGTCAACCTGCCCGACCGCTTCCTTACCACCGGCTATTTCACGCACGAAGCGCACAAGAAGGAAGAATGCACCGATTGCCACGCCGCTGACACGTCGAAGGCGGCGAGCGACCTGCTGATCCCCGATCTGAAGAGCTGCCGCGACTGCCACCTCGGCGCGACCGCCGTGAAGACGAAGAAGATCGTCCCGTCCTCCTGCGCCATGTGCCATTCCTATCACCTGCCATCGGGCCAGTGGTCGCCCGAAGCGGAAGGGAACGACCCGCATTACCGGCCCGCTCCCGCCCCTGACAAAACGAAGGTTGCGGCGATATTCGGGAAGGCTACACCCTGAACATGGCCCGGCTCGCAGCCTCATCGCAACGCGCTGTGCTGATTGCGCAGATGACCGATATTCATGTCGGCTTCGCCCCCGACGAGCTTCCCGAGGAGCTCAACCTCACCCGCTTCCGCGCCACGCTCGAACGGCTGCTCACCGGCCCGAATGTGCCGGACATGCTGGTGCTGTCGGGCGACATCACCGATCACGGCGATGCGGAAAGCTTCGCCAAGACTGCCGCGCTGCTGAAGGACTGCCCCTTCCCGATCGTCCCGATGGTGGGCAATCACGACAGCCGCGAAGGCTTACTGAGTGCCTTCCCGCAGGTCGTGCCGGCAGACGGCGGCTTCCTGCATTACGTGATCGAGGCGCCACTGGGCCTGCGCATCATCTGCCTCGACACGCTCGAGGATGGCCGCCACGGCGGCGCCTTCTGCGAAAGCCGCGCCCGGTGGCTGGGCGATCGTCTGACCGAAGCGTCAGAACAGCCGACGCTGATCTTCATGCACCACCCGCCGGTGGTCGCGGGGATCGACTGGATGGACCCTGCCCCTGACGAGCCGTGGATGGAGCGTCTGCGCGAGGTGCTCACCGGCCAATCGCAGGTGCAGGCGATCCATTGCGGACATCTGCACCGCCAGATCACCACGCAATTCGCGGGCATCCCTCTCGGCGTGACACCCTCGGTCGCGCCGCTGGTGGCAATGGACCTGACCCCGATCGACAAGGACGTGCCCGACGATCGCGAGCTCATCACCACCGAACCGCCGACCTACGCGCTGCACCGCTGGGACGGGGCGACCCTCGTTTCGCATTACGAGCGTGTCGGTGACTGGCAAGTGCTCGCCCGCTTCCACGCGGGGCTGCAACCGATGATTGAAGGCATGTTCGCCGAGCGCGAATAGCGCCCGACCCCGCCTATTTCGTCCGCGCCTCTGCCCGCAGCACACCCTGCGGCGCAATCCCGACCCAGCGCGTCATATCGACCGCGTCGGAAACCTTCCACGGCACGCCGCTGCGGGTCATGAACAGCCGCTCCATCTCGGGCCGGGTGAAGGGTCGCGAGCCGAGCCGGCCGAACACCGCCATCTGCCCGCCGGTCTCGTCCACCGCACGATCGCGGTCGAGGCCCTTGGACAGCGCAATCGCCGGCGTCGGCGTTTTGGCCCAGGCGATCAGTTCGGGCACCGGCGCAGGGGAAAAACCGTAGAAATTGCGCTGGCTGTCGGGGCTGGTCAGTTGCAGCACCTTCATGCCGTTCCGCCCGTCTGCGACATAGGCAATCAGCGAGGCATTGGTGGTGCCCACGATCACGTCCTCGGCATCGTTCAGCGCGCCGCCCAGCGTCACCTTCTGGTGGATCCGCGGAGACAGCGGGTTCTTGACGTCAAGGATCACCAGACCCTCGCTCTTGGCCGCGACATAGGCATAAGTGCGCGCGACATAAATGCGGCGCGCATCGGCGAGCGGAACGGTGGCCTGGGGCACCGCCACCGGGTTGCGCAGATCGGTGACGTCGAACAGCTTCACCCCATCGGCGTCCGACACCCACAGGTAACGGAACTGGATCGCGCTCGCCCGCGCGTCGCGCAGCGGCCGCACCGCCGCCAGTTTCGGGCTGTCGGGATCGGCAAGATCAACCACCACAAGGCCCTTGGCCGCAGTGACATAGGCGATCTCGCCTGCGAGATGGATATGCCGCGCCCCGTCCAGCACCCCGCCCGGATTCCACGCATCCGACCCGTCGGCGAATGTCTTGCGGCGCAGCTTGTTGTTGCGGAATTCGCCGTCCGCCAGCGTGTTGACGTTGACGAGGATCAGGCCCTCCACACTGTCGGTCACCACCGCGTAGTTGTAGATCGGCAGGAACGGCTGTTCCTGGTTCATCTCGCGCATTTCGGGGGTGTTGCGCGTCGGCGCGATCGCCTGATTGGTGGCGAGCGCCATGCAGGTGGCGTTCGTCGTCTTGACGTTGGTGTCATGGCCGAGCGGAGAGAACGGCCCTTTGAGGATGCGCTCCGACGTGCCCTTGTTGGCGATGCTTGCCACGTCATAGGCGGTGAACCCGCCCTTGCCTTCGGCCACGAACATGTATTCGCCGCGCAATTGCAGACAGCCGACCGGGCCGGGCGTGCCTTCATGCACGTTGACGAATTCCTCAAAAGGATGGGTTTCGCCCGACAGGTTCTTGTCGAAGGCCTTGCCCCGCACCCAGTTCTTCAGCTCGCGGCCATTATCCTCGACATGCATGCGCCAGTAATCGGGATAGGCGTAGCGGTGGAGGTACGATCCGATCACCGCCTGCGGTTCGTCATATTCGGTAACGCGCGTCGCCTGGAAACCGCCTTCCAGGCCGGTCCACGCATTCAGCCCGACGAAATTGACGTAATTGGTGCCGAGCAGCAGCAGCTGCGCCATGATCGCATTGTTATCGTCCTTGTCCGACAGGTGGCAGTCCGAGCAGGTCTTGGTCTCGGTCTTGCGCACGGTGTGCGGGAAATGCGGCGCGAAGGCCTGCGAGGAAAAGCCGATGGCGGATATGGGCGGCTGCTGCACATAGATGCGTTCGCGGTTGATGTTGGTCGATGACAGCACCAGCGCCGAGGACGAACGCACGGGCGCGATCTGGCTACCCTTGGTGGTCATGTGCTTGCCCAGCTGGAACATCTGGTCGCGCGCGACCTGCGGGTTGTAGGTCGCGAAATTGCGTGTCTCTCCGCCTTCGTAGCGGTGGCTCTTGGTCTTCCAGTTGGCCTCGATCGGCAGGTGGCACCCGCCGCAAGAGGTCGTCCATGACAGGTGGCACGTGAAGCAAGCCATTTCCGGATCGCGGTGGGCGCGGTCGCCTTCCGCAATGCCGGTGCCGAATTCGAAATTGCCCGTTTCCGCGCCGTACCGGCTGACTAGCTTGGCCCGCGCCGCCTTGGCGTTGAACACCGGGGTCGACGGGTCGACCGAATCCTTGACGAGGCTGACCTCCCACGAAAGCTTGGGATCGACGATCGAACGCTGGATCAGCTTGCGCTGTCCGTCCTCGCCTTCGATCCATTCGAACCGGCGCTGGCCGTCGGGATTGCGCAGCAGGGCCATGTCGTGGCCTTCGGGCGGCGCGGCGGGGCCGCTGGTGCGCAGCGTGGGATAGGCGTCGGGCGTGCCGTGGCAGTCCTTGCACCCGATCTCGATCGCGTTGGCGACTTCGCCATAGATCAGCCCGTTACCGTGGCTGTCCTGTTCGTAATGGCAATCGGCGCATTGCATCCCGACTTCGGCGTGGATGCTCATCAGGTGCACTGCCTTGCCCGGATTGGTGCCAGGCTGGACGAATTTGCCCTCACCCTGCTTGCGCCATTTTTCCGGATCGTCGGGATCGACGATATTGCCTTCCGCATCGAGCAGGTTGCCTTCGCGGTCGCGCTTGAAGATCGCTCGGAAATTCCAGCCGTGGCCGTGATAATCGGCAAACTGGGTGTCCTTCAGCGTCGGGTTCAGATCGTAGACGTTGCGAAGGAAATCGAGATCGGCCCACTTGCCCCTTGGCGCGGCCCCTTCGGGGTTGCGATCAGTGACGGCGCGGACTTCCTCGGCGGTGGGATATTTCTGCTCCTTCGGCCACATCGCGGGCGCGTCGGATTCGTAATCCCACATGGTGTAGCCGAGGTAGGAATTCAGGAAGATATTGGGCTGGTGCATGTGGCAATTCATGCACTGGCTGGTGGGGATCGCGCGGGTGAAGACGTGCTGGAGCGGGTGCCCCTTTTCCTTCACCTGCCCGTCCGGCGTCAGCAACGCATCGTCGTCCTGTGTGCCGTGGCCATGGCCGTCATCCGCGCCGTGTCCGGGCTCCTTCACCGCGCCATGCCCGGCTTTTTTCTCGCCATAACCGGCCGCGTGCTCGATCTTGCTGGCGATGGTGGGATCGACCGTGATCGACTGCCCGTCGCGCCCGTATTGCGCATAAATCAGCGAATGGCGCGGCTCGCGGTCATTGGCATAGACGACGTGGCAGCTCGCGCAGCCCGAATGGCGGTAATCGCCCGGCTGATCATTGGTGCCCATGAACCAGGTGAAAGGATCGTTGAGGCGGGTCTTGTGGATGTTGAGCGCCGGGATCGCCACACGCAGGCCGGTGCCGGGGCCGCGGTTCGACTGCTTGAGATCGGGCCGCCCCGGCTCTTCCAGCCGCTGAATCTGGCCTGTCGGGTTCGGCAGACCGATTTCAGGGAATTGCGAATTGATGGTGCGCCCGCCGCGCTCGAACACGCGGAAGATGTCGCCCGGCGGGATCACGTGCCAGGTCGGCAGCGGATAAAGCTCGGCCAGCACCCCGCGTGCGACCTGTTCGGTCGAAAGCTTGCCGTCCGGCGCGGCGCCCGGTGAGGTGATCTTCGCCGCTTCGCCCTTGCGGGTGTAAGCCTCGCCCAGCAGGTAGTTCTTGAACGGCAGGATCCCGTTATTGTAGCTCGCCCCGCCCCACAGCATCGCGCCGGTCGCCATGATCGAACGTTCCGCCGCCTCGATCGCCTGGATGTGGCACGAACCGCAGGCCTCGCGCGCAACGCGGTAGTCCGATGGGTTCACGAACTTGATGAACTCCGGCGCCTCCTTGTTGAGCAGCGCATAGGACCGCTTCGGGTTGGCCGATGACGGGAAATGCCAGCTGTCGGGATATTTGGGCAGCACATGCGCCCGGTCGCGCGCAGCGACATAATCGGGGTGATCATGCGGCAGCTCGGAATCCCCGCGCACCGTCGCGTCGCCGCCGTGGCAATCGGTGCAGCCCAGCCGCACCGCAGGCGTCAGGTGCATGGTCGGCGCGTCGGACTTCACATGGCAGGTGTTGCAGCCTTCGGACTTGGCGTTCATCTCCGCCACCGATTGCCGCTGCGGCGCGGGCGGTGCGATGACGCGGGAGTAATCGCGCTTGACCGGCTTTTCCTTGTCCGCCGCCATGGTGTCGCCCGCGAACAGCGCGAGCGCAAGGAACGCCGCTGCAATAAGCAGCGCGATATGACGGGCAAAGGGTCGGGCAAGCGTCAACATCAGTAGGTCAGCACCACGTTGGCGAGGATGGAGTAGAACTCCTTCTGTCCCCAGAGATTGTCGAACAGGTCGCGGAAACCGTCACCCGCCACCAGCGTCGCCGCCGACAAACGCATGACGATGTTCTGCGTCGCCTTGGGCCGCCAGATCGCCGCCGCCGACAGGTCGAAGCCGATCTCTTTGGGGATCGAGCCTTCGTTGCGCAGCACTTCGAGGTTCGATGTGTTCTCGAACCACAGGTGATTGGCATTGGCCGACAGGCGGAATTCGGGCGTCAGGTCGAAATCGGCGCCAAGCCCCAACAGCATCAGGCCGGGGTTGTTGAAATTGCTCTGCCCCTGCTCTTTCGAGGAACGCAGCGAATTGAGGATGCCGTTGCGCCCGTTGACGGCAATCGCACGCCCGCCGCCGGCAAAGGGAATGGTCTGCCGGATCCAGTAGGACGTGTCGGCGCCGGCGAAGACGGGGTTTTCGAAGATCGCATCGAACCCGCCTTCGGTGTCGTCATAGGGATCGCTGTCGCCGCTGGCATAGGCACCCGACATGCGGAAGCGCATCCAGTCCTTGTCGTAACTGGCCTCCAGCGCGGCGAACTGAGCATTGATGTCAGCCGGACGGTCGGTGAAGAAGCTGTTCCGGTCCTCTCCCAGTGCCCAGTATAAGCTGCCCGTCAGGTTCACGCGGCCCACCCGGCCGTCGACATTGTAGCCCAGATAGACGACGTCGTATTCGCGGCCCCGCAGCGTCCCCAGCAGCGCCGGGCGTACCGGGAAGCCGTTGGTGTCGATCTGGATATCGTCCGCCTCGCGGTTCATGTTGTAGACCACGGTGAACTGGCTGGTCAGCGCCGGGATCAGGAAGTCCTGGCGATAGGCGTTGGCGACGAACACGAAATCGTCGCGCGGGGACCGCAGGATCGCATTCAGACCGCTGTTGGTATCCTTCTCCAGCCGCCAGAATGCGCCGAGGTTGAACTGGAAGCGGTTGTTGTCGCGCGATCCGAACAGACGCACGCCCAATTGCTGATCGTTGAATAGGAAGCCGCGGAAATCCGACTGGAACGGCTGGATGCCCGCGCGGATCGAGATGAAATCGAACCTGTCATTGTCGAACTGGCTGAAGTGGTAATCGACGAAGGCTTCCTGCACCCCGAGAAACTGGTCGAGCCGGTGGCTGGGGCGCGAAGGTTCGACGAACAGCACACGGCGTTCGGGCACATCGACGTAATTGACGTTGTAGGCCAGCGTGACGCGGTATTCGATCGTCGGCGGCTTGAAGGTGGTCGAACCCTTCAGCAGCGCGAAGCCGGCGATGAAGGTCTGGCTGAACACCTGACTGAAATCATCACCGAACACATCGATCCGGTCGGGATCCTCGGTGGTCTGCACACCCACAGGGATGGGGAAGGTGCGCGGTTCGTAGACGGAATCGGAAATCAGGTTGGCGACGAAGAACCAGTCATCGCCCTTGATCGGCAGCCACGGCACCTTGGCGCGGTTGATCGGTCGGTCGCCCTTGTAGGTGTTCTGGTTATAGGGATCGAGCAGGTTCTCGCGCACCAGGCCGAGGCTCTCGATCAACCGCCAGCGATCGGGGATTGGCAGCTGATCGGTGGGGAAGGCTTGCGGCGGCGGCGCACGGATCGCGCCTTCGTTCTCCTGCTCGATCTTGTCGGGCAGCGGAGCATTGTATCCGGGCCGTTCGCGCCCTTCGATGATGTCCGGATCGACCGGCGGGATGTCCTGTTCCCAGTCGCGCGCCGGTTGCTCGCCCGGCGGGGCGACGGGCGGTGCCGTCTCCTCCGGCGGCGGCGGGGTGACCTGCATCAGCAGCAGCGCAGGGAGCATCCACGCCATGCTACAATCCCTCGCACACGTTTTGCGTCGGATCGTCGAGGAACGGCGCGAAGGGGCAATTGACGTAGCGCAGCCGCACCTGCCGGCCGCCGACCTGCACCACAATGCGGTCGGCGCGAATATCCCGGGGCGCATTGCCGATCCCGCCGACCCGCACGCCGGCATTATTGAGGCCGAGGAAGCTGATCATGTCGTCCTGATCGATCCCGTCGCCCGATACCCCGATCCCGCCGACCAGCACGCCGTTGCGGTAGATGGGCACAGAGCCGGGGAAGATCTGGATGCCGTTGGCCAGACGCGAATTGCCGCCGGCAATCTGCGGCAGGCCGGTGCAGCCGCGCGGGGTGTCGGTCGCGCTCGCGCCCGTCACAAAACCGAGATGCTGGGCCAGATTGCCGAGCACCAGCGCGCTTTGCAGACCGGTGGAGAACGGGTTGAACTGCTGGATCGGACGCGACAGCGGGCCGTGCGGCTGGCCCACCTCGCCATCGGGGAAATAGGGGCGCGACAGGTTGCCGCCCGAACGATCGGCAAAGGCGAAAGTCCCGGTCAACGCGTTCGGATCGCCGAGGAAAGTCCGCACGCGCTGGACGAATTCGGGCACCTCGCCGGGCGCGGCCAGCAGCTCGCCCGCAGCAAAGGGCCCGGAGAAGAAATTGGCCGTGCGTGCTTTCTGCAACGACACGTCGATGCCGAAGATTGGCGCGTCGGGCGAACGCACGATGCCCAGCACCCGCCCGCGCGTATCGACAAGGCTGATCGTGACCTGCGCGCGGCTGTCGAGCGGCTGGCGGATCTGCGCCCGCGCGCGGCTCATCACGGTAAAGGCCTCTTCAAGGATCGCCTGCGCTTCGCCGGCGGTGATCGGGGCGGCAATGTCGGCTCCGTCGGTGCCGCCGCGCACGGGGAAGCGGTTGGCCCCCGCGCCGTTGGACAGCACAAAGGCATCACGGATCGAGAATTCGGCCGCGGTCGAAGGGCGGATGCCCGAAGCCTCGGTCCCGTAGGCGCTGCCCGCCAGCAGGCCGGCGCCGCTGAAATAGCCCGTCACCGGCAGAAGCGCGCCCGCGGTGCCGGCAAAGCTCGCCCCCGCGACATTGCCGATCTGCGGGTATTCCACATCGGTGTAGCGCAAGCTCGTGCCGTCGGCGGTGATCCTGTCGGCGCGGATGCGTACCGGTGCCTCGAAACCCACCGTGCCTGCCAGCGCGATCGCCTCGTCCAGATCGGTGTCGCGGTCGAGCACGTTGGGATCGAAGCCGTAAGTCCCGTCGGCAATCACGCCCACGCCGCCGATCACAACGCCGTTGCGGTAAAGCGGGAAGCCGCCCGGATCGGCCGACAGGCCGAGCGGCGAACGCTTGGGCCCGATCAGTCCTTCGCTGGCCCGCGCGGACAGATCGGAGCACGGCAGCTGGCTGAACTGCACGCCGAACAGCGGCCCGCTTTCCAGTCCTGCGGTGGTCGGCGCCGGGGGAAAATGCTCCTGCACGATCATGCTCGCCGTGCGGGTGGAAAAGGCATTGCCGCCGCTCGACAGATAAGCGCCAGTGATTGCCTTGGCGATGGCTGCTCCGGCGCTGGGGATGGTCAGCCCCTGTATGTCGATGTCATCTCCATTGGGCGCACCCGGAATGGTCGCGGTAGGCGCAGCTCCCGGCATGGCGAAGACGGCAAGGACATTGCCGACGCGGTCGGTCACCGCGATGGTCGCTGCCGCATTGCGGCTGCGCGCCTCGGCGGCAGCCTGCGCGATGACAGTGCCGACATCGGTAGCCGAAAGGCTGATCGCGGGCGGGATCGAATAGACACCGCCGCTCGGCGGAGGAGGCGGCGGAGGGGGCGTGCCGCCGCCGGTGGCACCGCCATTGCTGGACGGGCTGTCACCGCCCCCGCAGGATGCGAGCAGCAGCGCCGCACCTGCCAGTAATCCGGTTGCCCGTCCCCCGCGCATGCCTATTGCAACCTTCCGATTGCGCCCGCTGCCGATTTGAGCGCGCTGCGGAAATCCGCCGGGCGATAGGCATTGGGTTCTTCAACCGCCTTGTAAGCGCGGGCGATGTCGGCGCGGATGCCGGCGGCCGCGCCGCGCGTGACACGGCCCTCGCGCACCAGCGCATTCAGCAGCGTATCCACCGCCATCACCGCCTGCACCGATCCGGCATAGTCGGTAAAGCGCGGCGCCGTCGCCTCGCCCGCAATCACCCCGATCACCTTGAAGGCATCGGCATCGGCATAGCCGCGGGCCGAAAGCCGGTCGGAAAGCGATCCGGCGCGGGTGGCGAGTGCCTGCGCGGCGGCGCGCGCATCGGCCGGATCTGCCGCCATCGCGCGGTGGAATTCGCGGCTCGCGCTGCGGAACGCCTCGGCCTCGCCCGGCACCAGCGCGCCCGCGACGGCGGAAAGCATGATGATGTTCTCGTCATTGAAGGGCGGGTTGCCGAACGGGATCGGGCGGGCGGGATTGGTCTCGAAGGTCAGCTTGCGCTGCGGGCCGTCGGTGATGGTGCGATGGCACGAATGGCAGTCATAGAAATAGAACTGCGGGAAGGCACCCTGCATCTGGAACCTGGGCTGGGCGAAAAGCGTCGTGGCGCGGCGCACCGCTTCGGCCTGCCCCACTGCCCAGAAGCGCAGCGAACCGGGCGCGCCTTTGCGCGCGGTGTAATCGGCATCGATGTTGTGGTGCTGCTGGAGTGCGCTGAACAGGTCGAGCTCGAACGACACGCGCGGGTGGCCTGCGGCCATCATCGCGTGGGTGACGAACTGACCCGGCTTGTCCGATCCGTAATGGCAATCAAGGCACACATTGGCCCGCGCCTTGGGATTTTCAAGCGGGGTTAGCCCGGCCGCGACATTCGAAGCATGGGTGGCAGGCAGTGCATAGTGTTCGGCCAGCCAACTTCCGCCCGATGGTCCATGACAGCTTTCGCACCCGACCCCGTCCGAAAGGGTGAACTTCGCGCCGCGCTGGCTGGCAGGCGCGTAGGTCGAATGGCAGCCGAGACACGCCGGGGCTGCCTGTGCATTGCCAAGGCCGAGGCTGGCGGCGATCTGCTGTCCGCGCCGCCCGCCAAGGACTGCATAAGCGCGGCTGTGGGCGCCCGAGGGCGAGGACGGTTCCTGCCAGGTGGCGATTTCGTCCTGCCGCACCACCGCGCCATTGCCCTCCGCCCGGCCATGGCAGGTTGATCCGGCGCAAGTCGCCACGCCTTCGAAAGTCGGATTGCCGATCGCAACAGATGCGGGATAGAGCGCAGCGAGGCCGAGCACCGCGAGCAACCGCACGATGTGTGGCCTGCGATCGAGGCCAGCGATCAGTTTCGCCAGAACTCCCGTCATCCCATCCCCCCCGAGATGCCTGCCTTTCCAACCTTGTGGCGGAAGCGGCAGGCTAGCAAGCTGCCCGGACCCGCGCTTGTAGAGCCGCGTCAGCAATGCAATCGCGTGCCGACTCCCCCGCCGGGCCGACCGATTACCCCCTTGTCCCAAGCTTGGGACCGCGATGCAACAGGCAAAGCGCCGTTTTTATGCCCGTAAGGTCCGCAACCCGAAGGCGATCGGCCTTAACTTGCCGCTTCGGCCGATGCCTCCAGCGTGCTCGCCAGCGCTTCGAGCTGGACCGAGCAGCCCTTGGCAATCAGGGCCTCTGCCAGCGCATCGGGCTGTTCGAAGTCATCTGCCAGCAACACGAAGCTCAGTTCCGCGCTGGTCGCACCGTCGGGGCCGGTGACCATGTAATGCCCGCCCTCGGCAATCGGCATACGCGCCGGATCAAGCGCCGCGACAGTCACCGTGTCATCGAAGGTTACTTCGGCTTGCGGCCCGGTCTCGCCGTGATCGCCGTCACCATGCGCCGTAACGCGATAGGTCGCAGTGCCTTCGGTTCCGGGGCGCCACAGGCGGACGGTGGCCAGATCATAAAGACAGATTGTGCCCGAACGGGTGATGTCGACATACCACAGGCTGGGATTGGTCACCGCCTCGTCCTCGGGCGCACGCACGGCCCCGGTGCGCACACGGGTGGCGGCGCGCTTGCGGGTGAGCGAAGCGAAGCGGTCTGACGCGACCTGTGGCCTGTCGCCGACGCGAAACGTGCCCGCGCCCTTGATCACGCGCGTACCGTCCGATGTCAGCACCGTCACCACATCGCCCGCTTTCAGGGTGATACTGGCATCATCGTCAAGCTTGGTGCCGACCGGGTATTTCGTTGACGACGGGCCGGTGGACTTGACCACCACGCCGGCCATAGCCGCAACCGGCAGGGCCAGCGCCGCGCCGCCCAGTGCCAGCGCCGCCATCGTCCGTTTCATTCTAGCCGAGAACATAAGTTCCTCCCTCGTCCATTTCATGCATCCGCCTTAGCAGATTACGCAATGCTGTATCATCCGTATGACGACCGGCGACATCCTGCACGAGCCGAAGCGCGGCGTCGCGGTCGGTCGCAGCCAGCCCGCAAGCCCGGGCCAGCAGAGCGCGATCTTCATCGGGAAAGTCCGGCGCAGGCTCGAACAGGTCCACCGGACGCGCCCGCCCGCGCAATCGCACCCTGCCCATCTGGCGCCACCAGTCCAGACCCGAAGCCTCGGCAAACTCGCGGCTTGCCATCACGCTTGAATCGAGCGCCTTGTTGGCCGCCTCCAGCCGTGCGGCAGTGTTCATGGAATCGCCCAGCGCGGTATACTGGATACGCGTCGCGCCGCCAAAATTGCCGATAACAGCCTCGCCATAATGCAGGCCCACCCGGGTCTTGCCGATCTTGGGCAGATCGGGATCCATTGCCGCCACCTCGCGGCGGAATTCCTCGCCCGCCTGCCACATCGCATAGCCCGCCTTCGCCGCACGATTAGCGTCGTCCTCGCGGCTGATCGGCGCGCCCCAGAAGGCGACAACCGCATCGCCCACGAACTTGTCGATCACCCCGCCATGGTCGAGCACCACCTGGCTGAGCAAATCGAGATAGCGGTTCAATAACTTGGCCACCATTTCCGGCGGGATCGCGTGGCTCATCTTGGTGAAGCCCTCGAGATCGCTGAACAATACGAAGATCGCGCGCTTCTCGCCCCCCAGCGACAGCAGTTCGGGCTTGTCGATGATCGCCTGTGCGATGTCGCGCGGGATATATTTGCCGAGCGCACCGGTGGCGAAATTGCGCTGCACCGCGCCCGACGCCCGCGCCGCCGCGGTGACGGCGGTGAAGGCCATCACCCAACCGATCAGCCAGCCGAAGGCAGGCAGTCCGTAGGTATCGACATCGCGCAGTTGCAGCGCCACCGGGGTGCCGATGAAGGCGGCAAACAGCAGCACCAGAAAGGGTGCAAGGCGGCGCGCCGGCCATTCGAGCAGCGCGGTGAGCGCCGCCGTTACCACCACCAGCACCGCCATGGCCCACAGCACCCACACCGGGATCGGCGCCAGCAACCGGTTGTCGAGCATCTGCGCCATGATTTCGGCATGGACCGCGATCCCGGCCGGCACCTCGCCATTGATCGACGTGAAGGTCGTCTCCACCCGGTCGTAATCGACGATGTCGCCGCCGATCAGGACATATTTGCCCGCAATCTGCTCCGCCAGAAACGGGATCACCTCCGGGTCGGGATCGGCGAAAAGATCGATCTGGAGCGAGGCGAACAGCGGCGAATCAACAAACTTCGGCCGGCGATAATCGATCGCGCCCTCGTATCGGTCGAAAGCGGGGGCCGCATCGCCAGCATCGCTCAGCAGGGCCCGGCCAAGCAACGGAGGCAAACCCTCGACGATATTGGGCCAGACACGCGTCGCCCCGAAGGTATTGTCGAGCCGGATGCTGGCGGGCCGCGCCCTCGTACCGGCTAGCGTCGCCTGGAATTGTTCGAGATATTGCTGCTGTTCGTAGACGATATCATCCTGGTTGGTGGCCAGGTTGGCATAGGCAACCGCAACGGGCGTCTGCATCGCACGCAGGGTTTCGATCAGTTCGGCATCCTCGTCCTGCGGCTGGTCGAACAGGATGTCGATCCCGATGGCCTTGGCCCCCATGCCGTCGAGATTGCGCAACGTGCGGGCCAGCATCCCGCGATCGAGCGGCGAACGTTTCTGCGCTTTGATCAGCGTCTGGTCGGTGTAGACCACCAGCACGACGCGCGAATCCTGCTCGACCAGATCGGCGGCGTAATAGGCACGCAAGTCATAAAATGCGCGCTCGGCCTCGCTGGTGAGCGGGGTCGGGACATCGCCGTCGGGTAGCACCCAGCTGAAGCGGGCAATGAACAGCGCCATGCACAGCACCACGAAGGTCGCGAGCAATTGCACCCCGCCCGCCTCGCGCACATTGCGCCAGCCGCGCCGCAACAACCCGATCGGCGTGGCCGCGCGCTGTTCAGCCTGCTCCATCCCCTTGCGTCCCTGCGCCCTGTCAGCGCGCGAGACGGGCCGCGCCGTCGCCCACCACGGCAAAGGCCGACCAGTAGAAAGGGTGCGAGGTATCGGCATCGTCCATCAGCGCCAGCTGGGATTCGCGCAGCGCCGCAGCGGTCTCCCGCCCGTCTTCTGCGAACAGTCCCGAAATCAGCCGCCCGGTAGCGTCGAAATCATCCGGCACCGGCCAGTGGCTGGCCAACACGGTGCGCCCGCCCGCGCCGACGAAGGCGCGCACCAGCCCGTCCAGCGCGAATTCGCCGCCGCTCGTCACCCCGGCCTCGCGGGTGGCACCGATGGTGGCGCTGCCTGCGGTGTCGCAAGCCGAAAGGATCACCAGATCGGCATCGATCCTCAGACCGAAGATCTCGGCAAAGGTCAGCAACCCGTCCGAATCTTCGTTCTTGTCGAAGCTGGTCAGCAGCGCCGGGCGCGGCGGACATTCGGGCTGGGGTGCGGTGACCAGTCCGTGCGTGGCAAAATGCAGGATGCGGTATTCGCCAAGATCGTCGAGTTGCCGGATTGCGCTGTCGGTGAATTCGTCGCGGGTCAGCACCCGCGCCCCGCCGCCAAAGCGTGAAGCTGCTTCGCGCAGTTCGTCGGCCTTGATCGGGTTGGCCCAGATATTGGGCGACCACTGGCACTTGTCGCCGCTTTCGATCACGGCGCGGGTGCGCGCGCTGCCGATCGTGCCGGATCCGATCGGCGCATTCTCGCCAAGGCCGAGATAGGCGCGCTTGCCGTCCGAAGGCCGCGCCGCACGCACGTCACGGAACGCCGATGCCGCCACCGAGGTGCTGATCTGCGTCGTCCGGCCTAGCCACGCGGTGCCGCGGAAGTCATATTCGTCGGGCGTGCGCCCTACCATCCGCGCCTTGTATGCGGCCACGCTGGCATCGTCGGTAACCAGAAGGTTGATCGGCAGTTTCAGCAGCGCGCCGTCGGGTTCGAAAACGATGTGGTGAAGCTGCGGCAGGCGCTCGGCCACGGGGGCAAACAACCGCACATATAGCTCGCGCGCACGTTCGATATCGAAGGGGTAGGTCAGCACCTGGCCGCCTTCAACCACGGCAATGCTCTCGCGGATTTGGCCCACCAGCCTGTCCAGCTCCGCCGGGCTCGCATCGGCGCGCCACACCTGCGCATCGCTGCCGGTGGCATAAAGCACATAGGTTCCGTCATCGAGCGTGACGAGTTTCACATAGGCCTCGCCCTCGCGCAGCATCGCCTGCAGGTCGGCCAGCGCGATGCCGTCCGCCGCGACAGCCCGGTAGCGCGGGTAGGTTGCCAGCTTCTGCAACACTTCGGCCTGTTGTTCCTGCAATTGCACCAACCGCTGCTCGCGCTCGGCAATCGCGGCAGCGCGATCCTGCCCCATCTGCTCGGCCGTCCGCAGCTCGATCAACGACAGCCGCGTCTGTTCGATCGCACGACCGAGATTGGTGCTGGTGCGGAACAGCTGCGCCGCCTCGTCGCTGCCGCCCGAAAGTTCGCGTGCCAGCACGGCCTGGGTCTGCGCGAGACCGGGGCGCTGGAGCAACTGGCTGGCTGCGAACAGATCGGTGGCGGCGCTTGCCTTGTCGGCGCCATCATCCAGCAGCAACGCGAAATAGGGTGCCAGCAAACCGCGCAGCGAGGGCAAGGGACGGCCCTTGGCATCGGCAACAATGTCGCGATAAAGCCCCAGTGCATCGTCGCGCCGTCCGGTGCGGGCATAGAACCCGGCAAGCTGCGCGCGGGCGCTATCATAGGCGGGTGACCCCGGATAGGTCACATCAAGCAGCGCGATCGCACGGCTGTGCAGCCCTTCGGCCTCGGCCATCCGCCCGCCGCGTTCGGCGACTTCGGCAAGCTCGCCCAGTACCTGCGCGCGCAGCCAGACGACCGAGATCACCCGTCCGTCGCGCACAGTGGAAAGCGTGTCTTCGGCGCGTTCGAGCAGAGCGGTTGCCTCTCCCGCGCGGCCAAGCAGGCGCAGAGCGGTGGCCTTGAGATAGGCGTGTTGCCCGTCGAGCAGCTGCGCCCGTTCGAGCGGCGTGAGGCTTAGGGAATAGGCCCCGGTCACGCGGCCGCTCTCGCTCGCCAGCTGTCCCGCCAGCGCGGGGCCGATCTGCAAGGCCCGCAGCGCGTCGCCTTCTGCGAAATCCGATACCAGCGGCGCGTCGAGCAGAGCCAGCGCAGCTTCGGGCCGACGCCGGTTGAGCGCATCCATCGCCTCGTAATTGCGCAGCAGGCGGGCGAGCACGGGGCTCGCCGCGCTGGCGCTGCGATTGGAGGCAAATATCCGTCGGCTTTCGGCGAAATTGCCGAGATTGGATTGCTGCAACGCCTCGTTGAGCTGCGCCTCGACCGCACCCGACCCGGCGAGTGCCGCCGATGACACCGCGAAAAATTCGGCCGCCTCGGCGAAATTGCCCGCGTTACTGCGACGATATGCCTCGATCAGCGCCTGATCGGCGGAAATCGCTTCGGCCTGCTGGCGGGCAAAGGCGATTTCGTCAGTCGCGCTGGTAAGCGGAATTTCGACCGTGCCAGGCACCACCCTGTCGCTTACAAGCGAGGCCAGCCCGAGTTCGAGCGCCTTGCCATAAGCGGTCAGCCCGCTGGCGGCGAAGGTGCGCGAACCGCGGCGTCCGATCAGCAGCTCGGTGCGGATGATGTTACCTTCGCGTGCACAGATCAGCCGCTCGGCATCGGGCAGGCCCGGCGCGGCCGGGGCCGCGTCGCTGGGCGTACAGGTGCTGCCGTCGCCGGCAAAGCGGGCAGTGGGTGCATCGGCGGGGGCGGCGCGCACCACCCACAAGGTGCCGACCGGCGCGGCAGCATCGCGACAGATAACCGAATAGCGCCGGTCGAACAGGCCTGCGCCGGGCTCGGGCGAAAGGATCTGCGCCTCGCACAGGCCGTTCGATCCGATCGGGAACGTATCGCGCAGGCTAAGGCTCGACTGTTCGGCGGCAGCAAGGCTTTGTGCCGCAGCCGGGGACGCCATTATTCCGACGATCCCGCAGGCCGCAGCCCCGACCTGACCGGCAATGCGGATGAGAACACGCAGAGTCATGTCACTCCTCCTTCTCGTCGTCGGCACCAGGCACGGTGTAGAGCGAGGCATCGCCGCCGCTAGTCACCGGATCGTCAAGCAGCGGATCTTCCGAGATCAGCGGTGCTTCGGGCTGTTCGGGGAAGTCCGTGCCGAATTGTTGGTTCTGCTCGCTCGTGGTCGGGTTGATCGGCGCGGTGATCGTCACCGGATCGACGATCACCGTCGGATTGTTGATCTGCGCCAGGAACTCCACTCTCTCCGGCGGCGGTGGCGGTGGCGGTGGCGGCGGCGGTGGCGGCGGCGGCGGCGGCGGCGGCGGCGGTGGCGGCGGCGGCGGTGGCGGTGGCGGCGGTGGTTGCGGGCATTCGCCGGTGTTGATGATGCAATCGTTGAAGGCGCTCGCATCGAGATAGCTGGTCAGGTTCTGTCCGGTCAGGTTGAAATTGACCTCCCTGAAGAATTCCTCCCCGGTGACGAAAGTCCCGTCGGCGCGTTGGCGGCGGCCATAGGCGAAGACATCAAGCGGCGTGCCCTGGTTCAACTGTCCGTCGGCGCCGATCGACAATCCGCCCCCGCCCACCAGAATGCCGCCCTGTTCGAAAGGAATGCCGGTATTGCGCACCAGCAATTGCGAACCGACGCCAATCGAAACCCCGCCCGCGCGCAGGTAGCCGAGCGGGTCGTCACTTCCTGCTGCGGCGACCGCCAGCAACGCATCGCGTCCAGCAAAGACGGGATCGACCTGCAACTGGGCAATGACACCGGCATCGGCGACCCAGATGCTGCCCGAATTGAACGACAGGGTGCCGCCCGGCAAGTTGGCGGCGTCGGAAATCAGGATGCCGCCCGGAGTGACAACCTCGATCCGTTCGGCGGCGCGGATGCTGATTGCATCGCCCGGCGCGGCGTCGCGCAGTTGCAGCGTGCCCTCGACGCGGATGATCCCGCTGATGTCGGCCCCGGCAAGGACCTGGATGCTTCCGAAGCCGCCCGGCGCCCCGCCACCGGTGCCGTCGAGCGTCAGGTTGCCGATCAGCAGGTCGGGCTGGTCGGGATCGCTGGTGGCGATTTCGGGCACGATCAGGCTGAATGCATCCGCCGAGATACGGCCGGCCTCGTCTGCGGTCAGCGAAAAGCCTCCGCCAGCGACTGTCCCGCCCAGCACGGCGGTAAGCTCGGTTTCGAGCGAGGTGACCGTCACCGATTGCGCGCCGATCCGCGCGCCCGAAAGAATATCGAGATCGCGCGCCGTCAGCGCGATGGTATCGCCGCCCATCCCTATAAAGGTGTCGTTATCCCCGATGATTTCGATGATCCCGTTGGCGGTCAGCGCAATCGCGGTGGTTGTAGCGGTATTGGCGGGGCTTCCGATGACCCCGCCCTGTCCGGCACGCACCCGGATATCGCCCAGCACATTGAGACCGAGCGTGCCCGATACCAGCATGCTGCCGCCGTCGCCCACCAGTGTCGAAGGCTGCGCCTGCACGTCGAGAACGTCGCCGATGGCCGAGCCGGTCAGATTGCCGAGACTGACGGTTCCGCCGCGCACTTCGGCGCCGACCCGCCCGGCGATATTGCCCGACGGATCGTCGCTGCCATTGGCGTCGGCGAACAGCACCAGATCATCGGCGGTGACCTGCGCCGCGCTGCCCGCAAAGGTCTGGAACACGGCCTGTCCCGCCCGGGCCGTGCCGCCGGCGGAGGTTTCGGCATTAGCGAGCAATGCGATCCCGGTCGCGTTGATCGTCGCGGCACCATCGATGATGAAATCGGCCGCGCCCGCCGCCGCCGCGCCGCCGGACTGGCCCGCAGTGCCGGCAATGGCGAAGCCCTGCGCCTCGATCGCGATCTCGTCTGCATCAAGCGAGCCGCCGTCGACCGAAAGCTGCGCTACCGATGCAAAGGCATCGCCGGTCTGGTCGCCGCCGCCGCCGCTGGCCTGCGAACGCACACGTAGGATGCCTGCCTGCGAATTGGCGGCCGTAATGGTGATCTGCGAATTCAGGAAGTTGGCGCCGACGCTTCCGGCCTGGGCATTGCCGCCCGTTCCGCCCGTTCCCTGCGCTCCGCCTGTGCCGCCCAGGGCATCGGCGGAAATGATTGTTTCGCCCAGCAGCGCGACGGCGGAACCGGTCGCGTTGAAAGCAGCGAGGCTGCCTGTGGCATTGCCACCGATCCCGCTTGCGCCGCTGGCATTGCCGCCAATCGTAAGCGGGCTGATCTGAAAATTGCCTCCGGTGACCGTACTGTTTTCCAGCACGAGACGGACCGCTTCGCCGACGGCGTCACCGCCAGCCACGACGCCATTGCCACCAATGGTCTGCCCGCCGAGGAAAAGACCGAAATTGCCTTGCGCATCGGGAGTGAAATTGATGGTGGCATTAGCGGCCTCGAAGGCGACCGTGCCCGCCGTGGCATCGCCCCCGGCATTGCCACTGCCGCCAAAGGCCTGATCGGCAACGAACATGCGCCCAACCGAATTGAGCGTGCCGTTGATGATCTCGATACGGTTGCTGCCGCCGGTGGCGTTGCCGCCATTGCCGGTGCCCGTGCCATTCCCGCCAAGTGAACCGCTCCCGCCTGCAAACAACTCAGCAGAAAGCGTTCCGCCATTGATGATGCGGATCAGGCGGGTGCCGCCGAAACCGTCGCCACCGATAATGTTGGCCTGGCCATTAAGCCCGTTACCACCTGCCCCGAAGACCGAGAAATTGGTCCGGCCCATGCTGATCGATCCGCCATCGATCTCGAAGATCCCCGAGCCACCCGTGCCGATGCCGCCAGCCCCGCCATCGACTGTGGATGCTCCGCCGAAGCCGCGGGCGAGCAGATTGATGAATCCGATGCTGCCGGGATCGTTGAGCGGATCAGCCGGCAAGGCGATGCTGCCGCCGAGATTGGCGCGCAGAGCGATGCTGCCCCCGGTCCCGGAACCACCGATAGCGCTTCCTCCATTGGTCCGTTCCCCGATCCCGATCGCTGCCACAATCGCGCCGCGATTGGTCTGTTGATCGACGAAGGCGGAGGTAAAATTTCGCTCGATAATCAACTGGCTGCCCGACCCGAAGCTGCGCATTTCTGCGGTGCCGCCAAACCCGTCACCCCCGGCTGAGGTGGGTGTGAAACCCTCGTTCTGGCCGCCCACACCGCTCGCGGTGACCTGAAGGGTGCCGAACCGCACCGTGCTGCCGGCCAGCGCCTGCGCATAGGCAAGCCCGCCGCGTCCGGTGCCGCCGGTCGCGCCATTGCCCGGCCCGCCGCCGAAGCCGTTGGCGACGATTGAGGCGTTAGCGGTGATCGTGCCGCTGCCCGGTGTGCCTGCATTAAAGCCGATGAACGCCGTGCCGCCCGTCCCGTCGCCGCCGTCGCCGCTTTCGCTGAAACCGCCAAAGCCGTTGGCATTGAGAAAGGCATCGCCGTTGACGGTAACATCAATGCCCTGAAGCTGGATGAAGGCCTCACCCCCGGTGCCGTTCCCGCCGACACCGATGAAACCCGATCCGCCAAAGCCCTCTGCATTGGCGAACAGTGCGCTGATCGTGATCGCGCCGCCCAGTTCGCCGGAAAGCCCCGCACGTCCGCCCGTACCGTCCGCGCCGTTGTCAGAAGTCCCGCCGAAGCCACCGGCCGAAAGGTCGACATCGCTGGCCGTCACTGCTCCGGCGCTGGCCGTCAGCAGGGCATCGCCGCCCGTCCCTGTTCCGCCCAGCCCGAAGCCGGCAAGGAATGTTTGTCCTGCGTTAAAACCGCCGCTCCCGGCAAACCCGTCGGCCGTTATCCGGAGACTACCCAGACCGGCGCTGCCAAGCCCGACCGAACCGTCACCGGCCAGCAGCGCAACCCCTGCCTGCGCCCAGCCGCCGATACCGTCGCCACCATCGCCGGCATCCTCCGGGCCTTCGCCGGTGAAATCGATATTGAATTCGCCGCCCGTGCCGCCCTGGCCAGTGGCCGAAACGGTCGCCAATGCGCCGACGGAGAGCGTGCCGTTGTCGCCTCCGGCGAGCAGATAAGCCCCGCCGATGAAGGCCGGATCGGCCTGATTGGCAATAGCCGCGCTGCCGCCCTGGCCATTGCCGCCGCGCCCGCCGCGGACGGTCCCGTCGGTCCTGCCGCCAAAGCCCCCGACGCCTTCGGCCAGCACGGTTGCACCGCCGCCGATCGTCATTGTCGCGGTTTCGTTCAGGGTTCCATCGGCGCGCAGCAGCGCGGTGCCGCCCAGCGCATTGCCGCCCGCGCCGCCAAATCCGACTTGGGCATCGCCGCCCTCGGCCGCAGCCACCGCCACACCGTCGCCCAGAATATTGATCGTGCCGGTAACGGCGATCGCTCCGGCGATACCCGCAGCGGCATTGCCGCCGACCGAACCATTGCCGCCAAATGCTTCTGCATTGGCGAACAGATCTCTCTCGACCGACAGCGAGCCGCCGCTCTGGGTAGTCGCCAACGCAACGCCCCCGAACGCATTGCCGCCGTTGCCGGCGCCATTATTGCCGGCCAGCGCATTGGCCGAAAGCGACAGCAGGCCGGAAAGGTTGGTCTGCCCGCCTTGCGACACCTCCATCACCGCCTCGCCCGCATCGGCCAGCGCCCCGTCGCCCGCAGCGAAGGAATCCGCGCCGGTAGCAGAAGCATTGATGAAGGTATCAGCCAGCAGGGTGAGCGTGCCGCCGCTGTTGGAAACCCGTGCCGTGCCACCGAAGGCATTGGCCGCAACATTCGCGCCGAGGGCCCTGCCGATCGCCTCTGCATTGACGGACAGCTCTTGGCTGACGGTCATGTCGCTCAGCCCGGTGAGCAACAATTCGGCGAGGCCGCCGCGCACTTCGCCATCGGTGAGAACGCCGCTGAAATCGCTGCCCAGCCCGCGCGCGCTGATGGTCGTCTGGCCGTTGATGGCGATGCCCGCATCATTACCAAGGAAGCGGGCCGACCCGCCCTGTGCCCTGCCTGCAATGCCGGTCTGGAAATCAAGCCCGGCATAGGCATCCGCGCTGACCCGGACGTTTCCGCCGATGGTCAGGACACTGCCGGCCCCGGCAGAAATCAACGCATCTCCCGCCACCCCATCGGCATCTGCCGGATCGGCCAGATCGCCGCTCACCAGACCATAGGCGTCGGCGGAGACGAGCAGATCGCCGGTCACGTCGAAGCCAAGACCTGCCCCGACCTGCAATTCCGCCGCTTGCCCGCCCACAAGCAGCAGGTTCCCGTTGACGCCGCCCGGCGCGTTGATCGCGCTCATCCGGGTCGTGTGGGTGCCGATCGCCAGCAGGCTGCTGGTCGCGATCACATCCTCGATGAAGATGTCGGCCTGCACCGAACTGGTCTGGAGATTGCCGTCAAAACGCGCGCTGATGCCGTCGGTGGAGGTGCCATTGTTAACCGTGCGCCCGAAGACATCGTAATTGGCCGACAGAATGATCTCGCCATTGACGATCCCCGCCTGCTGCGCCGGAGCAAAGCCGAGATTGCCGCGAAACAGCATGCTGATCGGGTCATTCTGGGCCGCCGCGACGCCGTAGATCACGTGGTTGTCGCCCGGACCATTGCTGGCCGGACCGGATACACTGCCATCAAGTTGCAGCACCGTGCCACTTGCCGCTGTCCCCGTCGGTATTTCGATATCGAACAGCCCGTTCGAAAAACGCAGGTTGACAACCTCGCCCGCGACATAGGCCTGGCTGCCGTTGATGATCGAGTTGCCCGACATCTGCACATCGGCGGCCACGACCGAAAAGAAGGCGTTTTCCGGCGATGCGATCACCAGCGCACCGGGATCGATCTGGATCCGCGCGGTCGAACCGGGCGAAGCGGCCAGTGCCAGCGTTCCGTTGTTCTCGACAAAGTTCTGGAAGCTGGTGAGATCCGGTTCGAGCGTGGTCAGCAGCAGGCTGCCCACATCGAAGGTCGCATTGCTGCCGATCAGAATCCCGGTGGGCGAATAGAACGCCACAAACCCGCCCGGAACCAGACTGCCCGTCTGGTCGAAAACGCGGGATAGCACGGTTCCGTCCATCACCACGACATTGCCGTTGGTGGAGGGCAATATGCGGTTGAGCACGGCAAAGTCGGGGACGCTGTCCCCCGCGAGGAACAAGGCGGTGGTATTCGTCGGCAGGAAGTCGAGCGCATCGCCGTTATTGTCTTCGGCGGGGGTCCAATCGATCACCGCCGTACGGCTGAACACGCTGACCGTTGTTTCGCCCGGCACCATATCATCGATGCTGGCCGAGCCCTGCACTACACTGCCCGAGGCATTGATTGCCTGAGCGTCGGCGCGCTGCGGCACTGCCAGCACTAGCGCAAGCGCCAAGGCGGAGCTGGCTGAACTGACGAGCAGACGCGAACGGTTCCTGATCGGACAGGTCATCTCAAAATCTCCACGGGAACAGTCTGGCGGTCAGCGAGACCATGAAGCGCACATCCCCGCGCCGGGCTGCCAGGTCGGGCCGTTCAAGCGGGACGGCCACCAGCATGTCGGTCTGCATCCCGCGGCCCCATGCCACGCGCAGACCGCCGCCGGCCGACCACAGCCGGTCGGGGTTGTTCGGGCGGCGGCTGGGATCCTCGTTCCAGGCCCAGGCCACGTCGGTGAACACATAAGGCTGGAGCGCGAAAGCATCCGGCCCGTCAGGCATCAGCGATCCATAGCGCAGTTCGAAACTGCCCATGATGCCGCTGTCGCCTAGCACCGCGCCCGGATCATAACCGCGCCCGACGGTAAAGCTTCCCCCGGCCAGTTCCTCGAACGCGGGGAGCGGATCACTGCTGATCTGTCCAACGGTCTCAAGCGAGAAGGTCAACAGCGGATCGGGGCGATATTCGATGCCCGCATCGATCCGCGCCAGCAGCGGGGTGGGATCGGCCTCGATCCTGCTGGGCGGCGCAACGCCGCCGAACAGGCAGGCGAGCAGATTGGGTCGGCAATCGGGGCTGGCAGAAAACACGTCGAGCCCGTGACGCGCCTCGATCCCGTAATGCATCCGCACCCTTGGTTCGAACGGGCTGTAACCGCCTATACGCTGGATCGAGGCGCGATCGGTCCACGCGCCGTCGAGCCGTGCATAAACCATCCGCACCTTGTCCTGCGTCAGCGCGATATTGTTCACATCGACATTCTGATCGACAATATCGAAGCCCACATCGGCGAACAGGCTGTGCGCGCGGGTGCGCACCAGCGGATAGCTGGCAAAGATGCTGGCAAAGACGGTTTCGGATTCGACATCGAAGCCGGCAAGCCCGAGCGAGGGATCGGTGGTGCTCCAGGTTAGCTGCCCGCCCAGCCGCAAACCCTCGCTGCCGACGCGGAAATCGTGCCCGATCTGCACCGTCTGCTGTTCCGCGAATTCAAGCGTCGAGAACACCGAAACAGAGGTCCGGTCGCCTAGTCCGGTGAGATCGTAGAGCTCGCCCCGCAGCACCCCGCCAAAGCGCCCGATCGCGTCGGAACCGAAATTCTGGATATTGACATCGATCATGCCGCGTTGGCGCAAGACCGCGATTTCGCCAACCAGATCCCCCGGCGCCCCGCCCGCCGCCGGTCGTAGCGACAGACGCACGTCGAGCCCCGGCAGATCGTCGGCCAGCAGCAGGTAACGTTCGGCGGTGTTGGTGTTGAACACCTCCTGCTGCGTCAGCTTTTCCAGATATCCCGCGACCAGCCGTTCCGAAGGCCCGGCATCCCCGCGCACCCGGACCGAGGCAAGCCGTCCGAAAACCACGTTGAAATCGGGTATGCCGTCGGCGAGGCTTTGTTCGGGAATTTCGACCGTGGCGAGATAGCCCTGGCGGCGCAGCACGGCATTGGCTTCGGCGCGGATGTCGCACAGCACCGAAACCGGCAACTCGCGCCCCTGATAATCGCGCCATGCCGCATCGAGCGAGAGACCAAGCACCTTTTCAAGCCCGTTGAACTGTGCCCCGCCGACAGTGAAGCGGATATCGGCGAATTCCGGCCGGTCGAGCGCACAAGGCGGACGTTCGAAATCGCCGTCGACCGTCAGCGTGGTGGTCGGTGCGTCGCGCCGCAATTCCGGCGGGGCAAGATCGCTTCGGGTGGGCGGCGCAATCCGCACCTGAGCCGATGCCGCCTGCGGAAAAAGCATAGCTGCTGCTGCAACAGCAAGGGCGGAAACCATCGCCCGTCCCGAACGGTCGGTACGAAAGGCTGGCGGATGCAATTCACCTTGCAGGTCTTGCTGAGCGATCGCCAAATTTTCCCCCTCGGAATGCTAGCCTTGCGGCACAGCAGCGCGCCCCGTCCGCGCCGCAATGCCCGGTCTGCGCACGGGCAAGGCGGGTCATCCCGACCTGCTCCCGCTTGCCGAGCGGACATCGTGCGCGACCCTACAGCGACACGCCACAAAAACAAGCGGACAAGCCCGTGAGGAGGCCGGCAATCGGCACTTTGTCGCATTTGCACAAATGACCGGCGCGGGGCGATTGCCCGCAGCCGCCACGAGGGGCCTCAACTGCCTGCGGCCAGCATCACCTTCGAGGACGCAGCCGACAACGCGCCTTGGGCGACTTCCAGCTTTCCGGGCCGGGCGGCGGCGGGATAGGCCTTGCCCAGCAACGCCAGCGCCTCGCCGATGCGGGCGTGGGCATCCGGGTTGGCGGACTTGATCGCCGCACCTTCGCGTTCAAACGTGCGCTCGGCCACCTTGTAGAAGCCGTAGCCGTCGAGATAGGGCTCGTAACGATCGTCTTTCCCCGCGATGCGGTACATCGCGCTGGCGCGTTCGATCTGGTCGGCGATGATGCCGGCGGCAATGGTGGCTTCATCTGCCGAGCCCGCGGGCGCCTTCTTCGCCGCAGCGCGCAGCGCGGCGATGATCGCGTCATAGCGCTTGCCCACCTCGGCTGCATCCTTGCCGTCGATTACCGCGACCGAGGCATCGGTCAGCAGCGGTTTGAAATCCTTGACCCCGAGCTTCGCAAATACCGGGTCCATTTCGACCAGCACTTCGGAGGCGGGATGAGCAAACATTTCGGCCGCGGCATCTTTCTTGCCCGCGACGAAAGCATCGCGCGCGGCAACGACGTGGGCCTCCGTCACGGCCAGCGCAATCCCGTAGGCAACCGGGTCGCTATCGGCGCGGCTTACCGCAACGCCGCCTTCGCCCTCGCCGCCGGCTGCTTCGCCGCCGCCACCTTCGCCGGCGCCAGAACCGCCCTCGCCTTCGCCGCCCGGTGTCGCCGCCGTGTCAGGCGCAACCGCAGCGCTTTCGCCTCCTTCACCGCCGGCCTCGCCGCCAGCTTCACCGCCGCACGCGGCCAGCATCCCGCCCGCAAGCGCGGTACCAAGGCCGAGCTGGGTCCAGAGCTTGAGCTTGCTGTTCATGGGGCGGTTCGTCCTTTGGGTTGAGTCGATGACTAGGGACCCGCGTCATGGCGGAATTGATAATCGTTCGCAAGTGACCTTTTGCACACCGGCGCGGCCGCCTTGCCAGCTGCGCCCTCCCCAACTATATATGTTACAACATCTCTTTTACTGAAAGGTCGCTTTCATCCATGACCGCCCTGCTTGCCCGTCTGGCCCATTCGGCCAATCACCCGTCCGTATTGGAAGCCATCGCGTCGGAGGACTGCAACCTTGCGATCTGGCAGCGCGCGCCCTTTGCCGACTTCGATCCCCTGATGACCGATATGGCGCGCGACCTGCGCTTCGAGAGCGGGCTTGCGGATTTGCCCGATGCTCTCCAGCAAGGCCTTGCCGAGAATGGCTTTGGCGGCGCGGCACTCCATCCGGTGCTGGCACGCGATGCCGCGCTGCTTGCCGGGCTGTTCTGCAAGGCGCTAGACCTTGCCCGGTTCGAATTGCGGCTGGAAGTGGTGCGCACCGATTCCTGCCGCAAATTCCACGCCGACTATGTCACCGCCCGGCTGATTACGACCTATGTCGGCCAAGGTACCGACTGGCTCGACGATTCTGATGCCGCACTGGTGGCGGCGGGCGAACAGCCCCGGCGCATCAACCGCCTGAACCCCTTCGACGTCGGCCTGTTCAAGGGGAAGCTGGCCACCGATCGCCCCGCGATCCACCGCTCCCCGCCGATTGCCGGAACCGGCGCGGCGCGCCTGCTGATGGTGCTCAACCCTGTGCAGAAGCCATTCGTCGATAGCGCGGATTCTCCCATTTCCAGATCGGCACTTGTATCCTAACAGGTGCGCCATGCCCTTGACCGGGCGTCAATTCGGTAGAGCGCCGCGCACGGGGGGACGCGGCCTGCCGCAATCACGAGGTTATGCTTCCCATGAAGAAATTCCTGCTTGCCGGGGCCAGTGTCCTGACCGTCTGCGTGCCTGTTGCCGCTCTTGCCGATGAAGGCATGTGGCTGCCGAGCCAGACCGGAGCGATTGCCGACGAAATGAAGGCCGCCGGCCTCGAACTCGATCCGACCACGCTGGGCGATCTCCAGCGCCCCCCGCTGACGGCGATCGCATCGCTGGGCGGCTGTTCGGCAGCGTTCCTCTCTCCGGAAGGCCTTGTCGCCACCAATCACCACTGCGTGGCCGGTTCGCTCCAGTACAATTCCTCGCCCGAGAACGACTACCTCACCAACGGCTTCCTCGCGAAGACGCTGGGTGACGAACTGCCCGCCTCGCCCGGCAGCCGCGTCTATGTGATCGAGGATCTGCGCGACGTGACCGCCGCGATGCTCAAAGGTGCGGACAAGCTCGAAGGTCGCGCGCGTTACGACCGCCTGCAGGCCAACCGCACCGCGCTGATCGAGGCGTGCGAGAAGCAGGCCAACCGTCGCTGCGACGTGCGCGCCTATTTCGGCGGGCAGCAATACTGGCTCCAGCAGCAGCTCGAGATCAAGGACGTGCGTCTCGTCTACGCTCCGGCTGCGGGCGTCGGCAATTTCGGCGGTGAGAAGGATAACTGGATGTGGCCGCGCCACACTGGCGATTTCTCGTTCTACCGTGCCTACGTCGCCCCGGACGGGTCTTCGGCCGACTACGCTGAGGAGAACGTGCCGTTCAAGCCCAAGGCCTGGCTCCCCATCGCCAAGCAGGGCGTGAAGGAAGGCGATTTCATCATGGTGGCGGGCTTCCCCGGAACCACCGAGCGCCTGCGCACCGCCGAGGAAGCGCGCTTTTATTACGAGGAGCTGTACCCCTATCAGCAGCGCATGCTGGCCGAATATGGCGACCTGATCGACGCGCTGACCGAAGGCAATGCGGCCACCAAGATCGCCTATGCCGCGACGCTTCAGGGCGTCGAAAACTACGAGAAGAAGATCGCTGGCCAGCTGGCCGGGGCCGATGCCATCTCGCTGATCGAGAAGAAGCAGGCCGAAGAAGAGGCGTTCCGGGCGTGGGTCGCTGCCGATCCGGCGCGCGAGGCGAAGTACGGAGCCGCGCTGGCCGAACTCGACCGGATGATCGCCGCGAACAACGCCGAAGCGCTGGCCGATGCGCGACGCGGCATGCTTGGCCGCAGCCAGCTGCTGGGCGCTGCCGTGCGCCTCTATCGCTGGGCCAATGAGCAGGCCAAGCCGGAAAAGGACCGCGAACCGGGCTATCAGGCGCGCGACAAGGCCTTCTTGGTCCAGTCGCTCCAGCGGATCGAGCGGCGCTATGTCGCCGAGATCGAGCAGGCGATCTGGGCCGACGCACTGGAGGAATACCGCCAGCTTGCCCCCGAAGACCGCAACCAGAGCTTCGATGCCTATATGGAAGGCCGCGACATCGCCTCGCTCTATGACGCGACACAGCTCGGCGACACGGCCACGCGGCTGGCATGGCTGGACAAGACCCCGGCCGACTTCAAGGCGTCGGACGATCCCTTCATCCAGCTGGCAGTGGCCATGTATGACGAGGGAATGGCCAACGAAGCCGAGGAAAAGGCCCGCTCGGGCGATCTCCAGAAGGCGCGTTCCAAGGTGATGGAAGCGCGCCTCGCCTATGCCGCATCGCTCGGCAAGACGATGTACCCGGATGCCAACGGCTCGCTGCGCTTCACCTATGGCAAGGTGACCGGCAAGGCGGTCGATGGGCAGATCTGGACGCCCTTCACCACCGCCGAAGGGATCGTCGCCAAGCACACTGGTCGCGGCGAATTCGATGCGCCCGACAAGATGATCGAACTGATCAAGGCGAAGGATTACGGCCAGTATGCCGCGCCCGAACTGGGCACGCTGCCGGTCGATTTCCTGTCCACCGTCGACATCACCAACGGCAATTCGGGCTCCTCGACCCTGAATGCGCGCGGCGAGTTTGTCGGGCTGGCGTTCGACGGCACGATCGAAGGGGTGGTCAGCGACTGGATGTATGATCCCAAGATCAACCGTACCATCCACGTCGACAGCCGCTTCATGCTGTGGACCATGGAAAAGGTCGACGGCGCGACCCGGCTGCTCGATGAAATGGGCGTCACGACCAAGTAAAATCTGAATAAGTATGCGGCGCGTGGGAATCCTGCGCGCCGCCTGCTACACCCTCCCCGCTGACACGAGCCGACAGGGAGAGGAACATGCGCGAACTGGTGGTGGTCGATATCGGCGGCACCCATGCCCGCTTCGCCATCGCGAGCATCGGTGCGGACGGGGCGATCAGCCTCGATGAACCGGAAACCCTGCACACCGCCGATCACGCCAGCTTCCAGACCGCGTGGGAAGCCTTCCGGACGCGCAAGGGCGGCACCCTTCCCGCGGCTGTCAGCATGGCGATTGCCGGCCCGGTCGGCAGTCCCGGCAATCCCAATCCGGTCATCCGCTTCACCAACAATCCGTGGATCATCCGCCCCGCGCTCATCAATGAAAAGCTGGGCGTCGAACGCTTCACGCTGGTCAATGATTTCGCCGCCGTCGCCCATGCTGTGGCGCGCGCGGACGACAGCCAGTTCCTGCATCTTGCCGGCCCAGAAAAGCCGCTGGGAAGCGAAGGCACGATCAGCGTGCTCGGCCCCGGCACGGGCCTTGGCGTTGCGCATCTGTGGCGTTCGGGCAGGCAATACCGCGTGCAGGCGACCGAGGGTGGGCATATCGACTTCGCTCCGCTCGATTCCATCGAGGACGCGATCCTTGCCCGCCTGCGCCGGCGTCATAACCGCGTTTCGGTGGAACGGGTGGTCGCCGGCCCCGGCATTGTCGACATCTATCAGGCACTCGCCGCGCTCGAACAGCGCACCGTGCCCGAACGCGACGCGATCGAGATCTGGAACCTCGGCACCAGCGGGCAAGACAGCCTAGCCGCCGCCGCGGTAGACCGCTTCTGCCTGTCGCTGGGATCGGTCGCGGGCGATGTCGCGCTGGCGCAGGGCGGCTTTGCCGGCGTGGTGATCGCCGGCGGGCTAGGCTACCGCATCCGCGACACGCTGCTGGCATCGGGCTTTGCCGAAAGGTTCCGCGCCAAGGGCCGGTTCGAAAACCTAATGGCGGGCATCCCGGTCAAGCTGATCGTTCATCCGCAACCCGGCCTGTTCGGTGCAGCGGCAGCCTTCGTGGCGGAACATGGCGAGGCGGCATGAGAACCATTGCCGATCTCGAAGCGCGCCTCGGCGAACTGCACCAGCGCACTCGGGAAACCCCGCTGTTCAATCCGGTATTCCAGCTCTCGCTGGACCTGTCGCGCGCGCTTGAAGGCGGCCAGATCAGTCTCGACGACGTGGCCGGTCTTGTCGCAGGACTTGAATGTGAAGGGCTGAAGGCGCGCGCGGGCAAGCTGCGCAATTTGCTCGCGCCGCCTGCGGGTGCGGCGCCGCTGGCCGATGCGGACGAGGAATTCGAAACCTTCCGCGCGCGCTGGGAACGGCCCCAGCTCCACGCCGTGTTCACCGCCCACCCGACTTTCCTGCTCGCACCCGCACAGGCGGCGGCGGTGGCAGCGGCGGCCTCTGCCGATGAAGCCATCGACGAGACGGTGTGCGCGGCACCTGCCGCGCGCCCTGCCGTCACGCTCGCCTTCGAACATGGTGAGGCGATGGCAGCCATGGCCCGGGCGCAGGACGCCCGCGACGTAATCGTGGCGCGGCTGCTGGACGACGCACGCACCCGCTGGCCCGATAACTGGCAATCCCTGCGCCCGCTGCCGTTCCGCTTCGCCAGCTGGGTCGGCTATGACATGGACGGACGCACCGACATCGGCTGGCACACCTCGATCGGCTTCCGTCTTTCGGAAAAGGCCGAGCGGCTGGCCCGCTACACCGCGCAACTCGAAGCAATCGACCCCGCGCATGCCTTGCTAGCGACGTTGCGTCCCGCCACCGCTTTCGCGCAGGCCCGCGCAAAGGACTTCGCAGCAGACCTGTCAGGCGCCGACGCCCTGTCGACCGCCGCCAACCGGCTGACCGCCCATAGCGCTGACAATCTGCTGTCATTGACGCCGCTGATCGCGGTATTGGAAGCCGAAGCCGCCGGGGCCGACGCCCCGCGCGCCGTCGCGCTGCTGACCCTCGCTGCCGCCATGCGCGCCGACGGTCTTGGCATGGGCTGGATCCATTTCCGCGTTAACGCCAAGCAGCTCCATAACGCGATCCGCCGCCGCCTGCCCGAGGGCGAGGTGATCGACCTTGCCAGCAAGGGCGCGCTCGCCACCTTGCGGCGGATGATCGAGGAAGCGCGCCCGCTGCGCACCAATTTCGCCGCGCTCGCCACAGAAAGCTCGACCGCGATCCGTCAGTTCATCGCGATGGCGCAGATACTCAAGCACATCGATGCCGACGCGCCGATCCGGATGCTGGTGGCCGAATGCGAACAGCCCGCCACGGTGCTGGCGGCACTGTATTTCGCCAAGCTGTTCGGGGTGGCGGACAAGGTCGATGTCTCGCCGCTGTTCGAAACCGAGACCGCGCTGGAGCATGGCGGGCGTTTCCTTGACGCGCTGCTCGCCGAACCGGCCTATCGCGACTATGCCCGCATCCGCGGACGGGTGGCGGTGCAGACGGGCTTTTCGGACGCCGGGCGATTTGTCGGGCAGATCCCAGCAAGCCTTGCGATCGAGCGCCTGCAAGGCCGCCTTGCCGAAGCCATGGCCGCAAACGGCCTCGGTGATGTCGCGGCGCTGGTGTTCAACACCCACGGCGAAAGCATGGGCCGCGGCGCACATCCGGCAAGCTTTGCGGACCGGCTCGAATGGCCGCTATCCCCCTGGGCCCGGAGGCGCTTCGCGCGGGCGGGCATCCGGCTGGAGCCCGAGGTAAGCTTCCAGGGCGGCGACGGCTATCTGTTCTTCGCCACACCCGAACTGGCGCTGGCGACCCTCACCCGCATTGCCGAACTGCGCCCGGCCGAAACCGATCTCGCCGCGCCCGCCGATCCGTTCTATCATCGCACCGACATCAGCCTGGATTTCTATCGCGCGATCAAGGAATATCAGGGCGATTTCCTCGCCAGCCGCACCTATTCGCGCGCAGTAACAGCTTTCGGGCTGGGCCTTCTCAACACCACCGGCAGCCGCGTTTCGCGCCGCCAGAGCGACATCAACGCCGATCGCGAGATGAGCCTGCGGCAGATCCGCGCGATCCCGCACAACGCAATCCTCCAGCAACTGGGCTATCCGGTCAATGTCATCGCTGGTATCGGCAGCGCTGCGGAAGGAAACCGGGAAGAAATTGCCGCATTGCTATCGGATTCTCCGCGCGGGCGGCAGATCCTGCGGCTGGCGCGCGCTTCCAACGCGCTGGCCAGCATCAAGACAGTCGCGGCCTTCGGCGAACTGTTCAACTCGGCATACTGGGCCAGCCGCACCTATCGCGGGACCGAAGATCATCTCGCGGGAAGTTGCGCGGCGCTGGCAGAATATCTTGTCGGGGATGATCGCACCGGCGTGTTCCGCCGCCTGGCCTCGCGGCTGAGGATCGATGCGCTCAAGTTTCACAAGCTTACCGACCTATTGCCCGACGATGCCCGCGACGAACGCCGCGAACATGTGCGTCGCCGGATCGGGGTGTTGCAGGCGCTGCGGCTGACGTTGCTGCAGCACATGTTCCTCAAGGTGGTGGCCGTCCCCGCGTTCAGCCGCGCCAATGACATCAGCCGTGGCGACGTGATCGAGATGGTGATGACGCTGCGGGTGGACGAGGCGCTGGCCCAGCTGCGGCGCGCCTTCCCGGTGCGCATTCCCGGCCCGCGCGACTTCCCCCTCGACGAACCGAGCGACTACCCCGACGGCGGCGAGGAAGGCTATGGCGCGATCGAGCGCGACTTCATGACGCCGATCGCACGGGCGCATGATCTGTCGCTGCGGATTTCAACTGCGATTGCCAACGAATTCGGCGCGCATGGGTAATCCTGCCCCTTAGGGCAGGATTACTTCGCCGTGCTCCCGCGCACGATCAGCGACACCGGCACACGCTGACGCGCCTTTGTGCCCTCGCCGTCCAGCACCGCCTCGACCAGTGCTGCACCGGCCTCGGCCGGGTCGGGCGCAATGGTGGTGAGCGGGGGGCGGCTGAAACGGCCTGCCACCAGATCATCGAAGCCCATCACCCCGACCTCGCCCGGCACCGCGATATCGGCTGCGGCGAAGGCTTCGATCGCACCCAGCGCCATCGCATCGCAGGCGGCAAAGACGGCATCGACATCCTCGCCCCGCTCGATCAGACGGCGCGCGGCGCGGCGGCCTTCCTCCTCGCGGGTTGCGGCCTTGACGGTCGGGGCGAGACATGGCTCCAGCCCTTTTTCGCGCATGGCCTCGGCATAGCCTTCATAACGCTCGGCGAATTGCACCTGCGGCGTATTCAGCGCACCGAGGAAGCACGGACGCCGGTATCCGGCGGCCAGCAAATGTTCGACCGCCAGGCGTCCGGCTGCGCGATTGTCGGATCGCACCCATTCGATATCTTCATAAGGCGAACCCCAATATGCAACGCGTCGCCCATCGCTTTCGAGGCCGCGAAAATACTCCCATGCCTGCCCGTTGGTGGTGGTGCCGATGACGATCAGACCATCGGCGCGGCCCTGTTCTTGATAATGGCCAAAAAAATCATCGGCCTGTGCCTGAAACGACACCAGTGTTTCGAACCCGCGTTCCGATGCAGCGACGCACACGCTCCCCAACAGGGCATAGGCAAAGGGATTGATGCTCGACGCGCTGTCACCCTGGCGGCAGATCACCACCACCGCCAGCGTTCCGGTGGAGCCGCGCCGCAGCCGTGCGGCGCGTTCATCGACGAAATAGCCGAGCTCGGTCGCTGCCTCGATCACCTTGCGGCGGGTGGCCTCTGCAATCGCGGGACTGCCCGACAGCGCACGGCTGACGGTAGGCTGGCTGACGCCGGCCCGCTCCGCCACATCGAACGATGTCGGTCGTCTGCGTGATCCCCCGCTCATGGCCTGTCCTCTACGGCCTGTTGATATCCGCGCGCAAGCGGCTGTGTGCATTCCTATTCGCACTGGAATATTGCCAAGCCATCACGCATTGGGGCATGAGCGGCGTCTTGAGAACGTTCGCAATGGGGAGAGAGAACATGGCGATTGCACCCGGGCTGGCGACCAGCACCGATCCCAATCCGGTCGAGGAGCACGGCCCGCAGGTCGATGCGCCGGGTCTGAACTATTTCGTTTTCGCACTGTTCTTCATCTTCGGCGGGATCACCTCGCTCAACGACGTCATCATTCCCAAGCTGAAAGAGCTGTTCACGCTCAGCTTCTTCGAGGCGAGCCTGGTACAATTCTGGTTCTTCATCGCCTACGCCGTGGTCGGGATTCCGGGCGCGCGGCTGGTGAAGAAGCTGGGTTACATGCGCGGCGCGGTGGCCGGCCTGCTGGCGATGATGGCGGGCTGTCTGCTGTTCATTCCGGCGAGCCAGACCGCGGCTTTCCCGATGTTCCTGCTGGCCTATTTCATTCTAGCCACCGGCGTGGTGCTGGTGCAGATCGTCGCCAACCCGCTGATCAGCCTGCTCGGGCCGGAACGCACCACCCACAGCCGCCTGACCTTTGCGCAGGCGTTCAATTCGCTGGGAACGACGATCTTCCCCTATTTCGGTGCAATCCTGATTCTCGGTGGAATTGCCGGGGTCACCGCTGCCGAGCTTTCGGGCGCAGAACTGGCTGCCTATCGCACCGCCGAAAGTCAGGCGATCGTCAACGGCTATCTCGGCCTTGCTGCCGCACTCGCCATCGTGGCGGGAGTGGTGTGGTTGTTCCGCAACCGGCTAAAGGGCGAAAAGCATGAACAGACCAGCCTTGCCGATGGCCTTGCGCTGCTGAAGCGCCCGCGCTTCGGCTACGGTGCAGCCTGCATCTTCCTTTATGTCGGGGCAGAAGTCGCGATCGGCAGCTTTATCGTCAATTACCTGATGCAGACCGAAGTCCTGGGCCTTGCCGAACAGGACGCAGGCAAGCTGATCTCGATATACTGGGGCGGCGCGCTGGTGGGCCGCTTTATCGGTTCGGCGGTGCTTCGCATGGTCAGCCCCGGCCTGACGCTGGCAACGGTGGCGACGGGCGCAATCACGCTTATCGCCATTTCGGCCAATACCAGCGGCGTCGTTGCCGGCTACACCCTGCTCGCGGTCGGGTTGATGAACGCGATCATGTTCCCAACCATCTTCAGCCTCGCCTGCGAAAAGCTGGGGCCGCGTGCGGCAGATGGATCGGGGATCATCAACGTCGCGATCTGCGGCGGCGCGATCATCCCGCCGATGTACGGCGCGCTCGCCGATGCCACTAGCCTTGCTTTTGCGCTGGTGCTTCCCGCAGCATGCTATGCCATTATCGCCGGGTTCGGGGTGTTCGCACGCCGCCCTGCCTGAGTGCGGGCCCCTGAATAAGTATGCGCGAGGCTGGCAGGCGAAGGCTTGCCGGCCTAGTTAGGGCACGCACCAAAAGGGGCCGTTTTGCATGAGCTTCACCGCTGACCGTCTGCTGCTGTTCGGAGCCACCGGCGACCTTGCCCAGCGCATGCTGTTGCCCAGCCTGTTCGCGCTCGACGCCGACGGGCTGCTCGCGCCCGATCTGAAGATCATCGGCACCGCGCGCAGCGAGATGACCGACGGCGAGTATCGCAACTTCGCCCGCGCCGCGCTGGAGAAATATCTCCCGGCCGATCGCCGCGGGCGGATGGCGGAATTCCTCAACCGCCTCAGCTACCAGACGCTCGATGCGACCACGCTTGAAGGCTATGACGATCTGGCGAAGAAGGTCGGCACTCCGGCGCGCGGCCTCGCAATCTTCCTGTCGACCGCGCCGAGCCTGTTCGGCCCCACCATCAGGGGCCTGCAATCGGCGGGTCTGACGGGCGAGAACGTGCGCATGTGCCTTGAAAAGCCGCTCGGCACAGATCTCGCCTCCAGCCGCGAGATCAACGATGCGGTGGCGGGTGCCTTCCCGGAAAACCGGATTTTCCGGATCGATCACTATCTCGGCAAAGAGACGGTGCAGAACCTGCTGGCCCTGCGCTTTGCCAACCTGATGTTCGAACCGCTGTGGAACGCCGCCCATATCGATCACGTGCAGATCACCGTGGCGGAAACTGTCGGCCTCGAAGGGCGCGTTGCTTTCTACGACGATGCCGGCGCGATCCGCGACATGGTGCAGAACCACATGCTCCAACTGCTCGCACTGGTGGCGATGGAGCCCCCGGCCCATTTCGATGCCACCGCAGTGCGCGATGAAAAGGTCAAAGTGCTGCGCGCGCTGCGTCCCGTCATTGCCGGGGAAACCGTCACCGGCCAATACCGCGCAGGCGCAATCGGCGGGCAAGCTGTTCCGGGCTATGACGAGGAATTGGGCAAGCCGTCCGACACCGAAACCTTTGTCGCGATCAAGGCCCATGTCGACAACTGGCGCTGGAAGGGCGTGCCCTTCTACCTGCGCACCGGCAAGCGCCTGCCCAAGCGCGTCACCGAGATCGTCATCCAGTTCGCCTGCGTGCCACATTCGATTTTCGCAGGGCGCGGGGCGACGATGCAGCCAAACCGGCTGGTAATCGGCATCCAGCCCGAAGAGAACATCACTCTTTCGCTGATGGCCAAGGTGCCCGGATTGGACCGCGAAGGCATCCGCTTGCGGCAGGTGCCGCTTAACATCGCCATGCCCGATGCCTTCAGCGGCGCAGTGCGGCGCATCGCCTATGAACGCCTGCTGCTCGATCTGGTCGAAGGCGACCAGACGCTGTTTGTGCGCCGTGACGAAGTCGAGGCGCAGTGGGAATGGATCGACGCGATCCGTAGCCTGTGGGCAACCGAGGGCCTGACCCCCAAAACCTACACCGCCGGAAGCTGGGGCCCGAGCGCTGCCATCGCACTGGCGGAACGCGACGGAGTAACGTGGCATGAGTAATCTCAACGACACGCTTCACAAGGTCACGCAGCGCGTGATCGAAAACTCTCGGGCGACCCGCAGTGCCTATCTCGATCTGATCGCCCGCGAAGGCGATGCGATGGGCGACCGTTCGGCGGTGTCCTGTTCAAACCTCGCCCACGCCTATGCCGGCGCGCTGGAGGATCAGGCGGCGATGGTCTCCGGACGGGGTGCGAATATCGGCATCGTCACCGCTTACAACGACATGCTTTCGGCCCATCAGCCCTATGGCCGTTACCCCGAAAGGCTGAAGATCTACGCCCGAGAAGTCGGCGCCACCGCGCAGGTCGCGGGCGGCACGCCTGCCATGTGCGACGGGGTGACGCAGGGCGAGACGGGGATGGAACTGTCGCTGTTCAGCCGCGACGTGATCGCGCTGTCGACTGCGGTCGCGCTGTCCCATGCGATGTATGACGGCGCACTGATGCTCGGCATCTGCGACAAGATCGTGCCGGGCCTGCTGATGGGGGCGCTGCGCTTCGGCCACCTGCCGACGATCTTCGTTCCCTCCGGCCCAATGCCGACGGGAATTCCCAACAAGGAAAAGCAGCGCGTCCGGCAGCTTTATGCCGAAGGCAAAGCCACACGCGCCGAACTGCTGGCGAGCGAAATGGCGAGCTATCACTCGCCCGGCACCTGCACTTTCTTCGGCACCGCCAATTCCAACCAGATGATGATGGAAATGATGGGCCTGCACATTCCGGGTAGCGCCTTCATCCAGCCTGGTACCCAGCTGCGCCAGGCATTGGACCGCGAGGCCGTGCACCGGGTCGCCGCGATGGGGAAGAAGGGCGATGACTACCGCCCGCTTGGACACTGTGTCGACGAGAAGGCCATCATAAATGCAGCCGTGGGCCTGCTCGCCACCGGCGGTTCGACCAACCATGCGATCCACCTGCCCGCAATGGCGCGCGCGGCCGGGGTGATATTCGACTGGAACGACCTGTCCGAGCTTTCCGGCGCGGTGCCGCTGATCGCGCAGGTCTACCCCAACGGCTCGGGCGATGTGAACCAGTTCCACGCGGCAGGCGGCATGGGCTATGTGATCGGCGAATTGCTCGAAAGCGGTCTTGCCCACCCCGACATCCTGACTGTCGGGCGCGGCGATTTCAGCGATTATGCGCGTGAGCCCGGGCTCGACAGCGAGCAACTCGTGTGGCGCGAGGTCGGTCCGAGCATGGACGATACCATGCTGCGACCTGTCACCAACCCGTTCAAGCCGGACGGCGGCATGCGTCTGCTCACCGGCAATCTCGGCCGCGCCTGCTTCAAGACCTCGGCCGTCGACCGCGAACGCTGGACGATCGAGGCACCGTGCCGCGTGTTCGAGGATCAGCCGAGCGTCGCCGCCGCTTTCAAGGCGGGCGAGCTTGATCGCGATGTGGTGGTGGTGGTGCGCTTCCAGGGTCCGCGCGCCAACGGCATGCCCGAACTCCACAAGCTCACCCCGCCCCTCGGCGTGCTGCAGGATCGCGGCCACCGCGTCGCGCTGGTCACCGACGGTCGCATGTCGGGCGCGAGCGGCAAGGTGCCCGCAGCGATCCACTGCACCCCCGAAGCGCTGGGCGGCGGACCGCTGGCACGACTGCGCGACGGAGACGTGGTGAAAGTCTGCGCGGTGACGGGCGAGCTTTCGACCACCGCCGATCTGTCGGCACGCGAACCCGCCGCGGATCCGCGCGAGGAATGGGGCACCGGGCGCGAGCTGTTCGGCATGATGCGCCGTTTCGCCGACGGGGCCGAACAAGGCGCCAGCGCGATGCTTGCCACCGGAGGGATGTGACCATGAATATTGACGCCATCATGCGCACGGCTCCGGTCATCCCGGTGATCGTGATCGAGGACGAAGCACACGCAGTCCCGCTGGCAGAGGCGCTGGTAGCGGGCGGACTGCGCGTGCTCGAAGTCACGCTGCGCACCCCGGCCGCATTGGGCGCGATCCGGGCGATGAAACAGGTCGAAGGGGCGATTGTCGGCGCGGGCACCGTCACCAACCCGCGCGAGCTCGACGCGGCGCTTGAGGCGGGCAGCGAATTCGTCGTATCACCCGGCCTCACCGAGCCGCTGGGCAAGGCGGCGATTGCGGCGGGCGTTCCTTTCCTTCCCGGCATCGCCAATGCGGGCGACATCATGCGCGGGCTGGATCTGGGGCTTGATCGGTTCAAGTTTTTCCCGGCGATGGCCGCAGGCGGTTTGCCCGCCCTGAAGGCCCTTGCCGCGCCCTTCGGCCAATGCCGGTTCTGCCCTACGGGCGGGATCAGCCTTGAGAATGCGCCCGAATGGCTCGCCTTCGATCCCGTCCTGTGCGTCGGCGGCAGTTGGGTCTCCCCCAAGGGTGCGCCCGACAAGCCGGTGATCGAGAAGCTGGCGCGCGAGGCTTTCGGCTTGCGTTAATCGCTCTTGGCGAGCAGCCAGCCGAAGATTTCGGGGAGCCGCGCCGCCCAGGCGTTCTCCTCGTGCTCGGCGCCCTCGTATACCTTGCTCTGCCAGTCGCGGCCCTTAACCCAGCCCGCCGCCGCGAAGCGCTTGTCGATCACCTGCTGATAAGGCGCATAGTAGGCATCGAGCGTGGCGGTACCGTGATCCATCCACACCCGCCGTCCGTCGGGCGCACCAAGCCGCGCCGCGAACCAGCCGTCCCACAGCGCCTTTACGGCATCGCTTTCCCCCTCGACGATCTGCGGATCGATCGCGGGCCAGTGCGAGGAGACGCAGCCCGCCCTTCCGAACACATCGGCGCGTTCGACGAAGGCATAGCAGCTCATCAATCCGCCCATCGACGAGCCGATAATGGCGGTATCGTCGCGCGCTGGGCGGGTGCGGAACGCGGTATCCACCCACGACTTCAGCGGGCCCGCAATCCACGCCAGATAGCGGTCGGACACCACCTCGCCGCCCGCAGTCGCGTCCATCTGCGCACGCAAGGGTCCGCCTACTGCGTCATAGGCGCTGCGGGGCAGATACTGCCGATACCGGTCCGCGCCCGGCGCCCAGATGCCGATGATGATGTGCGGTTCAACTTTGCCGCTCGCACTCGCGGCCAGCATCGCCTTGTCCGCTGCCCAGATCTTGTTGAAGTTCGACTTGGCGACGTCGAAAAGGTTGTGCCCGTCATGCATGTAAAGCACCGGGTAGCGGCGCTCGCCAACGTCATAACCCGGCGGCAGCCAGATGCTGAGGCGCTGATCTGGCAGGCCCGCGGCAGGCACATGTTCGTATTCGATCAGGGGACCCGTCTCCTGCGCGCGCAGCGGTGCGACAAGGCAGGTCGGCAGGGCCAGCAATGCAAAAATCAGACGCATCCGTCTCTCCCCACCGAACAACCAGGTGGTGCCAAAGGGATAGCAGCCTTGCGTCATTTGGCCACCGGCCAAGGCGATTGCACGGGTGGGCTCCGATGATTAGGGTCGCCGCACGTTCAGAAAGCAAGGCTCACATGACCTCCTCCTGGCGGATGACCGCCCAGATCGACGATATCAGGGTTCCGCTTGCCGGGGTGCGGACGGCAGGACAACCCTTTGCCATCGCCACGCTGGTCGCCGTCGAAGGCTCGGCCCCGCGCGAGCCGGGCGCGCAGATGCTGATCACGGCGGACGAATATTGGGGCTTCCTGTCGGGCGGCTGCATCGAGGCCGATGTTGCGCGTCACGGCCGTGAGGCGCTGGCCGAGGGCACGCCGCGCATCCTTCTCTATGGGGAGGGCAGCCCGTGGATCGATATCAAGCTGGCCTGCGGCAGCGGAATTACCGTGCTGGTCGAGCCGATTGCGGCAGATGACCCGGCGGCTGCGACCCTGATGAAAGGCTTTGCCGCGCGCAAGCCTGTGATGTGGGAAAGCAACGGGCGGCACCGCAGCGCAAGCCAGGGCGAGGATGCCGCCTTTTCGTGGGATGGCGCGGGTTACACGAAACTCTACGTCCCCTCCGCCCGCCTTGTGCTGATCGGCGAGGACGGCACCGCGCTGGCCGCTGCGGCGCTGGCCGTGCAGGCGGGGATGGAGGTCGCGCTCGTCACGTCCGGCGGGCCGGAAGCACCGCCATTTCCCGGCATCGCCTATTATCGCTCCGCACCTGCCAAGGCTCTGGCCGAAATCGGGATCGACCGCTGGAGCGCCGTCGCGGTGCTTAGCCATGACCGCGAGGATGACGAGCGCGGTCTGGCGGCGGCGCTGCAATCACCCGCCTTCTATGTCGGCGCGATCGGTGCGCGGGCACGGCTCGATGCCCGGATTGCCAGGCTGCGCGGCCACGGGGTGAGCGAAACGCAGATCGCGCGTCTGCACGCGCCGGTCGGGCTTCAGGGCTTCGGCAAGGCCCCGCGCGAGATCGCACTGTCGCTGGTGGCCGAGGTCGCGCAGGCGTTCCATGCGCGTGTCGCTGCGGCAAGGTCTTCTGGCGAGTCGATATCGAGCACCGCCCCGATGCTGTCGGTGTCGAGATAGCCGACACCTTCGCTTCGTCCCTTGAGCAGCGCCGCCGCGCCGACATCGCCCGTCAGTCCTTCCAGATCGGGCAGGGCCGCACCGGTGAAGGCGACCGGATGGCCGGGCTTTCCCCCCACTCGCGGGCGCGCGGCATAGCCTTCGCGCGTCGCCATATCGGCCAGTGCCGCGCATAGTTCGACGGGGACCAGCGGCATGTCTCCGAGGAACACGAACACACCGCTTCCGCGTGCGCCAAGCGCGGCCAGTCCGGCACGCAGCGAGGCGGCCATACCTTCCTGCCAATCAGGTGCAGGGACGATACGGCAGGCAAGCCCTTCAAGCGCAGCAGCGATCCCGGCATGATTGGCACCGGTGGCGACCACCGGGGCGGCAAATCCGACGGACAGCACCGCTTCGACCGTGCGCCGGATCACCGGCACACCTGCCAGCGGGGCCAGCAGCTTGCCGCCGCCGAAGCGCCGTCCGGCACCCCCGGCGAGGATCAGCGCCGACCAACCGTCCACATCAGGCCCTAGGCTTTGGCCTGCTGGAGCAGCGGCAGGGTGCGGATGCGCTTGCCCGTCGCCGCCAACAGCGCATTGGCGAGCGCTGGGCTGGCGGGTGGCAGGCCGGGTTCACCGATCCCCCCCATCGCCGCATCGCTTTCGATGAAGTGGACGTCGATCACCGGCGGCGCGTCGGCCAGTTTCAGCACGTTGTAATCGCTGAAATTGCTTTCCACCACCGCGCCATTATCGAGTGTGATTGCCTCACCGATCGCGGAGGACAGCCCCATGATGATCCCGCCCGCAATCTGCGCTTCGGCATTGAGCGGGTTCACCGTGGTGCCGCAATCGACCACCGCAAAGGCCTTGAGCACCTTGGGACTGCCGTCTTCCTTCACTGTCGCCTCGACCACTTCGGCCACGATGGTGCCGAAACTCTCGACAATCGCAATGCCCCGGCCGACGCCCTCGGGCAACGGCGAGCCCCAGCCCGCCCGTTCGGCCACAGTTTCGAGCACCTTCCTATGGCGCGAGCCTTCGGGCAGGTGCTTGCGGCGGAACGCGAAGGGATCCTCACCAGCAGCATAAGCGAGCTCGTCGACGAAGCTTTCATTGTAGAAGCCGTGCTGGGTCGAATTGACCGAGCGCCACGGCCCGTCGTTCTGGTTCGACTTGTAGGCGAAATGGCGGCGCGCAGTGGCGGGCACTTCGTAAATGAAGCCAACTTCACCTTCGGCATTGTCGCCCTGCACATAGTCGTTCTGCCACGCAGCTATTCGCCCGTTTTCGAGCGTGGCTTTAAGCCGGGCGGAGGACTGCGGACGATAAGTGCCGTGGCGCACTTCCTCCTCGCGGCTCCACACCAGCTTGACAGGGTAAGGCACCTGCTTGGCGAGCAAGGCGGCCTGATCGATGATTTCTGTCATCGGCGGGAAGCGACGACCAAAACCGCCGCCCATGATCATCGGATTGAAGATCACGTCGTCCATGTCGATCCCGGCAGCCTTGGCCGCGCGGTCGCGTGCACCGAGGGGATCCTGCAAACCGCCCCACAAGGTCAGCTTGCCGTCCTTGAAATGGGCGGTGAGCGCGAAGGGCTCCATCATCGCATGGTGCAGGAAGGGGACGCGATAATCGGCGCTGATGACCTTGTCGCCCGCAGCCTTGAAGGCTGCATCGACATCGCCATCGCCTGCGGTGTTATCCGGCTTGCCGGCTTCGCGAAGCTTGTCCTGCGCGGCGTAGATCGACGGCGTCGACATCGCCCCGTTTCCGCCATCGGTGAATTTCGGGCTGAGCGCGTTGAGACCCTTCAGCGCCTGCCAGTAACCCTTGGCGACAACGATCACCGCGTCATCAAGCTTCACCACCTTCTCGACCCCCGGAACCGCGAGCGCAGGCGCCTCGTCGACGGCTTCGAGCTTGCCGCCGCGCACCGGGGCGGCTGCGATGGTCGCCACGCGCATGTCGGGCAGGCTCAAGTCGATCCCGTAGATCGCGCTGCCATCGACCTTGGCGGGAATGTCGCGCCGGATGACGGGCTTGTTGATGAGCTTCCATTCGGCGCGGCTCTTGAGCACCGGATCGCTGGCGAGCGAGCGCCCGGCCGCGCCGGCGGCCAACTCTCCGTAGCGCAAGGACCGGCCAGAGGCGGCGTGAGTCACTGCGCTGTCCGCGGTGGTCAACTCGCCTGCGGGCACGCCTAGCCGGTCTGCCGCTTCCTCGATCAACGCGGCACGCACCGCCGCGCCGACAACCCGCATCCCACCTTGCCCGGTAAAGCGTACGGCGGAGGAGCCGCCGGTGATCTGGATTTTCTGCGAGCGCGCCAGCATCCCCATCAGCGCCGCCGGGAGCGCGCTGATGACGCCGGGATAGCCGCTCATCTCGCCAAGGAAGCTCTTCACCAGCGGCGTGTTGGCAAAGGCCATGTCAGCCGGTGCCTGTTCGACCCTGACCTTGCTCCAGTCGGCGTCGAGCTCGTCGGCGAGCATCTGGCCCAAGGCCGTGTGTGTCCCCTGCCCGAAATCGATATGCGGCGAATAGACCGTCACCGTGTCGTCGGGGGCGATCTTCATCCAGGTGAGGAAATTGCGCTCGCCTGCACCAGTTTCGGTCAGCGCGCGCGCATGCTTGCCCGCGTTGCTGTCGGACCAATAGAGGCCGAAAACACCACCGCCCACCAGCAACGCCGAGCCGGCCAGAAAGATGCGCCGCTTCACGCCCTTTTTCTTCGCAGGCACCTGTGCCGGGATGGCATCGGTTTCGTCGATATTGGGGTTGGGATTATCGGCCATCATGCCTCTCCCTGAATATTGGCGGCAGCCTGACCGGTCGCCGCGAGGATCGCTGCGCGGATGCGCGGATAGGTGCCGCAGCGGCAGATATTGGTCATCGCCTCGTCGATCTGGGTGTCCGACGGTGTGCCCGTCCGCTCGATCAGCGCCACTGCGGCCATAATCTGGCCCGACTGGCAATATCCGCATTGCGGCACCTGCGCGTCGATCCATGCCTGCTGCACGGCATGCAGCGCACCATCATCGCTTTTCAAGCCTTCGATGGTGGTGACCGCCTTGCCCGCGATATCGCTGACAGGGACACTGCACGAGCGGGTCAACTCCCCGTCGACATGCACCGAACATGCCCCGCAAGCTGCGATGCCGCAGCCGAATTTGGTGCCGGTCAGCGCAAGATCTTCGCGCAATACCCACAGCAAGGGGGTGTCGGCCTCCGCCTCCACGTTCACTTGCTTGCCATTGACCGTAAAGCCGATTGCCACGCCCGCCTATCCTTCTCTGGTTTCCCTTAGGGTGCAGCCTAGCAGCGCTGTCGTCTCCGAGCCATGGGAAAGACACCGCAGACCGGTGCGGACCGCCAAATGCACAGTGTCCCGTCAGACGCTCACACCGAACAGCCAGCCGATCGCGGCGGTGACCGCCATGGCGAAAACGCCCCAGCCGACCACGCGCAAGGTCGCCCGCAGCAACGGCGCTCCGCCAGCCTGTGCCCCCAGCGCACCAAGGATCGCGAGCGTTACGATCGACACTAGCAGCACCACTTCGATGATGGCCCCGACCGGTGCCAGCCAAGCCGCCAGCAGGGGGATCGCCGCCGCTGCACTGAAGGTCACGCCCGATGCGAATGCCGCCTGCAAGGGCCGCGCTGCGAGGTGTTCGGACAGGCCCAGTTCGTCGCGCACATGGGCCGTCAGCGCATCATGCGCGCTCAATTCGCGCGCGACGAGCCTCGCGGTTTCCGCGCTCAGACCGCGCTCGCGATAGATCGCCGCGAGTTCCGCCAGTTCCTGTTCGGGCGTTTCGACCAGCGCCTCCTTTTCGCGGCGAATGTCGGCCTGCTCGGAATCGCGCTGCGAGGAAACGGAAATGAACTCACCCGCAGCCATCGACATCGCGCCGGCGACCAGCCCCGCCACCCCCGCCACAAGGATCGCCCCGGGCTCGGGCGTTGCTGCCGCCACGCCAAGGATCAGCGAGGAGACCGACACGATCCCGTCATTGGCCCCAAGCACCGCCGCGCGCAGCCAGCCGGTGCGGTGGACGTAATGGGGGTCATCGGCGTGGGCGCTCGGGTGGACCATCAAAAACTTCTCCTGTCGCGGGAGTTTCCGACGTGTTTGCCGCGAATGCAAGCACCTGCGCGCGCGGGCAAACGACCGCTTTCGGGAAGATCTCTTGACCGACTCGAATATCTTCAATAGCTATACAGCTTCACATCTGCATATTCTTGCAGGTTTGGGAGGGGGCATTGCCGAGCAGGATCATCGTATCCCGCGAGCTGGCCGACCTGCTAAGGTTGCTGGCTCATCCCGACAGGCTTCGCCTGATCGAGGAGCTGCGCCTTGGCGAACAGGACGTAAGCAGCATCGCCGCCGCACTCGATCTGCCGGCGACCCGCATCTCCCAGCACCTTGCCCCGCTGCGCGCCCACCGGATTGTCGAAGACCGGCGCGAGGGGCGCAATCATTTCTATCGCCTCACCCACCCCGGCATCGCTGCGTGGATCGTCGAGGCGCTCGATTTCGTCGATGTCCGTAACCGCCTCGGCGAAGGCGCGCATATCGACGAAGTGCGCGAATTGTGGACGGCCGAGTCCCCCCAAAGTTCCAGCTAGAAGGACTACCCGAATGTCGAAATTTGCCCTTGGTGTCATAAAGTTCCAGCGCGAGGTCTTCCCCGAGAAGCAGGAGCTGTTCGAACGGCTGAGCACCGGCCAGAGCCCAGAGGCGCTGTTCATCACTTGCTCGGACAGCAGGATAGAGACGGCGATGATCACCCAGACCGATCCGGGAGAGCTGTTCATCTGCCGCAACGCAGGCAACATCGTTCCGCCGCACACCAACCAGACCGGCGGGATGACCGCGTCGATCGAATTCGCCATCGGCGCGCTGGGCATTCCCCACATCGTGATCTGCGGCCACACCGAATGCGGGGCGATGAAGGGTGCCATGAACCGTGAGGGCCTGACCAATCTGCCGCACGTGCGCGAATGGCTGGGCTACTCACAGGGCGCGGTCGACATCGTCGAAACGCTGGGCGCGGGTCTCGATCCCGAAGCCAAGATGCGCATGCTGCTCGAACAGAACGTCATCCTGCAATTGCAGCACCTCAAGACCCACCCGACAGTGGCGGTCGCGCTGGCGCAGAAGGCGGTGAAGCTGCACGGCTGGGTCTACGACATCAAGACCGGCGAGGTTTCGGCCTTCGACGAGACGACCGGATCCTGGCTGCCTGTTGAAGAACGCTACGCTTCGGAACTCGCCTCGGCGGCGCTCGCCAGCCACGCCTGCTGATCGCGGCTGGCCAACACCATACTTTTCGGAGCACCCATTAGATGAATGCACAAGCGTCCCAAGGCCTGAATTCCGCCGTTGTCGGCAGGGATTTTCTCGCCTCTATCGTGGTGTTCCTGGTCGCCTTGCCGCTGTGCATGGGCATCGCCATCGCTTCGGGCGCGCCGCCCGCGCTTGGCCTCATTACCGGGATTGTCGGCGGGCTGGTGGTGGGGAGCATCGCCGGTTCGCCGCTGCAGGTCAGCGGTCCGGCAGCGGGTATGGCGGTGCTGGTGTTCCAGCTGGTGGACGAACATGGCCTGATCATGCTCGGCGTCGTCGGCCTGATCGCCGGTGCGCTGCAATTGTTGGCGGGTGTGTTCCGGTTGGGCCAGTGGTTCCGCGCTATCTCGCCTTCGGTGATCCACGGGATGCTGGCGGGCATCGGCGTGCTGATCTTCGCATCGCAGTTCCATGTCATGCTCGACGATGCCCCGCGCTCGGGCGGGCTCGCCAATCTCGCCGCGATCCCCGAGGCGATTATCAAGGTGTTCCCGGCCGATGGCTCGGTCCATCACCTCGCGGCGATGGCGGGGATCATCACGATTTCGACCATTATCGCCTGGAACAAGTTCAAGCCCAAAACACTCGCACTACTGCCCGGGCCGCTGCTTGGCGTCATCGTCGGCACGATTTTCGCGCTCGTCTTCGCGCTGCCTATCACGCTGGTGGCTGTGCCCGCCAATCTGACCGACGCGCTCAACATCCCCACCCCCGAAGCACTGGCCGGCGCGCTCGATCGCGAGATCATCACGCTGGGCATCGTGTTCGCCTTCGTTGCCAGCGCCGAAACGCTGCTCTGCGCAACGGCGGTCGACAAGATGCACATCGGCGCGCGCACCCAGTACGATAAGGAGCTGCGCGCGCAGGGGATCGGCAATATCATCTGCGGCGCGCTGGGTGCCTTGCCGATGACCGGGGTCATTGTCCGCTCGGCCGCCAATGTCGAGGCCGGAGCCACCACGCGCATTTCCGCGATCCTGCACGGCGCATGGCTGCTGTTGGCAGTGGCTGCCTTCCCCTTCGTTCTCAATCAGGTGCCCACTGCGGTGCTGGCCGCGATCCTCGTCTATACGGGCTACAAGCTCGTCAACGTGGCGCAGATCCGCAAGATCGCCGAATTCGGCAGGCAAGAGCTGGCGATCTATTTCGTGACGCTGATCGGTGTTGTGGCGATCGATCTGCTTACCGGCGTGATCCTCGGCTTCGTGCTGGCGACGTTGAAGCTGGTCTACACCTTCTCACACTTGTCGATCGACGTGACGCACGACAAGCAATCCAACCGCACCGACGTGTGGATGACCGGTTCGGCCACATTCTTCTCGATCCCGCAGCTATCGGGCGCATTGGAAAGCACTCCGCGCGGGGCCGAGGTGCATATCCATGTCGAAAAGCTGGACTACATCGACCACGCCTGTCTTGAGATGCTTTCCTCGTGGGAAAAGCTTCACCAGAGCACCGGCGGCAGCCTGACCGTCGAATGGAATGCGCTGGTCCAGGCCTATGGCCGCCGCTCGCAGGATCCCTCGCGCACCGAAATCCCGGCACTCATGCAGCGGCCAGCTGCCTGAGCCAGCGGGTTCAGATCACCGTTTCCGATGCTTCCTGGTGCCACAGCTCCTTGGCCATCTCGATGTCCTTGGCGCTGGCCCGGCCGAGCCGGTGGGCGATAAAGTCGATGCCGTCGATCAGCCACAGGGCAAGCTCCGGCTGGCTCAGACGATAGACCCGCTTCTGGGCCTGCGCCTCGGTTTCGACCAGCGCGATCGCGCGTAGCACGCCGAGATGCTGTGACACGCGGGTGGCCGGAATTTCCAGCGTTTCGGCCAGTTCATTCACCGTCAGATCGCCGGTCTGAAGCTTGAGCAGCAGACGGATACGGTCGGGATGGGAAATCTGGCGCAGCACGTTGGCCAGCTCGTTTGCGACTATCTTGCGGCTTGGCATGGGAGGCGACCTTTCACGAAGAGGAGGAAGAGGAACCGGACGCGACGATATAAAGACGCATATCTTCGCGCCCGGTTCCCCCGGAAACAACATCACCCAGCGCACGCCATTGTGGCACGGCACGGCCGCCCGCCGGAAGACCTGCGCAAACCAGTTGCACGAACTGTGCATCGTCGACCTGGGTGACATAGGGCGCGGGCGAGCCGCGCGAGGCGGTAACAGTCCCGCTGTCGCGCAGCCTGGCGCTGCTTTCATGCAGGCGCCGCGCGGCAGAATTCATGCCGGCATGCTGCAAGGTCAGCGCCAGCGCCTGCACCAGCGCCACGGCATCAAGCGACAGACGCGCACCGGCCTCGCCCAGTGCCTCGCTGGCCACCAGCACCGGCCCGCGGGCATCGTGCCACAGCATCGGCCACGGCGCGCGCACCTCGCTCGCCTCGGCCAGCAGCGTGAACACGATGCTGCGCAATTCGGGCATCACAATCAGTGCATCCCAGCGCGGACGGGGCACCATCAACGCAGGCAAAGCCTGTTCCACGGCCAGGATTTCGAGCTCCAGCCCTTCGCGGGTTAGCGCCCGATCGATCAGCAGAAGCTGACGGGCCAGCGCATTACGCTGGCGAGCGGCGGCAATGATCACAATATGCTCGCGGCCCTCGTCCCGCGCTGCACGGATCATGGCTTCCAGTATGGCGGGGCGCGTCACCGGCGGATCGCCCGCTTCCTCGGCCTCGCAGCGTGCCGGGTGGGGAGACATAAGCGCCAGATCGATCGACGCCCCGCGCGCGGCGCTGCCTTGTCCGTGATCGAACAGGTAGCTGACCGTCCAGTCGGCACGCGGCAATTCGCTGCTGCCTGCGTTTTGTAGCGCCACGGGCGAAATCGCCTGCCACGGCGCAAACTGCGGTGCAGCGGCGCCGGCAGCGGCAGCCCGTGCCCAGCCGGCAACCTTGCGTAGACCGGTGGCGCGCGGCAATTCGACCGCCTCGACATCGATTCCAAGCCAGCCCAGCAGCCGCGCAAAAGCATCGGCCCAAGCAGCATCGGCGGGCACAACCGGCTCGGCAAGACGCAGGCCAGTGGAAATCAGACGCAGCGACGGACGAGCCTGCGCACCCGCCGAAGCCGCGGGGCGGCCCGCTGCAAGGGTCAAGGATTCCGGCTTGTGATTGGCTCTATCCATGGCTCAGCCCTTTCGCATTTGCGGTTACGAGGCGGCTGTCTAGACGAGCATCCTTTGTCTGAAAAATTCAATATATCTTCAAAACTATTCTATTTTATAGATATGCATTTCCGGCCCCGATCAGTCGGTTTGCTGCCGGGGTCAGCTCGAGGCAGCAGCGGCCATACCATCGATCTCGCGACGTAGCCGAAGGCGCCGCAGAAGCGCTTAAGCGCTACATTGATGCATGACAGAAAAGATGCGCAATCGGCCTGATGGCACCGCCACGGCGGTATTCAGCGCTCTAGCGTGTCCAGCGCCGGGATCAGGCTGTCCGCCAGCGCGCGCGCGGCGGCGCGGGTGCCGACGCGGTCGGCATCATCGGCCACCTCGTAGGTATAGGCCGGGATAGCGAAATTCTCGAAGAACCAGTTCTTCGCCGTGCCGCTGCCGGGATTGGCGTTGCGCGGCTCGATCGTGAAGGGATAGCCCGGTAGCGCGCTTTCGCGGCCATCCAACCATGCTGCACGGAACCGCTGCTGGGCAGCGCTGGCTTCGTCCGGGCCTTGCACATAGAACAGATTGGCGCGGGTCGAATGGAAATCCACCATCAGCACCGGACGCACCGCTTGCGGCAGAGCATCGAGCCAGGCCTTGACGGCACGGGTTTCAGGTTGGGTGAACAGCCCCCAGTCGCGGTTGAGATCCTTCGCGCCGCGATTGGCGCGCCAATGGCCACGCGTGACGCCGTCGGGGTTGAGCATCGGTACGATCAGGAACTGCACATCGCCCAGATCAGCCGCCTGTTCGGCCAGCGCATCGACGAAAGCGCGCATCGCGATCGCCCCGGTCACTTCGGGAGGGTGCTGGCGGCCAAGCAGGATTACCAGCCGCGGCGCATCCGCGCGACCCAGCCGGATGGCGTCGACCGGACGTCCGTCATGCGAAAGGCCAAGAGTGAAAGGTTGCGCGCCCGTGGCAGCGCTCCAGCGCGCCAGATCGTTGGCGGTATCTCCGGGCGTCAGGATTTCCTGCGCGGCAACCAGTCCTTTACCCGCCGGAAGGCGCAGAATGACGCCCTTGCCGTCCGCTTCCGGTTCAACCGGCAAATCGCGCCACTCCCCTGCACCGTCGCTCCATTTCGGCGCATAGCGATGCTGCGCGCCGAGATAACGAAGGGTCACCGCAAGCGGTTCGCCCCCTTCCGCCTCGTAGCGGAAAGCATACCACGGGCTGGGATTGATCGGCGGCGCATGTTCGGGCGTCACCAGCAGGCCAAATGCACGCGCGCCCTCGACCGAACAGGCCGAAGGCGCGGCGCCGACAAAATCGAAATGAAGACTCGCCGCAGCGCTGCGACAAGCCGGGGTTGCGGCGACGGGCGGCTGGTCCGGCTCCGGGGGCGGCACATGCGCACATGCACCCAACCCCGTCGCCAGCGCCAGCAGCGCCGTAAGCCGCACCGCCCGCCTCATCAGAACGCTTTGCGCAGTTCCACCCGGAACACCCGACCACGCGGCGTATGCAGCGCGCTCAGATAGCCGTAGGTGTCGTCGGCCAGCGGTGGATCCTTGTCGAACAGGTTGTTGATGCCGAACCGGATCCGCGTTCCATCAAGCGCGGTGTCGTTCTTGATGGTGTAGCTGATCGCGGTGTTGAAGGTCAGGAAGTCGTCGACACGATAGAAGTTCGCGTTCGGATCATCCGACACGATCGGCACATCACGGCTCACGCTGGTGTTCCACACCTCGCCCACGTAATTCGCGAAAAGCGACACGTCCACCGGGCCACTGCCCCAGTTGACCGAGCCGCTGAAGCGCCACTTGGGCCGCCCTTCGATCTCGAGCAGTTCGCCCAGCCCGTCGATCCGGACTTCGGGCGGCAGCGCGCCGGTAGCAACCGCATCGATCAGTTCTTGCGCGTCGGGCCCGGCCGACTGGACGAAGCTTTCCAGTCGCGCCGCATTGAAGCGCAGGCGGAACTTGCCCATGCCGAAATCGGGAACGTTGTAGAACAGCCCAAAGTCCCAGCCCTTCGATACGCGGCTGTCGAGGTTCAGATAGGGATCGTTGACGAACAGGATCTCGCCTGCCGGGGCAAGGCTGGTACCAGCGAACAGATCAAGCTCCTCCTGGGTCGGATCGGCACGTACGACATTGGGGTTCACCCCGCCCGAAAGCCGCCGCAGCAGATCGAGCGCGATGGCATTGTCATCGCCGAAGGTGCCGACCAGCCCGGTCTGCTTTACGCGCCAGTAATCCGCCGTGAGCGTCAGGCCGGGAATGAAGGCCGGTTCAAGCACGATGCCAAGGTTGATGCTGGTGCTATCTTCCGGGGCAAGATTGTCGCTGCCCGAACGGAAGCTGATGACACCAGCCCCCGGACACACACCGAGATCGTCGATGATGCCCTTTTCAACCTGCGCCTGACAGATCACGAAGTCGTCGCGGGTGTTGGAACGCGTGGTCCCCGCATCATTGACCTGCACGAGGTTCGGCGCACGGAAGCCCTGCGACCAGGCACCGCGGAAGCTGACACCGGGGATAACGGTCCAGGACGCGGCAACACGCGGGACAATCGCGGTTTCGTCGATGTCGGCGAAATGCTCCATCCGGCCCGCAAGCTGGAGGCTGAGCGCCTCAATCAGCGGCACGTCCATGTCCTCGCTCACCAGCGGAACAAAGGCCTCGGCAAAGGCCGACCAGACTTCCCGCGCACCGCTGGTATCGGGCGAGGGGCTGGTGCCCGCGACGTCGCTTTCGTTGAATACGCCGGTCACGCTGTCGGTCCAAGTGATCGTGCCGTCAAGGCGCGGATCACGGTCGTCGAAGAAGGTCTCACGCCGCCATTCGATCCCCGCCGCGATGCCGACATCGCCGCCCGGCAGCGCGAACAGACTGCTGTTACTGACCTTGAAATCGGCGAGAGCCAGGGTGGTGCCGCCGCGGCGGAACACGTCGATCACAAACGGATCGATCGAACTCCGCGGATTGGGGGTGCAATCGCCCTGCCCCGGGTCGCCGGTCACGCAGCCGCCGTTGAACGGGTTGTAGGCATCCGGCGTCGAGCGGTTGATGGCATCCTGCATCAGCGTCAGGGAAACGCGGTTGCCTTCAAGATCGGTCAGTCTGGCTTCGGAATAGACGAAGCCCGTATCGAAATCCCACGACCCGAAATTGCCGCGCAGACCGGCGACGAGGCGATAGGTGTCCTTGTCGACATCAACGGTCCGCGGGCCGACATCCACGAAGCGATAACGCTCCATGATGACGTCCGCACCGCCGGCCGCGATTGTGGTGCCGGGCAGGCGGTTGGGGTTGGGCGAACCGTCAGGCAGCGTCGTCGCGCCGAAGGGGTTCCAATAGGCATTGCGCGAAATCCCCACCGGCACCGCGCTGAGGATCGCCGCCGGGGTGATATTGCGGCTGCTTTCGGAGCGGTAGTAGCTGCCCTCGAAATAGGCCTCGAGGCTGTTGTTAAGCTCGTAGCTCAGCAGCGCCATCGCGTTGTAGCGGGTCTTTTCGCTGATCAGCGTCGTGCCGAAGGCGCGGTTGTAGCGCACCTCCTGCGCCGGGGTCGTGCCGGCGCGCGCGCAAAGGCCATTGCCGAAGTCGAGCCGGCAGCCTTCGAATGTGCTCGGCTGGAGATAGAAGTCGTCATCGCGGATAGGCGTGCGGTTGGCCGGCGCCTGAATGTCGAACTGGCCGAAGGGTCCGAAGGTGTTGCGGTTGTTGAACTGCGTATCGCCTTCGAAATCGGTGCCTTCCACCAGTGGCAACTTGTTGTCGTCCGCGGAGTAGGGCCGCGCCGAGGACGGCAGACCGTTTTCATGGAAATAGCTGCCATAAACAGTGAAGTTGCCGCGTCCGCCGCCGAAATCGAAGCCGTAGCCGCCGTTCATCTGGATGCTGTAGAGGCTGGTCCCGTCAGAACCGCGCCATTCGCCTTCCAGGAAACCGCCCGTCCGGTTGCCGCGCAGCACAGTGTTGACCACGCCCGCCACCGCGTCGGCACCATAGATCGCCGAAGCGCCGTCGCGAAGCACCTCGAGCCGCCGGACGCTGCCCGGCGCGATTTCGTTGGCATCGGCGCTGACCACAGGGACCAGCAGTTCGGTCTGGAACCCGGGGTTAAGCACCATGCGGCGCCCGTTGATCAGCATCAGCGTATTGCCGGTGCCAAGGTCACGCAGGTTGACCGAGGCGACGTCGCCGCGGGCATTGTTCTGGGTGACGTCGTTCTGTTCGTTGAACGCGACCGAGCCTGCCTGCGGAATGGCGCGGAACAGGTCGTCACCGGACGTCCCGGCGATGTTCTGGATATCCACTTCATCGACCACGGTTACCGGCAGCACATCGTTGATCTTGGCGCCCTGGATCTGGGTACCGGTAACGATAATCTCGCGTTCCGCCCGCGGCGCGTCCTCGCTCGCCTCCGTCCCGGCGACAGGCGAAGCGGTGTCTTGTGCATGGACTGCGGTGGCGGCGATCAGGCTGCCTCCGCACATCAGGGCAAGCCTGCCCAGAAGCCTAGTCGACATTGTCATTCTCCCTGTTTTTCAGTAATTTGAAGTGATTTTGCCCAATTCTCGAACAAATCGGGCCATTGGCTGATGACTTGATCGGGTTTGCCCAGACCCCAGCCATGCCCGCCGTCGCGGAACAGGTGCAGTTCCGCGCTCGCCCCGGCGGCGACCAGAGTTTCGAACAAAAGAATGCCGTGCCCCGGCGGCGTGATCTTGTCGTCGGCGGACGCGAAGATGATGGTGGGCGGCGCGTCCTTACCCGCCCAGGTATCGAGCGACCACTCAACCTCTGCCTTCGCGGTCGCCTTGTCGCCGACGATCTCGCGCCGGGTGCGGGTGGTGTCGTAAGGCTTGCGCAGTGTCACCACCGGAAACAGCAACACGGCGAAATCGGGTCGGGCGGAGACCTGTTCGAAGGCATCGTTTCCGGCATAGAGCGCACGTTCGGGCTGGTAGGCGGTGAACCCGGCAAGGTGCCCGCCCGCGGAAAAGCCCATGATCCCGATCCTGCCCGGATCGACCCCGAATTCGCCAGCACGGGCGCGGATGATCTTCATTGCCCGCTGTGCGTCCATGAATGGAGCAGTCGAATCCCAACCGTCATTGGGCAGGCGATAGATCAGTTCGAATACGGTGAAGCCGCGCGATTGCAGCCATTCGGCGGCGGGGGTGCTTTCCTTCCACAGCTGGATGCGGAAATAGCCGCCACCGCCTGCCACCAGCACCGCCGCGCCATTGGGCTGGGCCGGACGGTAGACGCGCATCCGCGGCGTAGAGACATTCGACACCGCGCCGAAGCCCGCGCCCGGACCGCCGATCTTTTCCGGCCCCGACACATTCCCGCTGCCCGGTGGGTGGCCGGGCCACAGCAGAATTTCTTCTGGCGCGCTTTCGGCCAGCGCCGCAGGCACCAGCGGCGCCGCTCCAGCAAACAGCGCCAACGCCGCGCCCGCCGACAGCAAGTTACGCCGCGCGATCACGGGGTCTTCTCCAGCACCTGAGCGATCTTCTCGCTCACCGGCCCGCTGCGCTCGTGACGTTCGATATCTTCTTCGGGCAATTCCATCGGCGCGCCCGTCATCGCCGCGGCCAACCGTTCGCGATCGAGCCCGTTCTCCCACCGGGCGACGACGATGGTCGCCACCGCATTGCCGATGAAATTAGTGAGTGCGCGGCACTCGCTCATGAAGCGGTCGATACCAAGGATCAGCGCCATGCCCGCCACCGGCACGCTCGGCACCACCGAAAGCGTGGCCGCAAGGATAACGAAGCCCGCGCCCGTTACCCCGGCAGCCCCCTTGGAGCTGACCATCGCGACCAGCACCAGCGCGAGCTGTTCGGACAGCGACAGATCGATACCCAGCGCCTGCGCGATGAACAGCGCGGCCAGAGTCATGTAAATATTGGTGCCGTCGAGATTGAACGAATAGCCGGTCGGCACAACCATCCCGACCACCGCCTTGCGGCAACCGGCAATCTCCATTTTCTCCATCAGGCTTGGCAGCGCAGCCTCGGACGAGGATGTGCCGAGCACCAACAGCAATTCCTCGCGCAGGTAGCGGATCAGCGCGAAGATCGAAAACCCGTTGAACCAGCCGACCAATCCCAGCACCACGAACACGAACAGCAGCGACGTCACATAGAAGGTCGCGATCAGTGCAGCGAGGCTGGCGAGCGATCCGAGCCCGAATTCGCCGATAGTAAAGGCAATCGCGCCGAAGGCGCCGATCGGCGCGAACTTCATCAGCATGTGAACAAGCTTGAAAACGACCTCGCTGAACGAGGACAGCACGTCTGTCACCAGATCGCTGTGCGGGCGTGTCGCAGCAATCGACACGCCCGCCAGGATTGCGACCAGCAGCACCTGGAGGATGTTTCCTTCCGTAACGGCGCTGAACAGGGTCTCAGGGATGATATTGAGCAGGAAGCCGCTGATCGACTGGGCTTCGGCGGTCTTGGCATAGCCTGCGACGGCAGACGCATCGAGCGTTGCGGGATCGATGTTCAGCCCTTCGCCCGGACGCACGACATTGGCGACGACAAGACCGATGATCAGCGCAAGGGTCGAGAAGAACAGAAAGTAGGCAAAGGCCTTGCCCGCAACCGAGCCGACTGCCTTCATGTCGCTCATGCCGGCGATACCGGTCGCGACGGTAAGGAAGATCACCGGCGCGATGATCATCTTGACCAGCTTGATGAAACCGTCGCCCAGCGGTTTGAGCGAGGTGCCGAATTCGGGCGCGAAATGCCCGATCAGCGCCCCCAGCGCGATTGCCGCAAGCACCTGCACATAAAGCTGGCGATAAAGCGGCTTCCTTGCCGGTGCGGCAACCGCTTGCGGCGTAATGGTTGTGTGCGAACCCATCGGTCGCTGGTTCCCCCGGCTCTCAACTCTCCGGACAAAGAATCAGGCTCGCCGCGGCAATCCGCAAGCTTATCGCTTCATCGGAACGGAAGACTGAAAATCAGAGGGTTACACCAAACAACCATCATAGTTGTGCGGAAATCCGCACAAATTTCTTGCCCCGGGTGCGGAAATGCGCACAACGCAGGTCGCAAAGGGAGGAGGAACGCGCGCATCATGCAGGGCAGGCTGGGCCGCTGGTATCTGATAGCGATTGCGATGGTGGCTGTCGTTCTGCTGGCGTCGCTCGCGATGCTTGGCCTTGATCGCGCGATGCGGGTCCGTGCGCTGGAGGAGACCCGCGCTGCCGCCACCAGCCAGGCCGCAATCCTTGCCGCAGGTCTGGAAAGCGAGCTCAACAAATTCACCCTCGTCCCGCGCGTGCTCGCGACCGATCCCGAAGTCGCTGCACTGCTTGCCGGCGACCGCAGCCAGCGAGACGTTCTCAACCGCCGCCTCGCGGCCTTGGCTAGGCAGACCGATGCCGCCGCGATTTACCTGATGGATGCCGATGGCCTGACGCTCGCAGCCAGCAATTGGGACCGGCCCGATAGCTTCATCGGTTCGAACTACGGTTTCCGCGACTATTTCAGCGGCGCGCTGCGTGATGGCACTTTCGCCGAATTCGCGCTGGGCACGGTCAGCCGCCGTCCGGGGCTGTATCTCGCCGAGCGGGTTGGCCCGGGGACGCGCGCGCTCGGAGTGGTGGCGGTAAAGGTTGAATTCGACAGTCTCGAACGCAAGTGGCGCGATGCGGAGGATGGCGTATTCGTGACCGATGCCGGAGGGATCGTGCTGCTCGCTAGCAATCCCGAATGGCGGTTTCGTTCGGCAACAACCGACAATCCGGACACCGCCAGCCGCGACCCGGCACGCGATGCGATGCGTTTCGGCGTGGCCGAGCCCAAACCAATCAATCTGCCCGGCGGCGGCGAGAACGCCTCTCCGTTGCGGATGATCGAAAAGATCCAGCCCATCGCTCCGGTTGGCTGGGAATTGCACTTGCTATCCGATCCCGCCCCGCGCCTGTCTGTCGCGATCGCCAACGGGCGGCTTGCGGGGGTGATCGTGCTGGCATTGCTCGCCTTGGGCGGCGGGGGCGCCCTCGTCTGGCGGCGTCAGCGCCAGGCGCGCGCTGCCGCCGAAATCGCGGCGCAAACCGCAACACTGCGCGAACAATTGCAGCAAGCCAACCGGCTCGCCACGCTCGGCCAGATCACTGCAGGCTTGGGCCATGAAATACGCCAGCCGCTTGCCGCCATGCGGGTATATGCCGAGAACGGTGAACGCCTGCTCGCCGCCGACAGAAGCGCAGAGGCGGGAGAAAACTTCGCCCGCATCGCCGGACTGGCGGGACGGATCGGCGAGATCACGGAGGAACAGCTACAGTTCAGCCGCCGTTCGGCCGAGGAGCCGCGCGACATCGCGCTCGCCGCCGTGATCGACGGCTCTTTGCTGCTGCTGCGCGACCAGATCCGCCACAAGGGTATCGCCCTGTCCCTACCCGACCCAGAAGCGACTGCTGCCGCGATCGTCCGCGCGCGTCATGTCCAGTTGGAACAGGTGCTGGTCAATCTGCTGCAGAACGCGGTGCAGGCCTGCGAGGAGAACGGACAGGTCGCGCTGACAATCGAAACCGATGGTCAGACTGTCCGCCTCAGCATCACGGACAATGGGCCGGGTGTGCCCCCTGCTTTGCGTGACACGCTGTTCCAGCCATTCGTGACCAGCAAGACCGAAGGCATCGGCCTGGGTCTAGCGATAGCACGCGACATCATGCGCCAGCTTGGCGGCGATCTGCTGCACGAAGACACCGTCGGCGGTGCCCGCTTCACCATGGTCATGCCCGCAGCATGAACAGCATCGCCCCGCCCCTCCAAGTCGCTTTGGTCGAGGATGACCCGCCGCTGCGCGATGCCACCATGCAGGCGCTCACGCTGGAGGGTGCGCAGGTAACGGCTTTTCCCGATGCCCGCGCCGCGCTGGCCTGGCTTACCGCCGATTACGCGGGCGTGGTGGTCAGCGACGTGCGGATGCCCGGGATCGACGGGATCGCCTTCTTTGCGCGGCTGCGAGAAATCGACCCCGAACTGCCGGTGATCCTGACCACCGGGCACGGCGACATTGCAATGGCGGTCGAGGCGATGAAGAACGGCGCAGCCGATTTTCTGACGAAGCCCTATTCCTCGGCCGACCTGATCCGCGCCGTTCGGGCCGCGAACGAGCGGCGCGCATTGGCGCTGGAGAACCGCCGGTTGCGCGAGGAAGCGGGTCGCAGTGCCAGCGAGGCGATCCCGGGCTCTTCGGCTGCAGCCGAACGGCTGCGTTCTGTGATCGAAGGGGTGGCTCGATCGGAAATCGACGTCGTGCTGACCGGGCCGCCCGGCACGGGAAAGAGCCATGCTGCACGTCTAATCCACGATTTGAGTTCGCGCCGCGCCCGCCCCTTCGTGGCAGTCGATGCCGGAATTCTCGCTCACGAGGATGCCGAACTGCTGCTGTTCGGTCGCGACCCGGGATCCACGGCATCGGGGGGCGGGCTGTCACGCACCGGGATGGCCGAGCGCGCCAATGGCGGGACTTTGTTCCTCGACGATATCGCTGCAGCAAGTCCGCTGCTGACGGCACGGCTGGCCTCGCTGGTGGAAAAGCGTCAGGTTCTGCCGATCGGCGCGACGCGCGCGCGCCAGCTCAATATCCGCATCATCATCGCGCGGCTGGCGGATGATGGAACAGAAGCCGCCGGCGATCCGCTATGGCACCGGCTGGGCGCGGTGCAGGTCGCCTTTCCTCCCTTGAGTGAACGGCGCGAGGATGTGGCCGAAATCTTCCGCCTTTTCGTGGCCCGCCACGCACGCACGCTGGAACTTTCCGCGCCGCCGATCGGCGAGGTGCAGTGGCGGCATGTCCAGTCGCATGACTGGCCCGGCAATCTTCATGAACTCAGCGCCTATGCCCGCGCCTTCGTATTGGGCCTGTCGGACATGCATGCCTCCGCGCACCCGCTGGCCGGACAGCGGCCGCTGCACCAGATCGTCGCCGATTTCGAGCGTACTGTACTAGAGGACGCGCTGAGACAATGCGAAGGCGATATGGCGCGGGTGCAGGACATGCTACAGACCCCGCGCAAGACGATCTACGACAAGCTGGCGAAATACGACCTCAAGCCGTCCCGTTTCCGCTGATCGGCCCCGGTTATTCCACCGCTACGATGTTGTCGTCGGAATCGCGGTCGATGTAGAAGTTGTACGGATCGACCCCGGCGAAAAGCGGCTTCTTGTCGCTGACGACCTCTACCACCTGTTCACCGACGCGAACCGGCCTGCGTTCCATCGACAAGACGTCCGCCTTGTCGAATGAGCCTTGTCCGGGTCGCGCCGTGAAGAGGCCCACCTCGATGCTTTCAGCCAGCTTCGCGGGCGTCTCCTTGCCTTTGGCATCGGCGGTAAACTTGCCCGCGTCGATCGTGATGCGGGTGCTCCAGCGCCCGTTTGCCAACTGCTTGGTAACAGCCTGTTTTGCCTTGAGGTCGTAGATCGTGATCTTTTCGAACAAGTCATTGATCAGCGCCTGTTGTTCGGGCGTGGTCGCTTCCTTGCGGAGCTCGGCTACAAGATCGACGCTGCGCGGATAGGGTGCGCCCTTGAAGCGGTATCGGGCCACCAGCCGTGCCAGCGCGCGATTCACAGCCTCCTCTCCCATCCGGTCCTGAAGCAGATACATCACGAGGCTGCCCTTGCGGTAATGGATATACCCTTGGTTCTCGACCCGCAGCAGCGGCTGTTCACCCAGCACATCGCCCTTGCGTCCTGCCAGATACTGGTCGAGCTCGTATTTGAGGAAGCGGCGGATCTTGTCCTCGCCATAGAGCTCTTTCATCACCATCAGCGCGCTGTATTGCGCCAGCGTTTCCGAAAGCAGGGTCGATCCCTGCATGTCCCCGCCAACGATCTGGTGCGCCCAGTACTGGTGCCCCAGTTCATGCGCGGTAACGTAGGACACGTAATCGATCGTGTCCGGATCGCGCACATCCGCGGCAAAGCCGATGCTTTCAGAATAGGGCATCGTCCCGGCAAAGGCCTGAGCGAAGCTGGCATAGCCCGGAAATTCGATGATCCGCGCATAGCCGAACTGGTAGGGGCCGAAATTGGCGGTGTAATAGCCCAGCGACGCCTTCATAGCCTTCAGCATCGCCGGCACGTTCCAGTCGTGGCGCGGATCGTGGTAGACCGCCAGCTCGATATCGCCGAAGCGGTCGGTCGCCTCGGCATAGCGGGCCGATTGCACCGAGAAGAAGTTGAGGATCGGCGCCGGGCTTCGGAACACCGCGATGCGGCGATCGCCCCGCACTTCGTCGGAAAGCTTGTTGCCCGGCGCGATCGGCGCCTGATCCGCCGATGTGCTGATGGTGATGCGCGAATTGACCCAGTCGGCATGGATATAGTTTTCGCGCTGTGCCGCGGTGTCCTCGAGCTTCGCCGTGCGCAGCTCGTCGGGCAGCCCCTGCCGCCGCCGCACGGTGCGGTCCTGCAGCAATCCGCGGCGGTCCATTCCGATGATCGGCGCAAAGGTGAAGTTGTTCACGAAGGTGCCGTTGTCGACAATGTCGGTCGCCGCCGACCGATTGGCAAAGCCGCGCCGCCAGACCTGCGAGGCAAAGTCGAGCCGCGTAGTGCCCCCCGGCGCCAGCGGCGTGTCGAAGCGATAGATGCGATAGCCGTGAGTCTTGTCATGGCTGGCAAGCGCCGCTCCGGCCAGCACCAGTCGGGTAAATTCGACCGAGGAATCGCCCTGCCGTACATGCACTTCGGCAATCGGAGCATTGGTGTCGTTGCGCAGGTCATAATGCCCTGTCACGGTCATCCGGCGTTCGTCCGGGAAGATCGCAACATCAAAGGCGACGTCGGTCACTACCGGGCGGGGCAGCTTTTCGTATTTGAGATATTTGCGCTCGAACTCGGCGGTTTGCGCCTCGCGCTCGTCGGCGGTCTGATATTCATTCAGCACTTTGATATTGTGATGGATGACCAGCCCCGTGCCGATCATTCCGCCCACTGCCGCCAGCGCGACACTGCCCGAGGCAAGCGTCATGCGCTTGCCCATCCGCTTCAGCCGCGGCAGCACCGCCACCACCGTGCCGCGCGGCCAGGCCCAATGCGCCAGCACCAGCAGAAGCACGCCGAACGCGCCCCAGTAAGCCCGTGCGATCAGCCCGCCGACCCAGAAACCGCCGGTGCCGTTCATGTCGGACAGCGGCTCGCCCGGGCCGCCGCCGAACATGTAGAGCATGTTCGAATAGCCGAGATTGCTCAGGAAGATACGGCTGACGAACCACACCAGCATCACCCCCCAGCCCACATATTTGTTGGGGCTGAGGACCTGGAAGAACACCGCCAGCACCGCGATCAGCAGCAGATCGATGCTCTGCGGCATGACGTAGGAGACGAGATAGAGCCCGAGATCGATGCTCTTTGCCCCCAGCACCGCCTGGTAGATCAGGCCCGCAAGCATCCCGGCCAGCGACATCGCCAGCAGCACGACGAAGATTGCGAGGATCTTGGGAATGAACATGGCCCAGCCGGGGGCCGGAGTCGCGTCGATGATCTCGTTGATTTTCACGTCGCGTTCCCGCCACACCAGCTCTCCGCCGTAGAACACCGAAACAATCAGCGTGAACAGGCTCATGCTGCCGATAACCGTGGTCACGACATCGGCGGTCAGCGGATAGGAGGCAGTGCCGTAGGAGGTCTGCGAGAGGGCAAGGTTGAGCGTGGTGAAGGCGAGCGCGATCAGCAACAGGACGATCAGCCCCGGGCTCTTCACAACCAGCAGCGTCTCTATCTTCAGTCGCCGCCAGAAGCTGCGCGCGGCATGGCTTGCCCCGAAGCTGCGGTGTACAGGCCCCGCGAGCGCCTGCGGGAGCGCAGTCTCCGCCTTGGCCGTGCGACGGGCCTGCTTGGCAAGCCGCCGCTGGCGCCAGCGCGAAGGGGCGCGCTCGGTCATGCTGAAACGCCACCAGGCGACGGCGAGAAACAGCGCACTCCATACCAGCGCCAGCGCGCGGTTGATCAGCAGGTTACCCTCAAGCGGGATCAGCCGGGTGTTCATGTCCGCTGCGGTCCAATACCGCGACACCTCGCCGATAGCGCCCACGGCCAGCGGCTCGAACCGGGCGACCGCGTCCTGATATTCGGGCTTCGCCGACAGCACCACGTTGACGGCGAGATAACCCATCACAAGGATCAGCACCCCGATATAGCTCGCCAGCATCGACCGGGTCATCGTCGCGAGGCTGAACAGCAGCGCCGAGGACAGGATCAGATTGGGAATGGCAATGACCAGGAACGGCCAGGCATAGGTGACAAAACCCCCGGGGCCGACTGTCTCGGGATCGACCCACGGCATGGCCGATCCGATCGCGATGCCGAGCGGCACCGCCGTATACCCAAGCGTCGCTATCCCCAGCCCGCCAAGGAAGCGTCCGGCCAGGAAACTCGAACGCCCCACGGGGGTGGCGCGGATCATCGGACCGAAGCCGGTCGTATCGTCCCGCACCACCGCATTGGCGACGAAGGAGGTGATCACAAACAGGTAGAACAACCCCAACAGCGCGGTTGCGATGGTGACGGCATAGGGCGAATTCTCGTGCACCGCGCCGGGCGTGCCGATGCTGACATTGGCGCTGGCGGAAATGCCGAAGCCGAGCAGGAAGAATATCGCGACCGATACCCAGAATACGGGATTGCGGAGCTGGTAACGCAGTTCAAACGCCGCGAGCGAAGCGGTCAGCATGGGGCGCGCTCCTCTCAAGCCGCGGCAGCGGCGGTGGCAGGGCGGCGGGTTTCCGCCAGCGTTGCGAAATAGACGTCCTCAAGCCCGCCGACGACCGGCGCAAAGCCTTCGGGCTGGCTGTCGGCCAGCACATGAACGATAATTTCGCCCGCGAAGAAGCGGTGCGAGATAACCTCGTGGGCAGCCTGCATTTCGGCCAGACCGGTGTGCGGGATGGTGCGTTGCCAGACACGCCCGGCGATGGAGCCGATCAGTTCGCGCGGAGAACCTTCCAGCTGCACCCGTCCGGCAGCAAGCACCGCCATACGCGGGCACAGATCGGCCACGTCGTCGACGATATGGGTCGACAGGATCACCACTACGTTCTCGCCGATCCCGGCCAGAAGGTTGAGAAAGCGGTTGCGTTCTTCCGGATCGAGGCCTGCCGTCGGTTCGTCGACAATGATCAGTTCGGGATTGCCAATCAGCGCCTGCGCGATACCGAAACGCTGACGCATCCCGCCCGAAAAGCCGGCAATCGCCTTGCCGCGCACTGCCCACAGGTTGGTCTGGTTGAGCAGGTGTTCGACAAGCTCGCGCCGCTCGCCCGCGTTCCCGACACCCTTCAGAACCGCCATGTGATCGAGCATCCGGTAGGCCGAGATGCGCGGGTAGACACCGAAATCTTGCGGCAGATAGCCGAGGGTACGGCGCAGCATGTCGGGTTCGGCCAGCACGTCGATATCGCCGAAACGGATGCTGCCCGACGTCGGGGCTTGCAGCCCGGCGATGGTGCGCATCAGGGTAGATTTCCCAGCGCCGTTCGGCCCCAGCAGCCCGAACATTCCGCGCGGGATCGACAAAGTGACATTGTCGAGCGCACGCGTGCCGTTGGGATAGACGTGGCTGACGCCGGCGAGTTCGAGCATGATGGTCCCCCTGTGCTGCGAGCGTCCAGCTTAACGCCTGTCTCGGCAAGCGAAAGCACCCTTCGCAGGATGACGCATGCCGTTCATCGAGTGACGCACCGTTGAACGGTCGCGATCTGATCACGGCAGTTGGGATCAGTGCAATTACGGAGCGCGCGCAGAACCCGGGAGCGGCAGAGTGCTGTCAGCCGGCCGATCATGTTCGGGCCTTGCTGTCATGGGGAAACGCAAATGATCCTGCCGAAAGATGTTCTCGTACTGGTTGCCGACGGTGGCCGGATGATGCTGATGCGCAATGACGGCGATGCGGTTTCGCCCAAGCTTGCGGTGATCGAGCACCGCGACAATCCCGCTCCGGCCAATCGCGACCTGTTTGCCGATGCGCCGGGGCGCGCCTTCGAAAGCCATTCGCCTGCGCGCAGCGCCTATGACAACCGCGATCCACACGCGGAGCGTGAGCGCGCATTTCTCGCCTCCGCCTCCGCCGCGCTGGAAAGCCATGTGACGAAGGACACGCCGGGCATCATCATTGCCGCCGATCCGGTGTCGCTCGGGCATCTCAGGCAGCATTACCCGCAGGACATCACCAAGCTGCTGCTGACCGAATTCGACAAGGATCTCACAGCGATGACGGTTGGGGACATCACCGACTATCTCGCTCTGGCTGAGTTCCCGGCCGCGCGCTAGTTTAATCCAGCACGGCCATTCAGGGCGAGGTCTACGGCTTCCTCAATCTGGTTTATCCGGAACGGGCCTTCATAGCTGCTGGCGCGCGTCAGCTTGCCCGAGGCGCGGGCCGGATCGCCGCTCACCATCAGCACCGGGATGCTGCCATCGCCCGAAATGCGCCTCGCCGCACGCATGACACAACCGAATTCGATGTCGTCGCCGATGACGATAAGGTCGGGCTTGCACCGCCGCGCCGCCGCCAATGCCTGCTGTTCGGTCCAGGTCAGATCGAAGGAGCCGAAACCAAGCCCCGCCAGATAGTGTTTGATCGCCCGACTGATGGCGATGTTCTCGTCAATGATGAGCGCGTGCGGCATCCGAATCTTCCCCTTCCTGCCGCGCAGTTTGACGACGGCGCATAGCGGCTGCGCCCCGCAATTCTCCGGATGCAACGCCGCCAAGGCATCATCCCGACGGATAACTGGCGTTGGAGTGGCCGCTCGCAACGACCCTTTATGGCAGCGTCGAACCACTGGGCCTGTAACATTCCGGCCGACGCCTCGTAGTTAACCCAAGTGCGCGAAGCCGCACGGTTGGAGCATATTCACACAGCAGGCCGTGTCCTCATGCAGATTTTTCAGGAAAACAACGAAGTCGCCCTGTCCATGTGCTCGCAATTGCTCCGCCATAACGACGTCCTTTGCCCCGGGGCCGGTAGTCGCCTGTTCGAAGTGCAGGAAGCCGGCTCGTTGGGTCGCCGACAAGGATTACGGAGCGGCGCATGACAACGCCGCTCCCCCTTGCCGACCGCAGAACGGCGGGCAAGCTGCTGGCCGCGCAGTTGATGCATCTTCAGGCCGATAATCCGCTGGTACTTGCCCTGCCGCGGGGCGGTGTGCCCGTGGCATTCGAAATTGCCACCGCGCTCGACGCGGAGCTTGATCTGCTAATGGTGCGCAAGCTCGGCGCGCCGGGCAATAGCGAATTCGCGATCGGCGCGGTGGTCGACGGGGAAGAACCGCAACTTGTGCTCAATCCGGAAACGAGCAAGCTGTTCGCGCCGGGCAACGTCTATCTCGAGCAGGAAAAGCGCGCGCAGATCGCGGAGCTGGAACGACGCCGTCATGCTTATGTCGGAAAACGGCACAAGCCGCACATTGCCGGGCGGACGGTGATCATCGTGGATGACGGGATTGCCACCGGCGCGACCATTACCGCGGCCATCCGCGGCGCGCGCATGGCCGGAGCAGCACGATTGGTGGCAGGTGTGCCGGTCGCCGCGCGCGACACATTCCGACGTCTGCAACCGCTCTGCGACGAGATGGTGGTGCTCGCCATGCCCGAACCCTTCCTGTCGGTAGGCCAGCATTACCGCGATTTTTCGCAAACCACCGATGCCGAGGTGATCCGCCTGCTTGCGCTGGCGCGCAAGCAGGCGGAGGGCTGACGGCTAGGCCGTCAGCCCTTGGGCCGCACCACCCGCGGCCCGATATCGGCCATCACTCGGCGCGCATCATAAACCCGCGTATCATCGGTCGGGACAGGGCCGCGCCCGATCCTGATATCGGCGCTTGCCTCGAATTCCTCGATCTCGCGGCTGTCGAACCGGTCGGCCCAGAACGGATCGGCATGCCAGGGATCGTAATAGAGCCAGCCGCCGCCACGCACCCGATAACTCCAGTATGGCAACCAATAGCCGTAATTGGTGCCATACCAGGGGCGATAGAGCGGATCGCGGCGGATCTCGCGGGTGACGGTGTGTTCGGTTTCGCGGTCCAGCAGCCTGAACCAGGTCCCGCCCTGTTCGACCGTAAGTTCGGCTGCGCGATAGAGCAGATAGGCCTCGACCGTTTCGCGAGAGGTCAGCGAATTGCCGTGGAAACGCACGCGGAACAGGTCGGGGGCAATCTGTTCGTGCGAATATCCGCCATGGATCGCGCTTGAAGCGGATTCGGGCTGGTACGGCGTCGCCTGCGAACAATTGGTCAGTACTACTGCGGCACAGGCCAACAATGCCGGCCCAATGAACTGTTTCATCGCACGTCCCTTTTCTACGGGTCACGATCCCGGAGCCGATGTTGGCGGGCATGGACCAGCGCGAAATCCGGTAATTCCCGAATAGGTGTCGGAAGGAATGGCGCGATCAGTTCGTGTCCTTCCGTATATTTACGGATGCCGCTTCATGCGCACCCGGTATCTCTGGTGCATGTCCGGAACCTCGACTAAGCTTGGTGATCGGGAGGCAGATGAAACTGGGGGATTCAGGCGATCATCAAGGGCGGGTGCCCTATACCCGGCTGGCCGGTCCGCTTATCGACCAGATCCCGGCCGCAATAGCGTTGTTCGATGCGGATCTGCGCTGCGTGATGGTCAATGCACGCTGGCTCAGCCAATTCCCTTTCGCTGCCGGCGACCCTGTCGGTCGCGATTGCAGTGATTTGTTCACCAACGGCTGCGAATTGCTGCGCGGCTATCTCGAACGGGCGATTGCCGGCGAAATCTTCTCCAGCGAACCTGCCGCTCCGAACGTGCCCGACGCACGCAAAACATGGTTCCGTTCGCATGTCGGTCCATGGCGCGACACGCGCGGCAATGTGCGCGGCGCGATGCTGGTGTGCGAGAATGTCACCGCCGAGATGGAACAGACCCTGCGTTCCAAGGTGCTGCGAAAGGAATTGTCGCTGTTCGTCGACAATGCCGAAGGCTTCGCGCTTTGCATGCTCGACGAGGAAGGCAAGGTGACGATCTGGAATTCGGGGGCCGAACGCCTGTCCGGCTGGAGCGAGGCCGAAGCGCTGGGCCAGACCTATGAGTTCCTGTTCGATCCGGAGGAGCGGGAGCAGGGTGTACCGCTGCAGCAGCTCGAACTGGCGCGCCGCAACGGAACTTTCAGCGACCGCGTATGGCGGGTGCGCAAGGACGGCGTCCGTTTTCGCGCCGACGTGATGATTTCGCGGATCGAGGGCGATGATCTGCTCCCCAGCGGCTTTGGACAGATCCTGCGCGATGTAAGCAACGAGGAATTTCAGGCGCGCTCGCTTGAAGCCAACACAGTGCTGTTGCGCGCCATCATGCAGACGATTCCGGATGCATTGGTCGTCATCGACATCGAAGGCCGCATCCTGCTGTTCAGCAAGGCAGCCGAGGAGATGTTCGGTTACGAAGCCCGCGAGGTAATGGGACGCTCGGTTTCGATGCTGATGCCCGAACGCGATCGTGCGGCGCATGATGCCTACATGAGCCACTATCGCCGCAGCGGTGAAAGCCGGGTGATGGGCCGCAAGCGTCGCCTGATCGGGCAGCGCAAGGACGGCACGGAATTCCCGCACGCACTCCAGATCGCCGAAGCCATCGGCGGCGGACAGCGCATGATAGCAGGCTTCATGCAGGATCTGAGCGACGAGGAAGCGACGCAAGCCAAGCTCGAGGAATTGCAGCGCGAACTTGCGCACATGTCGCGCGTCCACGAAATGGGCACGCTGGCGAGCACGATCGCGCACGAACTCAACCAGCCGCTGATGGCGGTGGCGAATATCGTCCAGACCGCGGCAGATATCCTCAAGAAAGGCGATCCGGCCAGCCGCATGGTTCTGGCGGAAGCGCTGGAGGACGCAGGCCGGGAAACCCTGAGGGCGGGCGACATCCTGCGCCGCCTGCGGGTCTTCCTGTCGCGCGGTGAACTGGAAAAGACGCTTGAGGAGCCTTGCAAGCTCGCCGAGGACGCCATCTATTTCGAAGCGGCCGGCGCGCGTTATCGCAATATCGCCTGCGCAGTCGAGTGCACGACACCCGGCATGCCGCCGATTCTGGTTGACCGGGTCCAGATCCAGCAGGTGATCCTCAACCTCGTGAAGAACGCGATCCAGGCAGTCGATGCCGATGGCAGGGTTGTCGTCCGGGTTGTGGCGCAACCGGATCAGATGCGCTTCACCGTGATCGATACGGGGCCCGGAATATCGCCTGATCGGGTCAAGCGGCTGTTCGAGCCGTTCAACACAACCAAGTCCGAAGGCATGGGATTGGGATTGCCCATTTGCCGTTCCATCATCGAGGCCCACGGAGGGACAATCTGGTACGAACCCGCGCCCGGCGGAGGGGCGGCTTTCGTCTTCACGCTTCCGCAATATGCAGAGGAGAGCGATGATGCCGAATGAACTGCGGATGATCCACATTGTGGACGATGACGAGGGCGTGCGACGGTCGCTCGACTTCCTGCTTACGCATGCGGGATACGCGGTTCAGCGCTGGGACAGCGCCGAGGCGTTTCTCAAGGGAGCCGACAAGATGGTACCGGCCTGCGCCATGCTCGACATTCGCATGCCGGGGATGGACGGACTTGCCCTGCAACTGGAAATGAAGGCGCAAGGTTTCAATTTCCCCGTCATCATCCTGTCCGGCCATGGCGATATCGGGATGGCAGTGCAGGCGATGCAGGCCGGTGCGGTGGATTTCCTGCAGAAACCGGCGGACCGGCAGCACGTGCTGGAATCGGTCGCCAACGCATTCGCTTCGATGGATAACAGCGAAGATCAGCGCAATCGCGCAGAGTGGGCCAAGACCCAGCTTGGCCGGCTTACCGCGCGCGAACAGGAGGTGCTTGACGGCCTCGCCTGCGGTTACCCGAACAAGACCATCGCCTATGATCTCGGCATCAGCGCCCGCACGGTGGAAGTCTATCGCGCCAACCTGATGGAAAAACTCGGCGTGAACAGCTTTGCCGATGCCTTGCGTATCGCCTTTGCCGCCGGACTGGGATCGGAGCGCCAATGGCTCGAATCCCACACGCTTATCGTCCGGGAGCACCCGCAGGAGTAAGGCGCGCTTCCGGACAATTCCGCATCCCGCCCGCGTCCCTGAAATAGCAAGAATAGACAGCGGGCGGGCGCTCGCGCGACGGTTTGCCGCTCTGCCTGCCCCAGCGATGTGATAGGGAGACAGGCAATGCACAAAACCGACAGCGAGCTTCAGCGCGACGTGCTGGATGAGCTCGCTTGGGAACCCAGCATTGATCACGCGGATATCGGCGTATCGGTGATCGACGGCGTGGTGGCGCTGAACGGCTATGTCAAAAGCTATGCCGAAAAGACTGCGGCCGAACGCGCGGCGATGCGAGTCGAAGGCGTGCGAGCGATCGCCGACCAGATCAAGGTCCGCTATCCCTCGGACCGCAAGACTGCGGATCACGAAATCGCCAAACGGATCCTTGATATCTTTGCCTATGATGTCCTGATTCCCGAAGACCGTATCAAGGTCGCGGTCGAGCGCGGATGGGTCAGCCTGACGGGCGAAGTCGAATGGCGTTACCAGAGCGACGAGGCCGCACGGGCGGCGGGCAAGGTGTCAGGTGTGACCGGCGTTTCGAACAATATCGCGATCAGCATCAAGGCGAGCATCCCCGACATCCGCGAGCGGATCGAGGACGCATTCAAGCGTCAGGCCGGGCTGGACGCGGCCTCCGTCACGATTGCCACCAGCGGCCACAAAGTCACCCTCGGCGGCACGGTCAAAGCATGGCACGAACGGCAGCTGGCCGAACAGGCCGCCTGGGCCGCACCCGGCGTGACGCAGGTGGAGGATCGTATCGTAATCGGCTGAATGCGGGTTCGCCCGGTTCAAGGGCGTGGGTCGGCGGTCCAGAGGCACAGACCGCCGACCCAATTTTCATCTGGCAGTCAATGCGCCAGCAGCAGCGGCACCGTGCTCGTGGATAGCATCGTCCGGGTCACGCCGCCGAAGATCGACTGCGCCAGCTTGCCCGCACCATAAGCGCCCATCACCAGCATTCCGGCATCAATCGCGCGGACATGGTCGCGCAGCACGGCGGCAATAGTGTCATCGCTGCGCCGCTCGACCAGTTCGGGCACTATCCCGTGGCGCGAAAGATAGGTGGCGATATCCTCCATCGGCATTACCCCCGAAGGAGGATCGACTTCTAGCACCACCACCCCTGCCGCATGGCGTAGCAGCGGCACGGCGGCACGCACCGCCTCGATCGAGGGGCCGGAGCCATCCCACGCCACCAGTGCCGGCTTGTCGAGCGCCAGACCGCGGACAGCAGGCGGCACCGCCAGCAGCGGCCTTCCGGATCTGAGCGGCAGGGGCTGCGGACTGGCATCGCCACCGTCCGTGTCTTCGTCCGCCAGCCGCGCCGACAACACGATCAGATCGGCCAGATCGGCACCACGCGAAAGCGCATCCACCGGCCGGTCGAAGCTCTGACCGAACGACCATGGCACATCCTCGCCACCCAGCCGCTGCTCAATCGCCACACGCAAGGCGCGCTGAGCCCGTTCGACCTCGGCCAGCGCCAGTGCTTCCGCGCCGCCCGCGTAATTGCCGAGCGCCAGCATCGGCAAATCGCGCACCTCAAGACATTCGAGATGCCCGCCGACAGCCCGCGTCACATCAAGCGCGACCTGCAAGCGGGATTCCTGGCCGGGATCGTCATGGACCAAAAGCAGGATGTTCTTCATGCGGCATTCCTCCTGTTGATGCAGAGGTAGCCCCGCCGGAAAGACGGGCTTTCCTGCGGGACGGGAAATTCGTCGGGAGCGCGGCCTGGCTGGTCCGTATCGGGCGGTAGCGGCTCGGTTTCGGGCAGGTCTGGCGGCGGGGGCTCGTCGGGCAGCGGCACGATACCGGGCGGCTCATCGGACGCGATCCGGTCGGGCCGCTGCGGTGGCATCCCGCCTACGGTCAAAGACACGTGGCCCAAGATCAACCGACCGCGATCTTGCGGACGCGGCGCGCCGCTTCCTTGTCCTTGCCGATAGTGATCTTCAACACGCCTTGGCGGAACTTGGCATCGATCTGTTCCGGATCGACGTCGGGCGGCATGCCGAGACGTCGCTGGAAGCTGCCATAGCTACGCTCGCTGATCAGGCAGCCGCCCGATGTCTCCTCGCTTTCCTCACGCTTCTCGCCCGAAATCGATAGGACACCATCGGCGAATTCGACGTCGATGTCCTTGTCCTCCATGCCCGGCACTTCAATCGCCAGTTCGTAATGATCTTGCTTGTCCTTCAGTTCGACCAACGGGCTGAAGTTGGTGCCGTCGGGCAGCGGGAACAGACGGCGCATCTGGGAAGGCATGCTGAAATCGTCAAAAAGCTGGTCGATCTCGTTACGCAAACGACCGAAGACCGCCGCAAGACCATGCTCTGCCGATGCCTGCACGGGGACCATTTCCGATTGCTTGTTCATCGCTTCCTGCTCCTCCTCTCGCGGTGTGTTGCAGTCGGGTCCTGACGCCTGCAACTTGGGTCAAGGCTATGCCTGTCACCGTCCGGAGTGGATCGGTAAACCTACGGAAGCACAGTTCGGGGCATTCACGGATTGGGAGCACACGCGTTGGTGTGTTTATCTGTCACGGCAGGCAATCGCGGCAAGTTCGCTTCCCCCAAAAGCTGCTTCCCGATTGCCTGCACCCAGGCGGAGGCATGATCACGCAAGAACGGCGACGTCCGCGATTCCCGCTAAAGGGCGTGTGGGACCGTCACTCGGTTGGGAGCAAGGCAAGCAGCGCAAAACTCGCCAGCCAGTGTTCGCCCATGTAATCGCCCGCGACGTGCGGCAGAGCTGCGTCGAGATGATCCTCTGCGCGCTTGTGAAGAAGCTGCCGAAGAGCCTGATCGCTAAGCGCCTTCGCGCAGCCGAGCAGGCACCACGCGCGGCTGAGATTGAGCCCGTCGAGATGTGCGATCTTGCCGTCGCTGCGATCGGAGACGAATACCGGCATGCATTCGCGGGCGAGCCAGCCGTTTGCGATCACGAGTGCCTCGAACCATGGCGCAAAGGACAGGTGCGGGCGCACCTCGGCCATCAGCAGTGCGGCAGTAAGGACGGGAGAAAGGAACTCGTCCCCACCCGGCTCCCAACCTGCATAGTTAGTGCGGTGACCGAAGGCGTGTTCGGCCCATTGATCGATCAATGCCGCAAGCGCCGGATCGCGCCGGGCTGCCCAGCGCCGGGCAAGGATCAGGGCAAAGGCCGTATTGTAATGCGTGCCGACGGTGATCGGATAAGTCAGAATGCGCAGGTAATCCCGCAACCTGTCGGCAAACGCCCGCGCCAGTGGCTTCAGCCGCGCGCCCCATTCCGCATCCCCGTGCTGCTCGGCCTCGTGGTGGAGATAGAGCAGCCAGCCCCAGCCATAAGGCCGTTCGAACCCGCGCGAGGACGGCCGGTCGAGATAGGCCAGTTCGATCGCCAGTTTTTCAGGGGTGAAAGTTTCATCGGCCAGTGCGGCAATTTCCAACGCTTCGGGCATATTGGGATAGAGCCGCCGCAACGTCAGCAGGGTCCACCAGCCGTGGACGCAGGAATGCCAGTCGAAACTGCCGAAGAAAACGGGATGCGCGGCGCGCGGCAGGCGCAAGTCCGCCTCGCTCTCGAATACGTGCTGGTCCACGTAGGGATAAGGCCGCGCCACGTGGCCCAGCGCGATGCGCGCGAAATTGCGGGCGATATCCTCGGTCAGTTCCACAGCAGGAAGGCTCCGACATAGATGATGACGATGTTGCAAGCGAGCAGCGGCAACGCCGTGCCGATCTGCTGGCGGATCACCGCGTTCTGATCATTCAGTTCCAGCAGCGCGGCGGGCACGATGTTGAAGTTCGCCGCCATCGGAGTCATCAGCGTACCGCAGAAACCCGCCAGCATCCCCACCGCGCCAATCACTGCCGGGTTGCCGCCATATTCCTCCACCAGCAACGGAATACCGATCGCGGCCACCATCACCGGGAAGGCGGCGAAGGCATTGCCCATGATCATCGTGAACAGCACCATGCCGAGTGCGAAGACCACCACGGTCAGCAACACACTGCCTTCGGGGATCGCCCCGCCCGCCAGCGCGCCGATGATCTCGCCAACGCCCGCCAGCGCGAAAACCGCGCCCAGCGCGGCGAGCATTTGCGGCAGGATCGCCGCCCAGCCGATCGAATCCAGCAGCCTCCGCCCTTCCTCGGCAGGCGCAAGCAACGGCGGGCGCAGCCACACCGTCGCGGCCGCAAGCGCCACCAGTACGCCGATCCCGAACAGCAACAGCGTCTCGCGCCGCGGCTCGAACAGACCGGTCTCGCCGAACGGGGTGTAGTTGTAGAGCAGCGTCCCCGCCACTGCCGTGACAGGCACGATCAACGCGGGGTAGAACAGGCGGTTGCCGAACCGTTCGGCATCTCCGACCCGCTCTGCCAGGGTGGTGGTGGCAGGCGCACTGCGCTTAATTCCGCCCGCGCCCGCAATCGTCACCAGCGCCAGCACCAGCACCCCGTTGACGAAGTCCGAGACATGGCTGCCGAGAAAGAAACTCGCCGCCAGCACGCCCCAGAAGGCAGCATTGCCGATCCGCCGGTCGCGCAGGCTGAGGATTGACCAACCCGCGAAAAACGCCCCCGCGAGCAAGTAGAGCCATTCATAGGTGATCACGCCCGCACCCTCCCCAGCCTGCGGTCGAGCGCGGTGATCCGCCACGAATGGATGATGAAGGCGCAGATCGCGGTCGGGATCGCCCAGACCGACAATTGCAGCGGCGTGAGCGGGTAGCCTGCGCTTTCGAACACCCCCTGGATCAGCAGGATCGACGCGATGGCGAAAAAGATGTCCTCGCCGAAGAACAGCCCGATATTGTCGGTCGCCGCGGCCATGGCGCGCACCTGTTCGCGCTCGTCATCTGCCAGCGGCCCGTGCGATTGCTCCGCCGCCGCTTCCGCCATCGGCGCGACCAGCGGGCGGACGGCTTGCGGGTGACCGCCGATGTCCTTCATGCCCAGCGCCGCGGTGATCTGGCGGAAGCCGAGATAGATCACCAGCAGCCGCCCCATCGTCGCCCCGCGCACACCCGCAATCACTGCACGGGCACGTTCCTGCAGCCCGTGTCGTTCGAGCAGCCCGATCACCGGCAGGATGATCCACGTGACCGAAATGTAGCGGTTGTCGTTGAAGGCCTTGCCCAATGCCTCGATCACGGCGACCGGATCGAGTCCCGCAAGCAAGCCCGTGGCCACGGCTGCGCCGACCACCACCAGCAGCGGATTGAACCGCAGCGCAAAGCCGATCACAACCAGCGCGATCCCGAGAAGCGGCCAGTAATTCACGCCGTTCCCTCCCCGAAACCGCCCCCGCCGGGCGTCAGGATCACGAAAGTATCGCCCGGGCGCATTGCCGCCGATCCGGTTGCGCCTAGTTCCTCGCGGGTGCCGTCGAGCCGTTCGACCCAGTTGCGACCGGGCAGCGCATCGCCCCCACCGCAAATTCCGCGCGGCGCCACCTTTCGGCGGTTGGCGAGCATGTTGGCGCGCATTTCCTCAAGGAAGGTCACGCGCCGCACCACTCCGTCGCCGCCGCGATGCCGCCCGGCCCCGCCGGAACCGCGCCGGATAGCAAACTCGTCGAGCCGGACCGGCAGGCGGGTTTCTAGGATTTCGGGATCGGTTAGGCGCGAATTGGTCATGTGGGTCTGCACAGCGTCTGTACCGTCATGATCCGGCCCAGCGCCCGAACCGCCGCAGATCGTCTCGTAATACTGGTGGTTTTCGTTGCCGAAGGTGAAATTGTTCATCGTCCCCTGCGACGGCGCGAGCCGGCCCGTTGCTGCGAACAGCGCGTCCGTGACGACCTGGCTGGTCTCGACATTGCCCGCCACCACCGCCGCGCCGGGGTGGGGGTTCAGCATCGAACCCTCCGGCACCACCAGCGTCACCGGCCGCAGGCACCCGTCGTTCATCGGGATCGCATCATCGATCAGTGTGCGCAGCACATAGAGCGCGGCGGCGCGGGTGATCGCGCGCGGGGCGTTGAAATTATCGGGCAATTGCGCGCTCGTTCCGGTGAAGTCGAACACCGCCGAACGGCTTTCGCGGTCAACACGGATGGCCACCTTCACCGCCGCGCCATTGTCCATTTCATAGGCGAATTCGCCGTCGTCAAGCCTGTCCAGCAACCGGCGCACGCTTTCCTCGGCATTGGCGATGACGTGGCCCATATAGGCGGCGACAACCTTGGCCCCATGTTCGCGCGCGGCACTTTCCAGCAATTCGGCTCCACGGGTGCAGGCGGCGAGCTGGGCGCGCAGATCGGAAAGGTTGCGCGCCGGATTGCGCGCCGGACGCGGCCCATTGGACAGCACGTTACGCACCGCCGCATCGCGGAAAGTACCTTCATCGACCATCAGCAGATTGTCGATCAGCACGCCTTCCTCTTCGATCGTGCGGCTTTCGGGCGGCATCGAACCGGGGGCGATCCCGCCGATATCGGCATGGTGCCCGCGCGCGGCGACGAAGGCGTCAGGCTCGACGCTTTCCTCGCTATAAAATACCGGCACGATCACGGTGATGTCGGGCAGATGGGTGCCGCCGCGATAGGGATCGTTGAGGACATAGGCATCGCCCCTGCGAAACCCGCGCCCGTCGCGGCTTTGTCCCCGGGCTTCGATCACGCGAGCGATGGAATCGCCCATGCTGCCGAGGTGGACGGGAATGTGCGGTGCATTGGCGATCAGCGCACCGCTCGCGTCGAACAGCGCACAGGAGAAATCGAGCCGTTCCTTGATGTTGACCGAGGTGGCGGTGGATTGCAGCACCACACCCATTTCCTCGGCAATCGCCATGAACAGGTTGTTGAATATCTCCAGCCGCACCGGATCGACAGCGGTTCCAGCGGCCTGTTCGCGCGCCATCGCCACGGCACGGGTAAGGATCAGGCTGCCTTCGTTAGCCAGCCGCGCCTGCCAGCCATCCTCCACCACCGTGGTTGAACCTGGATCGATCACCAGCAGCGGGCCGGGATAGGCCTCGCCCGATGCCATGGCGCTCCGCGCGATGGTGGGCCATCGACTTGAAGCCTCGCCCCGCACCGTCTGGGGTTCGGCGGCAGCACTGCCGAGCCCGCCTGCCTGCCCGCTCGCCTCGACACTCAGCGCCTCGACGATGATCGCGGCCTCGGCATCGGAATAGCCAAAGCGCTGGCGGTGCAACTTGCGGAACGCGGCATCCATAGCTTGCGGCGCATCGACGGGGATGGTGAGCACACTGTCGCTCCCCGCAAAACGTAGCCGCGCGCGCGCTTCGAGCGTCACGGCATCGGCGGCAATCCCCTGTTCGACGAGCGGGCTGCGGGCCTCATCCTCCAGCGCGGCCAGCGACGCGGCGAAACTTTCCCCCAGCGGCCGGACGATACTGACCTCACGAATTGCCTTCACCGGCGCGAGCCCGATACCGAAAGCCGAAAGCATCCCGGCTAGCGGATGCACCAGCACAGTCTCCATCCCCAGAGCATCGGCGACCTTGCAGGCGTGCTGGCCCCCTGCCCCGCCGAAACAGGCGAGTGCATAGGTCGTCACGTCATGCCCTCGCGCGACGCTGATCTTGCGGATGGCGTTGGCCATGTTGTCGACCGCGATCGCGAGAAAGCCTTCGGCAATGTCCTTCAGTGGCCTCGGCTCGGGCAGCGCGGCAGCCACCTCCTCAAGCCGCGCCCGGGCAGCCTGCGGATCGAGCGGCGCGTCGCCTTCAGGGCCGAAGACATGCGGGAAAAAGGCGGGATCGATCCGCCCCAGGAACAGGTTGCAATCGGTGATCGTCAGCGGGCCGCCCTTGCGATAGCATGCCGGTCCCGGATCGGCTCCGGCGCTCTCCGGCCCGACCCGGAAGCGCGAACCGTCGAAGGCACAGATCGAGCCGCCGCCCGCCGCCACAGTGTGAATCTGCATCATCGGCGCGGCCACCCGCACGCCTGCCACCACGCTATCACCTGTCAGTTCGTATTGTCCGGCATAATGCGCGACATCGGTGCTGGTACCGCCCATGTCGAAGCCGATCAGCCGATCATGGCCAAGCGGTGCGCTCGCGGCGACCATGCCCACCACGCCGCCCGCCGGGCCGGACAGGATCGCGTCCTTGCCCCTGAACGCGCCGACCTCGGCAAGCCCGCCGTTGGACTGCATGAAGCGCAGCCTTGCCGCCGCAGGCAATTCCCGGCGCAGCGTATTGGTATAGCGGCGCAGGACCGGGGAGAGATAGGCGTCGACCACAGTCGTATCGCCCCTCGGCACGAAGCGGATCAGGGGGGCGACCTCGTGACTGACACTCACCTGCGCAAAACCGGCCGCGCGCGCCAGCTGTGCCAGCGCGGTTTCGTGATCGCGATATTGCCATCCGTGCATCAGCACGATGGCGAGCGCATCGAAACCTTCGGCGCGCAAAGCCGCGAACGCAGTTTTCGCCGATTCGCGATCAAGCGGGCGCAGCACCGTGCCGTCGGCCGCGACACGCTCGTCGATCTCGATCACTTTGGCGGGCAGTTGCTCGGGCAGGATGATGTGCCGCGCAAAGATTTCGGGCCGCGCCTGCGTCCCGATCCTCAGAGCATCGGCAAAGCCACGGGTGGTCACGAGCGCCAGCCGTTCCCCTTTGCGTTCCAGCAGCGCATTGGTGGCGACTGTGGTGCCGATGCGCAGTTCGGCAATCGGTGCGTCCCCAAACCGCGCCATCAATCGCCGCACTGCCTCGCTCGCGGCGTCGGCATAATGGCCGGGGTTCTCACTCAGCAGTTTGTCGGTCACCAACAGTCCTTGCGGCGTAGTGGCCACGACATCGGTAAAGGTGCCGCCGCGATCGATCGCGAACCGCCATGCGCCGGAGGGTGCCATGCTCATGGCGCGGGTGTCGTCCGAGGCGCGCGGGATTGCAAGGGTGCGCGGGCGGCTTTCGGCAGGTGGTTTCGCCGGCGGTACTGTTTTCCGGCTGGCCGACACGGGCGGCTTGGGGCTAGGGAGCGGGAAGGATAACGACGACCCGCGCCCTGCCTTCCCCACGATAGCGAACCTACCCATGCCCTCTACCTTCATCGCGCTCCAGCATCTCGTTCCCCAGCACACTCTCTCCCGGCTTGCCGGAGCGCTGGCGGCGAGCGAGCAGCCGTGGCTTCGCGACCAGCTGATCCGGCGCTTTGTTGCTGCCTTCAACGTCGATCTGAGCGAGGCGGCACGCGGGATCGGGCAATTCGCCAGCTTCAACGATTTCTTCACGCGCGAATTAAAGCCCGGTGCGCGGCCGCTTGCCGATGCCGATGCCTTCATCCTCAGTCCCGCCGACGGCGCAATCAGCCAGCTCGGGCCGATTACCGGCGGACGCATCCTGCAAGCCAAGGGCCGCGATTACAGCGTGGCGGAAATCCTCGGCGAGAGCGACGAAGCGGCGGCAGCGCGGTTCGAAGGCGGACGATTCATGACGATCTACCTGTCGCCGCGCGATTACCACCGCGTGCACATGCCGGCTGCGGGCCGCCTCAATTCGACCGCCTATCTTCCGGGCGACCTGTTCTCGGTCAATCAGGAGACGGCCGAAGGGGTCGATCGCCTGTTCGCCCGCAACGAGCGGCTGGCGTGCCTGTTCGATGGGCCGGACGGGCATTTCGCCAGCATCATGGTCGGAGCGATGATCGTCGCGGGGATCGACACCGTCTGGGGAAATCATTTCCGGACCCACGCCCCTGCCCCGGTGCGCGAGGAATTCGCAGCCGCGGCACATGATTTTGCCGCCGGGGACGAGATGGGCCGGTTCTACCTCGGCTCTACGGTTGTGCTGTTGTTCGAACCGGGGCGAGTCGAATGGCTGAAAGAACTCGTGCCGGGCGATGCGCTGCGGATGGGGCAAGCGATCGGACGGCGGCTCGCGAGTTAAGGCGGACGCCCTGCCGGATGCAGCGGTTGCCGCGCGCGAACAAAGAGCCGAAAAGGGGCTGGAGGGGAGGATTGTTCAATGAAGCGTAGCGCCAAATTCGCTCTTGTCGTTGCCGGGATCGCCGTCGCAGGTTTCGCGGGTTTCAAGGTTGCCCAAGGCCCGTTGACACAGGCGGTGTTCGAATACGAGGTCGACCGCAATCTCGGCAGGGATCCCAGCGCGGCGCTTCCGGATGGTCTCCATGTCTATGTTTGCGGTTCCGGCTCGCCGATGGCCGATCCCGATCGTGCGGGGGCGTGCCTTGGCGTGATCGCGGGCCAGCAGCGGATGATCTTCGACGTCGGATCCGGCAGCATCCGGGTGCTGGGACGCATGGGCTTTCCGGTTGGCCGCACCGACAAGCTGTTCCTTACCCACCTGCATTCCGACCATTTCGACGGGCTTGGCGAACTCATGGTGCAGAGCTGGGTGCCCAATGCCCGCGCCGTCCCGCTGCCAATGCTCGGCCCGCCGGGCACCGCCGAACTCGCCGAGGGCTTCAATCTCGCCTACCGTATCGACAGCGGCTATCGCACCGCACATCACGGCCCCGAGGTCGCCAATCCGGCGGGTTACGGCTTGGCACCCGAAGAAATCGTGATCCCCGAAGGTGCCACCAGCGTCGAGGTGCTGCGCGACGGAGACCTCGTCGTAACCGCGATCCGGGTCTCGCACGACCCAGTCAAGGACGCCTATGGCTACCGCATCGACTACAAGGGCCGATCAATCGCAATCAGTGGCGATACCGCCTTCGATCCCGCTTTCGCCGAGGCATCCAAAGGCGTGGACGTTATGTTCCACGAGGCTCTCGATGTGGACATGATCGCCACGATGGGAGAGGCAGCCCAGCGAAATGGTGCCAAGCCGGTCGCCAAGGTGCTGGCCGATATTCCAGGATATCATACCGATCCGGTCGATGCCGCCCGGATCGCCGCCCTCGCCGGGGCGCGGATGCTGGTCTATTATCACACCATCCCGCCAATGCCCTCCTCGCTGATCGAGAACATGTTTCTCGAAGGCACCGGTAAAGCCTTCGGCGGCGATATCCGGCTTGGCGATGATGGCGATCTGGTCAGTCTGCCCGCAGGTTCGCAGACAATCGACTACACCCACGTCCTGTGATCCGCATCAGGCCGACTGGCGGATGACGAGGTTCGGGGGCAGAACAAGGCTTTCCGTGCTCTCCCCCGCCAACCGCCGCAACAGCAGATCGACCAGCCCGCGCGCGCCTGCGGCAATGTCCTGACGCACGGTGGTGAGCGGCGGGACAGTCTGGCGCGCGATTGGCAAATCGTCGAAACCGACGAGCCGCATGTCGTCCGGCACAGCGATCCCGCGTTCGCGCAGCGCGGTGAGGCATAGCGCGGCGAGTGTGTCGGTCGCGGCGAATATGCCGTCGATGTTCCCTGCGTGATCGCCGAGGTGCCGCGCGATTTCCTCGCCCGCGTGATCGGGCGAAAGGTGGGTCGGCAGTGCGACGATCGGTACGCCCATGCGCGCGGCGATATCCTGCGCCCCGGCATAGCGCGCAGCAAATTCCATCGGCTTGGTATCACCAAGGAAAGCAAGGCGGCTTGCCCCCGCGGCGATCAGGCGCTCTGCCGCCAACCTGCCGCCAAGGCGGTTGTCGGTGCCGACAACGCAGTGGCGCTGCCCTTCGGTATGATTGCCCCAGACAACCATCGGCAGATAGCCGTCGGCGACATCCTCGATCCTGTCGAACTGGTCGGACTGACCGATCACGATCACGCCGTCGATCATACCCGAACCGATGAACCGGTCGAGCCAGTCGGCATCGGTTTCCGGCACCACGCGGCGCAGCATCAGATCGTAACCCTCGCGCGTCAGCTCGTCGGCCAGGTATCCGAGCAAGGTCATGAAGAAACTGTCGGAAATCTGCTGGCGGGTATCGTGGCCGAGCGGGATGACAACACCGATCACCCCGGTCTTCTGACGGCGCAGCCCGCTTGCCATCTGGTTGGGACGGAAGCCGTGCTCGCGGGCAATCGCCTCGATCTTCTCGCGGGTCTTGGTGTTGACAAGGCTCTTGCCGGCGAGCGCGCGCGACACCGTGCCGGGGGAAACCCCGGCGATCCGCGCAAGATCGGTAATCGTGCGCACAGTCCCGCGAGGGGTCCGCTCGTTGTCTGTCGACATTCTAGCCCGTTGCCAGCCCCTGTTCGCGCGGGTGCCGGTGACCCGCATCAACCATCAGGGTAGCCAGCGCACCCGCCAGCATCAAGACGCCGCCCAGCATCAGCACGTGGCGCGGATCTCCGCCAAGCAGCGGGCGGTAGATCAGCGGCATGGTAAGCGTCTGGATCAGCATCGGAATGACGATGAACAGGTTGAAGATGCCCATATAAATGCGGTTGCGCCGCGGCGGGATGCAGTCGGCGAGCATGACATAGGTGTTGCCCATCATCCCGGCCCAGCCGATGCCGATACCCAGCATCAGCACAAACAGCGCCGCCGGCGTCGATACACCGGGGATCATCAGCATTGCCGCCCCCGAGGCCGCGAGGCAGACAGCATGGACGTGGCGGGCACCAAAGCGCTTCACCACCGGTATCAGCGCCAGCGCGCCAAGGAATGCGATGAAATTGTAAAGCGCGCCCGCCTGCTGGGTGGTCAAGGTCGCTTCGCGGAACGCGGCGCTGGCCGGATCGCTGGTATCGTAAAGGCTGCGGCCGACAGCGAAGGTGATGTACTGCCAATAGGCGAACATCGCATACCATTGGCACAACATGGCGCCGGCGAGCTGCTTCATAGGGCGCGGCATTTCGCGGATAGCGTCGCGGATTTCGGCAATCGTTGCGCTTGCGGTGAGCGGTTTGCTCGCCAATTCGAGTTGCTCGCCCGCATCAAGCGGCAGTTCCGGCACCCGCCATACCGACCACACGATGGTGGAGATCGACAGGATCGCGCCGATGACGAAAGCAATGCGGACGATCACCGGAATGCCGTTGGCATCCAGCACATCGCGCGCGACGAAAGCGGTGAGCAGCGACGGCGCGAGATAGGACAGGGTCTGGGCCAGCCCGGTAAAGGCGCTCTGGGTCAGGAATCCGGTCGAACGCTGATCGGCTGCTAGGCGGTCGGCCACGTAGGCGCGGTAGGGCTCCATCGTGATGTTGTTGCCCGCATCGAGGATCCACAACAGGCTCGCCGCCATCCACAAGGTGCTCGAATAGGGCATGGCGAACAGCGACAGGGTGCAAATCACTGCGCCGATCAGGAAATAGGGGGTGCGCCGGCCCATGCGGGTGCTGGTACGATCACTCATCGCGCCGACGATCGGCTGGATGATCAGGCCGGTCATTGGCCCCGCCAGCCACAACAGCGGCATGGTCGCCTCGTCCGCGCCGAGGAAGCCATAAATCGGGCCCATATTGGCCTGTTGCAGCCCGAAAGAAAACTGCAGACCGAAGAAGCCGATGTTCATCTCTATGATTCGCAACAGCGAAAGGCGCGGTTTTTCCGTCATTTGCCTTGTCCTGATCCTCTCGTCGCGCGCAATCGTCACGTCACGCTGCGATACCGGAGTGACACGATCGGGGGAAATTTGCAAACGTTTGCAAGATTCCTGTTGCAAACGTTTGCAACAGCGTTAGGCATACCGTCGTCGTCGCCAGAGAAGCGCGAACCCGAGAGGAGAGAGATCATGAAATTGCGTCACGCGCTTTGCGCCAGTGCAGCCCTGTGCAGCCTGATGAGCCCGGCCTTTGCCCAGGACGAGACCGTCAGCGATTCGGCCGCAGCCGAAGGCAATGAAATCATCGTCACCGCTGTGGCCCGCGGGCAGAACCGGATCGAAAGCTCGGTCTCGGTCAGCACCATCGGCGCGGACACCATCGCCAATCTCGCCGCACCGTCATCGGCCGACCTGATCCGCCAAATCCCCGGCATCCGTTCCGAAGCCTCAGGCGGCGAAGGCAACGCCAATATCGCGGTGCGCGGTATTCCGGTGTCGACCGGCGGTGCGCGCTATATCCAGCTGCAGGAAGACGGCCTGCCGATCCTCGAATTCGGCGACATCATCTTCGGCAATGCCGACAACTTCCTGCGCGCCGACCGTTCTGTCGCACGGGTCGAAGCGGTGCGCGGCGGCTCGGCCTCGACCTTCGCTTCCAACGCGCCGGGCGCGGTCATCAACTTCATCTCCAAGACCGGTGAGCGCGAAGGCGGCGCGATCCAGGGAAGTGTCGGGCTCGATTTCGAAAGCTACCGGCTCGATTTCGATTACGGTGCGCCGCTGGCCGATGATCTGACCTTCCACATCGGCGGCTTCTACCGCACCGGCGAAGGCCCGCGCGACATCGGCTACAACGGCTATGACGGCGGCCAGATCAAGGCCAACATCACCAAAAGCTTCGACGGCGGTTACGTGCGTCTGTCGGCCAAGTATCTCGACGACAAGACCCCGACGATCCTGCCGCAGCCGGTGTTCGTCGGCGGCACCAATGCCAACCCCGATTACAACGCGATCCCCGGCTTCGACCCGCGCACGGATTCGCTTTACAGCCCGTTCCTGACCCCGGCGGTAACGCTCGATGGGGCGAACAATCCGGCGCGTTACGATTTCCGTGACGGGCTTTCGGTCAAGAGCCTCGCCTTCGGGATCGAGAGCGAGATCGACGTGGGCGGCGGCTGGACGCTGACCAACCGTTTCCGCTTTGCCGACAATTCGGGCAGCTTCCAGTCGCCCTTCCCGGCCGGGGCCGGCGCCGCGCAGGACATCGCCAACGCCATCGGCGGCGCGGGCTCGACGATCAGCTTCGCCACCGGGCCGAACGCCGGCGGGGTCGCCAACCCGGCCACCATCGGCGGCAACGGCCTGCTCGCCAATGTCGTCGTGTTCAACGTCCGGCTCAACAGTCTCGACAACGTCACCAATGATTTCCGCATCAACAAGGAATTCGATTTCGGCGGCGGCTCGGCCAATTTTACCACCGGCTTCTACCTTTCGCGCCAGTCGATCGATACCGACTGGCTGTGGACCAGCCACGTCCAGACGGTCGAGGGCGACGGCAATGCCGTGCTGGTCGACATTCGTGACGCGGGCGGCGATCTCGTCACCCAGAACGGCACGGTCGGCTTCGGCGCAAGCTTCTTCGGCAATTGCTGCCGTCGCAATTACGACGTCGACTACAGCACCTATGCGCCCTTCGCGTCGCTTTCTGTCGAACTCGACCGGCTGACCCTGGACGCCAGCATCCGCTACGATTTCGGCGATGCCAGCGGGACGATCACCGGGGCCGACAGCGGCTTCGGCATCGGGCTGACCAGCTTCGATTTCGACAATGACGGGGCCATCAGCCCGGCCGAAGCGCAGACCAGTGTGTTGCCGCTCGGCAATGCCCGTCCGGTCAATTACGACTTCGACTATTTCAGCTTCTCGCTCGGCGCGAACTACCTGCTGACCGATGATCTGGGCATCTTCGCTCGCTATAGTCAGGGCGGCCGCCACACTGCCGATCGCAGCCTGTTCTCGCCTGCGGTCAGCACCGTCGACGGCAGTCTGCCGGGCGGCGATGCGGGCGTTGTCGCACGGGTCGACCAGCTGGAAGCGGGCCTGAAGTATCAGTCCGGCGGGCTGGCAGTCTATGCCACCGGTTTCTATGCCGAAACGGCCGAAACCAATGTCGACATCGCGCCGGTCGTGCTGTTCGATACCACCTATGAGGCATTCGGCCTAGAGCTGGAAGGCTCCTACCGTACCGGCCCCTTCAGCCTGTCGGCAGGTGCAACCTGGACCGACGCGGAAATCAAGGATGCGCTCGATGCGACAGTGCTGGGCAATCGTCCGCGCCGTCAGGCAGATCTGGTCTATCAGGCAACTGCACAATACGAACAGGACGCCTTCACGGTGGGCGCGAATATCGTCGGCACCACCGACAGCTTCACGCAGGATTCCAACCAACTGAAGCTGCCTGCCTTTGCGCAGGTGAACGCCTTCCTTGCCTTCCGCCCGATCGATCGGATCGAGCTGGGCCTCAATGCCACCAACCTGTTCAACGCCACCGGTTTCACCGAGGCGGAGGAAGGTTCCATTCCGGCCAACGGCATCGTGCGCGCTCGATCGATCGCGGGACGGACGGTACTGGCTTCGGTGCGCTTCGACTTCTGATCGTCCGCATCGCAAACCAAGGGCTGGCCGCCTGCTCTCCCCCCTTGCTGGGCGGCCAGCCCCCTTTTTCGAATTCATAAACGGGATAGACTGCTGTCATGACGAGCGTCTGGAGAGCCGAGCATGTGCGCGCGATCACGCGGGAAGCCGCGGTGACGATCCCGCCGGTGACGGCGCCCGACCGCTCGCGGCTCGATCCGGGCAGGCTCTACTGGGATATGTGGCCGGTGCAGGATGCACACGGTGCGCGGACCGTGATCGCAGGACGCCAATTGTGGATGGCCCTGACCGCGCCCGACCGCGGCGACCCGGCACTGCGCCATTTCGAGGCGAAGATCCACCTGATCGAACGGCGCGGCGATGACTGGCGCGATCTCGGCCCCGCCCTGCCGGATTTCGCCGTTCCTTACGAACGCGAATGGGCAGGCTCCGCGCTGCTTGATGACGGGATGCTGACGCTGTTCTTCACCGCCGCAGGCACGAGCATGAAGGCTGGCGGTTACCAGCAGGAATTGTGGGCGGCATCCGCCCGGATCGGCGACGATGGCCTGCCGCACGGCTGGTCTGATCCAAAGCCGCTGATCGAAGGTTACGGCACGTTCTACATGCCTGCCGACGCGCATGACGGGGCACCCGGAACAATCAAGGCGTTCCGGGACCCGGCATGGTTCCGCGATCCCGCCGACGGCACCGAATATCTCGCCTTCACCGCCTCGCTTGCCGGATCGGACAGCGCCTTCAACGGTGCCTTCGGTTTGGCGCGCAAGGGGCCTTCAGGGTGGGCCCTCGCCCCGCCGTGTCTCCATTCGGAAGGCGTCAACAACGAGCTGGAACGGGCCCATCTGGTGTTTCACGTGAAACATTACTACGCTTTCTGGTCGACGCAGACCGCGACTTTCGCGCCGGAACTGCGCGATGCACCGGGGGGGCTCTACGGGATGGTGGCGGACAGCATGGCCGGACCGTGGCGGCCGCTAAACGGCACGGGACTGGTGCTTGCCAATCCCGCCGACCGCCCGCTGCAGACCTATAGCTGGTATGTCGACGCCTCGCTGACCGTGTGCAGCTTTGTCGATATGCTCCCCGACGGCAGCTTCGGGGGCGTGCCCGCACCGTTGCTGCGATTGGAGCTCGATGGCGATCGGGCGACAATCCATGCTGCAACGCCGGAGACCGCTCTCTGATGCTGGGCGCGATCGAGGCAGGGGGGACCAAGTTCGTGCTGGCGGTGGGGCCATCCCCCGATACCATTGCTGCGCGCCATACGATCCCGACCCGCGATCCGGCGACCACTCTTGCCGCAGCAGCGGCGTGGTTCGACACGCAAGGGCGGATCGACGCGCTGGGCATCGGCAGCTTCGGTCCGGTCGCGCTCGATCCCGCTTCGGTCGGCTGGGGGCACATCACCAATACGCCCAAGCCTGGTTGGACGGATTGCGACATCGCCGGTTTCTTCACAGATCGCCTGGGCGTGCCGGTGGGTTTCGACACCGATGTGGGCGCAGCCGCGCTGGCGGAATATGCCGCGGCCGAAGCGCAGGGTTGCCGCAGCCTCGCCTATCTCACCATCGGCACAGGGATCGGCGGCGGACTGGTGCTCGACGGCAGGCCTGTGCACGGCATCGCGCACCCGGAAATGGGCCATATCTACCCGCGCCGACATGCCGAGGACCGCGACTTTCCCGGCATCTGCCCGCATCATGGCGACTGCCTCGAAGGGCTTGCCAGCGGGCCAGCGATCAAGGCCCGCTGGGGCGCATCGCTTTCGGAACTGCCACAGGATCATCCCGCGCACGCGATCATCGCCGATTATGTCGCACAAGCCTGCCACATGCTGTTCGCCACATTGGCGGCGGAGCGGGTGGTGATCGGTGGCGGCGTGGCCAAGACGCAAGGTCTGGTCGAACGCATTGCCGAACGCACTGCGCAGCTTGGCGCGGGCTATCTACCTGGCGGCGACCGCCACCGCGTCATCCGTCCGCATTACGGCGATGATGCAGGAATCACCGGAGCAATGATGCTAGCCGCGAAAGCCGCCTAGGGCACAAAAACCACTAAAAGCCGAGTTCCGTCAGCCCGGGATGATCGGCCGGACGCGGCCCCAACGGCAAGTGCAGCTTGCGATCCTCTGGAGCGATCGGTTTCTCGTTGATGCTGGCGTGCCGCCCGGTCATCAACACGTCGGCATCGAATTCCCAGTTCTCGTTACCATAGGCGCGAAACCACTGGCCGCTGTCGTCACGGTATTCGTAGGCATAACGCACCGCAATGCGATTGCCCGTGAATGCCCAAAGCTCCTTGACGAGCCGGTATTCGTGCTCGCGCGCCCATTTGCGGGTGAGGAATTCACAGACCTCGTCGCGCCCCTGCGGAAATTCGACCCGGTTGCGCCATTTCGTGTCCGGGGAATAGGCCAGCGCCACCCGTTCGGGGTCGCGCGTATTCCAGCCGTACTCGGCAAGCCTGACCTTTTCGGTCGCACTTTCGAGGGTAAAGGGCAGCAAGGGTGGACGGGAACGCAATCACCATCGACCCACGCTACAGCTTCGATCTCAGCGCGCGTGCAGGCTATCTCGTCAATGACAAGACGCTGGTCTACCTGCGCGGCGGCTACGCCAACCTGCAGGTGCGCACCACGCTGAGCGGCGAGGAAGGCCCGCATCAGGCGTCCGACAATCTCGACGGCTGGCTGGTCGGCGGCGGCGTCGAACGCGCGATCACCGATAATATCAGCGCGCGGGTCGAATATCGCTTCAGCGATTTCGGCAATAATGGTGGCCAGTGGGACCAGCACCAGGCGCTGGCCGACGTCATCTACAACTTCTGAAACGCAATGCGGGTGCGGCCCTGTCCCCGGACGGTCGCACCCGTCTGTTTGCCGGTGGATCGCTGACAGCGGGCGTGATCAATCTCGGCGGACTGGCGCTGGTTTACGCTGCGCGCCACGTCCATGCACGTCGGCGGCCCGCGCACGCAATTGCAGACTGTCCGGCAGTCAAAACCCCGGCGCCGCAGGGCCGATGCCTCGCCCGAAAAGGGTGATGACGGTCACTGCCACGACATCACCTAACCCGCCAAGGCGTCTGCCTCAGGGTTATTAAATTGACAGTTTGTGTGCCATATTTTACGTTTTGAAGACTTGGGTTCCCGCCCTTCCCGCAAAGGTTGCGAGGCACATGGCTGCAACGAAGATTTCCGCAACTTCGGCCACCGCGGCCCCACTGTCGGACGGCAGGCGCGAACGCAGCCGGTCAAGCCGTTCGCGCATTGCTTCCGCCATGCTTGAACTGGTGGCCAAGGGCGAGGTTGCACCCAGCGCCGCACAGGTTGCCGAAGTCGCCGGAGTGGGACTGCGCTCGGTGTTTCGCCACTTCAAGGATATGGACGCGCTTTATCGCGAGATGAGTGAGGAGATCGAGGCGCGCGTCCTCCCGATCCTGCTGCGTCCGCCCCAAGGGGCGACTTGGCAGCAACGCCTGACTGACCTTGCAGAGCGCCGTGCGCGGATTTTCGAGGCGATCATGCCCTTTCGCATTTCGGCCAACATCCGGCGGTTCGAATCCCCCTATCTGATGCAGGACTACCGGCGGCTTCTGCGGCTCGAAGCGGAAACGCTCGAAGCCCACCTGCCCGAACATGTGCGCGCCGACACCATGGGTGCGCGCGGACTGAATGTAATCCTCAGCTTCAACACCTGGCGGCTGTTGCGCCATGATCAGGGTCTGACGGTAGATGAAGCCAAAGCGGTGGTGCGGCGGATGCTCGACGATGCACTGGCACAGCAATCCGGAGCATGATGCGCGCGCAGATTGACGGACATGCGATATAATGACACTTATCATGCCAATAGTTGAAGGAATGGCGGGAGGGTAGTTTGGAGATTTTGCGCACCCCTGACGCAGCCTTCGCGGGGATCGATGATTTTCCCTTTGAACCGCATTATCTCGACATTGTGGATGCGCGGACCGGGCAGCCCCTTCGCATCCACTACATTGACGAAGGCCCGCGCGAAGGCCGGATCGTCTTGATGATGCATGGCGAGCCGAGCTGGTCCTATCTCTATCGCCACATGATCGGCCCTCTCGCCGCCGCCGGTTACCGCGTGCTTGCGCCCGACCTGATCGGCTTCGGCAAATCGGACAAGCCCGCGGCTAAATCCGACTACACCTATGCCCGCCATGTCGGCTGGATGCGTCAATGGATCGAAGCGCTCGAACTCGGTGGCATCACGCTGGCCTGCCAGGACTGGGGGTCGCTTATCGGACTCAGACTGGTGGCAGCCATGCCCGAACGGTTTGCGGGCGTCGTTCTGTCGAATGGCGGCTTGCCCGAAGGTGGCCCCGCCCCGCGCGCTTTCGCGATCTGGCGCGCCTTTTCGCAATGGAGTCCCTTTTTCCCGATCGGCAAGATCATCGCCAAAGGCACCAAACGCGGCCTTTCCGACGCCGAAATCGCGGCATACGACGCGCCCTTTCCCGATGCGCGCTACAAGGCAGGGGCGCGGATCTTCCCCAGCCTCGTGCCCTTTGCCGGCAATCTCGCCGTGCCCGACCAGCGCGAGGCATGGAAGGTGTTTGAAACGTGGGACAAGCCGTTCCTGTGCGCCTTCAGCGACGGTGATCCGATCACCCGTGGCGGGGAAAGCCGCTTTATCGGCCGGGTTCCCGGGACCGCAGGCCAGCCGCATCGCACGCTTTCGGGCGGACATTTCATTCAGGAAGACGACCCGCAGGGCTTCGTCGGAGCCATTCTCGAGATTGCCCGGCAGGGAGATACGAAATGAACGTCACCAATCAGCTCCATCCCACGCCCGAACAGGCAATGGCTTTTTTCACCGGCGGCGATGACGGGCCAATGTGCATGGTCAATCTGCTCAAGTTCCGGGAGAAGGCGACCTATCCCGACGGATCGGAACCCGATCTGACCGGACGCGAAGCCTATCTGCGCTATGCCGCAGGCGTCGGCGCCTGCCTTGCAGCGGTCGGTGGCAAGGTGCGCTTCAGCGGCGCGGTAACCGGGCTGCTGCTGGGCGAAGTCGAAGAGCTTTGGGACATGGTCGCGATTGCCGAATATCCCTCGAGGCTGGCGATGATGACGATGGTGCAGTCGCCCGAATATCAGACAATCGCCAAGCATCGCGACGCGGGGCTGGCAGGGCAGCTCAACATCTGCACAAGGGCGACACCGTGAAACGCTGGCACAAGGCGGCGCTCGGCACGCTGGCATGCCTCGCCATGCTTGGCGGTGCGGCCTATATCTGGCGCACCGACCTTGCGCTCACCTTTATCCGCTGGCGCAGTACCCAGCAGGTGGCGGACAACCGGCCTGTGCCGTGGCAGCAGGGGCCGGACAAGGCCGAGCAATCTCCGGCGGAGCGACCGCCCAACATCATCTTCATCCTGTTCGACGATCTGGGAATCAACGACCTGTCGACCTTCGGTGGCGGCGTAGGGGACGGCAAGGTCCAAACCCCCAATATCGACCGGCTGGCCGCACAAGGAGCGATCTTCACGCAAGCCTATGCCGGCAACGCCACCTGCTCGCCATCGCGCGCGCAGCTGATGACGGGCCGTTATGCCACCCGCACCGGGTTCGAATTCACGCCTACCCCGGACGGGTTTGCGCGGATTGTCTCTATGGTCTCCGCAGATATCTCGCCCGATCGTCCGCCAACCATCTACAATGCCAAGGCCGATGCGGTCGCGCCGCCATTCGAGGAACAGGGGCTGCCCTCAGAAGAGGTCACAGTCGCAGAAGTTCTCAAGGCGCGCGGTTACCACACGGTGCACATCGGCAAGTGGCACCTTGGCAACGCTCCGAGTTTCAATCCCAACGCGCAAGGCTTCGATGAAAGCCTGAATCTCGACGGGATGCTTCACCTGCCTGAAGATCACCCCGATGCGGTCAACGCCCGGGTCGACTTCGATCCGATCGATCGCTTCCTGTGGGCCGCAGGCCATTTCGTCACAAGCTATAACGGCGGTGAGAAGTTCGCCCCCGGCGGCTATCTGGCAGACTACTGGACCGACGAGAGCCTGAAGGTAATCGACGCGAACCGCAATCGGCCCTTCTTCCTCTATCTTGCCCACTGGGGTGTGCATTCGCCCTTGCAGGCGACGCGCGAGGATTATGACGCAGTTGGCGATATCGGCCCGCACCGGCTGCGGGTCTATGCGTCAATGGTCCGCGCGCTGGATCGTAGTGTGGGGCGGATCATGGCAAAGCTCGAAGCTGAGGGTTTGGCGGAAAACACTCTGGTGGTGATCTCGTCGGATAACGGCGCCCCGGGCTATATCGGGCTGGATAAACTCAACGCACCCTATCGCGGCGGCAAAGGCACTTTCTTCGAAGGCGGCATCCGGGTGCCCATGTTCGCAAGCTGGCCTGCGCGGATTGCGCCGGGCACACGGATTCCGCTTCCTGTCGGTCAGGTCGATCTGATGCCGACGCTGGCCGCTGCGGCAGGCGCGCCGCTGCCACAAGGGCTGGTGATCGACGGGCGTGATCTCACACCCGCGCTGACCGGCACCGGCGCCCAGCTTCGCGCCGATGCGCCGCTATTCTGGAACAGCGGGTACTATAAGGCAGTTCGCGCGGGCGACTGGAAGCTTCAGGTGAACACGAAGCAGAACAAGGTGTGGCTCTACAACCTCGCCGCCGACCCTACCGAAAAGCGCAACCTCGCGGCGGCCGAGCCGGCCAAACGAGCGGAGCTGGAAGCGCTGCTGGCCGCACATCACCGTGTCCGCAAGCCGCCACTCTACGCCAGCACTTTCGACACTCCGGTGTCGATCGACAAGACGCTGGCGGAGCCTTACGTGGCGGGCGACGAATTGGTGTACTGGCCCAACTGATCGGCCGTAACGCTTGCGCTGCTGTCAGCCGGCCACTGCAGCTTGCACAACCGGTTCGAACACTGCGGTCGCGGGATTGGCGACGAAATGGCGCGCCAATTGCTCATATCCGTCAGCCACCTGCTCGACACTGGCGACCAGCCTCGCGACTTCGGTATCGCTCATCAGGGGCGAGAAATTGACCCGGACGAAGCCCGGCTTGTCGAGTTCGTGTCCGGCGCGGATCGCTGCATGGATGGCACGCGAGGCTGCCTCGTCGATGCCGAGCAGGCGGTGGACATAGGGCCCTGCGCAGGCACACCCCCCACGCGCCTGAACCCCGAAACAATCGCTGAGAATGCGGGTAACGAGTTGGTGGTGCACAATTGCACCGGCACCGTCACGCACCCGGAACGATATGATCGGCAGCCGTTCTGCCTGTGTGCAACCCAGCACCTCGATCCGCGGATGTTCGCACCAACAGGCCAGCGCCGCCCGGCACAGCGCCTGCGCGCGCAGATCAAGCCCGGCCTCCACCATGCAGGACCGCACGATCGCGGCGAGCGCGGTGCGGATATCGGCGATGACATTGGGCGTCCCGGCTTCCTCGCGCGCGGAAAGATCGGACAGGTAATCTTGCCCCTCGGGCGAGACGAAACCGACAGTGCCTCCACCCGGTGCAGATGGCCGGTCAATCACAACCGCATCGCGCCGCACGACCAGCACACCTGAAGATGCCGGGCCGCCCAGGAACTTGTGCGGCGAAAACACCAGCGCATCGACATGCACGCCTGATGCGAGCTGCATTGCCATCGGCAGGTAAGGCGCAGCGCCCGCGTAGTCCCAGATTACCTTTCCGCGGGCCGCCTGCACCATTTGCGACAGCGCGACCACATCGCTCAACGCGCCGGTGACGTTCGATCCGGCGGAAAATGCGGCAATGATCCGTCGTCCGCGCGCCTGTTCCAGCGCTCTGGCCAAGGCTGTCCGGTCCGGCCCGCCGTCCCTATCCTCGGGCAGCTCGATCACATCCGCACCACTCTCGCGCCATGGCAGCAGGTTGGAATGGTGCTCGTAGGGCCCGAGCAGAACCAGCGCAGGCGAACCGCTCTCGTCGCAGCGGTCGGCTCCGAACAGACGCACGAGCTTCTGGATGCCGGCGGTCGCGCCTGATCCGGCGAAAATCACCGCGTCGTCATCGCCCGCGCCGCAGAACCGCGCGACCTCAGCCCGCGCTGTGCGACGAAGCGCATTGATCGACCGGCCACAGAACGATGCCTGGGTATGCGGATTGGCGTAGACGGGCAGGACGTGTTCGATGACGAAATGCTCGATCTCGCGCAGCGCCCTGCCCGATGCGGCGTAATCGGCATAAAGCAGCGGCTGCGGGCCGAACGGGCCATCGACGGCCGCGCCTTTGCCGATAATCGAATGTGCCAGCGTGCCCGCCGCGATCTTTGCGCGAATATCGGCACGAAAGGCCTCGAACAGGGCTTCGGCATGAATCAACGCAGATTCGGCGGCTGGAAAGCTGGCATGGGTCATGGGGGAAGAATCTCGCATATCGCGCGCGATTTCATTACCTGAAACGGGAAATTTTGCGCTAATAGTGGGTCAAATGACCACACAATCGCTCCAGATAGACAATATTGATCGCCGCATCCTGATGGCGCTTCAATCCGATTCCTCGCTTAGCCAGCGGGCTTTGGCCGAAACCGTGGGCCTGTCGCAGAATGCCTGCTGGCGGCGCTTGCAGCGGCTTGAAGCCGAGGGCGTGCTGCGCGGCCAGCGCGCGGTGATCGATCTCGCGCGGCTCGGGCTGGATCTGGTGGTAATGGTGATGATCAAGACCCCGCACCATTCGAAAGACTGGGCGGTGGCGTTCAAGGATCATGTCGCGCGGATCCCCGGCGTGGTGGATCTTTACCGCATCGGCGGGGAATGGGATTATCTTATCAAGGTCGTTACGGCCGGGATCAGGGGTTATGACCGGTTTTACCAGCAACTTGTCGACGGGTTCGAACTTTCGGTTGTTACCGGTCATTTCGTCATGGAGGAAATGATCGCGTCCCGTCCCGTCACGCTCACCTGACCCGGCAGGGCCGAAAGCTTCAGGCGGATAGAGGAACAGATTTGCGGCAATTGCTGAAAGCCAGGGTCTCTCTGCCTGGGCGGGATTGCCGCCCGCCCGGGCTGCGCCGGATAAAAATGGGCTGGGCGCTTGCACTGGCGTGGTTGGTCGCGGCCTGCGGCGGCGCAACGGACGAAAATGCGCTGCCTCGGTCGGCCACAGATTTTGCCGCCACGGCAACGTGCGAAACCCCGCGCTCGCTACCGGTGTACATCGAAGGCGGAAGCTTCATAATGGGCAGCGATGCGGTCTATGCCGAGGAAGGCCCGCCGCGCGAAACACGGGTGGACGGTTTCTGGATCGATCCGCACGAAGTCACCAACCGCCAGTTCGCCGAGTTCGTCGATGCGACCGGCTATGTCACGGTGGCCGAAAAGCCCGTCGATCCGGCGCAGTTCGGCGTGCCGGTGGAACAGATCCCGGCCCATATGCTGCAGCCCGGTTCGGCGGTGTTCACCCCGCCCGATCGCCCTTCGCGCAACTATGCCGACTGGTGGGACTATGTGCCCGGTGCCAGCTGGAAAAAGCCCTACGGCCGGCAGGGGCCCGATGCCGTGCCCGATCAACCGGCAGTGCATCTCGCATGGGAAGACATGCAGGCCTATGCGGCATGGCGTGGCGGACGGCTGCCGACCGAGGCCGAGTGGGAATATGCAGCCAGCGCAGGCGCGCCCGATTATGTCGAACAGCCCGATGCCAAAAGCGCCAACAGCTGGCAGGGCGTCTTTCCGGTCGTCAACGAAGCGGCTGACGGTTTCAAGGGCATCGCGCCGGTCGGTTGCTTTGCGCCCAACGGCTTCGGACTCTACGACATGGTCGGCAATGTCTGGGAGGTAACGGCAGACTTCTATCGGCCCGGGCACGATCCGCAAACGCGCGACAATCCGCGCAGAGCCAGCGAGAACGACGCCTATGACCCGTTGAACCCCGGTTTCGCCAGCCGGGTCATGAAGGGCGGCAGCTACCTTTGCGCGCCAAACTACTGCCAGCGATATCGCCCCGAAAGCCGTCAGGGGCGCGATCCCGGCCTGGGTGCGTCAAACGTGGGCTTCCGCCTTGCCTATGACGGCAAGGCGCCCCCGCCGACATCATCCAGTAATAGCCGCAAAGAGTGACAACCAGATGCATCGGCCCCTTTCCGGTAATCGGGGTGGGATCACTCGCTAAGGATCGGACCGACCGGCCGAGTGCGCTCGATCGTCGCCTTGTGGTTACACATTCGTCGATTAAGGGGAGCGCTTCGTCGTCTCCCTTGCCCTATCGCTGTTCGGCTTGCTAGCGAAGGGGCATCGAAGAGACATGGACCGTCGCGCGGGGCTGGCACAACCTCCCCGTTCGCCGGTTTGATTGTTGCGTGGCCTTTCGGCAGCAATGGCCCATGTCGTGATGCAATGGCCGAATTTTCTTTGGATACTCCGAAGAAAGTGACTGGCCCGATGGGGAGCAACCAAATGGACCGAAGGGATTTCCTTGCGCTTAGCACCTTTTTTACCGGTGCGGCGCTGTCACCCTCCATCTTCGGCAAGGCCATTGCCGCCAGCCAGCTGCAGGACGGGATCGACGTAGCGGTCAAGAAGCAGCTTGCTGACGCGGCGCTCTCGGCCGCGACCGCTGCTGGAGCGAGTTATTGCGACGTGCGCGTCGGCCGTTACCTGCGCCAGTTCGTCATCACCCGCGAACGCAATGTCGAGAATATAGTGAACACCGAAAGCACCGGCACCGGCGTGCGCGTAATCGCCGACGGCGCATGGGGCTTTGCCGCAACCAACGGCATGACCGAAGACGCCGTTGCCGATGCCGCGCGGCAGGCAACCGCGATTGCCAAGGCCAATGCCCGCATCCAGACCGCCCCCGTACAGCTCGCCCCCACGCCCGGGGTCGGCGAAGTCAGCTGGCGCACCCCCATCCGGAAGAACGCGATGGAAGTGCCGATCGCCGACAAGGTCGATCTGCTGATGAGCGTCAATGACGCGGCGCTCAATGCCGGGGCCAACTACGTCAATTCGCTGCTCTTCCTCGTCAACGAGCAGAAGTACTTTGCCTCGACCGATGGTTCCTACATCGATCAGGACGTGCACCGCATCTGGGCGCCGCTGACGGTAACCGCCGTGGACACCACCACCGGCAAGTTCCGGTCTCGCGATGGCCTATCCGCGCCGATGGGTCTGGGCTGGGAATACATGGACGGCCGCGACGAGGACAAGTTCGTGCTGTCCAATGGCTTGACCACCTACGGTAATACCTACGACATGAAGGAAGACGCCATCGCCGCGGCGAATGACGCGCAGGCCAAGCTCAAGGCGCCTTCGGTCAAGCCGGGCAAATATGACCTCGTGCTCGATCCCAACCACCTTGGCCTGACGATCCACGAAAGCGTCGGCCACCCGCTCGAACTGGACCGCGTGCTCGGCTACGAGGCGAATTACGCTGGCACCAGCTTCGCCACCCTCGATAAACGCGACGCCGCGTTCAAATACGGCAGCGATATCGTGAACCTGTTTGCCGACAAGACCCAGGTCGGGTCGCTCGGCGCGGTCGGGTATGACGATGAAGGCGTGAAGACCAAGCGCTGGGATCTCGTGAAAGACGGCATTCTGGTCGATTACCAGACCATCCGCGATCAGGCGCATATCGTCGGCAAAAATGAATCCGACGGTTGCTGCTATGCCGACAGCTGGTCTTCGGTGCAGTTCCAGCGCATGGCCAATGTCAGCCTCGCCCCCGGCAAGACCAAGATGTCCCCTGCCGACATGATCGCAGGAGTCGAAAACGGCATCTACATCTCAGGACGCGGCTCTTTCTCGATCGACCAGCAGCGTTACAACGCGCAATTCGGCGGGACGGTGTTCTACGAGATCAAGAACGGCAAACTCGGTCCGATGATCGAGGATGTCGCCTACCAGATGCGCACCCCCGAATTCTGGGGCGCGTGTTCGGCGATCTGCGACGAGAGCGATTATCGCATGTTCGGATCGTTCTTCGACGGCAAGGGCCAGCCGAGCCAGATTTCGGCCGTAAGCCATGGCTCCTCGACCACCCGTTTCGACGGGATCAATGTCATCAACACCGCCCGGTCGCTGGGCTGAAGCGCGCACAGGAGAAGCAGCAATGAGCATTCTTTCAGAAGCGCAAGCCAAGGCCATCCTCGACAAGGTCATCGCGCTTTCCACTGCCGACGAGATCAGCGCCCAGCTGGGCGGCGGCTATCAGGGTAACGTCCGCTTCGCGCGTAACGACATTTCCACCTCGGGGATCGTCGACGATGTCGAACTGGGCGTGCAGGTCGCGTTCGGCAAGCGGGTCGGGACGGCCACCATCAACCAGTTCGACGATGCCTCGCTCGAACGGGTCGTGCGCCGCGCCGAGGATCTGGCGAAGCTGGCCCCGGAAAACCCCGAATTCATGCCCGCGGTCGGCAAGCAGACCTATCGCGCTACCGACACCTTCAGCGAGGCGACCGCCGCGCTGACGGCGGAGGCCCGCGCGAAGATCGCCGAAGCATCGATCCTGCCCTGCCGTGAGCGCGGCCTGATTGCGGCGGGCTTCCTCGAAGACGGGCACACCTTCTTCGCCCATGCCAATTCCAACGGTAATTTCGGCTACCAGAAGTCCACGGTCGCCGATTACACCTGCACCGTGCGTACCGAAGACGGCCGCGGATCGGGCTGGGTCGCCAGCAATGTGAAGGACATTGCTGAGTTCGACGCGTCCCGCGACATCCAGATCGCGATGCGCAAGGCGGCGGCATCGGTGGATGCACAGGCGCTGGAGCCGGGCAAGTACACTGTCATTCTGGAACCAGCGGCTGCATCGGGGCTGATCAGCTTCATGATGAACTTCTTCGACGCCCGTTCGGCGGACGAAGGGCGCAGCTTCCTCAGCAAGCAGGGCGGCGGCAACAAGATCGGCGAGCAGATCATGGATCCGCGCGTCAACATCTACACCGATCCGTGGAACCCGGTGGTGCCGGTCATGCCGTGGGACGGCGAAGGCCTGCCGCGCGACCGGGTCAAGATCATTGATCAGGGCAAAGTCGCGAACCTCGACTATTCGCGGTACTGGGCTTCCAAGCAAGGCAAGCCGGAGACGGCGAGCTGGGGCAACACGATCATGGAAGGCGGCACCAAGTCGACTTCGGAACTGATCGTCGGCACCGAACGCGGCATTCTCGTCACCCGCACGTGGTACATTCGCATGGTCGATCCGCAGACGGTGCTGCTGACCGGCCTTACCCGCGACGGCACCTTTTACATCGAGAACGGGCAGCTGAAGTATCCGATCAAGAACTTCCGCTTCAACGAAAGCCCGGTGATCATGCTCAACAATATCGAGGAACTGGGCCGCTCGGTCCGGGTCGAGAACGGCAATATCATGGTACCGCCCATGAAGATCCGGGACTTCACCTTCACCTCGCTGTCGGACGCCGTCTGACGCCATGACAGAACGGGCGCGGGTAACATGAGCGGCACAGCCATGACCCGCGCCGGTTTCCTCCGGCTTATCGCCTGCGGGCTGGCGGGTGCCGCGCTGCCGGGCGCGCTCGCGGCCCAGCGCGCGGGTGGTGCGGCATCGCGCGGGTATGACTTCTGGTTCACCCGGCTGAAGTACAATTCCGGCGACTGGGACGTCGACCAGCGCATGCCGGCAAACCTCATAACTTCGCTCGTCGATTATACGTCCTTACGGGTTGACCCTGAAGAACACGTCGTCGCGCTGGATGATCCCCGGATGCTTTCGGCCCCGTTCTGCTACCTCGCGGGGCACAAGGCGGTTGAATTCTCCGATGCCGAACGCCGGAATTTCGAACGCTACGTGCGCAATGGCGGCTTTGTCTTCGTCGATGATTGCAACCACGACATCGACGGACTTTTCGCCAAGTCATTCGAAGCACAAATGGCCCGCATTTTCGGCGGCGAGGCGCTGAAAAAGCTGCCCGATGACCACCCCGTCTACACCAGCTTCTTCAAGTTCAAGGGCCCGCCCGCGACCTCCTTCGAGCTCAATGGCTGGGGCGATGACCTGATCCATGACTATCTCAAGGGCATCACCATCAACGGGCGTCTAGGCATCCTCTACAGCAACAAGGACTACGGCTGCGAGTGGGACTACGACTGGCGCAACAAGCGCTTTCTCGCGGAAGATAACACCCGCTTCGGGGTGAACATCATCATGTATGCGCTCAGCAATTGAAGGGTTGAAGACAGGTGGCACAGCAGGCTGCGGCGGATGCCGCCGACATCGAAAGACGAATCGCAAAGCTTGACGCACTCAAGCAGGCCATCGCCACCGCGATCGTCGGGCAGAACGATGTCGTCGAACAATTGCTGATCGGCTTGCTCGCGGGCGGGCATTGCCTGCTCGAAGGCGTGCCGGGCCTGGGCAAGACGCTGCTGGTGCGCACGCTGGGCGAGGCGCTGGCGCTCGATTTCCGGCGCGTCCAGTTCACCCCCGATCTGATGCCGAGCGACATCCTAGGCACCGAATTGCTGGAAGAGGATCACGGCACCGGCCACCGGTCTTTCCGCTTTCAGAAGGGACCGGTGTTCACCAACCTGCTGCTCGCCGACGAATTGAACCGCACCCCGCCCAAGACGCAGGCCGCGCTGTTGGAAGCGATGCAGGAAAAGACCGTCAGCTATGGCGGGCAGACCTATCAGCTGCCCAAACCCTTCTTCGTACTGGCAACGCAGAACCCGCTGGAGCAGGCCGGCACCTATCCTCTGCCCGAGGCGCAGCTCGACCGCTTCCTGTTGCTGGTGCGGGTCGGCTACCCGACCGCCGCAGAGGAACGCGATATCCTCGCGCTGACCACCGGCAAGGCGGGCGCGGCAGTGCCCTGCGTGATGGAAGGCGCGGACGTGCTGGCGCTGCAGGCGATCGTGCGCGACGTTTATCTCAGCGAGGATCTGCTCGGCTGGATCACTTCGCTGGTGCGTGCCACCCGTCCGGGCGATCCGGCTGCGCCTTCCGAAGTCGGGCAATATGTGCGCTGGGGCGCTGGACCGCGTGCCGGGCAGGCGTTGGTGCTTTGCGCCAAAGCACGCGCGCTGCTCCACGGACGGCTCGCCGCGACGCGCGAGGATATCGCTGCCCTCGCCGCGCCAGTCATGCGCCACCGCCTGCTGCTGTCCTTTGCTGCTGAGGCGGAGGGCAAGAGCGCCGACGATGTGGTCGCCGCGCTGCTGGCTCACCTTCCGCCGCCCGCCGCCTGACCCATGGCGCACACGCCGCTCACGATCCCGCCCGAGGTCCGCAGCCGGCTTAAGCGGCTGCGCCTGCGCACGCGCAGCGATCTGGGTACGGGCGGCTTCGGGATGCACCCCAGCCGCAACAAGGGCGCGGGACTCGAATTCGCGCAGTACCGCGCTTACGAACCCGGCGACGAACCGCGCCGGATCGACTGGAAGCTGTTCGCCCGGTCGGACAAATTCTTCGTGCGCGAGGCTGAACAGGAAAGTCCGGTCTCTGTCTGGATCCTGATCGATGCCAGCGCGTCAATGGCGCAGGCCGACCGGGCGCGGCCCGACTGGTCGCGCCTCGATGCAGCCAAGTTGGTGGCTCTTTGCATTGCCGAACTCGCGATGATGCAGGGCGACCGCTTCGGGTGGATAGCCTTGCAGGAAGACGCGCTGGAGGTGGCTGACCCGCATGGCGGGCGCGCGCAGAAAGACCACTTGCAGATCGACTTTGCACGGCTTCAGGCAGCAGGCACTTTTCCCGATGCAGGAACACTCACGCCGCTGTGGGAACGGATCGGTGCGCATGATCTGGTATTCTTCCTCAGCGATTGCTTCGACGAAGGCGGCATCGCGCTGATCGAACGGCTCGCCAAGGCGGGGCGGGAGGTGCTGGCAGTACAGATGCTGACCGTTGAGGAGCGCGATTTCCCCTTCGACGGCGGCTACCTTTTCCGTGAACAGGAAAGCGGCGCAACGCTGGTCGGCGACGGCAAGGCGCTGCGCGAAGACTTCCTTGCACGCTTTGCCGCTGCCCGCGCGGCGCTGGACGATCGGCTCGACAGCGCGGGCATCCGGCACACCGTCTATGTGCTGGACGAGCCTATCGACAGCCCCTTGCAGACCTTCTTCGGACGGGGGGCACCCCCGAAGTGACGCCGCTCTTGCTGGTCCCGTTCGGCCTTGTTGCACTCGCGGCTCTGGTCGTGCCGCTGCTGATCCACCTGCGGCGGCGCACCGAAGAGGTGCCGATCGAGTTTGCCGCGCTGCGCTGGCTCGATCCGCGCCCTCGCCCACGCAGCAAACTGCGCTTTGACGAATGGGTGCTGCTCGCGTTGCGGCTGCTGCTCATCGCGCTGCTGGCGCTGTTGCTTGCCCGCCCGGCGGTGCTCGGCTGGGATGACAACAGCCCCCGCGTTCTGGTTGCGCCGGGGATCGATCCAGCCGCAGCGCGCAAAACGGCTGGGCCGGATGCAGACCTCCGCTGGATCGCACCGGGCTTTCCGGCAATCGACACTGCTCCGCCCGCATCACCAGAGCAGACCTCCAGCCTGATCCGCCAGTTCGATGCGGAATTGCCGGCCGAGGCGCCTCTGACGATCCTCGTGCCGCCGGAACTGGACGGGGTCGACGCAGACAGGTTGCGCCTTTCTCGCAAGGTCACATGGCGAATTGTCGGAGCTGACAAGAAGGCCGAAAAGCCTGCCCCGCCGGAGAACCCGGCGCTGTCGGTGCGGTACCAGCAAGCGCAGGCCGGCGCGGTGCGCTATTTCCGCGCCGCCGCCGGAGCATGGAGCGACGCGCCCCGTTTCGATGCAGGCACGGGCACCGCGCTGCCTCGGCAGGATGCCGTGCTCGTCTGGCTCAACCCTGGCCCCGTACCGCAAGCCGTGACCGACTGGATCGGCGCAGGCGGCACCGCTCTGCTCGGCAGCACCGCCGAAGTCGCCATGCCCGCCACCACCGAGGCGCTATGGCGCGACCAGACCGGCGGCGTTCTGGTTGAAGGCGGTTTTCTGGGCGAAGGGCGATTGATGCGCTTTACCCGGCCGCTTGTCCCGGCCCAGATGCCCGATCTGCTTGCCCCCGATTTCGCCGCCACATTGCGGGATCTCGTCACTCCCCCTGCCCCGCCACCTGCGCGGGTCGCCTCCGCCGCATTCGTCCCGACCGCCGGGGCCGCGCCCTACCCGCTCCCGCCGCGCGACCTCGCGCCATGGCTGGCGGTGATGATCGCGATCGTCTTCCTTGCCGAACGACTGCTCGCCACCCGCAGGCGGAGGTTTGCCGCGTGAGCCGCGAGTTTCGCTTCGACACCTGGCTCCGTCCCGCGCGCCGCCGCGCAGCGGGGGAAGTTATGCTGCTTGGAAGCCCGCTTGTGCTGGTGCTTGCCGGATTGGGCTGGGCAGTCGTCGGCGGCGTACTGGCTGCGGGGCTACTGCTGACAAGCGGGACGGCGCTCGGCTGGGTGGCAATCCGGCGCGCAGGCCGTCTCGACCGAGACTGGCTGGTTCGCCGTCTCAATGCGCGCGAAGTGCAGCTTGAAGACAGCGCCGGGCTAGTCTTTGCCGAGGGCGATCTTGCCCCGCTGGAGCGCGTGCAGTCAGGCCGTATCGCCGAGCGGATCGAAGCTATCGACCCGGTGAGTCTTGCCGATGACTGGCCGAAGCGCGGCATTCTTATGGCCTGGGCTCTGGGCGCGGTGGCGCTGGCAGGCATCGCCTACTGGCAAAGTGAAAGCAGCGCGCCGCCCCCACCAGCACCCGCCACGCAGGCTACGGATGCCACCCTTGGCCCGCCGCGCCTCACCGGCCAGCGTGTGCGGATCGTGCCGACGGCCTATACCGGCCTGCCGGCACGCGTAAGCGACAGTCTCGACATACGTGCGCCCGCCGGATCGCGGATCGAATGGACTTTCGCCTTCACCCCGCAACCCTCCGCAGCCGCGCTGCAACTGATCGGCGGACAGCGCCTGCCGCTGGAGCGAACCGACGAAGGATGGAGCGGATCGCTGCGGCTCGACATGCCCGCGCTCTACCGCATCACCGCCCAAGGAATGCGCGAAAGCCAGCCCGCCCACCGGTTGGAGCCGATCCCCGATGAACCGCCGCAGGTGCGGGTGATCGAACCGGCATCGGGCCTCGTCACCATGCAGCCCGGTCAGCGCAGCTGGCGCGTAGTGTTCGAGGCGAGTGACGATTATGCCGTCGACAGGCTCGCCCGGCTGACAGTCACCACCGCCATTGGTGAAGGCGAGAACGTCAGATTCACCGAAAGCAGCCGGACGGTCACCGGCATGGGCGAGCCCACGCGCCGCCGCTTCGTGATCGAACTCCCGCTTGCGTCCTTTGGCCTCCAGCCGGGCAGCGATCTGGTAGTGCAGCTGACCGTCGCCGACACCCGCGATCCCGATCCGCAGGTGGTGCGCGGCCCCGGCGTGATCCTGCGCTGGTCTGTGCCCGAACCGCAGCAGGCCGAAGGGCTCGACCTGATGGCGAAGCAGGCGATGCCCGCCTATTTCCGCAGCCAGCGTCAGGTCATCATCGACACCGAAGCGCTGATCAAACAGCGCGACCGCCTTAGCGCCGACGAATTCCTCGTCCGTTCCGACACGATCGGGGTCGATCAGCGTTTGCTGCGCCTCAGGTACGGTCAATTCGTGGGCATGGAAGCCGAGGAGACACCGCGACCGCCGCTGCCGACTTCAGACAAGGACAAGCCTGCCGAGCCTGAGCATTACGACGGTGACGGTCACGATCACGGCGCAGAGCCAGAATCGCCGGTCTTCGGCGATCTTGGCAATATCACCGCAGAATACGGCCATGTGCATGACGAAAGCGAAGCAGCGACCCTGCTCGATCCCGAAACGCGAAAGCTGCTGAAGGCGGCGCTGGATGCGATGTGGGAGGCCGAACTCAACCTGCGATCCGGGAAACCCGAAGCGGCGCTCCCGTTCGAGAACGAAGCGCTCGGCTACATCAAGCAGGTGCAGCAGGCGACACGGATCTACTTGCCTCGGATCGGATCGCAGCAGCCGCCGATTGACATGACGCGGCGGCTGACCGGCAAGCGCGAAGGGATCGTCAGCGGTGGTGCGCGGCTGACCCCCTTTGCGATCGAGGACGCGGTCCCGGCAACGGCGTGGCGGGCCCTCTCCACTACCAATGAAATCGACCTTGCGGGGCTTGAAAGCTGGGTGCGGAGCAACAGCCCAAGGATCCGCGACCCGCTGGCCGTGCTTGCCGCGATCGACGCGCTGCGCAGCCGGCCCGCCTCACGCGCCCTGCGCGAAAAGCTGCGCGGCGAGCTTTGGGTTGTACTGACCCGCCCGCCCGCACAGGTGCGCCGCCGCGATGATGGTGGCGCGCTGGGACGCCGCTACAGCGAGGGCCTGCGTTGATGTTCGCGCCGGAAAGCCTCGCCGCCACGCTGATCGCCATAGCCGCGCTCACAGCGGCATTGCGACTTCTGCTGCTTCGGCGCGGTTGGCAGGCCTGGCTGCTCGCCACGCTGACACTGGCCAGCAGCCTGCTGCTCTTTCTGACCCTGTTCCCGCCGATGCTGCCGATTGGCGGCGAGACTCTGGTGGTGGCAACCGCCGAGACTCCAGACGGCACACGTGCGCAGTCGGGCGAGCGGCTGATCGCGTTGCCCGAAGCCCCGCCCATCGCCGGCGCGGAACGGGTTCCCGATCTCGCCACCGCGCTGCGCCGCCATGGTCAGGTGCAGAATTTGCGGATCCTCGGGCGCGGCCTCCCGCCGCGTGATCGTGATATTACGGCAGGAATACCGGCCGAATTCACCCAGATGCCACTCCCGCGCGGCCTGATCCGGCTCGATGCTCCGACGGATACGCTGGCGGGATCTGTCTTCGTGCTGGGGGGCGCAGCGACGGGCATGGAGGGTGGCACGGCCGAATTGCTCGATCCTGCCGGACGCCGGGTGGATAGCCGGGCGATAGGCCCCGACGGGGCTTTCACACTAGGCGGCGCAGCACGCACGCCGGGTCTCGCTTCCTTTACCTTGCGGCTTCGCGGGCGCGACAAGGCGATCGTCTCTGACACGCCGGTGCCGCTGCGCACCCTCGCCGGGCGCCCCGTCCGTGCCCTGCTGATCGGTGCGCCCTCGCCCGAGGCCAAATATCTGCGCCGATGGGCGGAGGATTCGGGGATCCGGCTGCAGAGCCGGCTCGATGCGGGCGGCGGGGTCGATCTGGACGCTGACGGAGTACGCCTTGACACCACCAGCCTGCGCGAGATCGACGTGATCATCATTGACGACCGTTCGCTCGAACGGCTCGAAAGCGGCGGGCGCGCTGCGCTGGCCAAGGCGGTCGACGGCGGGCTCGGTGTCGTCTTGCGGATGAGCCAAGCTGCAACGACGAGAACCCGCGACGCCTGGCGCAGATTAGGCCTTGCCGTAGAGGGCGGCAGCGAGATTGCGCCGGTCGCGTTGCCTCCGCTGGCACCCGATGCGGAAGCGCTTGCGTTCCGCCGCGGTCCCGGCTCTGACGATGTTCCGGAGAACCTCAACACGATCGAAGATCCCGCTCCCGAACTCGGACGCTGGATCTTGCGAACCGGCTCGGACTTCGTGCCTGTGGTCGCAGATGCCGACGGAAACGTGCTGTCAGGCTGGCAGCAAAGCGAGCGCGGGCGCGTGGCCGTATGGTCTGTGGCGAACAGCTTCGCGCTGGTTCTTAACGGTCAATCCGATCGCTATGAACAATGGTGGAGCGATACGCTGAGTGCGGTTGCACGCCCCGACAGCAAATTCCGTCCCGAGGTGCCCTCGCTTGTACAAGCCGGGGAGCGGATGGCAGTATGCGGGATCGCCGGAACGGCACGCGTGATCGCACCCGACGGGGCCGAGATCCCGCTCGCCATTGATCGCAATGCAGGCGCGCGCGGTTGCGCTGCCTACTGGCCCGCAATGCAGCGTGTTCACACCATTTCCCAGACAGGGGCCTCCGGCGAACAGACATTTGCCTTTCTTGTCCTGCCAAAGGATGCGCTCGGGACAATAAGGGCAAATGAAGTCGGCGAACAAACAGCGCGTTGGGCTGCGGAGCAGACCGTCACGTCAGCCTCCGACGAACCGGAGCGCCGTGGTCCGGCATGGCCTTATTTCCTGATCTGGCTGCTGGTCAGCGGAACCCTCTGGTTCGCAGAGCGCAGGCTGCGCGCGCAGGCATAGTCGAATGCGACCACTCTGCCCGATGCCGGCTAATGATTACGCCCACAGCCTTTTTGCCAGTTCGGGCAGGGCTGCGGCATAACGCGCCACATCCTCCAGCTTACCCGTGCTTACCCGGGAATAGCCTGACCAAGCGCCATATGCCCCTCTGATGGCGATACCGCGCTCCGCCATTGAATCGCGCAGAGCATTGGCATCGGGCACCTGCACGAAAACAAAATTGGTCTGTGATGGCAGCGCGGTCAGCCCGGCCTTGGCTACGGCATCAAGGATCATCGCGCGCCCTTCCAGCACAGCTGCGCGCGACCTGTCCAGAAACGGGGTGTCGTTATAACTGGCGATTGCTGCAGCCAAGCCCGAAAGATTGCCGCCGAAGCTCATAAGATGCGACTTGATCCGCTGTGCATTGGCCTCGCTGGTAATGGCATAGCCTACACGCATGCCGGCCATGCCATAGATCTTCGAGAAGGTGCGGCACACAATCACATCTGCGCCGCTGCGCACCAGATCGATCATTGAGTTGTCGTCGGGCCGGTCGGTCAGTTCGTTATAGGCTTCGTCCACTAATAACGTCGCATGCGGGGTGACCTTTGCCGCGAAGTCGCGCAGCGCCGCTGACGGGATCAGCATGCCGGTGGGGTTGTTGGGATTGCAGATCTGCACCAGAGCCACGCCGTCAGTCACCTTGGGGGCCATGCCGTCGAGATCAACGCTCATGTCCGCGGCCAAGGGAACGCGGATCGAAGTGACGCCCTGACGCTCCCCGTACAGCACCGTGGTGTCCCAGAACAGATCCGGACAAAGGATGGCACCCTCGCGTCCCCAGGCCAGCGAAATGGCGCAGAGAATCTCGGTCGACCCTTCCCCGACAACGACCTGTGACGGCATGACCCCGTGCCGCTCTGCAATCATGGCAGTCAGGCGATCGAGGCCGCGATCGGCGTAATAGCAGCCCATCTTCGCGGTTTCGGTAATCGCGCGCAGCGCCGACGGCGCCGGGCCATAGGGGTTTTCATTGCGGCTCAACAGAGCCTGACCAGCCTTCGGTCCGAAATCGGGCACGGCAGGCGCGGCAGTCGTGGAAGCACCAAGTCCGGCGATCGGCATGGCACCGAACCCGCCCGCAAGAGTGGCACCGGCAAGAAAGGATCGGCGGCTGGTCGGCATGGTCAATTCCTTCTGGTCAGCGTGGCTAGTGGTCAGAATTTGGCGATCATCAAGACGCCTATGAAAGTCAGGTAGAGGCCAAAAACCCGGCGCAGGATCGCTGGCGAAAGCATATGCGCAGCCGCGACGCCCAACGGCGCGAACGCCACCGACGTGGCGATCAGAACCACGGCGGCGGGCAGATGAACGTAGCCGAGCGCGCCCCAACCGAGCCCGCTCTCGCCAAGTCCGATGAGGACAAAGCCGATAGTTGCCGGGATAGCGATGACGGCGCCCATGCCGGCGGCAGTGCCAATGGCGCGGTGGATCGGTGTGCCGCAGACCGTCATTGTCAAGGTCGTCAGGGTGCCCCCGCCGATCCCGAGCAAGGTTGAAAATGCGCCCAGTGCGCTGGCGATGCCGACACGCGGCAAGCCCGAGGGCAGAGCGGCGAACAGCGGCTCTCCCTGCCGCGCAGGAAGCAGGAAATAGACCGCAAAGGCGAGCACTCCGGTCCCGAAGATCACAGCCAGAAGCGCGCCTGAAACAAGATCGGCGAAGACCGTGCCGATCGCCGTACCCAACACCACCCATACTGCCCAGCCTTTGAGCAGGTCGAAATCAACCGACCCGCGCCGCGCATGGCTGCTGGTCGAACGGATCGAGGTGAAGATGATCGTCGCAAGCGACGTTCCGACAGCGACATGCGCGATATGATCGGGCGCAACGCCGAGCATCGGTAGCAGGAACATCAACGCCGGGACGACTACGAAGCCTCCGCCGATCCCAAAGAGACCGCCAGCAAAGCCGGCAGCAGCACCGGCCATCAGCAGTGCCGGGAGCGCCAGCGCGAGCGGAACAAGCGTATTCATCGGTCAGGAGAATAGGCTCGCCGCCTCCATCTCCAAGCAATTTGTCGTACCGCAGCATGGGGTAAATGACGCATATTGCCGCCGCCTTCTTGCTCAATCACATGACGCTAGCGGTCCTGCCTTCCCATGCACCGTACCTACGCATTTTTCGGCGTGGGATCGCCAGCTTCAAGCCGCCCGCCCTCCAGCCACGCCGCGAGGCCTTCGGGTATCTGCGAACGCAGGGCGGCTGCGTAATCGGCGAGGTCATCTTCCGTCAGAACCGACGCCCAGCGGCCATTGGTGCCCTTGTGCAGAAAAGTATCCGCGCCACCCTTGAACGCCATGTCAGCCATGCCGAGCATGTTCGCTCCGTCGCGTTTCATGGCGTCGAAGCCTGCCGCGGCGACAAGCTCGTCCCACAGCGGCTCCGGCGTTGTGATACCGCAGAATTGCGCGATCCGGCGCATCTCACCGTCGCGATCGGCCTTGAGGTCGTTGTAGTGGACCATGAGGATGTTGGGCCGCTCGCGCTCCTCCCAGAAACTGCGCTCCAGTTCGAAGAATTCGGCCATGGTGAAATCGTCGAACGGCCCAAATTGCGGATCGCGTAACCAGCGGCGGAAGAAGGCGCGAGGGTCACCCGGCGCACGCGGATAGGGGGCGGCGATCATCGGGTCGTCCATCCCGATCTGGTCAAGCCCCGCCAGCAACTCATCGGCGAAATTGGTGCAGTGGTTGAAGTACGACATCACCGCGTCGCGCGGATCGCGTGCGACATTGATGTAGAGCACATCGTCATGCAGCGGCAGCGCGGTCAGGGGCGAATGCGATTTAAGGGAACGTCGGCTGGTCCGGGTGGCAAGTCCTGCCGCAATCTCCTGTTGCGGGACAAAGCGCGCATCGAGCCAGGGATGCTCATCCATGATCTGGCGCGGCGCGGATGACTGGTGGAGCAGCATATCGACGATACGCTGGGTCCACGTGGTCCCCGTCTTGGGCGGGGTGACGACCATGATGTCACCGGCCCGAAAGGCAAAGTCATCCCAGATGCTTGTGTCGGTATGCCACGTGCGGACGGTCTTCTGGGCCGGGCGGATCAGCATGGCTAGGGGATACTCCTTCAACGCGGGAAGATGACCGCCGGGCGTTTGACGGTTTGGCTGGTAAGCGGCAAAGGCACGCCGCTCAATTGGATACGTCCGCGGCGATCAGCCAGCGGCCCCCGATCTTGCGCCACAACAGCGATGCGTAGCCGCCGAACAGGCGCTCTCCGCTCGCGTTGAATACGGCGTATTTCTGGATCTCGACAAAGGCATCGGGCGCGAGCTGTTCGATGCGCAACACGTCAAGCGTGGCATCCTGCGCATCGCTGGCCGCGACCTCGACCCAGAAGGCTTCAATTGCCTCGGGCTTGGAAAGCAGCGTCGAACTGTCCGCCGCATAGAGCGCGCCGGGGGCGTAGAGCGCCATGATCCCGGATACGTCATCCGAACGAATTCCTTCGAGGATCACGCGGGTGCGGTGTTCAAGCACCTCTTCGATTTCCCGATCGGCCTTCGGGGCTTCCACGCTTGCTGACGCGTCAAGCTGGCGCCTGTTGCCCGCCATGGAGTCAGGCAACGGAAATTCAGCATTCTCCTGCTGCCAGAGCAGCGAGTGCACGCGCCATCGTACATCGGCGTGCTGTTGCAACTGAAAGCCGTTGATCCCGCGCACGCGGCCAGGTTCCCCGTCTCTTACAAAGTGCCCTTCATAGCTTGACCAAGCCTGCGCAAGCTTGCCGTACACATCGATGCGGTTGATCAGTTCTTCCTCGCGAAAGCCGTAACTGACCAACGCCTTGTCGCTGAGCGCGATATAGTCCTCTACACCGCCGCCGCGCATGCCCTCCCTGGTGATCGTGAAGAGGCGCGCACCCTCGCTGAACATGCTGCGGAAAGCGTTCCAGTCGCGGGAAGATCCGGCAGGCCCGGAAATAGCGGCGTAGACCGTGTCGATAGTCCGCTGAATATCTCTCCTGGCAGCCTCGACGTCGGCATTATCGAGCCCTGGAGCGCCCTCCAGTTGGACCAGCGCATCGCCGAGCCCCGAGACATAGGCTGGCCCCGTCCCGGACGGCAGGATCACTCCCGTGACAAGCCCCGGCATTGGCGCCCATAATTCGGGCGAAAGCAGTGGCAGCAGCGGCTCGCCCGCGGCCTGCCGGCGCTCGAGTTCGGCGACCATCCGGGCGCTCTTGGCGGGATCGGGATTGAACACCGTGCCAACCGCGCCGCTATCGGGATCGATCCGGTAGATCGCATTGGCAAAGGGGCTAGCCGCCCAAAGCATGCCGTCCGCCGCCAGTTCCAGATTGTCGGGCGTGGTCACGCGGGCAAGCACGCGCCGGTCGCCGAGTGTGCCGCTTGCCGAATCGACCGCGAAGCTCAGGACGCGGCTGGCAACGATTTCCGCAACATAGAGCCGCCCGCGTTGGGCATCGAGGGCTATGCCATTGGCGAAGTCTAGCCGGTCCACCAGTTTGACCGCACGCGGAACGGGTTTGCCCACCTCGTCCGGCGCAATCCGCCAGACAGATCCGTCGCCCATCGGCCTGTCGGCGGCGGCGAACATCCGCGATTCCGACCCCGCGCCGGGCGCATTTCGGGTCGATTGGGTGAACCAGATTGCACCGGAAGAATCCCGGATAGCTGCGTTGACGCCGAAGGGATGGTCGTAAATGCGCGCCACCGATTGGGTCACGGTGTCGACCCGGTAGATGTGCCCGCCGGTAATGTCCGCGACCAGCACATGGCGCCCGTCGGGCTCCCACGCGATACCATTGGGGCTGTTCCACAAAGGATCCGGCTTCGTCCTGAAGCCGGCTGCGGCGAAATCCCCGAAGGGTGCAATCGTCCCGTCCGGTGCGATTGTGACCAGTCCGTGCTTCCAGTCACCGACCAGTAGCCGGCCATCAGGCAGCACCACGCCATCTTCGGCATGGGTCAGCCCACCATCTGCCGGAAACCGCTCCACCTGCACCAAGGGGGGCGGCCCGGTCTCATCCGTGGTCGCGCCCGCAGGCAGGGATGATAAGGCTGCGAGGACGGCGATCACGCCACCGGCAAGCCGCCATCGGCGGCCAGTATCAAGCCGGCGATAAAATCCTTCGCATTGCATGCGCTCACGTTTCACGGGCAATGCGGCGGCCCCGCCTGTCAGTGATGCGCTCATGCATCAAATCCGTACAATTCGAGCAATGCACCGTCGGCAAAGCCCATCGCCTTGTAAACCGGCCGGCCCATTTCGGTCGCGTGCAGCCACAGGCGCCGTTCGCCTCCGGCATCCTGCGCCTCGGCAATAGCACGGCGCATGGCTGCCTCGGCATAGCCGCGACCATGAAGACCCGGCAGGGTTGCCACCATGGCAATGTAGATCATCTCGTCCGTCACGAAGCTCAGCGTGCAGGTGACAGCCCGGCCATCCTCGTAACCAACAATGCCATAGGCCTGGCCCGACCACTGCGCGATCGTTCCTGTGACGGCCATGGTTTCGGACGGAACCCCGTAAGCGGCCGCATTGATAATCCCGAGATCCAACCCTGCAGTTTCGTCGGTGATCAACCGGAAATCCAGTGCCGGGGCGGGCCTTCTCGGCGGTAGCAGCCGGTCGGCGCTCATCCCCCACATTTTCATGAAGAACGAAAGATCGTTCGCCGCAAGAATGTCAGTTGCGCCGGCCGGAAGCCATTCGGGACAAACCAGCAGCAAGGCATCATGCGGACATTGCGCACGGGCCTGCGCCGCCTTGGCAAGCACCGTTTCCAGGACCGCTGCGTCGGGGACCGGTTGATCCACCGAGATAACGTTCAGAAACGAACAATTGGTTTGCGACAGGGTAACGGCAAGCGCTGCATCACTGCTGTGTACATGGCCGGGATATTGCCCGGTCATATAGCCCCATGCATCGACAAAGGTGCTTACCACGTCCGTAGTGACCGGGGTCGTCGAAGAAGACATGCCTTATCCCTCTATTTCGCAATTTCCGCGTACAGAAAGCCGCGTCAAAGTTGCGAGCGTCATGGCAACGGCCAATCCAGTCCGGTCCATCGCGCGCGCCATCAGAAAATCGAATATCCGCCGTCGACCGGCAGGGTGACCCCCGTAACGAAATCAGCCGATGCGCTGGCAAGGAAGACCGCCGCGCCCGCGCATTCCTCCGGCTCGCCCCAACGTCCGGCCGGGGTGCGGGCCATCAACATCGCGTTGAATTCGCTCCAGTCGGGATCATCGCGGGCAACCTGCGTCATTTCGGTGGCGATCCAGCCCGGCGCAATGGCATTGACCTGGATCCCATGCGGAGCGAGTTCGATCGCCATCGACTTGGTCAGCTGGACGATCGCGCCCTTCGCAGCGGCATAGGACGGCAAAGCGCCCGCGCCGAAGATCGAATACATGCTGGCAAGGTTGATGATCTTGCCGCGCCCGCGCTGCTGCATCGATGCCGCCGCTGCCTTGGACAATAGTAAGGTCGCCGTGAGGTGAGTGGCAATCGCATTGTCCCAACCCTCCTCCGACTGCTGAAGCACGCCGCCGCTGATATCGGTATTTCCGGCATTATTGACGAGGATATCGATCGGGCCGAGCGCGCGCTCCACATTGGCAATCGCGGGGGCGAGCGTGGCGCGGTCTGTCACATCCAGGATGTCGGCATGGGTAGGTTGGCCGATCCGTTCGAGTTCGGCCTCGACCTGAGCATTGCGGGTCGCGTTTCGTGCCAGAATCGCCACCGCAGCACCGGCATGGGCAAGGCCCAGCGCGATGGCACGGCCGATGCCGCGGTTGCCACCGGTGACGACGGCAACCTTGCCGGAAAGATCGAAACTGGGTCGAGGCTGGGTCATATGATCGCAATCCCAAGGCTGTGCTCAACATTCGCGGCCCACCAGGCGATTGCATAGACAACTTCAATCACCACGAGACCTCCGGTGAACCAGCGGTCGATCCGGCGCTCCTGCCCCATCCCGACCGCCTCTGCGGTCATACAGCCAGCGCCTCGAGCCGCCCACGGATGGGAGAGACCGGAGCGGCAGGATCGATCGCCAGCAATTCCGCTTCGCTCGCCCCGGCACGTATCCGGGCAAGCCAGTCGGCGGGATCATATTCGATGCCGACCGGGTTGGCGCCGATCGCATCGCCCTGGAAGTAGTCTGTACATTCGGCCTTGCTCGCAAAGCAGTCGACCGAAAACTCGATCTGGTTGCCGTCAGGATCGGCATAATAGAGCGAAGCGCTCATCCCGTGATTGACGCACCAATAGGGTTCGATGCCTTCGTCCTTGAGGCTCTCCCAGCTGGCGAGCAAAGCGGAAAGAGAGGGCACTTCGTAGGCGATATGATCAACCCCGACCGGCGCCTGCGCCGTATTCTCGCCATCGGGCGCAATCACCGCGAGATCGGCGAAAGCGAAGCGATGGTGTTCATCGTCGAACGTGAGAAAGGCGAGCGCTGGATTGCGGTAGACAATCCTCGCATCGAACACGGTGGCATACCACCGCAGCATCGCTTCAAGCTGGCGCGTGCGGTAGACCACATGAACAAGCTTGGGTTTTGGCATTGTCATACGTCATTGTCCCCCGACCCGATTGTTTGGACGAACTCCGGCAAGCGAGCAGGTCGCATCCCCGCCCGCCGGAGTTCTCACTGCGCTGCTCCCAAAGCGCGGCTTGTATTCCCGGAGCGCCATCAACGACCGCTCCCCGGAAACGCGGGCACAAGTCATGTCACGCGTCAGCCCTTGGAGCCGACACGCTGGGAAGCGGTTCGAATTCAGCTGCCTCTAATAGGGGTAAAGTGCCCGCGCGCAGGCCGTTCGGTCAACCGCGCCGACCGTCAAAAAAGCGTCAATCCCTGTGCCTTCAGGCCACGCGCGAATCATGCTCCGCAAGTTCGGGCCAGCGGTGGCGTCTTCACCAACAGCACGGCCGATCTCGTCGGCGAAAACGGCTATGCCTAGATAGGCACCGTCAGACCATCGAGGCGGCTTCCTTGATCGCGCGACGGATGCTCATGTAGGTGGCACACCGGCACAGATTACCGCTCATCGCCTTGTCGATCGCAGCATCGTCGGGGGCCGGATTGTCGCGCAGCAGCGCGGCCGCCGCCATGATCTGGCCGGACTGGCAATAGCCGCATTGGGGCACGTCATTGGCTACCCATGCCTTGCGGATAGCGTCGGCAGCGTCGCCTGAAACGCCCTCGATGGTGGTGATATCCGCCCCTTCGAGCGCATCATGCGGAGTGACACAGGCGCGGGTCGGTTCGCCGTCGACATGAACGGTGCAGGCCCCGCATTGGGCGACACCGCAACCGAATTTCGTTCCTGTCATCTGCAGATGATCGCGCAGCACCCACAATAGCGGCGTGCCGGGGGCGGCGTCGACGGTTTCCGATTTCCCGTTGATCTTGAGGGTAATGGCCATGTTCGCTTCCTTGTTCTACGCGCTTTGCTTTGCAGGCAGCTTGAGCTTGCTTCCCTCTGCCCCGATCAACGGCAGGGTGCGCAGGCGGTGTCCGGTGGCGGCGAAAATGGCATTGGCAAGCGCCGGCGCTGCGGGCGGCGAGGCAGGCTCGCCAACCCCGCCTGGCGGCGCGTCGGAAGCGATGATCTCCACCTCGAACGCGCGCGGGGCCTCGCTCATCCGCATCAGACGCCAGCTGGGGAAATTGTCCTGCACAATCGCGCCATCCTTCGCCGTGATCGCGCCATAGAGCGCGTTCGACAACGCGTAGATCGTGCCGCCTTCCATCTGCGCGCGGACATGACGCGGATTGACCACGGTGCCGGCATCCACCGCCAGCCATATGCCGGGAATGGCGAGGCTGCCGTCGGGCCGCACCGCGACTTCGATCACCGTGGCAATGTAGCTGAGGAACGAGCGGTGGACCGCGATCCCGAGGCCGCGCCCGGCGGGCAGTTTTCGTCCCCATTCGGCCATTGCCGCGGCCTTTTCGACGACGTTCCGCAAGCGGCCCGTATCGATCGGATATTCATCGAGCGAGGCACCGTAATTGCCGTATTTCGCGCCTTCGGTTTCAGGGTCGATCTTGCGCGGCGGCCCGATCAGTTCGAGCAAATAGTCCTTCTGGTCGCGCCCGGCCGCATGGGCGAGCTCGGCGGCGAAACTCTGCACCGCAAAGGCGTGGTAGATATTGGCAACCGAACGCAGCCAGCCGATCCGCACATGGCCTTTGGCATCGCCGGATTCGACTCTGAGATTGGGCGTTGCGAACGGCACATCGGTTGCCCCCATGCCCATCTCGCCATCGCTCGGCTCGTTCACCGTATTGTCGAAGGTCGAGGAGATCGGCGGGAAGACGGTGCGGTGCAGCCACGCGGTGCACTTGCCGTCCGCGTCGAGACCGCCTTCGCAATATTGCGCGCTGACGGAGTGGTAATAACCGTGCTGGATATCGTCCTCGCGGGTCCAGGTCACCTTGACAGGCTTTCCCACCTCGCGCGCGATCAGCGCCGCCTCGACCACGAAGTCGGGCTTCGACTTGCGCCCGAAGGCCCCGCCCAGCCAGGTGGGAGTGACCTTGATGTTCTCCTTGTCGATGCCGAGCGCCTCGGCGAGGGTTGCCCGCGTGCTCTGCGGATCCTGCACGCATGCCCAGCATTCGAGCCGGTCGCCGTCCCATTCGGCGGTCGCACTGGGAGGCTCCATCGGTGTCTGGCCCAGATGCGGGGCGTAATATTCGGCCGAGACCCGTGTCTTTGCCGCTGCCAGCGCCGCCGGGACATCGCCGCGCGTCCGGCGCACCTTGCCGCTGCGGCGGGCTGTGGCCTTGAGCTGTTCGGCATAACTATCGGAATCATAGCCCGCATTGGGTCCGGTCGCCCAAGCAATCTGGAGCGCGCGGCGTCCTTCGATCGCGGCCCACGTGTCGCGCGCCACCACAGCGACGCCGCCGAGCGGCTGGAACAGCGCGGGCGGCTTGGCATCGGGCAAGCGAACGGTGCCGATTACACCCGGGACCGCGACTGCCTTTTCATCATCGAAGCTCGCCACCCGCCCGAACAGCTGCGGCGGGCGGGCGATGACCGCGTAGACCATGCCGGGCCGATTGACGTCGATCCCGAATGTGCCTTCGCCCCTGACGATGCGCGGCACTGTCAGCGAGGGAATCTCGGCATTGATGTAGCGCCATTCCTTCGGGGTCTTGAGCGTGATGTCGGCTTCAGCCGGGATTTCGAGCTTGCCGGCGAGTTCGGCGAGATTGCCGTAGGACAGCGTCTCGTCATTCTGCGTGTTGCTGACGATCCCGCCCGTGGCGGAACATTGTTCGGCCGGAAGTTTCCAGTAAAGCGCCGCTGCGGCGACCAGCATCTGGCGCATCGCCGCGCCTGCCACACGCAGGCGGTGGAAATTGAAGCGCACGGAACGCGAACCGTCGGTGTTCTGGTCACCGTAACGCTCATGCCCTTCGGCCTGGACAATCTCGACCTTGTCCCAGTCGGCCTCAAGCTCGTCGGCGACGATCTGCGCCATCGCCGTCCAGGTTTGCTGGCCCATTTCCGAGCGGTGGCAGGTGATCTTCACCGTGCCGTCGCGCTCGATCGCGATCCAGAGGGCAGGGGTCGCATCGCCGCCCTTGACGTCCGTCAGCGGGCTCGCGCCGGGCTCGGGCAAATTGAAAGCGTCGGCATCGATTTCGGGTTCGACATAGCTGGAACAGCCCGCCAGCGTCACGCCGAGCACAAATAGACCCGCTCCGCCGACGAAGGCGCGTCGGCTCAAATTGACGATCGGGCTCGGCTCCTCGCCCGCCGAATCGGCCTTTCGTGCTGGAATGATCCCGAGATCGCGCATCAACATCGCCGGTTCTCCTTTATCCGGAGCTTCCCCTCGCATCCGGTCGAAGGACATTGATGCAGGTTGGACGAAGTGGCAACCGTGCTTAGGCGAATACCCCAGCGATGATCGCGCCAGCCCAAGGGGCGCTCGGGGCATTTCGATAGCGAGTCATCTCGCAGGTGCGGCCATTGGCGCAGGCGCTGCAAGCAGCGAAATGTGCGGCAGGTGGCTGGCGGTGCTCACAGTCGGAACGTGAAAGGTCTCTCACTCATGGCAGCTTTGCGCTCTCATTTCGGTCTCTGCGAACCACCTCATGATCGCTTGAAAGCGGGCAAATGTGCAAAGGTGATCAACGACTGGATCTGGGACTTTGCTGCCCTTCACAAATGGTATGGTGTATGACCGGCTTTACCAGAAGACGACATTACGAGCGTCGTGTTGCGCACGGCGGCTATCACGGGGTTCCTTCCGCAATGGTCGTCGTTCGGGTTTCGCCCTTCATTGCCGCCACACTCAAGAATCTGACCGGTTTCTTTCTCAAACTTGCATCTACAGTTTGTTTTCGCGACACAGCAGTCGCCGACCGAAGGTTACCCGGCCTGCCGCGTGGGCAGAGCCGTGCAATCGGGAGCCATTCCAAAGATGGTTATTCCAGACGCCGGGCGCCCGACGTGGTAACCTTGCGCGAAATCGCACCCCATGGCCCGTATCAGGGACAACTGCTCTTTGGTTTCGACGTGCTCTGCGACACATTTAGCGCCGCTGGCATGGCAAAGTTCAATCAGTCCAAGAAGGATGCGACGGGAACGTTCGCAATGTTGAATATCGGTTGTGAGGGAACCGTCGAGCTTAACCACATCAAACACCAAGTCGCGCAGATATGAAACTGACGCATAGCCAGCACCAAAATCATCCAACGCAATTATGCAGCCGGCGTCCTTTAGCTTCTGTAATTCACGCCGTGCCCGTGCCGTATCAGCAAGAAAAGCGGTTTCGGTTACCTCAAATTGAACTGAATACGGAGAGAAACTGCTTTTCTCTAGCAGGTCCAATAATCTGGCAGCAGAGCCCTCCTGACTGACTTGTATGGCGCTCAGATTGAACGAAAGCCTCAACTCCGATGGCCATGGCCTTACAGCGGTTATGGCCTTTTGCAGCAAGACTTCGTTGAGGCCCTCAATGACACCGAGCTGCTCTGCAACGGAAATGAAGTCACAAGGAGGGATGATGCCCAGTTCCTCGTTGTTCCATCGCGCCAAGGCTTCACAACACACCACTTGCCCTGATGCTAGGCAAATGATTGGCTGGAACTGGACAGTCATCTCCATTTGCGCCTTGCGATCCACGAGCATTTTTTCTAGCGCTGCACGGTGCTTGTCCAAGGCAAGCATCTTTCGGTCGTATAGCCGCCAAACACCTCTTCCTGATGCCTTCGCGCGATACAGTGCCGAATCTGCCTGACGGAGAAATTCGCTCACCGAAGAGCAAATCGGACCCGCCTCAGTCATGCCGCAAGAGGCCCCGATATTCAGGCTTTTACCCTCCCACTCGATCGGAGTGCTGGCCATGGCGCAAATCTTGTATCCTATCTCGGCGATTTCCTGCTTGGCCAAGCCGTCGCGCCAGAATACGGCAAACTCATCGCCACCAGTCCGCGCAACAATGGCCTTGTCGCTGAACGCCTCTGACAAACGTGTCGCAAAAGCCTGGAGGATCGCATCTCCGGCGGCATGACCGAACGTGTCGTTGGCAGCCTTAAAGCCGTCGAGATCGCAGATTGCGACAACGCTGCCTCCCCCTGATGACGGCCCTTGAGACATATGGGATTGCATTTCGCGGAAAATTTTTGCGCGGTTTGCCAGTCCGGTTAGCGCATCTTGGTCGGCTCTTTTAAGGGCAGCAACCTCTGCAGAAATCGCGCGATTATGCTCCTTTGCAACAGCCAGCCTGCTGGTCACCAGCTCCGATAATGCTAGGCTATGGGTGTGCAGCAGGCGCATCAGCAATAAGATCACCAGCAACAGGCTGATGCCGATCCCGCTGGTTGTTGCGTTGCTCATAAATAGGAGTCGGATCGCCATCGGAAGGCCCAGGATGGCGAGGGGCAAGATCGCAGCTCGCGGAAAACTGCTGAGGCCGTAGGCAGCGCCCAACGCGGCCAAAATGGTGAACAACAGAATCCCCATTGTCTCGTTAGGGTGCTTGGAAATGAGCACCTGTGTCCAAATCGAAAAACCGACGCACACAAGCACGGTCAGCGCCACCATCTTGACCAATTCGGCAGAAATTACATCCAAATCATCGGAGTCTCGCTGGAAAAACAGCCAAACAATCATTCTCCACGACAGTAAGGCAGTGAGAAGGCTGACTGGCGAAAATAGAACCAGTTCTTCGCCCCCAGTCGCAACATGAAGACCGACAAGGTTTACAAGAGCCACAGCGTAGAGCAGGGGAATTTGCTGTCGAAGGCTCCTGAAATTCGTTACCGCCTGCTCGCGGAGCTCGCAGGATGATTGAGCAGGAATGAGATATGAGAGCGCTTGAAACACGCGGCTAGCGGTAGGTCGGTTGCAGCAAAAAATGCGTTAATGGGTTGGCTCGTCGTTTACCGGTAGCGTAGTCGAGACTACCGTAAATGGGTTAAGCGCAGCTTTCGTTGTCCAAAAATTGGCGGCCGCGAGGGATTGCAGATTTGCCTGCCGATACTGGCCTCTTCTAGCGACCGCACGGAGTTTGCCTTTCGAAACTGTCTTAGAGTTAGCCTAACACTGAGACCGAACGATCCTACGCTGCCGCTGCCCACGCCCCAAAACCAAGCAGTGCCCAGAGGATGGCCGTGGCACCGGCAATGAGCCAAGCGCTGGCAGTCTGTGAAAGGGGCTCGCTATTGTCATCTGCATCATGATCGGGCTCTTCCTGAGGAAGGGAGCCGAGATCGGTCGCTTCGTCCAGTTCTAAGGTCAAGGGCCAAATGGTGGGCGGCGGCGAAAGCAAACTTTCAAGTTCGGCGGTGCTGAGCGGCTCTGAAAACTGTGCACCATGATAATTGCCACTGTTCCAGACTGTCCTGCATATCTTCGAAACGCTATTGGGCAATTCGACGATCATGCATGTGCCGACCGGCAATATCTGGTCTACCTTGATCAGAAGGCCGGACGCGGAAAGGTCAATTACGGTGAGCGCTTGCGCATGAGGTCTAGCGTCAAGCCGGCGTGCTCCAAAGCATACCCGCCAACGCTCCTCTCGGCGGCGCTCAGCCGGCTTCTCTAAGATCATTATAGCGGGGATCGACATCGTGACTCGCTCTGTGTTGATTTGTCACTCGGCGAACGCGCGTTGATGGGCCCCTAAGGCGCATTAGGGGAAGGCCCTAACGAAAAGATGACCCGCGTCTTTAACCGAAAAGATGCCGTAACAGGCGAGAAGCCGGTCAAGCATCGCCTACGCGTCTTCAGCAGCGAACGCCCAGAATCCGACGCCAAGTCATTATATGTTGGGCTTGCCGCAGACGTGTCCTGCAATTTGGGCAATAGCCTTCAAGGCGGCCTTGCTATGTGACTGCTCCAAGTTGGGCACTGGAGCCGGTCGCTAACGCTGCGGGCGATGCGACAAGAGGCCCGTCAGGGTTCAGTCGGGCTTGGGATTGACTAAGCCGCCGCTATAGTCGTTTTCCTATGGAGCAACCGTTCGGCGCTGCCTTTAGTAATCGTTAACTGAGTTCATTTACAAAGGCAGATGCGATGAACTGAATCGCCGTACGTGGTGAGTATATGAACATGCATGACGATCTGGCTTCAAAATATGATAGTGTTTTTGAATTGCTGAGCAATTTCAATGCCGCGGAACCCATCCCAATTGGAATGCTGGGCAAAGTATATTCAACCTTGGACACAATGCGTTCGCGGCGGGCGCCCTCACAAGACATTGCAACGATCGAGCAGATTTCGGTTGCCATTCGCAGGTTGGAAATGGCCCGGCGTAACCGAGATGATGCAACCGAACGATCACTTGGTGAGCGGCTCGAGCTGCTTGTCTCTGATTGGTTGGAGATGCACCCGCCTGGGTTTGAACAAATGGCCGAAGCAGCCGAATAGTGAGCTGACCGTTCTGCGCTTTCGCGGTCCCCATGGTTCATCGAAAGGGCGCGTCATGCAGGTAGCGCGCTTTTTCATTTGTCGAATTCGGGCAGCACATGAGGGTCGCATGAGCACTGCCCCACCCCCATACACTGGGGGCAGGTTTGAAGGCTGAAACAGCAAGACATAATCGCCAGAATTCGTGCACGCGGGTAAGATTGTGAGTGCGCATTGCCGAAATCCCAAGCACGCGCAGCTCAAACCATCTCCTGCCTAGAGACGCAAGTGCAGCGCCATTTCGGTTTTGAGCAAGCCTTGGTTGGCTAAGGAAATCACAGGTTCGGCAGAGCCAGGAGCCGGCTTCTGGCGCTCGACCAGCTGCATGCTCTCAAGCGCCGAGATCCAGCGCGCCGTTGTCGGCTCTGTACACGGCGATAGGTTAACGACATCCGCGAGTGTGAGAGATATGCCGCTGACGTGAGCCTGGTAGAGCCCGAGCATGATGTCCCATGCCGGCGCGGCTGCGAATCCGTCAAATTCGAAGATCGCATCAATCTTGCTTCGCCAGGCGAGAGCCAAAGCTGCAAGCGCGCTAAGCGACTCCGAGTCTTTTGGTGCTTGTTCAGCTATTGCTAACGCCCGGTGGAGGCCTTGAAAAAGGCTTCCGTCAGCCTCGCTCACAATTGCTGGATCAATTCCCGATTGATGGTCGAAAATCTCATCCTTCTGAATTTGCTTGCACATAAAATCTCGAGCTTCTTTGAACGGCTTGCGACTATTTCTTCTGAACTCAACTATATTGAATTTATGGCGTTTTTATGTTTTTTATGTAAAAAAACCTCATTCGCACTTCACTTTTTTGCAAATATATCGATCTAATTCCAGCAAATGAAATTTTAATGCGCGGTTACAGCTGTAAGGAAGGCGCCGTCGCCTGTCATAAAGAGGGACGTGGCCACGGCGTGCGCTTGATACACTGGGCGCCGATTGTAGGTGGCGCCGAACCTTCAGTTTTGTTCGGCACACTCCATAAGTTGC
>NZ_JAQQXQ010000020.1 GCF_028595285.1 Erythrobacter fulvus | reverse complement strand
AAGCTCAAGGACTGGCGACGGATCCACACCCGTTATGACCGCTGCGCGCACACGTTCATGTCCGCCATCTGCATCGCCGCAACCGTCATCTTCTGGCTGCCGCAATGAGTCCTGAGCCTAGCTTTTCAAGGCATTGATCGTCGAGAGGGGGAGCGCCGATCCGGTCAAGATCGCAGAAGGACAGAGCGGCGCTCTGGATTGATTGACCGGCGGAGTAACACCAATGATGGGCGACGTCGTGATGACAACGGAGCCCCAGAATAATAGCAGGTGCATTACGATCATAGGTGGGTTCAGAAATGTCCCTGTCCCGCCCTATGCGGCCATAAGCTTCATCGCGCGTTTGTCGCGAAAGCGGCGCGTGAGCCCGAGCCTCGTTTTAAACGAGCGACCAATGCGCTCAAGCCCAAAGAGCGCGCAGCTCAAGTCATGTCCTGCCTAGAGACGCAAGTGCAGCGCCATTTCGGTTTTGAGCCAACCTTGGTTGGCTAAGGAAATCACAGGTTCGGCAGACCCAGGAGCCGGCTTCTGGCGCTCGACCAGCTGCATGCTCTCAAGCGCCGAGATCCAGCGCGCCGTTGTCGGCTCTGTACACGGCGATAGGTCAACGACATCCGCGAGTGTGAGAGATATGCCGCTGACGTGAGCCTGGTAGAGCCCGAGCATGATGTCCCATGCCGGCGCTGCTGCGAATCCGTCAAATTCGAAGATTGCATCAATCTTGCTTCGCCAGGCGAGAGCCAAAGCTGCAAGCGCGCTGAGCGACTCCGAGTCTTTTGGTGCTTGTTCAGCTATTGCTAACGCCCGGTGGAGGCCTTGAAAAAGGCTTCCGTCAGCCTCGCTCACAATTGCTGGATCAATTCCCGATTGATGGTCGAAAATCTCATCCTTCTGAATTTGCTTGCACATAAAATCTCGAGCTTCTTTGAACGGCTTGCGACTATTTCTTCTGAACTCAACTATATTGAATTTATGGCGTTTTTATGTTTTTTATGTAAAAAAACCTCATTCGCACTTCACTTTTTTGCAAATATATCGATCTAATTCCAGCAAATGAAATTTTAATGCGCGGTTACAGCTGTAAGGAAGGCGCCGTCGCCTGTCATAAAGAGGGACGTGGCCACGGCGTGCGCTTGATACACTGGGCGCCGATTGTAGGTGGCGCCGAACCTTCAGTTTTGTTCGGCACACTCCATAAGTTGC
>NZ_JAQQXQ010000002.1 GCF_028595285.1 Erythrobacter fulvus | reverse complement strand
GTCTATAACCGCGCGGACACCTTCATGCCCGATCTGCTGATCTGCCGGCCGGAATGGGCAGACAGGGTGCTGGGCGCGGTGGCGCGCCTCGCCTGATCAGTCGCCTTCGAAGTCCATCAGCGCGCGCACATCGATCCCCGCTGCCCGCAGGCGTTGGGCGCCGCCCAGATCAGGCAAATCAATCACGAACAGCGCCGTTTCGATCACCGCCCCCGCCTTGCGCAACAGTTCCGCCGAAGCCAGCGCCGTGCCGCCGGTGGCGATAAGATCGTCGACCATCACCACCTTTTGCCCCGGTTCGATCGCGCCCGGGTCCATTTCCAGCCGGTCGGTCCCGTATTCGAGCGCATAGTCGATGCCGATGGTCTCGATCGGCAGCTTGCCGGGCTTGCGCACGGGGACGAAGCCGATGCCCAGCTGCACCGCCACTGCCGCTCCGAAGATGAAGCCGCGCGCTTCCATCCCGGCGATCTTGTGGGCACCCGCCGCATCGGCGAGTTCGGCGAGGTGATGCACGCTCGCCGCCATGCCCTGATGGTGGCCGATCAGCGTGGTGATATCGCGGAACTGGATGCCCGGTTTGGGGAAATCGGGCACGGTGCGCACCAGCGCCTTGAGATCTTCCGGCGAGAGATGCGGTCCAGTCATGCGTGCGGTCCCCTTGGTTGCGGATCCTGAATGCACAAGCGCCCCGTCATCCGCAAGGGACGACGGGGCGCCTGTGTGCTGCGCAGAGAAGAAGGCTTACTTCTTCTTCGGCTTCATCCCGGCCCACACCTGCTTGTACGACAGGAAGGCAAGTGCCGTGGCGAACAGCAGGAAGCCGAGCACGAACCAGCCGGTCTGCTTGCGCTGCACCATCGAAGGTTCGGCGGTCCAGGTAAGGAACGCAGCGACGTCCTTGGCCATCTGCGGCACAGTTGCTTCGGTGCCGTCGGCGTAGGTCACCTGACCATCGATCACCAGCGGCGGAGCCATGGCGATGTTCACGTTGGGGAAGTGCTTGTTGAAATAGAGGCCGGCCGGGGTCTCGAAACCGAGCTTGGCGGCCTTTTCCGGATCGGCTTCGCCATAGCCGGTCAGCAAGTCATAGACGTAGTTCGAACCGTCGTGACGTGCCTTGGTCATCAGCGAAAGATCGGGCGGAATGGCGTTGTTGTTCGCCGCCGCTGCCGCGATGGCGTTAGGGAACGGCATCGGGAAGTAATCGGTGGGTTCGCCCGGACGCGTGGTGGTTTCACCGGTGTTCGGATCGATGCCCGGAACCGTCCAGGTGGCGGCTTCGGCATCGACTTCAGCTTCGGTGTAGCCGAGCTGCGAGAGGTTGCGGAAGGCCACGAACTTCAGGCTGTGACAGGCCGAGCAGACTTCCTTGTAGACCTGATAGCCGCGCTGCAGCTGGGCCACATCCCACTTGCCGAACGGGCCGTCGAACGCAAAGCCGCCTTCCGGCCCTTCGCCATGCTCGTAGAAGGCGTAGGATGCCTGCTTTTCGGCCGGCGGGCCGAAGATGTAGTTGTAGGCACCGGGAACCAGCGACCAGAGCACCAGCACCGCAGCAATGGCGAGGCCTGCAATGATGCCTCCGAGACGAATAGTCATGACCGAACTCTTTCTCGTTATCGGGTCAGATTGCTTGTGAACTGCGTCCTGCCGATCACTCGGCAGGTTGCAGCGAACCGTCGGGTGCGGTGCCGGCAGTGCCAGCATCGACCGTTCCGGTACGGGCTTCGGCAGTCGCATCCTTGCCGAGCACCGCTTCGGTGATCGAGAAGGGCAACGGCTTGGGCACCTCGATCTGGCTCACGATCGGCAACACCACCAGGAAGTGCAGGAAGTAATAGGCCGTCGCGATCTGGCTCAGAACCACGAAGGGTTCCTCGGCCGGAGCGCCACCGCAGTAGAACAGCACTGCCATGGTCGGAATCAGACCGAACCAGAAGAACTTGTTGAACAGCGGACGGTAGTGGCCCGAACGCACCGGGCTCTTGTCCAGCCACGGCAGGAAGAACCACAACAGGATCGAACCGAACATCGCGATCACGCCCAGCAGCTTCGCCGGGATCAGCACGATGCCGGTGAAGGGGATGGTCAGGTCGCCGGTGAAGGCGCGCAGGATCGCGTAGAACGGCCAGAAATACCATTCCGGAACGATGTGCGCCGGGGTCGAGAGCGGGTTGGCCTCGATGTAGTTGTCCGGGTGACCCAGCGCGTTAGGCAGGAAGAACACCATCACGGCGAACAGGATTAGGAAGACGCCCAGCCCGAAACCGTCCTTGGCCGTGTAGTACGGGTGGAACGGCACGGTGTCGCTTTCGCTCTTCACTTCCACGCCGCTCGGGTTCGACGAACCCGGAATGTGCAGCGCCCAGATGTGCAGGATCACGACGCCCGCGATCACGAAGGGCAGCAGGAAGTGCAGCGAGAAGAAGCGGTTCAGCGCGGCGTTATCCGGCGCAAATCCGCCCAGCAGCCACACCTGCAGCGGCTCGCCAACCAGCGGGATCGCGCTGAACAGGCCGGTAATCACCTGCGCACCCCAGAAGCTCATCTGGCCCCACGGCAGCACGTAACCCATGAAGGCGGTCGCCATCATCAGGAGGAAGATCACCACGCCAAGCAGCCAGATCATCTCGCGCGGAGCCTTGTACGAAGAGTAGAAAAGGCCGCGGAAGATGTGGAGGTAGACGACGATGAAGAAGAAGCTCGCCCCGTTGGCGTGGGCATAGCGCAGCGCCCAGCCCCAGTTCACGTTGCGCATGATGTGTTCGACCGTGCCGAAGGCGACCGCCTGGTTGGCGGCGTAATGCATCGCCAGAACGACGCCGGTGACGATCTGGATCATCAGGCAGAAGCCGGCCAGAACGCCGAAGTTCCACATGTAATTAAGGTTGCGCGGCACCGGATAGCCGGCCCCGACCGCGTTGTAGACAAGCCGCGGAAGCGGCAGCTTGTCGTCAAGCCACTTGGTCAGGGGGGTTTTCGGTTCGTACTGCTTGGCCCAGGCGAAACTCATGGCGTTCTCTCGGCTTTGATCGAATGGATTGGGATCGGGCGATTATCGTTGCGATACAGCTACGAAGGCTCAGCCGACGCGGATGACGGTATCGGAAGTGAACTGGTATTCCGGCACCTGCAGGTTCAGCGGTGCGGGGCCTTTGCGGATGCGGCCGGCGGTGTCGTAGTGCGAACCGTGGCAGGGGCAGAAGTAACCGCCGAATTCGCCGCGGTTCTCACCTTCGGCGGCACCCAGCGGCACGCAGCCGAGGTGGGTACACACGCCCATGGTGATCAGCATGTCCTCATGGCCTTCCTTTGTGCGATCGCCCAGGGTCTGGGGATCGCGCAGCGAGGAAACCTCGACCTCGTTGGCGGACTTGATTTCGTCAGCGGTGAGGCGACGCACGAACAGCGGCTGCTTGCGGAACACCGCCTTGATCGCCTGGCCGGGCTGGATCGCGCTGACATCGACTTCGGTGGTGCTCGCTGCAAGCACGTCGGCCGACGGGGCCATCTGGCTCACCAGCGGAATGAGGAGCGAAGCACCGCCAACGCCAGCAGTGCTGAGCGCGGCGATGTGAATCCAGTCGCGGCGGCGGACGCCTTCTTCGGTGCCCAGATCGCCCATGGCGGCCGTGTCAGAAGCCATTTTGTCTTACCCTGCTCGTCTTGCCGCGCCGGAAAATCGGCCTGCGCGGCGTGGTGTTCCAGTTTCGGGGCGGTTGCCCCATGACAGTCCGTCGATTGGTCCCCGCTTCGGGCCAGAGCGTGCTTTGCACACCCTTACCCCTAAGCTCGCGGGGGCAATTAACGGCAATCCAGCGAAAAACCAACCGTGTTTTAAGCAAGGCCTGTTCACCCTTGCGCAAAGCGGGTTCAGGGGCAGGCGATCATGCTGATCTGCCGGCCATAATCCGCCTCACGCGCCTGCGTGGACCTGCGATGGGAATGATAACGCGCGACATGAGAGAAAGTATCCCGGCCCAGATCGGCAATTTTACCGATCCCCGCCGCTGCCAGGCGCGCCATGCCGTAGCCGGGCAGGTCGAAATGCCAGCGGGCGATCCCGTCGCGTGCCGGTGCGGATGCAAAAAACCTTTCGTCTTCAACGGCAAAGCGGGCACGGAACGGCGCGTCGACTTCGTAACTGGGCTGCGCGATCGTTGGGCCGAGGACCGCAATAATATTCGTCCGCTGCGCGCCCAAAGCCTCCATCGCGGCAATCGTGTTCTCCAGCACGCCCTCGACCGCGCCGCGCCAGCCGGCATGGGCCGCGCCCACCACACCGGCTTGCGGGTCGGCAACCAGGACGGGTGCGCAATCGGCAGTGACGATGCCGAGCACGATACCCGGAGTGGCAGTCACCACGGCATCGGCCACCGGACGCCCCTCGGCGGCATCGTCCCACGCCTCGGTCACGGTCACGACATCGGGCGAATGGACCTGGTGCGGCGCTGCGAGTCGCCCGCCGGCGCGAATCGCTTCGGCCGCCGCAGCGCGCAGGGCATGCACATCCGCCGGATCGCCCGGTCCGCCGAACCCGAACTGGTGGACGCCCCCGGCGCTGCCGAAGAAGCCGTGCGGCACGCCTTCGAACAGCGGGTGGGTCTCGATCGCGAAGCGCGTCACCTCAGCCTTCCAGCGAACGGCTGACCTGCTCGAAGGTATCGCGCGACAGCTTGCCCGCTGCCATGATCCGTTCAAGCTCCCCCTTCATCAGCGCCGCGCGGGCAGGCTCGATCCGCCGCCAGCGCCCGAGCGAGGGCACAAACCGCGCCGCCGTCTGCGGGTTGATCGGATCGAGCGCGAGGATCACGTCGGCGATCATCCGGTAACCTTCCCCGCTCGCATCGTGGAAGCCCTGCGGATTGCCTGCGAAAGCCATGTAGAGCGAACGCACGCGGTTGGGATTGCGCATGGTGAAATCGGGATGCTCCGCCAGCGCGCGCACCTGCGCGATCACATCGGGGTGCAGCGAAAGCGCCTGCAGCGTGAACCACTTGTCGACCACCAGCGCATTGTCCTTGTAGCGCGCGTGGAACGCCGCGAGCCGTTCGTCCCGCTCCGGACAGTCGAGCCCGCACAGCACCATCAGCGCGCCCTGCCGGTCGGTCATGTTGTCGGCGGCGTCATATTGCTGCGCGGCGAGTTTCGCGGTGCGCCCCGGGTCGGCGGCAGCCAGATATACCAGCGCCTGCGTCTTGACCTTGCGCGCGCCGCGGCCCGCCGGATCGTCGAGAGGCACCGCCGAAGCGCGGGCATGCAGCGCGCCGAGCTCGTCCGCCAGCGCAGAGCCGATTGCGGCCTTCAGCCCTTCGCGCGCGGCATGGATCGCGCCCGGATCGGCCTTCCTCTCGCCGGTCGCCATGGCCTCAAACAGATAGGTTTCGGACGGCAGCATCATCAGCTCGCCGCGCATCGCATCGTCGAGCGCAGCGTCGGCAAGGCTCGACCGGAACGCACCGATGATGGCCGCCTCGCCCGCCGCCTGCTGGTCTGCCGAAAGCGTACCACTGGCGGTGCCGACCAGATGGCCGACGGCAAGTTCCTGCAACGCCTCGGAACGGGCGAAGGGATCATCGTCATGCGCGGCCAGAAACACGAGGTCTTCTCGGTCAAGCGCTCGCTCGATCACCACCGGGGCGGTGAAGCCGCGATTGATCGAGACGACCGGGTCGGGGCCGGACAGCGGCAGCGTGAAGGTCCGCTCAGCCTCGGCGAGCACCACAAGCTGCTCGGCTCCCAAGGCAGCCGCCGCGCGCGAATGCACCGCCACGCGCAATGGGATCGGCATCGGCTGCTTGTCGGGCTGGCCGGGGGTGGCGGGCACGGTCTGCCTGAGGGTGAGTTCGAGGCTGTCGCCCTCGACCTTCTGGCTCACACTGACACGCGGGGTGCCGGCCTGCGAATACCACAGCCGGAACTGCGCGAGATCCAGCCCGGCCCCGTCCTCGATCGCGCGAACGAAATCCTCGCAGGTCGCAGCCTCGCCGTCGTGACGGTCGAAATATAGGTCGGTGCCCGCGCGGAAGCGTTCGACACCGGCCATGCTCCGCATCATGCGGATGACTTCGGCGCCCTTGTTGTAGACGGTGGCAGTGTAGAAGTTGCTGATCTCGCGATAGCTGTCGGGGCGGATCGGGTGGGCGAGCGGCCCCGCATCCTCGGGGAACTGCGCGGCGCGCAGGATGCGCACATCCTCAATCCGCTTGACCGCTTCCCCCCGCATGTCCTGGCTGAACAGCTGGTCGCGCAGCACGGTGAAGCCTTCCTTGAGGCTGAGCTGGAACCAGTCGCGACAGGTCACGCGGTTGCCCGACCAGTTGTGGAAATACTCGTGTGCGATCACCCCTTCCACTGCGTCGAAATCGGCGTCGGTGGCAGTGTCGGGGTCGGCGAGCACATATTTCGTGTTGAAGACGTTGAGCCCCTTGTTCTCCATCGCCCCCATGTTGAAATCGCTGACAGCGACGATGTTGTAGAGATCGAGGTCATATTCGCGCCCAAACACCTCCTCGTCCCACTGCATCGAACGGTGCAGCGATTCGAGCGCGTGGTCGGTGCGCGCGAGGTCTTCCTTGCGCACCCAGATATTGCATTCGACCTCGCGGCCGGAGCAGGTGACGAAAGGTTTGGAGTTCGCCACCAGATCGCCCGCCACCAGCGCGAAGAGGTAGGACGGCTTGGGCCAGGGGTCGTTCCATTCGGCCCAGTGCGTACCGTCGTCGTTATCGCCCTCGGCCACGCGATTGCCGTTGCACAGCAGGATCGGGAACACCGCCTTCGGCCCATGCATCCTGACGGTGTAGACCGACAGCACGTCGGGCCGGTCGGGGAAGAAGGTGATGCGGCGGAAGCCCTCGGCCTCGCACTGGGTGCACAGCATTCCGCCCGAGGCATAGAGGCCCATCAGCTGGGTGTTGGCGGTGGGATCGATTTCAGTCTCGACTGCGATCAGGTGCGCATCCTCGCGCAGCGGCACGATCAGATCGTCGCCGTCCATGCGCCAGTCGGCGGCCGCGCCGTCTACCGTCACCGACAGCGGCTTCAGCCCGTCGCCGTTGAGGCGGATAGTGTCCGCATGATCGGCGCGGGCATTGCGTTGCACCGTCAGTTCGGCTCGCACGCGGGTGCGGGTGAGGCCGAGATCGAAGTCGAGCCGCACTTCGGGCACCAGCCAGCCGAACGGGCGATAATCCTCGCGCAGGATGACAGGCGGTTCGTGCGGGGTGCGCGCGGCGTCCGCCAATTCGGGGTTGCCTTCGGGGTTCGTCGGGGTGGTTGCGATATCCATGAGGCATCCCATACTCGTTCGTGTCGAGCGGACGCAACGCACAACCGCAGGTTGAACGCGAGAGACATAGAGGCAAAGGCCTCTCGACTTCGCTCGAGGCGAACGGCACTAGGGTCTTATGGCGCATTTGCTGATCTTCGGTCTTGGATACACTGCGGGGCGGATCGCTTCCGCCATGCGGAAACGCGGCTGGCGCGTTGATGCCACGGGCCGCGATGGCAACCTCGATTGGATGGACGCGGTATCCGTGCTCGAATGTATGGAACGGGCGACGCATATCCTTTCGTCGGTTCCGCCTGATCGCGCCTCCGGTCTCGATCCGGTGCTCGATTTCTACGACGATGCATTCGAAGGGCAGTGGCTCGGCTACCTTTCCTCCACCGGTGTCTATGGCGACAAGCAAGGCGCATGGGTGGACGAGGCAACGCCGACCATCGCGCAATCAGGCGAAGGACGCCGCAATGCGCGGGCCGAGGCCGATCTGGCATGGCTGGAGATGGGCGCGCGGGTGTTCCGCCTGCCGGGCATCTACGGGCCGGGCCGCTCCGCGCTTGACCGGGTGCGGGAAGGCAAGGCGCGGCGCATCGATTTGCCCGGACAGGTGTTCAGCCGCGTTCATGTGGATGACATCGCCAGCGGGGTCGTGGCCGCGCTCACGCAGGACGCCCCCGCCGGGGCCTATAATCTCGGAGACGATCTGCCGTGCTCCGGCAACGAAGTCACCGAACATGCATGCCGATTGCTGGGGGTGGACCCCCCGCCGCTCGAAACGCTGGAGGAAGCCAAACTCTCGGAAATGGCGCGCGGCTTCTACATGGAGAACCGCCGCGTCGCCAACAGCAAGGCCAAGCGTGTGCTGGGCTGGCAGCCACGCTATCCGACCTATGTGGAGGGGTTAAGTGGACTCTTGCGGTAGGCGCTGGGTCGGCTGCATCGCAGCCGCAAGGCCGACCGGCCGCCCGCAGCGACGCGACCTTCAGGTCGCATGAGCGAGGATATCGCAGCGCGGAGGCGCTGCGGAATTCAACGACTCTTGGAGCGCAGGGCCAATCCCATGCCCAGCAGAGCCAGCCCGGCGCCGCCCGCTGTCAGCGGCGTCCAGCGATAGCCCTCGAACAGGGTCGACAGCAGCATCGCGACGCACACGGTGACGATCCCGTTATAGGCCGTGCGGCCCGCGCCGATCTCGCGCACCAGATTATAATGCAGCGGGAAGGTGACGACCGATCCGATCAGCGCAAGATAGGCGGTGCCCGCCCAGAACTGCCATTTCTCCGGCAGCGGCGGCGGGCCGGCTGTGGCCAGCGCGAAGAACAGATCGAAGATCGTGCCGTAAAGCATCGCCCAGGCCAGCAGGCTGACCATCGGCACCCCGCGCCCCGTCGGGTTGGCCTGCACAACATTGGCGATCGATGCGGCCAGCATCCCGCCGATCGCCAGCACGATGCCCAGGCCGACATTGCCGTCGAGCGGCGCGGCGCGCCATTCGTGCACCAGCAGCATCGCCACCCCGGCAATCGCAACCACGCTTCCGCCGATGAAACCGCCCTGCACCTTTTCGCCGATGAACATCCGCGCAAAGATCGCGTTGGGCACCATCAGCAGCGCAAACATCACCGCGACGATGCCAGACGTGATGTGCATTTCCGCATGATAGACGAACAGGAAATTGCCCGAGAACTGCGCAAGGCCGACACCCAGTGCCAACAGTTGTTCGCGCGCGTTCAGCCGCAGCCGCTTGCCCATCAGCACCGCGACCATGAACAGCGCCGGACAGGCGAGCAGGAACCGGTAGAATACGCTCCACGCCGCGGGGACGCCGTCGATCTGCCCGGTGATGACGAACCAGGTTGAACCCCAGATCGTGCCGGTCAGCGCGAAGGGCACCAGCACGCGCGGGCTGAGCATGGACGGCGCGGAAGCCTGATTCATAGAGCGGCGATGGCCTTGCCGAGCGCCTGCGCATCCTCGGGCCTGGTATTCCACGCGGTCACAAAGCGGGCGGAATCCGCACCCCAGTCATAGAACGCGAAATCCTGCGCGCGCAGCACATCGCGCTCTGCCGGGGACAGCCGCACGAACAGCTCGTTCGCCTCTACCGGATGCAGCAGACGGTCACCACACCCCGCCGCGACTTCCTGCGCGGCCGCGTTGGCATGGGCCGCGTTGGCGAGCCACAGGTCATCCTCCAGCATCGCGAGGATCTGCGCGGCGAGATAGCGGCCCTTGCATTGCAGGTGTCCGGCACGCTTGCGGCGGTAACGCACCTGCCGCGCGGCTTCGGGATCGAACAGCACCACGGCCTCCGCACCCATGCCGCCGTTCTTGATGAAGCCGAAGGCAAGGCTGTCGACCGGGCCGCTGGCAGCGCGTGCGGCCTGATCCGCACTGCCGCCCAGAAACGCTGCCGCATTGCCGAAGCGCGCGCCGTCCATGTGCAGGCCCAGACGGCGCTGCTTCGCAAAGGCGCCCAGCATCGCCAATTCGTCCGGGCGATAGGTGCGCCCGTATTCGCTCGCCTGCGTGATCGCGATTGCGTGGGGCTGCACCTGATGCACATCGTCGCGGATCGGATCGATTAGCGCGGCAATGCCGTCCGGCGTCAGCTTCGCGCCCTCTCCCCCGGCCAGCATCAGCTTGGCGCCATGGAGGAAGAATCCGGGCGCGCCGCCTTCATCCACCTCGATATGGGCTTCCTCGTGACACACCACCCCGCCATGCGGCGCGCACATGGTGGCGAGCGCGAGGCAATTGGCCGCCGTTCCCGTCGCCACCCACAGCGCGGCGCATTCGCGCCCGAACAGCGCAGTGAAGCGCGCGTCGAGTTCCTGCGACAGCGCATCGCCGTCATAGGGATTATCCGGATGGTCAGCCGCGCGCATCGCCTCCCAAAGCTTGGGGTGGACCGGCGCGGCATTGTCGGAGAGAAAGGGCTTGGCGAGGCTCATTGCAAAACGCCTCTAGCCGCGCGGGCGGGCTTGGCAAGAGCGGGTGGGCAAACGGGAGGTACAGGCATGAGCGGGCAAAGCACACGGGTAACCATCACACACCACGTTCAGGGGCAGGGCGGATGCTATGTCGCGGTGGTCGAGGATTCGTCGCACGAAGGCTATCTCCAGTGGGAACCGGGCGGGATGCAGGGCGGCAAGGAAGTGCGAATCGCCGCACATACCGTGGTCCCGCACGCGATCGGCGGGCGCGGGGTGGCGGCGGAATTGGTGGCGCGGATGGTCGCGGATGCGGAGCGGCTGGATTTCCTGGTCCGCCCCGATTGTTCCTACGTCGCCGCCAAATTCGCCGAAAATCCCGACTGGGCCGCACTGAAAGCCTGATCCGGCCCGTCCTCCAGCGGCGCGTCGAGCCGCGAATAATCGGTCGCGGAAATCGTTTCCAGCACGCTCGCGCGCAGCCGCCGGGCTTCGTTCAGCGGCACGCCGTGCATCGCGAACTCCCCGCCCGCCAGCCCCAGATGCACCGTCGCATAGCCGCGCCAGCGCGCCAGCGGCCCCTGCGCGATCTCGACCGAATGGAGTTTCAGCCGGGTGGCAATCTTGCTGGTGGGCGATAGCAGGCCATGGCGCGCGAAAATCTGCGTGTCGTCGAGCGCGTGGCGCTTGAACCGCCATGACAGCACGGCCGCGGCAGCGCCGAAAAAGGCAAGGCCGAGCGGCACCAGCGCCCATAGCGGCGGGGCGAACAGTGCCACCGGAATCACCGCCAGCGCGAACAGACCGCCGTCGATCAGGATGCTGTCGGTGAGGTAACGTCTGCTCGCGCGGTGCCAGTCAGTGTCCGCGCCGGGCAGGTGGAACCCCGCCGCCGCAACGATCGGTGCGATTTCGTCCATCTTCGCAAAGGGCGCGACGACATGGCTGGCATCGCCCGCATCCTGGGCGAGGCTGACGAAGCTCAGACCATGCCAGCCGAAGCGGTAGCGCACCAGTCCCGTACCGATCACCAGCGCCTGCACCCGGTGCGCGGGCATCACCACGTCGGTGCGCGTGAACATTCCGCGCAGCCGCCGGAACCCGCGCGGACCACGGGTTAGCGTAAAACCCCACTCGCGCGCGAAAGTGCGGGCCACGCCGGTCGCCATGCCGATCAGCACCAGCGTGAACAATCCGGTCACCGCGCTGAGCGCCTTGAGCCGCGCGTCGAGCGCCAGCCAGTCGACCCCATGCTCTTCGGCCAGATCGCGCCACAGGTCGACGTCCCACACCTCGATCCCGGCGAAACTGTCGAGATATTGCAGGGCACCGCCAAGCACCGCGAACACCGCCAGCGAAAATTCGAACAGGCCGAAGGTCAGCAATCGCCGTGGCGGGAGCGAATAGAGCACCTCGCCCTCGGGTTCGTCGGTATCGGTTTCGACCGCTTCATCACCGGATGCCGCCGCCTGTTCCTCGTCGCGCCGTTCGCGCACGAGCTTTCGCAGACGGTCGCCCTCGGCATTGGTGAGATATTGCAGGCTAAGATCCTCGCCCCCGCCCGCGCCGGTCTCGAACTTAACAGTGACCAGCCCGAGCAGGCGCGGCAGCAGCTTGGCCTCAAGGCTGACGTCCTGAATGCGTTCATAGGGCACCGAGCGCGCCGAACGGCTGAGGATGCCGCTTTCCACCCGGATGTCCGCCGCGCCGATGGTATAAGTCAGCCGCCGCCAGCGCAGATATCCGCCCGCCGATCCGAACACCACGGCGGCGACCACCATGCCGACAGCGAGCAGGAACCGCCCTTGCCCGCCGATGCCCGACACTCCGATCGCGATAGCCGGCACAAGGACATTCTGAAGCAGGCCGATCGCACCGACGACAACGCTCAACGGGGCGGTGCGCCGCGCGATGTCGGTACCGGTGCGGGCGTCGGTAGAGGCCTCGCTCACATGCTTTCCCGGCGGATATGGGCGCGGATTTCCTCGCGCATGGTGCGGGCCAGTTCCTCCTCCAGTCCGGGCAGCGACACGCTGGCATTGTGATTGCCCGCCGTGTGGAGCGTCAGCGTGGCGATGCCGAAAAAGCGTTCAAGCGGCCCCTGATCCACGTCGATATGCTGCACCCGTCCGAAGGGCACAACCGTGTCCGAACGCCACAACAGCCCTCGCACCACGCGCAGCCGGTCAGCCGAAATCTGGTAGCCGCGGGCATTGTAGCGGCGGCTCGGCACCCGGATCACCAGCACGATCGCGATCAGCAGCACCGGCCCGGCAATCGCGCCCGGCGGCAATGAAAACGGCAGCGGCGCGTCGCGGATAATCGTCTCGGCCACCAGCGCGGCGACCAGAAAGGGGATCGCCATCAGCACCGTCTTCACCCGCAGCGCGTGGGTGTAATTGGGGTGCAGGCGGGTCAGCGCGCCGTCATCATCGACAGGCAGGCCGGATGGGCTGGGGGCGACACTTTGATCCATGGTGCCTTACTTGCGCAATACACTGCGCGCACGCAAGGATTTTCCGTGCTCTAGCGGCGCTGATCGAACCGGCGGCCCACCAGCGCAGCGGCGATATTGGTCTTCTGCACGTCGATGCTGCCGCCCGCGATGCCCCAGGCATAGGCGTCGCGCAGGCGCTGCTCCATGCCGTAATCCTTGTGATAGCCGTAACCGCCCATCACCTGCATCCCCATCGCGGTCACTTCGCGCACGATTTCGTTGGCGTAGCATTTGGCGACGCTGCTCTCGAACACGGTCGGCAACCCGTCGGGCTGATGCGCGGCATTGGCGGCAGCGCGGTGGATCAGCAGCCGCGCGGCTTCGACCTTCATCGCCATTTCAGCGATCTTCAGCTGCACCGCCTGGAATTCGACGATCGGTTTGCCGAAGGCCTCGCGTTCCTGGACATACTGGGTCGCGGCCTCCAGCGCGGCAGCCGCCACGCCCAATGACTGGGTGGCATTGCCGCAGCGTTCCAGCCCGAAGGCGCTCATCAGCTTGGCAAAGCCGCCCGCGCCGATGATGACGTTTTCGGCCGGCACCCGCACATCCTCGATCGCGTAATCGGCGGTGGCGATGCCGCGGAAGCCCATCAGCTCCTCGCGCTTGCCGAACTGCATGCCAGGCAGGTCTTTCTCCAGCAGGATCGCGCCGATGCCCTTGGCTCCCGGTTCATCGGTGAAACGGCAATAGGTGACGTAATAATCCGAATGGCCGCCACCGCTGGTCCAGCGCTTGTATCCGTTGACGACGTAGTGGTTGCCGTCGAGCACCGCGCGGGTTTTCAGGTCGGTCAGCGCCGTGCCCGCGTCGGGTTCGGACATCGAAACCGCGACCACCTTATCGCCGCGGATCACTTCGGGAAGCACCTTGGCCTTCATCTCGGGCGAGCCGAACTTGTCGATCGTGCGCACCGGGCCCACCAGCGCCTCGAACACCGGGAAGGCGACCGCATTGGAGATCTTGGCGAATTCCTCCAGCACCAGCAGCGCCTCTAGGTGGCCGAGGCCCAGCCCGCCATATTCGACCGGAAGGTTGACCCCCAGAAAGCCCATCTCGCCATAGATGCGCAGCATGTCGTGCGGGACGGGATAGTCCTTCGCCTCCATGTCGCGTGCCAGCGCGGGCAGTTCCTTCTGCGCGAATTTGCGCGCGGTTTCCTGCAGCTCGCGCTGCTCGTCGGTCAGCTGGAAGTTCATGGCCGCCTCAATCCCCTGTCATGGCTTTCCCGTCCCCTAGCGCATTTGTGAGGCTGGCGCGCAAGCCCTAGAAGCCTAGGAATTCACCAAAGCAATCCGGGAGACAGACGCATGACCACGCTCCATTCCAGCCTCGGCCCCAACCCGCGCCTTGTGCGGATGTTCCTGATCGAAAAGGGGCTTGAGGAAGGCCGGGACTTCACCCGCGTGCATTACGACATCATCACCGGCGAGAACCGGCAGGACGCAGGCTATGTCGCAAAGAACCCGATGGGTACCACCCCGACGCTGGAGCTCGACGACGGCACCTGCCTCACCGAAAGCTGGCCGATCTGCGAATTCATCGAGGAAATGCACCCCGAACCCAACCTGTTCGGCGAAACTCCGGTGGAACGCGCGACGGTGCGCAAATGGGCCCGCCTGTTCGATCAGGAAGTGGTGGTGCCGATGACGATGGGCTTCCGCGCCGGCGCGGGCCGCCCGATGTTCGCCCCGCGCATGAGCGTGGTCTCGCCCGAGGCGGGTGCCGAGCTTTCGGCCATGGCGGACGAGAAGTGGCGGATGTTCGACGGCTTTCTCGGCGGCAGCAACCACATCGCGCTGGGGCGCTTCACCTTCGCCGATCTGCTGATCTTCGCCTTCGCCAATTTCGGTTTCACTGTGGGCTGGAAGCTGCCCGAAGGCACCGACAACCTCGCGCGGTTTGTCGATACCCACAACCAGCGCGCCTGCGCAGGCGTGTGGCAACAGGCCGAATAACATGCCCGATCTTTCGGGGAAGGTCGCGATCGTCACTGGCTGCGCCAGCGGGATCGGCGCGGCGACCGTGCGGCGCTTTGCGGCGGACGGAGCAAAAGTGCTCGGCACCGACATGGACGAGGCCCGCGGCGCGGCGCTGTGCGGCGAGGTGGGCGCGCTGTTTGCGCAGCAGGACGTGTCCGACCGCGCCTTGTGGCCCCAGATCGTCGCCCGCGCGGTGGAGGCCTTCGGTCGGCTCGATATTCTGGTGAACAATGCCGGGATGGTGTCGGGCGCAGGGATCGGCGATCTCGACGACGAGGCAATGTTCGCCGCTTGGGACCGGGTGATCGCCGTGAACCTCACCGGAACCATGGCGGGCTGCCGGGCGGCAATCGCCGCGATGCGGGACAATCCCGGCGGGGCGCCAGGAAAACAGGGGGCGGGCGCGATCGTCAACATCGCCTCGACCACCGCGATCGCTCCGCTGCCGACCGATGCGGGCTATTCGGCAAGCAAGGGTGCGGTGCGGGTGCTGTCGAAATCGGTGGCAACATGGTGCGCCAAGCAAGGGCTGAATATCCGCTGCAATACCGTGATCCCGGGGGCGACGCATACCGGCATCCTCGACGCTGCCGAACAGCAGACCCCCGGCCTGATCGCGGCGGTGGCAGCGACCTCGCCCCTGAATCGCCTCGCCGATCCGGCCGAGACAGCCGCGGCGATCGCCTTCCTCGCCAGCGACGAATGCCCGTTCATGACCGGCGCGGAAATGCTGGTGGACGGTGCCGCCATGGCGATCCATCCGGGGTTCTAGCAACGCTCCGTTCGTGTCGAGTGAAGTCAAGACAGCTGTCCCCTGTCTCTCGACTGCGCTGGAGGCGAACAGGTGGGGAAAATCACCCCCCGCGCATCTTTGCCAGATAACCGCTCGGCCCCATCTGCGCCGCGGTCCACGCGAAGATCGCCATCGCGGCGAGGCCCGAGACGAGGCACACGCCAAACACCGCAATCGCCAGCGCGCTCGCACCTTGTGCCGGCGCCAGCGCATCGCTCAGCGCGCCGATCACCGCCAGCCCCAGCGCCTGACCCACAAGGTTGTTGAAGAACAGCGCGATGGCGACCGCGAAGCCGCGACTGGCCGGTTCCACCGCCGCCTGTATGCCCGACAGGATGCCCGCCTGACTGGCAACATAGATCGCATAGGCAAGCCCGAACCAGCCGAGGAACGCGCCGAAGCCGCTCGACGTCAGGCTCAGCGCCAGCGGCACCACGCAGCCAAGGCTCACCACGCCCGGCAGCCACGCCCGCCAGCGTTCGTCGCGGCGGCACAGCCATTGGGTGACATATCCGCCAAGGATCGGCCCCGGAATCCCGCCGAGGAAGAAGGTGAAGCCGAGATAAAGGCCGACATCGCCGGTCGAGATCGGGAACTGGCGCAGCATCACCGCCGCCATCCAGAAGGCCAGCGCATAACCGATCATGATCTGCACCGCCCACCCCAGCGCCAGCCCCATGAACACACGATTGGTGACGAGGCTCATGATCGTGCGGCCAAGCGGTTGCTGCGCCATGTCGGTGCCCGCCGGCGCATATCGCCCGCGCAGCGGCTCGCGCACGGTGAGGTAGATGAGCCCTCCCAGCAGCAGGCCCGGCAGGCCCATCAGCATGAAGGCCCAGCGCCAGTCGAAAATCTCTGCAAGCTGCCCGCCGATAATCAGCCCGCCCGCCGTCCCCATGCTCGCACCGATGGTTAGGAAACCCATCGCCTTGGCCAGTTCGCCGCGCGCGAAGAAGTCGGCGACGAGGCTTTGCGATGACGGCCCCGAACAGCCTTCGCCCACGCCCACTCCGGTGCGTGCGGCAAACAGCGTCCAGAACCCGGTGGCCAGCCCGCACATCGCCGTCATCAGGCTCCAGAAACCGATCGCGGCGGCGACGATGTTCTTGCGCACCGACCGATCCGCCAGCCGCGCGGCGGGAAATCCGGCGAGCACATAGACAAGGCTGAACGCCGCTCCGCCCAGCAGGCCGAGCTCGAAATCGCTAAGGGCGAACTCGGCCTTGATGTCCTCGACCAGAATGCCGAACACCAGCCGGTCGGCAACGCTGAAGGCGCTGGTCAGCGTCAGCAGCGCCAGCACGTACCAGCGATAGGCACCGGGCGGGTCGGCCTTAGTGGTGGGGGCGGGCGTAGAGGCCATTGTCCACCGGGATCGTCAGGCCGTTGAGAAAGCGCGCTTCGTCCGAGGCGAGGAACAGCACGCAACCCGCCACGTCCCGCGGGTGGCCCAACGCATCTGCGGCGAGCGGACCTTCGGGAATCTCCATCGGTTTCTGCCCCGCGCGACCCGAAACGCCCATCACCATCGGCGTCTCGATCCCGCCGGGTGCCAGCGCGTTGACGCGGATACCGTAGCCCTTGTCCTGAAAATCCATCGCCAGGCTGCGGGTCATGCCCGTGATTGCCGCCTTGGCCGCCGCATAGGCCGGGATGTTGCCATAGCCCAGCAGCGCCGCAGTGGAGGCCATGTTGATGATCGAAGAACCGCCCCCGCCGACTTTCTCATGCCGGTGCTTCATCAGCGGCACGGCGTATTTGCACCCCAGAAAGGTGCCGACCACGTGAATGTCGAGATGCAGTTTGAAATGCGCGAGCGAACATTCCTCGATGCTTTCGAAGATCACGTTGCCGGCATTGTTGACGAGGATGTCGAGCCCGCCGTGGCGTTCCTGCACCGCGCGCATCACCTCGATCCACTGCTCCTCGCTGGTGACGTCCAGCGCCATGGCATCGCCGCCGATCGAATCGGCGACCTTGTGGGCCATTTCAACCTCGCGGTCGGTGACGATCACCGTCGCACCCTCGCGCGCCAGCATCTCGCAATCGGCCTTGCCCAGCCCCATTGCGCCGCCCGTTACCAGCGCGATCTTGCCCGCAACCCTTCCCGCCATCCGTGTCTCTCCCCGTAAAGGTCTTGTTTTATGGGTCGCAGCCTATCGGGCGGGCGGTGCGCCGCCACTGTCGAAAGCGCGCATTCCCCGGCCTCGCACAAGTCGCAGTCGCACCGCCGCACGGCGCGGGTCTATCCTTGGCCATGAGGGAGAGGCGAGCATGATGGACGAAGCCGAAGTCGCGCGGCTGAAGGCACTGATGGAGTGGGAAGGCACGCGCACCGCGCCGCCCGAAGGCTTCCCCCGCCTGCCCGACATGCCGGCCGGGCGCTATACCAGTGCCGAATATTTCGCGCTCGAACAGGAACACGTGTTCCGCAAAAGCTGGCTGTTCGCAGGCCATCTCGACGAGATCCCCGAACCGGGGTGCTACATGCGCTGGCACAATGCCGGCGATCCGATCGTCATCGTGCACGGTATGGACGGCAAGGTGCGCGGGTTCCACAACACCTGCCGCCACCGCGGCGCGCCGGTCGTCACCGAGGATCGCGGCAAGTCGAGCCGCCTGATGTGCGGCTATCACAACTGGACCTACAAGACCGACGGCAGTCTGGTGGGCGTGCCCGAAAGGCGCGACTTTCCGTCCGATTTCGACCTGTCCTGCCGCGGGCTGCTGCCGGTGCGGTGCGAGATGTTCGGCAAGGTCATCTTCGTCAATTTCGACGAAAACGCGATGCCGCTGATCGACTGGCTCGGCCCGCTGGCGCGTGAATGGGAGGAATTCGCCTTCGACCGCATCAGGCTGGCGGCGCGCCATTCCTTCGAACTCAACTGCAACTGGAAGGTGGCGATGGAGGCGAACATGGAAGTCTACCATGTGCCCTTCATCCACCCCGACACGGTCGCGCCGCTGGTGGACAGCACCCGCAATCTCAACACCATGTACCCCAACGGCCATGCGCGGATGCTGGCCCCGCCGCCGCGCCAGACCAATCGTGAACACGTGCGCGCGATCGATTCCCCGCCGGGTTGGCAACAGATCGAAAGCGTGGGCGAATTGGGGCGCACCTGCACCCAGAGCTACACCCTGTTTCCCAACTGGGTATCGCCGCTGTCCAACTACTTCGTGCCGCCGCTGGTGTTCTGGCCAACCTCGTTGACGACGACCCGGCTGGAGCTGGTGACAATGGCGCTCGACTGGGGCGACGAACCGGCGCCCGATCTATGGACCGTCCCCGATGCCAGCCAGCCCAATGGACGGCAGATGAGCCCGATCATTCTTGAAGACACCCAGTTCGGCGAGGCAATCCAGCATTCGATGCAATCGGCCGCGTTCCGATCCGTGCCGCTGTCCTATCAGGAAGCGCGGATCTACTCCTTCCACCAGAGCCTCGACCGGATGATCGGGCCGGACAATGTGCCCGACGGACTCAGGGTAGAGCCGGTGATCGGCCCCGAATGGGTATGGCCCAACGAACCGCGCGTAGCACAGATGGAGCGCGAGGCTGCGGGGTCAGCGCAAGCGGCCGAATGACGTTACGGCATTCTTTGCTTTCAGGCGCTTTCGGGCGCCGTTGTGATGTTTTTGTCGCAGTTTCGGACCGTCACTATCGCTTTTGCTGATAGCGTGATTGCGCAGGCACCATACACCTTCATGTCATACCGATAGGCGCGTCAAAAAGCGCCACGGAATTGGGGAACCAGGGCCCGCGGGGGAGCCGCGGCCCGCAGGGGAGAGAGGACCATGAACACACTTCGTGCCCGAATTGCATGCCGCGCCGGCGGCTTGCGGACCGCATTGCTCTGCGGCGCCGCGCTTGGCGGGTTTGCCGCCATGCCGAGCGCCGCTTTCGCGCAGGACGCCGAGGATGCGGCGCAGGACGGCAACGATTTCGGAGAGCGGGTGATCGTCGTCCAGGCCCGCCGCCAGAACGAAACCCTGCAGGAAGTCCCCGTCACCGTCACCGCGATCGGCGGCGAGACGCTGGAACGCTACTCGATCGACCAGGTGGCCGACATCGCCAGCCGCGTGCCGACCCTCAATGTGCAGGTCGGCGGCTCGGGCTCGGGCGGCCAGCTGTCCCTGCGCGGTGTCGGCTCGTCCAACATCTCGGCAGCGTTCGATTCGGCGGTGGCGTTCGAATATGACGGTGTCGTCGTCTCGACCATGCGCATGGTGCAGGCCGGGTTCTTCGACGTCGAACAGGTCGACGTGCTGCGCGGCCCGCAATCGCTGTTCTTCGGCAAGTCGGCCACCGCGGGCGTGCTGTCGTTGCGTTCAGCCAACCCGACCCCGAATTGGGAAGTCGGCGTGCGCGGATCGTATGAATTCGAGGAAAAGGGCTATCTCGTCAGCGGTTATATCTCCGGCCCGCTCAGCGACACGCTGGGCATGCGTCTTGCCGCGCAATATAACGACATTGACGAATTCCAGCTGTTGCAGCCGGGCACCCCGGCGGTAAACCAGAAGCGCGGGCTGAAAGACCTGATCGTGCGCGGCACGCTCGAATGGGAGCCCTCCGATCGGTTCAGCGCCAACCTGAAAGTGCAGTATACCCGCAACGAAAACGACGGCGCGATCGGCACTGCCGAAATCGGTTGCGGCCCCAACGGCCTGCCCGATCCGGTGTTCCTGCTGGGCGGCGGGGTTGTGATCCCGGGCGGCCATGACTGTAACGTGCAGGACCAGCGCTACTTCATCCCCGACGCCGCACCCCAGCTGGCGCCCGGCGTGCCCACGCCTTCGGCTGCGGCAGGACGCAACGGCGTGCCCTTCGGCAAGACCGATATCTGGTTCGGCCGGTTGCAGTTCGAACTCGACCTGTCCGACACGCTCAGCCTGACCTCGGTCACCGGCCTGCTCAACATGGATGCCGTCGACTTCGACTGCTATTCCTATGTCGGCGTCTTCCCGGGCGGCATTCCGGGCGGTGCGGGCTGTTCGGACCCGATCAACTCGCTCGAACAATATAGCCAGGAGCTGCGGCTCGCCTCGGACTTCGACGGCGCGTTCAACTTCATGCTCGGCGCGTTCTACGAAGATCGTACCTTCATCTTCGATACCGCGCAGCAGGGCGTGAACATCTCGTTCCTCGGGGCCGACCCGATCACCGGGTTCACCTATGACTGGGACAAGACCCACACCACCAAGACCGAGGCCCTGTCGTTCTTCGGCAGCGCGATGATCGATCTGACCGACAAGCTGGAACTGTCGGGCGGTGTGCGCTGGACCGATGAAACCAAGGTCCAGACCATTTCGGTGCCCTATATCCACCTGTTCCTGCAGGGTCCGGGCTTCGTGCAGCCGGGCTTCTTTTCGGGCCCGATCAACTTCAAGGACGACAACTTCTCGCCCGAAGTCACGCTGCGGTATCAGGCGAACGACGATCTCAACTTCTTCGCCTCGTACAAGACCGGCTTCAAGTCGGGCGGCATCGACAACTCGGCGCTGCCGTCGAACAGCCTCAGCCAGGCGGCGATCAGCGGCGACTTCAGCTCGCTGATCTTCCAGTCGGAAGAGGCCGAGGGCGGTGAAATCGGCTTCAAGTCGCAGTGGGCAGGCCGCAGCTTCACCCTGAACGCGACGGCTTACTACTACGTCTTCACCGATCTGCAGGTGCAGAACTTCAACGCCACCACCATCCAGTTCGTCACCAGCAACGCGGGCGAGCTGACCACCAAGGGCGTCGACATCGAATCCCGCTGGATCACCCCGGTGGACGGGCTGAACCTGTCGGCCAACCTGTCCTATCTCGACGCGCAATACACCGACACCTTCCTCCAGCCGGGCGGTGCGGGCGGCACGATCGACCTCGACGGACGGCGCGGCAGCCAGGCGCCCGAATGGGCGGGCAACATCGCCTTCGACTGGACCGTGCCGGTGAACGACAATCTCGAGTTCTTCATGTCGGGCAACGCCGCCTATAACGACGGCTACATCACCGACGAAGCGACGCTGAACGACTATGTCCAGCCGAGCTTCTGGACGCTCGACGGTACCATCTCGGTCGGCGCGCCCGACGGCAAGTGGAAGCTTTCGCTGATCGGCGTGAACCTGACCGACGAGATCTTCGTGATCACCTCGGGCGGGCGTCCGTTCCTCGCGCCTCCGGGCAACATCGCCGGGTTGCCGGCGGGCGACGACCTGGTGCTGACCCAGAACCGCGGCCGGCAGGTGTTTGTCGAAGCAAGCTTCAAGTTCTGATCCATCCGGCACTGCCGGTCTGAAGGGGGCGGGTCCGCAAGGATCCGCCCCTTTTCGCATCCCCGCTCTGCCAAAAGTGAGCATTGCCGGAGGCGGCGCAAAGGCGGATGCTGACCCATAAATTCGCGGCTTCGGGGAGGAAACCATGTCACGCGACAAACTGATCGCCATGACCCGCAATCTGGTGGCGCACGGCGCCGCGGACACCATGGAATATGCCGACGAAGTCGTGCGCGTCCCCGCCAGCGCCTATACCGACGAAGCCCTGTTCGAACTGGAAAAGCGCAACATCTTCCGCCGCCTGCCGCTGATGGTCGCGCCGTCCTGCGAGCTGCCGAACCCGGGCGATTACAAGGCGATGGACATCTGCGGCGTGCCGCTGTTGCTGACCCGCCAGCGCGACGGCAGCGTGGGCGCGTTCCTCAACATGTGCACCCATCGCGGCAACCCGGTGGCAAGCGGCAGCGGCAATGCCAGCCGGTTCACCTGCGGCTATCACGGCTGGACCTTCAAGAATGACGGCGATCTGGTGGGCGTGGCAAGCGCGAAGGATTTCGGCGCGGTGGACAAGGCGGCGCTGTGCCTCAAACGTTTCCCGGTCTACGAAAGCGCGGGGCTGATCTGGGCGACGCTCGATCCCGACAGCAAGCTTTCGATTGCCGATTACCTGTGCGGCTATGACGAATTGCTCAAGGCGTTCGAGTTCGACGGCTGGACGCTGTTCGCGCAGCGCACGCTGGCGGGGCCGAACTGGAAGACGGCGTACGACGGCTATCTCGATTTCTATCACCTGCCGGTGCTGCACGCGAATACCTTCGGTTCGGATTTCTACAACCGTGCCAATTACTTCGCCTTCGGCCCGCACCAGCGCCTCAGCACCCCGTCGAAATTCGCGATCAAGGTGTCGGGCGAGGATGACCAGCAGATGGACCTCGAAGCCCTTGCCGACGAGGAGCTGCCGCAGGAAGTGCTGGTGCAGGGTGTGTGGACGATCTTCCCGCACATCTCGATCGCCAGTTTCTACGGCGGCGGGCAGCGCGGCGCGATGATCAGCCAGCTGTTCCCGGGCGACAAGGTGGGCGAAAGCTACACCACCCAGTTCTACGTCATGGAAAACCGGCCCGAGACCGAAGCCGACGTCAAATCGGCGCACGAACAGTTCGACTTCCTCGAAGTGGTTGTCCGCGACGAGGATTACGCCACCGGCAAGCGCCAGCACCAGGCATTGCAATCGGGGCTTATGAAGGAAGTGCTGTTCGGCCGCAATGAACGCGGCGGGCAGGTGTTCCACCAGTGGGTGGAGCGGCTGACCAATGCGAGCGATGCCGAATTGCTGGACATCTTTGCCGCCGAGCAGCGCGAAGCGGCGGAGTAACGGGCGGGGCCGCGTTATTGGGCGGTGTAGCCACCGTCCACGACGAACTCCGCCCCGTTGACATAGCCAGCCTCGTCAGAGGCCAGGAACAGCACGCAATTCGCGATGTCGCGCGGGTCGCCCAGCCGCCGCGCGGGGATGCCGGCAACGATCGCGTCGTAATTCGCCGAATTATCCTCCAGCCCCTGCTGCTGCATATTGGTGCGGATGATGCCGGGATGGACGGAGTTGACCCTGATCCCCTCGGCTGCGGTTTCGAGCGCGACCGACTTGGTCATCAGCTTCACCGCGCCTTTGGTTGCGGCATAGGACGCGCTGCCGCGAAAGCCGACTTTCCCCGCAACCGACGACAGGTTGATGATCGCACCGCCATTGCCGCACGCGCGCATCGCCCTCACCCCGGCCTGCGTGCCCATGAAGCAGCCGACGACGTTCACCTCCAGCTGCCGCCGCAGCCCGGCCAGCGCGTGATCGTCCGCAATCGCGGCGATATCGAGAATCCCGGCGTTATTGACCACGATGTCCAGGCGCCCGTGCCGACCGAGAATATCCTCGACCACCCGGGTCCAGTCCGCTTCCGACGCGACATCGTGCACCATGGCCTCGGCAGCGAGGTTGCGTTCGCAGATCAGCCGCGCGCTTTCCGCGACGCCGCCGGCATCGACATCGGTCAGGATGACGATGGCGCCTTCTTCGGCCAGCCGTTCGGCAATGGCAAAGCCGAGACCGGGGCGCGACGCGCCGCCGGTCACCAGCGCAACCTTGCCTTCAACCCTGCGGGTCATGATCCGGGCCTACCCGAACGCAGGCCGGTAATTGCTTTCGCCCCAGTCCTGCCGCTTGGTCCATTCGCCCATGGTTTCCAGCTTGCCGTCAAGCTCGGGGAAGCGTTCGTAGACATGCTCCATGTCGACGGCGAAGGGCTTGGTCGGGGCGGTGTTATTGTATTCGTAGAAGGCCTGGATGCCCTTGGCGAATTCCTCGCGCATTTCCGCGGGCATGCTGTCGCCCGCCGCATCGACCAGATAGCGGCCGAATTCCTCAGGCGTGCAGGGATCGTAGGTGATGTCCTTGTCCAGCGCTTCGGACAGGCACTGCGTCACCTGCTTGCCGACCAGCCGCTCCGGCCCGCCGATATTGAGCCACGCGCCCTCCATGTCTGGCCGCTCGATGCTGGCCAGCATGAACTTCGCCACGTCGTCGAGGCTGATCCAGTTGGCTTCCAGATTGGGGTTGTGCGGGTACACATAGCGGCCTTCGTTCACGATGAAGGGCCGTGCCCAGTTGGTCAGCAGGTTGTCCATGAACAGCACGCTGCCGAACACCGTCCCCGCTGCGCCGGAACGCCACAGCGCGTTGATGCCCTTGGTGTTCTCGCCATAGGTGAAGGGATCGCCGGGCTTGTCCGGAATCCAGCTCGAAGTGTTCCACACCACGCGCTTGACGTTCAGCGATGCGGCCACCTTGCCGACTTCGCCGATCAGGTAGGCGCGGTCCGCCCGGGCCTGCAGCGGGTGGGTGTAGAAGATGTAGTCCGACCCTTCGAGCGCGTCATGGAAGGTCGCGGTGTCATAGAGGTCCATATTGCGCACCTCGACCCGCTCGACCCCGTCGATAGGCGCCCCGTCGAGCGCATCCGGGCGGCGCGAGATCGCGCGCACGTCATAGCCTGCTGCCAGCGCCTGCCGCACCTGCGCCATGCCTTGCCGGCCGGTCGCGCCGATCACCGTGATGAGTGCCATGCTGTCTCTCTCCCCTCTTGTGGTCTTGGCGAAAGACTAGGAACCCGCGGTCCCCTGCGCACCGCGCCAAAATGATAGCCGCAGGCCTGAAACCCCCTAGCGAAAAGGCGGGGTTGCCGTAGCGACGAAGCGCCCGGACAGTGTGGCCATGAACAACCGTTTCTGGCGCATTGAAAGCCGCCCCGAAGGCAATGATTTCGCTGGCGCGCTGGCGCTGGTGGACGCCCCGCTCGCCCCGCTTGCGGAAGGCGAGATCCGCATCCGCAATTCGCACCTGTCGATGGATGCGGGCACGCGGTTGTGGCTCACCAGCCGCGAGGACGGATACCAGCCGCCGCTGCCGCTCGGCATCCCGATGACGGGGCTGGTGCTGGGCGAGGTGACCGAGAGTCGCGCCCAAGGTTTCGTCCCCGGCGATCTGGTGCGCGCCTTCGGGCAATGGGCGGATATCAGCACGGTCGATGCCGTCATGTCGGGCGCGATCGTGCTCGATCCGTCGGTGGCGGACCGGCGCGCATGGTTCGGCCCGCTCGGCATGAACGGCTGGACCGCGCTGTGGGGCGTCGAACAAACTGGTGCGGCCAAGCCGGGAGAGCGGGTGCTGGTGTCCGCCGCCGCCGGGGCAACCGGCATCCTCGCGGTGCAGATTGCAAAGCTGCTCGGCTGCGAGGCGTGGGGGATCGCCGGCGGCGCGGAAAAATGCGCCTATCTGACCGGCGAACTCGGGATCGCGGGCGCGGTCGATTACAAGGCGGGTGACGTGGGCGCGCAACTCGATGCGGCCAAAACAAATGGCTCCGGCTTCGACGTCTATTTCGACAATGTCGGCGGGGCGCTGCTGGATCAGGTGCTCACCCGCATGAACCACTATGGCCGGATCGCGGTGTGCGGGCTGCTCGCCGACTATTCGTCCGGCACGCGCACGGCGCCTGCGGAATTCGATCAGGTGCTGATGCGCCGCCTGCGCGTCGAAGGCTTCTTCTCGCCCGACTTCATGCACGAAGGCCCGGCCCTGACCGAGCGCCTTCGCGGCTGGTACGAGGCGGGCGATCTGGTGATGCCCTATGACGTGACGCGGGGGCTGGAGAACACGCTTGCCGCCTATGCGAAACTCTTCACCGGGGGCAATATCGGCAAGGTGATCGTGGAGCTGGAGCAATGACGGGCACAATCGAAGACCGCGAGGCCATCCGCGATATTCTGGCCGCCTATGCCCACGCGATCGACCGTCGGCGCTGGGGGATGATGGAGCGGCTGTTCCATGCCGACGCCACTTTCCGCTTCGGCGTGATCGAGGGCGACTGGCGCGGGTTCGTCGATCAGGCCCGCGCCGTGATTGACCCGTGCCTCGCCACCCAGCACCAATTGGGCCAGACGATCTTCGGGTTCGAAGGCGACACCGTCTGCCACACCGAAACCTATATGACGGCGATGCACACCATTCCGCCCGGCTATCCGCTGGCGGCGGTGTTTCCCGACAAGGGCGTGATCTACTCCGCGATTGTCGCGGGGCGCTATGTCGACCGGTTCGAGAAGCGGGCCGGAGAATGGCGCATCGCCCAGCGCACGGGCCTCTATGACTGGCGCGAGTTCCGGGTGATGGAGGGGGCCGACCTGTCGGACACGCCCGAGGGCGCGGCTGGCTATCACGACGAGCGCGATCCCGCGACCGCGGCTGTGCGGCATTGGCTCGGTTAGGGCCGCTTGAACGCGAATACCCCGCTCATCGTCGCGATCTGTTCGTCCCCGCGCCAGATCCCGCCCGAGGTATAGGCGGTGCGCCCACCCATACGATCAATCCTGACGCGGGCCTCCAGCCAGTCGCCCAGCCGCGCACCGGACAGGTAATTGACCGTCAGCGTCACTGTGGAGGGTGCGAGGCGGGGCCGCTCGGCATCATAAACCGCATGGCTCAGGGCAACATCGGCAAAGGTGGAGATCACGCCGCCGTGGGCTGCATCCTGATAATTGATGTGGTGCGGCACAATCCTGAGGCCCACCACCCGCACGCCATCCACGGCAGGGCCGAGATAATAGGGCCCGCCATGGTCGAGAAAACCGGGCGTGAAACCTGCGGGTTCAAAGCCTGAGGGAATATCCATCCGCCCACCCTAACGCGGCCTCGCCCCGGCGCCGCTATGAATTGTGCCAATGACAGCAGCCTTTCGGGCGGTCTATCTGCTTGCCCCATGGGAGACATTGCAGAACGCGCCGCAGATTCATTCTGCGACATCGTGGCGGAACACGCGCGCAATCAGGGCGACGTGATCGCCTTCACCTACGGCGACGAGGAAATCAGCTTCGCGGAGCTGGACGACGGCGCGAACCGGGTGGCGAACGGTCTGGTCGCGCTGGGGGTGAAGCCGGGCGATCGCGTCGCTTTCCTTGGCAAGAACCATCCGCTCTATTTCGAGGCTTTCGTCGGCGCGGCGCGGATCGGCGCAGTGATGACCCCGGTCAACTGGCGCCTCGCCGCGCCCGAGGTTGCCTATATCCTCGACAATTCGCAAGCCCGCGTGGTGTTCGTGGGCGAAGGTTTCGCGGCGATGATCGATCAGGTGCGCGCTGCTGTGCCGCATGTCGAACTGGTGATCGGCATCGACGCGCCCGAATATGCCGGCACCGATTACCGCACCTGGCGCGACGGCTTTCCCGCCACACCGCCCGCACACAAGGTGAAGCCGGAAGACGACGCCTTGCAGCTCTATACTTCTGGCACCACCGGCAAGCCCAAGGGCGCGGTGATGACCCACGGTTCGATCCTCTCCAGCCGCGATGCGATGGCGAGCGGGGAGGAGATGCGCCAATGGCAGGAGCCGATCCCGGGCGATGTCACGCTGCTGGCAATGCCGTGCTTCCACATTTCGGGCACCGGCACCGGCATCGGCACGATGGTTGCGGGAACCAATTCGATCGTCCTGCCCGAATATGATCCGACCAAGGCACTGGACCTGATCCAGAATTTCAACATCTCCAAGATCTTCCTCGTGCCCGCCGCGATCCAGATTCTGCTCAACCATCCGCGGGTGAACGATGTCGATTTCAGCCGCCTCAAATACGTCACCTACGGCGCCTCGCCCATCCCGCTCGAACTGATGCGCGAGGCGATGCGGGTGATGGGCTGCGGCTTCGTGCAAATGTACGGCATGACCGAGACCAGCGGCACCATCGTCGCGCTCGATCCCGAAGATCACGTGCCCGAAGGCAGCCCCCGCATGCGCTCGGTCGGCAAGCCGCTCGCCGGGGTGGAGATCAAGATCATCGACGAGGCGGGGAACGAAGTCCCCACCGGCACCGTGGGCGAAATCGCCACACGATCGAGCAAGAACATGCGCGGCTACTGGAACAATCCCGAAGCCACCGCCGCCACGATCGACGCCGAAGGCTGGCTGCGCACCGGCGATGCCGGATACCTCGACGAGGACGGCTATCTCTACATCCACGACCGGGTGAAGGACATGATCATCTCGGGCGGCGAGAACGTCTATCCGGCCGAGGTGGAAAACGCGCTCTATGCCCACCCCAAGGTGGCGGATGTGGCGGTGATCGGCGTGCCCGATGCCAAATGGGGCGAAGCGGTGAAGGCCTGCGTGGTAGTAAAACCGGGCGAGGAGCTGAGCGAGGCGGAGCTGATCGCGCACGCACGCCAGCATATCGCGGGTTACAAGTGCCCCAAGTCGGTCGATTTCATCCCCGCCCTGCCGCGCAACCCTTCGGGCAAGATCCTGCGGCGCGAACTGCGCGCGCCTTACTGGGCGGGCAAGGATCGCGCGGTTAACTGACGTGCTGCCGGTCCGGCAACTGGCCTACAAGGTCAATGATCTTGAAGCCGCGGCGGCAGCGCATCACCGCCAATTCGGTTCGGGGCCGTTCTTCGTGCTGCGCCATGTGGCGCTGTCATCCTCGCACCATCGCGGGATCGAACGAACTTTCGACCATTCCAGCGCCTATGGCCAATGGGGCAGCGTGATGGTGGAGCTGGTGGTGCAGCACAATTCCGACGACAGCGCGCTGCACGACATGTTCCCGCATGGCTCGGGGCGCGGAGGGCTGCATCACGCGGCGCTGTTCGTCGATGATCTGCAAAGCGAGATCGCCCGCTTCGAGAGCCTGGGCAGCCCGCTGGCCCAGCTTTCCGTGACGCAGACCGGCACCGCCTTCGCCTTTGTCGATACGCGGGCGAGCCTCGGGCACATGCTCGAACTCTATGAGCCTACCGAGCAGCTGACGGGGTTCTACGACTTCGTAGCGCAGGCCGCGCAGGGATGGGACGGGCGCGATCTTATCCGTGAGCTGGGTTAGGCCCCTGCCAACCCCGGCAGATCGACCATCGCCGCGCGGCATTCGGCATCGGCCAGCGCCGTCACCACCGAGAAGGCGACATAGCCCGCCTCGCCCAGATGCGCTGTTACGGCGGAGGCTTCAGCATCGCTGATCGCCGTATGCTCGAACGGCATCCGCCGGGCATAGGCGAGGCACAGCTTCGTTCGATCGTCGAGCATGCTTTCGTCCGGCGCGCGCGCCATCCCGTGCACCGCCGCCACCGCATCGCGGACCAGCGCCACCAGCGCGGGATCGAGCGCAGCCTCGGCATTGGCACGGAAGGTGGCGTAGTGTTCGGCCAGCACCGGATCGCCCGCCAGCGCGGCTTGCACCGCGCTCATTCCGCGGCCTCAAGCACGGCAGGCGTGGGCAGCACGGTGCGGTCCATCACCTCGGGCTCCAGCCCCATCGTGATCAGCGCCTTGGCGAGCGCGAGGAACAGCGTCACCCCCAGCCCCAGTTCGGCAATCTGCGCAGGCGTGAGGTGGCGTTGCAACGCGGCCTTTGCGCCACCGGTCAGCAATTCGGGATCGTGGATCAGCGCGTCGGTGAACTTCAGCACGGCCTTTTCGGTATCGGTCAGCTTGTCGGAGGTTTCGTAGCCATCGGTGATGTCGTCCACCACCTCCTCGCCCAAGCCCTCGGCCACCGCCTTGTCGAAGCGGACATTGCGGCAGAACCCGCATTCGGTGACGCGCGCATTGCGCATCCGCGCCACCTCCTTGATCCGCGCCGCCAGCACGTCCGATCCCCAGAACCGGCCATAGAGCGCGAAGAAGCTTTCCGCGATGGCAGGCTGGTGGGCGAGGACGGAACCGAAATGCGCAGGCTCTCCGGCAATCGCCGATGATACGCGGGGGATGGTGGACATGGCGCCTCTCCTTTGCAGGGGAGGATAGCCCGAGGGTGCCGTAACGTCCGCCTCGCCATTTTCACAGGCGGACGGGGCGCGGCGTCATGGCAGAATGCCGCCAGCACAAGGAGATGATCCATGCCCGGCGAAGCACAGCGCGTGATCGAGGAATTCTGGCGCATTCAGGACAGCGGCGACTACACGAAACTGGTCGATCTCTTCGCCGAGGACGCCTTTCTCGAAGACCCGATCTGGGGGCAATATCGCGGGCGCGAGGCGATCATGGGCTTCATGACCACGATGGTGAAGGAAATGGGGGACCGCAAAGTCCACTTCACCGTCGATGAAATCTGCGGTGACGATCATGCCGTCTGGGCGCGATGGACGATGCACATGGAAGGCGCAGCCCCGCGCGGGGGCGTGGGCATCTACAAGGTGAGCGGCGGCAAGCTGACCTATTACCGCGATTACATGGACCCGGCGGCCGAGTGACCTACATCACCCGGTAATCAGGGTGGCCGCTGGCGATGATCTGCAACACCGGCAGGGGGAAGTCGGGGTTGGGTTCATTGGACGGCTGATCGTCCAATGGCAGTTTCCAGTCCATGATGTAGCGGCGGCTGGCGATCCGCCATTCGCCGTCCTTCTTCTCGAACTCGTCGAGATAGCGCCCGCCATAGAGCCCGCCCGACCACGTACCGTCCTCAGTCTTGCGGATGCCGGTGGCAAAGCCGTAGGATTCGACGCTCGCCCTGTCGGGACCATCCAAGGCGATTGATGGTGTCGAGAGGAAATGCCAGCGCCGCTGGCTGGCACGCTCGATCTGCATCACCACCGGGATGAAATCCGCCGCGCTGCCGGTGAAAAAGCCGTAATCAATCTGCGCATCGGGCCAGAAACAGCCCGCCTGCCCTTCGTCATCCAGCCAGTCCAATGTGCGCGAATAGCGTTGCAGCACCTCGGTGATCGCCTGCTTGTCGAGCAGCGCCTGAAGCTGTGCCTCCATCGTCATGCGCGCGCACTCCACCATGCCGGGATGTCGAGCGGGAAGCGTTCCTGCGCGGTCTTCATCGCTTCGTCAGCGTCATCGGGCAGCGCCGGGTCGGCGGTGTGCGGCAGGCCCCCGCCCGCGCCCTCCACCGGATCGACATATTCGAGCCTGATGCCCGCCAGCACATCGGCAAAATCGTGGCCTTCGTGATGGTCGGACATCTGGTGGTGGTAGAACGCCCATTTGTCCCTGAAACTGAGCAGGCAGTAATAGATCAGCGGTTCCTGCCCCTTCCAGTATTCGTACCGGATCACACCCTCCTCGGTGCCGAAGGTCTGGGCCACCATGTCGCGCATGATCGACTCCCACTTGGCCTCCTTGCCAGGCTTGATCTGGATATGGGCGAGCAGGGTGGCCATCAGCGCGTCTCCGTCGGGGTGAGGTTCACAAGCAGTCGGTGGATGCCGAGCATGATCCCGCCCTGATGGCGGAAATCATTGCCCGGCGCGTAGGTCATATCGGCAAAGGCATCGCACAAGCGGTCCCACGCGATCATCTGTTCGAGCCGGGAGATGTTCGATCCCGGGCACGAACGCGGCCCCTGGCTGAAGGCGAGGTGGCGGGTGGCGGCCTTGCGGGTCAGCTTGAGATCGAGCGGGTCTTCGAATTCATCCGCGTCGATATTGGCCGCAGCCCACCTGAGGTGGAGCATCGATCCGGCAGGCACTTCGACCCCCTGAAACACCTCGTCCTGCGCACAGATGCGGGTGGACAGCCCCTGCGTGGGCGAGCGCAGCCGCATCCCTTCCTCGATGAAGGTGCGGATCAGGCTGCGGTCTTCGCGCAACCGGCCGAACATGCCGGGACGCTCGCACAGCAATTGCGCCTGTTCGGCGATGGCATATTGGGTCGTCTCCAGCCCGCCGATCACCATCGCATAGACCACGCCATTGATCTCGTCGTCGGTCAGCTTGCGGCCCAGCGCCTGATATTCGTGCCTTGTCAGGAAGCTGACCATGTCGTCCTGCGGGTTCGCGCGCTTCTTGGCCGTCTGCTCGGCGACATATTCCTTCATCCCTCCCAGCAGCCGGAATTTCTCGGCGGACTGTTCGGGGGTGAGGATGTTCTTGTGCGTGCGCCCGTGGACATAGGACATGACCTGCGCATTGCCCCATTGCTCCAGCCGCGGGATGTCTTCCTGCGGGAAGCCGAGCACATCGGCCATCACCCGCTGCGGCAGGGGGCGCGCGAAATCGGCGACGAAATCCACCGCCTCGCCCGCACGCGCCTTGGCAAGCATCCCGGCGATCAGATCGTCGATATGGCCGGTTATCATCGCGGCATGGCGGGTGCAGCCCGGCCCCACCCACGGATCGGTCAGCTCCTTGCGGTGCGCACGCCACAGCTCGGGCGTGGGGCGCAGCGAGACGATGCTCGCGACCATCGCGTCGATATCGGGGATGTGGGTCGGCATCTCACCCGACTGCTGGATCTGCGCCACCAGCAGCGACAGTGTCGGCGGGAAGCGGTCCCAATCCTTCACCACGCGGGAAATATCCTCGTATTTGGTGAGGACGAACGCGTCGGTGCCCGGGCTCAAACCCTCGCCCGGCAGGCGCTGCACCGGGCATTCTTGGTGGAGGATGGCATAGGCATCATACCAGTGCTCCTGCGCGCCGGGGGCGAACAGATCGACATCTGCCAATGTGTGCGGTTTTTCCGCCTGCAAACCGCCTCTCCCCTGCGGTGCGGAAGCGCGCTTAGCGAATCCGCCAATTGCTGATGCGGGGGTTGTCCCGCAGCCTCGCCCTTACGGAAACGGGCTAATTTGCCAGTGCCGAATATGGGGAGAGATCTGTGAGCCGCATTGCCAAACTGCCGCCGGAGGAGTGGGACGCGCGCCTCGTCAATGCGATCCGCCCCGAAAACCTGACCGATCTCGAACAGGGCCTCACCCGCTACTTCGCGCATTGTCCCGAACAGGCGCTGGGGTTGATGGCGTTCGGCGGGGCGTTGAAACAGAACCGCAGTCTGCCCGATCGCCTCGTCGAACTCGTGCGGCTGCGCGTCGCTTTCTTCAACCAGTGCCGTTCCTGCATGGCGATCCGCTATTCCGACGCGGTGGCGGATGGGGTGACCGAAGGGCTGGTTTGCTCATTGGAGCGCCCGCAGGAGGCGGAAAACCTCTCCGAGGCGGAAAAGGTCGCGATCCGTTACGGCGAACTCATGGCGACCGATCACCTCGCCATCGACGATGCGCTTTATGACGAGCTGCGCCGGCATTTCACCGAGGCACAGATCGTCGAACTGGGCATGACGGTCGCTTTCTTCGTCGGCTTCGGGCGGCTCGCGGCAACGTGGCACATGGTCGAGGAACTGCCCGAAGCCTTCCGGACCGCCGAAAAGATCGCGCCATGGGGTGCCGAGAAAATCCAGGTGCGCTGATGAACCAGCCCACGATCAACCTGTTCGATCCGCAGCTGCAGCAGTGCCCCTACGACGCGTACAAAACCCTGCGCGACGAGGCACCGGTCTACAATATCCCGGGCACGCAGATCTACGTCGTCAGCCGTTATGATCACGTGCGCGAGGTGCTGATGGACCCGCAGCGCTTCCCCTCCACCGCCGCCAACGAATTGATGCGCGCATCGCCGGTGGATATGGAGCGCGGGCGCAAGGTGGCCGAACGGTTCCGCGAGAAAGGCTGGCTGCCCGCGCCGACGCTGGCCGGGCGTGATGATCCCAATCACAAGCAGATGCGCGCCATGTTCAACGAGGCGTTCAAGCCCAGCCGCATCAAGGACATCGACCCGCGCGTCGAAACGCTCGCCTACGAGCTGATCGACGAATTTCTGGCGGACGGGAAATGCGACTGGGTGCGCCAGTTCTGCGTCCCCCTGCCGCTGTTCATCATCGGCGAGCAGATGGGCGCCCAGCGCGAGGACATGTGGCGGATCAAGGGCTGGACCGACGCCTTCTTCCACCGCATTTCGATGATGCTGCCCGAAGACAAGCATCTGGAGATGGTGGACCGCGAGATCGAGGCGCAGCATTATTTCCAGCCGATTTTCGAACGCCTGCGCGAACATCCCGACGGCAGCCTCATATCGGTGCTGGTCAACACCGTGATCGAAGGCTGGGGCCGACCATTGAACGACAATGAACTCCATGCCGAAATGATGGCCGACACCTTCGTCGGCGGTAGCGAGACCACCACCAATGCGCTTGCGGCGGGGATGAAGCTGCTGATCGAGAACAAGGATGTCTGGGCGAAACTGAAGGCCGATCCCGACAAGTACATGCGCAATTTCGTCGAGGAGGTGCTGCGGCTCGAAAGCCCGGTGCAATCGCTGATGCGCTTCACCCACAAGGATGTGGAGCTGGACGGGGTGACGATCCCTGCCGGATCGGTCGTCAATGTCCGCTACGGCGCTGCGAACCGCGATGAGCGGGTGTTCGAATGCCCGGAAAGGCTCGATCTCGACCGGCCCAAGCCGGGCTCGCACATGGCCTTCGGTTCAGGCACGCACCACTGTCTGGGTGCGCCGCTTGCCCGGCGGGAACTGACCTGGGGGTTTCAGGCGGTGGTCGACCGGTTCGAGGACATGGACTTCGCCGAAGGGCAGAACGATTTCAGCTACCACCCGCACTTCCTGCTGCGGAGCCTGAAGCAGCTCAACATCACCTTCGAGCCGAAGAAGCGTTAGGTGTTTGCCGCCGCCGCGCTGCGCCCCGCGATATAGCCGAAGGTGATTGCCGGGCCGAGTGTCCCGCCCGCCCCCGCATAGACACCCCCGGTCGGGCAGGCGATGGCATTGCCCGCCCCCAGCAGCCCCGGAATCGGCTGCCCGTCATGGCCAAGGATGCGGGCACTTCCATCGGTTCTCGGCCCGCCATTGGTGCCAAGCAGGCCCGATGAAATCTCCACCGCGTAGAACGGCGCCTCGCGGATCGCGCCGAGCGTGACGGCGGCGCCTTCCCGACTGCGGTCGCCGTAGAAATGGTCATAGGCGCTGGTTCCCCGTCCGAAGTCGGGATCATGGCCTTCATCGGCATGGACGTTGAAGCGGGCTACCGTTTCGGTCAGCGCCGCAGCGTCGATGCCGATCTGTCCGGCCAGCGCCTCCAGCGTGTCGGCGCGCATCACCCAGTCGGGGATCAGCTGGCCCGGCATCCTTAGCCCGAGCGGATAGCGTTCGGCATATTGCGCGTCGAAGATCAGGTATGCGGGCAGGTTGAGGTAATCATAATTTGCCGGATCGAACTGGTGGAACACGCCGCCCAGCGCCGAGTAATTCGCCGCCTCGTTGCAGAAACGTTTGCCCGAACGGTTGACCATGATCGAATGCGGCACGGTGCGCTCGATCAGGATGATCTGTGCGCGCTGTTCGCCGCTGGCCCACGGTGCGTCGGGGGTGACGAGCGTCGGGGCCCACCACGCGCTGGTCATATTGCCGAGCTTCGCGCCTGCCGCCATCGCAAGGCCCAGCCCTTCGCCGCGCGCGGTCGGCGGGCTGGCGGGGGCCGTCACCGGCCCGCGCAGGAAGGTCTGGCGCAGCTCGGTGTCCCATTCGAAGCCGCCGGTGCTGACGATCACCCCGCGGGCAGCCGACAGCGCGAAAGGCTGGCCGTCCCTGGTGCCTTCGATGCCGGTGATGCGTGTCCCGTCTTTCACCAGCCGCTTCGTTTCCACCCCGAGGATCGGTTCGATCCCGCGCGCAAGGCAGGCCTTGAGCAGCCGCGCGACCATCGCCTGTCCGAAGCCGCATTGCCGCGCAGCCATGCGCTGGCCCAGCACCTCCAGCGGCGGGGTCGATGTCGCGCCGCCTAGCGGCGTCTCGCGCAGCATCAGCGGCTTGGGTTCTTCAATGGCATAGATTTTCGCCGCCCAGTCGCCGAGCTCGGGCAGATCGAACAGGTCATGGTCAAGCGCGCGGCTGCCTTCGGGCTTGGCGCCGGGCCGGTCGAGGTAATAGTCGGGATAGCCCGGCAGCACCGCCACCTTGAGCGCATCGATGCTTTCGAGGAAGGCCAGCGCCTCCGGCCCCTTGTCGACGAAAGCCTCCAGTGTCTCGTCCACCAGATCGCCGTGATCGAGACTGCGGAAATAGGCGAGCGCTTCTTCGCGGCTGTCGGGCATGCCCGCCGCGCGCATTCGCGGGTTGTCCGCCACCCAGATCACCCCGCCCGATATGGCAGAGGTGCCGCCGATACGGTCGAACCGCTCGACCAGCGCCACCTTTGCCCCCGCTTCATGCGCGGCGAGCGCGGCGGCCATTCCGGCAGCGCCGGTTCCCAGGACGATCACATCGACATTGCTCATGGCGCCCATAGACGCGCCGCATGCCATGATCGGCAACCCGTCATTTTGGCAAGGTGCGCGCCCGCGCCGCTGCGGCTACCCAGCGGACAAAGGAGAATGAGCCATGAAACTTGAAGGCAAGGTCGCCGCGATCACCGGCGGCACGGCGGGCATGGGGCGCGGCATCGCCGAGGCCTTTCTGGCCGAGGGTGCGAAGGTGGCGCTGTTCGCGCGCAATCCGGACAAGGGCGCGAACGTGCTCGAAGAACTGGGAGCGGGCGACAACGCGATCTTCGTCGCCGGGGACGTGATGGAGCAAGCCGATCTGGAAGGCTTCGTCGACAAAGTGATCGCGCATTTCGGCACGATCGACATTCTGGTGAACAATGCGGGCGGTGCGGGCGATCTCCAGCCGCTCGTCAACCTGTCCGATCACGCCTTCGACGAGGCGATGAAGTGGAACGTTTATTCCACCTTCTGGGCCACCCGCCGCGCGCTGCCGACGATGCTGGAGAAAGGCGACGGGCGGATCATCAACATCTCGTCGATGGAGGGCAAGCACGGCAAGCCGGTGCTGACCGCCTATTCCGCCGCCAAGCACGCGGTGAACGGCATGACCAAGAGCCTGGCGCGCGAAGTCGGCCCGGCGGGGGTGACAGTCAACGCGATCTGCCCCGGCCTCGTCATCACCGACATCATCAAGAACAACGGCCCCGCCACCGCGAAGGCGATGGGGATGGAGCTGGAAGAGATGATCGAGCTGTTCGCGCAGGAAGCCGCGATCAAGCGCCCCAACGAGGTCGAGGAAATTGCCGCCGTCGCGGTGCTGCTCGCCAGCAAGGCCGGTGCGGGGATTACCGGCGCACAAATCAGCGTGGACGGCGGTACGGCCCAATATTGACGCGATCTCGGCCGATTTCGGCCGATTTCGCCCCAAACTCGCGGCATTTCGGCAAGTTGCGCCGTGTTTCACGTGAAACACGGCGGCACCGTCAGCCCTCCTGCAGCTTCGCCATCGCCGCGCCGACTGCGGCCTCGATATCGCGCGCCTGCGGATTGCCGCGCAAGGTCAGCCCGCCATTGGGCTGGATGTTCTGGCCCGTGACGAAGGCATGGTCGGTGGACAGCCACAGGCAGGCATTGGCGACATCTTCCGAGGTGTTGAGCCGGCCCAGCGGATAACGCGGCACGAATGCATCGACGAGACCCGGCACCTGGAAACTCTCGGACGTCATCGGGCTTTCGGTAAAGGCGGGGGAAACGCTGTTCGCCTTGATCCCCAGATGCCCGAAATCATTGGCGACACATTCCATCATCGCCTCGCCCGCGCGTTTCGATGCGATATAGGCCATGTGGTTGTTGATCAGCGCCTTGGTGGTGGCCGAGCTCAAGGAGATGATCGATCCGCCGGTCGGCTGCTGCTCGCTCATCACCCGGACAAATGCCTGCGCGAAGTGGTGCACCCCCTTGAATTGCAGGTCGGTGATCTGGTCGAGCTGTTCCTGCGTAATCTCGAGCGTGTTGGCGAGCAGGCCCCAGCCGGTGGTGTTGATCGCGATATCGACCCGCCCGAAGGCATCGCGCGCCTTGTCGGCCAGCGCGTTCACCTCGGCATGGCTGGTGATGTCGCACAATGCGTATTCGCCACCGATTTCCGCCGCGATATCGGCCAGCGGGGTCTGCTTGCGTCCTGCCACCATCACCTTCGCGCCCTCGGCCGCGAACAGGCGGGCGATGACCTGACCCATATTGCCCGGCGATGCCGCCCCCAGAATGACGGCGCTCTTGCCTTCGAGTTGTCCCATCGCGTCTCTCCTCTCTCTCTTGCCTGAGCGCCTACCACGCATCGGCGCGCAGCCACCCTTCCCAAAAGTGTCCATTGTCCGCGTGTCCGACGCGCCCGATAGCCGGACCATATTCGAGGGAGAGCGAACAATGTTCACCGGACCGCTGGAAGATCGCGTCGCGATAGCCGAACTCAACGGGACCTATGCCGACGGGGTGGTGCGCTTCGATGCCGACACCTGGGGATCGGTCTGGGCGGATGATGCCGACTGGGATCTGATGGGCCACAAGACGAAGGGCAAGGACGCCATCGTCGGCTTCTGGAACGGGGCGATGGGCGGGTTGGAAGCGGTCAGCTTCCAATGCGTGCCCTGCATGATCGAGATCGACGGCAACACCGCGAAATCGCGGGTGCAGACGCAGGAAATCCTAAAGCCCAAGGACGGCAAGGCACGCCATGTCGGCGGGCTTTACGAAGACACCCTCGCCAAGATCGACGGGCGCTGGGTGTTCACCAGCCGCGTATTTCGTATTGTCGCCGAATTCGGAGTGGAAGGCTGACCATGGCAAAAATCCTGATTTCCGCCCAGATCGATCTGGACCCCGCCCAGCGCGAGGAAGCCCTGCGCACCGCCCGCCCGCATATCGAGGCGGCGCTCGCGGAGAAGGGCTGCATCCACTACGACTGGAGCGCCTGTTCGATGAACCCCGCGCGGGTCAACGTGTTCGAGGAATGGGAGAGCGAGGAAGATCTCGCCGCGCATTTCAAGGACCCGGCCTATGCCGGCATGCGCGATCACATCGGCCAGTTCGGCCTGACCGGGGCAACCAGCCGGAAATACCGCGTGGATGCTGAAGGCGAAGTCTACAATGCCGAAGGGCAGGCGACCGAAGCATTTGACTAACATCCTCGGAGCGATCCTTGCGGGCGGTCAGGCGCGGCGGTTCGGCAGCGACAAGGCCCATGCCCGCGTCGATGGCTGGCGGCTGATCGATCTGGTCCATGATCGCCTTTCGGTGCAGTGCGACGCCATCGTTGTTTGCGGGCGGGTGGAGCAAGGCTTCACCTGCATCCCCGATCTGCCCGAACCGGGCCTCGGCCCGCTGGGCGGGCTCAACGCGGCGCTCGCCCATGCCGCCGCGTCGGGCCATTCGCATGTGCTGAGCTGCGGGGTCGATGTGCCCAACCTGCCGCCCGATCTTGCCGGCACGCTGGCAGGCGAAGGTGCGGGAATCGTGCAAAGCCAGCCGGTCGTCGGGCTGTGGCCGGTGACGCTGGCCGGTGTGCTGGCAGACTATCTCGCCGGGGGCGGGCGGGCGCTTTACGGCTTCGCCGATAGGGTCGAGGCGCGGCGGATCGCATTCGACCCGCCGCTGCTCAATGTGAACAGGCCCGAAGACCTGCCCTAAAGCTTCAGCATCTGCTTGCCGCGGTTCTGGCCGGTGAACAGGCGCTGCAATGTCTGCGGCGCGTTTTCGAAACCGTGCTGGATGTCTTCCTGATATTTCAGGCTGCCGTCCTTGACGAAACCTTCCAGCCGCTTGCGGATGCCGGGGAATTCGCTGGCCCAGTCGAGCACGATGAAGCCCGCCATGGTGCCGCGTCGGAACACGAGGTTGAAGTAGTTTTCCGGCCCGGCAGGAAGCGAGCCTGTCTCGTAACGGCTGATCCCGCCGCAGATCACCACCCGCGCGCCGGTGGCAATGCAGGCGAGCATGTCGTTCAAAATCTTGCCGCCGACATTGTCGTAGATCACGTCCACGCCGCGCGGGCAGTGTTCCTTGATCTGGCCCTTCACATTGTCGGCCTTGTAATCGATCGCGGCGTCATAGCCCGCCTCGCGCACCAGCCAATCGCACTTGTCCTTGCCGCCCGCGATGCCGACCACGCGGCACCCGGCGATTTTCGCGAGCTGGCCGACGATGCTGCCTGTCGCCCCTGCCGCGCCCGAAACCAGCACGGTATCGCCCGCCACCGGCTTGCCGACCTTGAACAGCCCGCAATAGGCGGTCAGCCCCGTGGTCCCCAGCACCGACAGCACGGCGGTGGGCGAAAGCTCGGTTTCGACCTTGGTCAGCTCCTTGCCGTCGGTGACGAGATATTCGGTCCAGCCAGTGGTGCCGAACACCAGATCGCCAACCGCAAAACGCCCGCCATTGCTGGCCACCACCTCGGCAATCCCGCTGCCGCGCATCACGTCGCCGATGTTCATGGGCGCGACGTAATCGGCGATGTTCTCCATCCAGCCCTTCTGCGCCGGATCGAAGCTGAGATAGTGGGTCTTCAGCAGCATTTCGCCCGGGCCGGGATCGGGTAGCTCGGCGGTGACGAGCTTGAAGTCGCTGTCTATCTCGATGCCGCGACCGCGCGGGTGTCCGTTCAACAGCCATTGGCGGGTGGTGGTGGGCATGGGGCATCTCCTCGTTTCGCCTGCCCTATTGCGGGCGCAAGCCTGTGGCCTCCACGGACAAAAGTATCAGTCGAGCCCCCTGCCCCCTGTGGTAGTTTGCCTGCTTCAAGGAGAGAGATGATGGGCGTCGAGACTCACAAAACCTTCTGCCGCTTCTGCCACGCCAACTGCGCGATGGAGGTGGATGTTGCCGATGGAAAGGTGATCGAGGTGCGCGGCGATCCGGTCGATCCGGCCTATGGCGGCTATACCTGCATGAAGGGCCGCGAGTTGCCGGATTCGCATAATTCGGAAAACCGCCTGCATCACAGCCTCGTCAGGAATGAAGCGGGCGAATTCGTCGAAACCCCGATGCCGGAAGCGCTCGCCCATGTGGCGAGCGAGCTGCGTCGGATCATCGACACCCACGGTCCGCATTCGGTCGCGGTGTTCATGGGTTCGGGCGGTTTCCAGAACTCTGCCGCGATGGCTGCGTCCCTGTCTTTCGCGCAGGCCGTCGGCAGCCGCAATTTCTACACCTCGGTGACGCTCGATCAGCCCGCCAAGGTCTTCACCACCGCGCGCTACGGCAAGTGGATGGCGGGGCCGAACACCTTTTCCGAAAGCGACGTCGCGCTGTTCATCGGCAATAATCCGATCGTCTCGCACTATGCGCCTGTCGGCGGCGTGCCGCCCTTCAGCCCATCGCGCCGCATCCGCGACCAGAAGGCGAAGGGCATGAAGCTGATTGTCGCCGACCCGCGCGAAAGCGACGTGGCGCGGCTGGCCGACATCTACCTGCCGGTAAAGCCGGGCGAGGATCCGGCGATGCTGGCGGGGATGCTCAACGTGATCATTTCCGAAGGGCTGTATGACCGTAACTTCGTCGCGGCTCACGTCGACGGCTTCGACGAGCTGGCCGAGGCAGTGAAGGACTTCCCGCCCGAAGTCGCGGCGGAGCGCGCAGGCCTCGACAAGGACCAGCTCATCGCCGCGGCACGGATGTTCGCGGGCGGCTCGAAGGGCTGCGCCACCACCGGAACGGGGCCCGAAATGGCGGGCCACGGCACGCTGACCGAATATCTCGTCACCTGCCTCAACACGATCTGCGCCCGCTTCAAGCAGGAGGGCGAGAAAGCCGCCATCCCGGGCGTGTTCAGCCCCTACCAGACCGCGCGCCGCGCGCAGGTCGCCCCGCCGGTGCCGATGTTCGGGGCGGAAGGCATGCCCAAATCGCGCTTCCGCGGGCTCGGCCACCTCGGCTGGGAAATGCCGTGCAACGTGCTCGCCGACGAAATCCTCACGCCCGGCGAAGGCCAGGTGCGCGCGCTGATTTCGGTCGGCGGCAATCCGGTGGTCGGCTTCCCCGATCAGGCCAAGATGGTCCGCGCGCTGGATGATCTGGAACTCTTCGTGCAGATCGACCCGTGGATGAGCGCCAGCGCCAAGCGCGCCACCGTGGTGCTCGCACCCTCGCAATGCCTCGAGCGCGAGGACATCACCAATCTTTCCGAATGGTGGCACGAACAGCCCTATGCCCGCTACACCGAAGCGGTAGTGAAAGCCCCGGGCGACTGCATCGACGAATATGAGATGTTCTGGACTCTGGCCCATCACCTCGGCCTGACGATGGTGCTGAACGGCGGCCCGCTGCCGATGGACCGCAAGCCGAGCAAGCAGGAATTCCTCGATCTGATGGTCGCAGGCAGCCTCAAGAAGCCGTCGGACGTGCGCAAGGATTGCCAGGCGAATGGCGGCGCGGCGATGGTCTATCCAGAGGTTCACCCGCTGGTCGAACCGCTCGACGAAAGCGAGTTCCACCGCTTCGATCTGGCAGTGGGCGCGATGCCTTCCGAAATCCTCAAATATGCCGCCAATCCAGCGAGCAAGGCGGGTTTCGACTTCCGCCTGATCAGCCGCCGTTCCAAGACGCGGTTCAATTCGATCGGCCATCCGCTGAAAAAGCTTCAGGCCAAGACCACCACCAACCCGGCCTATATCCATCCGGAGGACATTACCGCGCTGGGCCTGCAAGAAGGCGGGTTGGTGGCGATCACTTCGCCCCACGCCACGATCCACGGCGTTGTGAAGGCCAGCGACAAGGTACGGCGCGGGATTGTCTCGATGGCGCATGCCTATGGCGATGCCGACGCCACCAAGGAGGACGTGCGCGAGCGTGGGTCTTCCACCAACCGGCTGGTGAGCGAGGTGGTCGATTATGACCCGATCACCGGCCAGAGCCTGCAAAGCGCCATTCCGGTGAAGCTCGAACCGGCCTGATATTCTCTCCAACCGAAAGACCGATATGCCCCAGAACCGCCGCTTCCTTCTCCAGCGTCGCCCCGATGGCACGCCGGTGCCCGAAGACTTCGCGCTCGTCACCGAGGATACGCCCGCGCTGGAGGACGGCCAGTTCCTGATCCGCAACCATTACGCCTCGCTCGATCCGGCCATGAGAGGCTGGATGGATGCCGAGGGCAACTACATGCCGCCAATCCCGCTGGGCGATCCGGTGCGCGCCAGCACCATCGGCGTGGTCGAGGAAAGCCGCGCCGAAGGGTTTGAAAAGGGCCAGTGGGTGATGGGCCTCAACGCGCTGGAGGATTATTCCATCGGCGTTTCGGGCGGCTTCACCCAGCCGATCGATCCGTCACTGGTGCCCAGCGTAACCAATTACCTGTCGATCTTCGGGGCGGTGGGCATGACAGCCTATTTCGGCTTTCTCGAAGTGTGCGAGCCGAAAGCGGGCGAGACCGTGCTGGTCAGCGGCGCGGCGGGCGCTGTCGGCAGCCTTGTCGGCCAGCTCGCCAAGATCCACGGCTGCCGCGCGGTGGGCATCGCCGGAGGCCCGGCCAAATGCGCAAGACTTACCGAAAAATACGGCTTCGACGCTGCCATCGACTATCGCGGCAAGGACGAGGCCGCGCTCACCGCCGCGATTGCCGAGGCCTGCCCCGACGGGGTCGACGTGATTTTCGAGAATGTCGGCGGGATCATCCTGGATGCCGGGCTGATGAACCTGAACCTGCATTCGCGCGTCGGCCTGTGCGGCCTGATCAGCGAATACAACACCGAACCGCGCGGCATCCGCAACCTGTGGCAGCTGATCGTCAAGCGCGCGCAAATCCGCGGGCTGCTGGTGGCGGATTACGTCGAACGCTTCGGCGAGGGCGCGGCGCAGATGGGCGTCTGGGCGGCGCAAGGCAAACTCACCATCGACGAGCATATCGACGAAGGGCTGGAGAACGCCTTCGACAGCTTCATGCGGCTGTTCGCGGGCACCAATGACGGCAAGATGATCCTCAAGATCGCCTGATGCGCCAAAGCCGTCGAACGCTTCTGGTGCTGTCGGGCGGTCACCCCTACGAGGCCGGGCCGTTCGACGATCTGCTGCGAAGCCTGGGCGATTGGGACATCACCCACCTGATCCACCCCGATGGCGGAGAGGCTGACGCGGCAGACGCGATCTGCGCTACTGAAGCCCTGCTGTTCTACGACATGGCAGGCTATAGCTTCGGCGAGGGGCGCGTGGAAATGCGGCCACCCTCAGCCGCCTTCCGCGAGGCTCTATCGACCCGCTTCGAAAGCGGCAGGGGCGCGGTGGCGATGCACCATGCACTGGCCGGGTGGGCACTCTGGCCCGAATGGCATGACTGGCTCGGCGGGCAATTCCACTACCAGCCCGGCGCACATGGGCCAGACTCCGGCTATCGCCACGATGTCGCCTACGACGCGCGGATCGTGGCCGATCATCCGGTAACGCGCGGGTTGCCGGCGAGCTTTCCCGTCACCGATGAACTTTACCTTTGCCCGATTGACGAGGCAGCCTTCACCCCGCTGGTGCGCGCCAGGGGCTTCGCCTTCACGCGCGACAATTTCTACTCTGCCGCCAATGCCGTCGCGGGCGCGATGTTCAGCAACGAAGGCTGGGACCATCCGGCGGGCAGCGACTGCATTGCATGGGAAAGCCGCACCTGCCCCGCCCCGCTGGTCTACCTGCAATTCGGTGACGGCCCCGCGACCTACGCCAACCCGCATGTGCGCCGGATGCTGGCGCAGGCACTCGATTACACCTCAGGAGGAACAGCATGACCCCGCAAGCCACCGTCGAAGCGTTCATCGGCCACTGGAACGCCTGCGATATCGACGCGATGATGGCGCTGTGCGCGGACGGGATCGTCTATCACAACATCCCGATGGAGCCGATCCATGGCACCACTGCGATGCGTGCCATGGTCGAAGGCTTTCTCGCCGATCTTGCAGGCTGCGACTGGCACACCCACGCCATCGCCGCCAACGGCAATGTCGTTCTGACCGAACGCACCGACGGCTTCACCTTCAAGGACGGACGCAAGGCGGCGATCCGGGTGATGGGGACATTCGAAATCGATGCCGACGGCAAGATCGCGGCGTGGCGCGACTATTTCGACATGGGCGAATTCCAGCGCGAATTTGCCGGCGGATGATGCCCCGGGCGCAACCCTAACACATTCGTGCATCGCGTCGGGTGCGCAGTCATGGCTAGGCTCCCCACCATAATCTGCAAGGGTTGGAGCCTGTCGCCATGAACAAGCCCGAAGGCAACGTATTTGCCCCGGAAACGCTGATCGATCCGTTCGACTACTACCGCGCCGTGCACGACGCCGGGGTGGAGATCGAACTGATCGAAGGGATGAACACCTACGTCGTCTACAGTTATGATCTGTGCAGCGCGGCGGCAGCGAATCCGGAAGTCTTCTCGAACGATTTCACCGCGCTGATGGGGCGCGAACAGGACGAGGAAATCCAGGCGATTCTGGCCGAGGGCTGGCCCGACCTGCCCACCCTGCTGACCGCCGATCACCCGGTCCACACCCGCAACCGCAAACTGGTGAACCTCGCCTTTTCGGCCCCGCGCGTGAATGCGATCGAGGCCGATATGCGCGAGAAGTCGATCGAGCTGATCGAGGCCTTCGCCGACAAGGGCCACTGTGAATTCGTCGAGGATTTCGCGGTGCCGCTGCCGGTGGCGATGATCGCCGGGCAAATCGGGCTCGATAATGATCCCAAGCGGGTGAAGCGCTGGTCCGATGCCGCGGTCGACCGATTCAGCCAGATGGTCGATCACCAGCGCAAGCTGGAATGTGCACGCAGCCTCGTCGAATTCCAGCACTACATGAAGGGCCTGATCGACGACCGGCGGGCCAATGGCGGCAATGATCTGCTGACCGATCTGGTCGAAGCGCGGGTCGAAGGCGAAACCCCGCTGACCGATCCGGAAATCATGTCGCTGATGCAGCAGTTCATGGTGGCAGGCAACGAAACCACCACCTCGACGCTGGCCGGCGGCCTGCTCCAGCTGATCCGCAACCCCGACCAGATGGCCAAGGCCAAGGCGGCGGCCGGCGGGCGAGATCCCAAGGTGATCACCAACCTTGTCGAGGAATCGCTGCGCTATGAAACCCCGACGGCGGGGATGTGGCGGATCGTGAAGGCCGACACCGAGCTGGGCGGAATGAAAATCCCGAACGGCAGCGTGGTGCAGCTGCGCTATGCCGCGGCCAACCGCGATCCGAAGAAGTTCCCCGATCCGGACAAGTTCGACATAGAACGCGCCAATGCCCGCACGCACCTCAGCTTTGGCAAGGGGCCGCATATGTGCGTGGGCAACATGCTCTCCCGCAAGGAAATGCTGGTCGCCTTCGACGAGCTGCTCGAACGGCTCGATAACTTCGCGGTGGCCGACGAGAACGCCATCCGCATTCTGCCCAACATCCTGCTGCGCGGTGTGACCCACCTGCCGATCACGTTCGCACGCGCTGGCACGCGGAAGGCCTGACATGAATTTCGATCTGTCCGAAGAACAGCAGATGTTCGTGACATCGGTCGAGCGGTTCGCCGCGCCGGTCGATGTCGAGGCACGGCGGCGCCTGCGCCTGTCGTCCACCGGGTATGACCGGGCACGCTGGCAAAGCCTTGCCGAGATGGGTCTGATCGCGCTCGCCGCAGGCGAGGATGCGGGCGGTATGGGCGGGTCGGCTGTCGATCTCGCGCTGGTGGCGGAAGCGATCGGCAAGGCCAATGCCCCCGATCCGCTGCTTGAACACGGCATCCTGCCCGCACTGCTGCTCGAACGCGGCGGAGCGGACGAGGCGTTGGAGAGCGTGCTTTCGGGCACGGCCATCGCCACCCTTGCCTGGACCGAGCGGGGCCAGCGCTACAGCCTCAAGGCCAAAGGCATGAAGGCGGAAGAAAGCGCCGACGGCATTGTGCTGTCGGGCGAGAAAACGATGGTGATGGGCGCGCTGCTGTCAGACCTGTTCATCGTCACCGCAGATCATTGCGGCGAGACCGCTTGTTTCCTCGTGCCCAAGGACGCGCCGGGGTTGGAAGTGCGGGCCTATCGCCTGGCCGATGGCAGCATCGCGGGCGAAATGAAGCTCACCCGCACGCCCGCCAGCGCCCGGCTTTCGCTCGATGCGGCGGCGCTTGATGCGATTGCCGCCGAGATGCGCCTTTATGCGGCTGCCGAGCTGGTGGGGCTGGGCCAGCGGCTGCTCGACGACACGCTGGCTTACGTGAAAGAGCGCGAGCAGTTCGGCGTCGCGATCGGCAGCTTCCAGGCGCTCCAGCACCGACTCGTCGATTGCTACGCGCGCGAGGAACAGTCGCGCTCGATGCTCTATCGCGCCGCGCTGACCGACCGTGCCGACGCCGCCGCATGGCAGCGCGCCGCCGCCGGAGCCAAGGCCTTCATCGCCGAGAATGTCGATCACATCGCGCGCGAGGCGGTACAGATGCACGGCGGCATGGGGATCACGGATGAACTGGCGATCGGCCACGCATTGAAGCGCGTGCTGCTGCTGGCGCGGCTGTTCGGCGATGTCGACACCGTGCTCGCCGAATATGCGCTGGCGGCCTGAGGGGAGAAGGGATGGGACAGAAGATCGATCCGGAACTGTGGAGCGACGGGCCGGAACCGCACCTGATGGGCGGGCGTCTGCCTTCGGGCGAAATCGTCTTCCCCATGCCGGTCGGCGATGCGGCCGAGGGCGTGGAGCCCTACAAGCTGTCGCGCCGCGGCAAGCTGTGGTCGTGGACCTCGCAGGGCTTCCTGCCCAAAGAACCCTATGAAGGCCCGGGCAGCGGCCCCGGCGAAGGCCCGCCCGATTTCCAGCCCTTCCTGCTGGGCTATGTCGAACTGCCGGGCGAGGTGATCGTCGAAAGCCGCATCGTCGACGCGCGGCTTGAGGATCTGCACCTCGGCATGGATCTCGAATTCTGCGTGGTGCCGTTCAACGCCACCTACGACACCTTCGCCTTCCGTCCCCTCGCCGCAAAAGAGAGCAAAGCTGCATGAGCGAGAACGTCTATATCATCGGAGCGGGCATCCATCCCTTCGGGCGCACAGACGGCCGGTCAGGCCGCGAACAGGGTGTCTATGCCGTGCGCGAGGCGCTGAAGGATGCCGGGCTCGACTGGCCCGATATCGAATGCGCCTATGGCGGCAGCGCGGCGGCAGGCAATGCCGACATCATGGTGAACGAGCTGGGGCTGACCAGCCTGCCCTTCACCAATGTCGCCAATGGCTGCGCCACCGGCGGCAGCGCGCTCGCCGCGTCGCAGCAGGCGATCGCCAGCGGGATGTATGATCTCGCGCTGGCGGTGGGCTTCGACAAGCACCCGCGCGGTGCCTTCAACGCCAAGCCGTCCGATTACGGCCTGCCCGAATGGTACGGCCAGACCGGTATGATGCTGACCACGCAGTTCTTCGCGCTGAAGATCCAGCGCTATATGCAGCTGCACGGCATCAGCCGCACGACGCTGGGCCGGGTCGCGGAAAAAGCCTTCCGCAACGGCACCATCACGCCCCATGCATGGCGGCGCAGCCCGGTCGATCTGGAAACGATCATGAACGCGCCAATGATCAACGACCCGCTGACCAAATACATGTTCTGCTCTCCGGCAGAAGGCGGCGTTGCGCTGATCCTCGCTTCGGAAAAGAAGATGAAGGAACTGGGCGCCGACGGGGTCAAGATCCGCGCGGTTGCGGTTAAGACGCGCCCGCCCAATTCCTTCGAGGTGTTTCAGGCCGGCATCAGCATCGAAGAAGGCGGCAAGCCCACCGTGCTGGCCAGCCAGGCCGCATTCGAGAAAGCCGGCGTCGGGCCTGAGGACATCTCCGTCGCCCAGCTGCAGGATACCGAAAGCGGCGCCGAAATCATGCACATGGCCGAAAACGGCTTCTGCAAGGATGGCGAGCAGGAGGAATGGCTCGCGAACGGCTGGACCGAGATCGGCGGGAAGCTGCCGGTCAACACCGACGGCGGGTGCCTCGCCTGCGGGGAGCCGATCGGCGCCTCGGGCTTGAGGCAGGTCTATGAAAACGTCCAGCAACTGCGCCAGCGCGCTGGCGAACGACAGGTGCCCGGAAAACCGCGCTTCGGCTATTCCCATGTCTATGGCGCACCGGGCCTGTCGGGCGTCGCGATTCTGGAGCGCGAATGAGCAGGATGGAAGGCAAGGTCGCGCTGGTTTCGGGCGGCGCGGAAGGGATCGGGGCGGCGGTTGCGCGCCTGATCGTTGCCGAAGGCGGCAGCGTGATGCTGGGCGATATCCAGCTGGAAAAAGCGCAGGAACTCGCCGCCGAACTGGGTGAGCGGGCCGACGCCTGCCAGCTTGATGTGCGCGATCTGCACCAGTGGGAAGCCGCCGTTTCCGCCACGCGCGGCCGTTTCGGCAAGCTGACCGTGCTGTGCAATATCGCGGGCATTTCCGAACCGGGCAATGTGCCTGACGGTGCGCTCGACGTGTGGGAACGCACCATCGACATCAACCTGCACGGCCCGTTTTACGGCATGCGCGCGGCGATTCCGGCGATGGAGGCAAGCGGCGAGAAATGCGCGATCGTCAATATCGGTTCGATGATCGCGATGCGTCCGGCGGCCTTCGTGGCGGCCTATAGCGCGTCCAAGGCGGGCCTGCGCGGGCTGACGCAAAGCGTCGCGCTCGATCTGGCTGAACGCGGCCTGCCGATCCGCGCCAACATGGTCCACCCCGGCGCGATCCGCACCCCGATGTACAACCGTTACAAGTTCTCCGGTGCCGACACGCCGGAGAATATCGAGACCAATTTCGCCGCAACCCACCCGATGAACCGCATCGGCGAGCCGGAAGAAGTCGCCCGCGCGGTGGTGTTCCTCGCCAGCGACGAGGCCAGCTTCACCACGGGGTGCGATTTCACCGTCGACGGCGGCGGCAGCATCAGGAGCTGACATGGCAGAACAACCCGCCACCCGCATCGACGCGCATTTCATCGCTGCGGGGAAATATCACGACATCGACTATCCGCGGCTCGAAATTCTCAAGCTGCTGGCCGAACATCCGCAGATCCGCACCACCGTGGCGGCGGATTATTCGGGGCTGGAGCGGCTCGACCAATGCCGCTTCCTCATCACCTATACCTGCGATCTGATGCCGACCCGCGAACAGGCTGCGCAATTGCGCGAATGGCTGGCCAAGGGCGGCAAGTGGATGGCGCTGCACGGCACCAATTCGATCCTTGTCTTCACCGAAAACGGGCTGGTCGATGCGCCGGATGATCGCCCCGACGTGATGGAAATGCTGGGCACGCAATTCGTCGCCCACCCGCCGATCGACAAGTTCCCGGTGGAGGTGGTCAACAAGGACCACGAACTCACCAAGGGCATCGAGGATTTCGAGGTGGTGGACGAGCTTTACCTCTCCAAAACCACCGCGCCCATCGACACGCTGATGCAGACCACCTTCGAAGGCGAGGCGACGGGCTTCACCCACAGCCAGTGGGACAAGACCACCGTGCCTATCGTTTATACGAGGGATATCGGCGAGGGGCGGATCGTTTACAACGCACTGGGCCATTGCCGCGGTCATTACGACTTGCCCGGCATGGTCGATTTCTACCCGCACAAGGAAATGTGCGCGTGGAATTACGACGTTTATTACGACCTTCTGCGGCGCACGATCGCGTGGGCGATGCGGGACGGGAATTGAAGCTGATACGGCCGGGGCGCCGTAGCTGCCGGGATCGAATTGGGACTGACTGACATGGACATGGAATTCTCGCCGCAGGACATCGCCTTCCGGGAAGAAGTGCGCGCTTTCCTGAAGGACAACCTGCCCGAACGCCTGCGCGACGGCGCGCGGCGCACGCCCGGCGTGTTCGTGGAGCCCGATATCGGGATGGAATGGCACCGCATCCTTTATCAAAAGGGCTGGGTTGCCCCCCACTGGCCCAAGGAAGACGGCGGCACCGGCTGGACCCCGACGCAGAAATTCATCTTCGAAAAGGAATGCGCGCTGGCAGGGGCGCCCTCGCTCGCGATCCTGGGCCTGCGTCTGGTCGGCCCGGTGATCTGCCATTTCGGCACGCCCAAACAGAAGGCGCGTTTCCTGCCGGGCATCCTGTCGGGCGATGATTACTGGTGCCAGGGCTATTCCGAACCGGGCAGCGGATCGGACCTTGCCAGCCTGAAAACCACCGCGCGGCTGGACGGCGACGAATATGTCATCAACGGATCGAAGATCTGGACCACCCACGCGCATCATGCCGACTGGATCTTTGCCCTCGTGCGCACCGATGCCACGGTGAAGAAGCAGGCCGGGATCAGCTTCCTGCTGGTGCCGATGGACCAGCCGGGTGTGGAAGTAACCCCGATCCATTCGATGTCCGGCGATCATGAGGTCAATGCGGTGTTCTTCACCGATGCACGGACGCCGGCGGAAAACCGCATCGGCGAGGAAGGCCAGGGCTGGACCATCGCCAAGTTCCTGCTGGAAAACGAACGCGGCGGATCGTGCTTCGCGCCGCGGCTGCTCCAGAGCATCGACCGGCTGGAGCAATTGGCGCAGACCCAGCCTTCGGGCGTCAACGGCGCGATCGCGCATGATCCTCGCTTCCGCGACCGGCTGGCCCGCGTGCGTCTGGAGGCCGAGGCGCTGGAGATTACCGAGCTGCGCATCCTTGCCGAATTGGCCAAGGGCCGTGCGCCGGGGCCGCAGACCTCGCTGGTCAAGCTGCTGGGTTCGAATATCGGCCAGCAGGTCGATGTGCTGAGGCTCGAACTGCTGGGCCCGGACGCGCTGCAACTGCCGCTGGAACGCCCGCTTTACGGCAACGAGGCGCCCGAACCGGTCGGCAGCGAAATGGCGCAGACGGCGATGGGCCGCTACCTCAATAACCGCGCCGCGACGATCTTCGGCGGATCGGACGAGGTGCAGAAGAACATCATCGCCAAGACCGTGCTCGGTCTCTGAAAGGACAGATCATGGACGTGTCGAAGCTGATGTTCCGCGACGGGCTGATGGCGGGTGAGCGCATTCTTGTCACCGGCGGCGGCACCGGGCTGGGGCGCGAAATGGCCGAGGCTTTCCTGAAACTCGGCGCGACCGTCTACATCTGCGGGCGGCGACAGAACAAGCTTGATGAAACCGCCGCCGAACTGACAGCTCTCCACGGGGGCAAGATCGTCGGCATGGCCTGCGACATCCGCGATCCGGACGCGATCCACGCGATGGTCGATGCGATCTGGGCCGATGGCGGCGCGCTGACGGGCGTCGTCAATAATGCGGCAGGCAATTTCATCAGCCGTACCGAGGATCTGTCGGTGAACGGCTTCAACGCCATCGCCGACATCGTGATGCGCGGCACCTTCTACGTCACGCTCGACATCGGCAAGCGGCTGATCGCGGAGAAGAAGAAGGCCAGCTTCCTGTCCATCCTCACCACCTGGGTATGGTCGGGCAGCGCCTTTGTGGTGCCTTCGGCCATGTCCAAGACCGCGATCAACGCCATGACCCAGAGCCTGGCGACCGAATGGGGCCGCTATGGCCTGCGGTTCAACGCCATTGCGCCGGGTCTTTTTCCGACCAAGGGCATGAGCGCAAGGCTCTCCCCCGGCGGGCAGGGCGGCAATTCAAAGAACGACCTCAACCCCATGGGCCGCGCGGGCGAGATGCACGAACTCGCCAATCTGGCCGTGTTCCTGATGGGGCCGGGGGCGGAGTATGTGAACGGCCAGACCATCGCCATCGATGGTGCGGGCTATCAGGCCAATGGCGGCACCTTCTACCCCGTGCTCCACGCGCTCGGCGATGCCGAATGGGAGCAGATGCGCGCGATGATCAAGGGCACCAATGCCAAGGATAAGGCCGAACGCGCGACCGGCTGACGCCTGCCCGCGGCCGTAATTGCGGCTAGTCGGCCAGTTCCCTCAGCAGCCGGGGCCAGTGGTCCAGCCCTGCATAGAAGGCATCGACCGAAAGCCGTTCGTTAAGGCCGTGGGCATACATGTCCTGCGGGCGGTAGGCCGCGCCGGAAACCGCGACGGTGGAATAGCCGCGCGCGCGGTAATGCTTCCCGTCGGTCCCGCCCGATTCCATGTAGGGCTGGATCGGCAGGCCCGGATAGCGCGCGTCGATGGTCTTGCGCAGCGCCGCCATGACCTCGTCCGGAACGGTGGACACGGGGCTTTCGGTGACTTCGGCCAGCACTTTGAACTGCACCGCCTCGTTCGCGACCACTTGCCGCAGCGCCGCCTCGGTCTCGGCGGCACCCTCACCGGGGAAGATCCGGCAATTGACCGTCGCCGTCGCCGATTGCGGTAGGGCGTTTTCGGCATGACCCGCTCTCAGCATCGTGGCGATGCAGGTGGTGCCAAGCGTGCCCACGGTTTCGGGATTGGCGCGCAGCACCGCAATCGCGGCTTCGTCGGTCGGATCGGCGGAGAAAGCGCGCATCGCCGCGCCCTGTTCGCCCGGGGTAATCTGCCCCAGCGCGCCAAGGAACGAGCGGGTCAGCGGGCTCGCGCGCACCGGAAAGCGATAGGCGGCGATTTTCTGCAAGGCATCGGCCAATTCGTAGATCGCGTTGTCGCTGCGCGGGCGCGAGGAATGGCCGCCGGGGTTGGTGATCGTCAGCTCGAAAGTGGCGAAGGTCTTTTCCGCCGCCTGCACCGCCATCGCCAGCGGCGTATTGTCGGGCGCGAGCGTGATCCCGCCCGCATCCGAATTGAGCACATAGGCCGGGTCAATCTCGCGCGCGACATAATCGGCCTGCGCCTGTGTCGAAATCATGCCGGTTTCCTCGTCGCCCGAGAACACCAGATAGAGATCGCGGCGCGGGCTCCAGCCTTCCTGCTTCAGCCGGATGAAGGCGTGGACGAGGCTGGCGATGCCGTATTTGTTGTCGATCGTGCCGCGGCCGAAGAAATAGCCGTCCTGTTCGGTCAGGGTGAAAGGCGGAAGCACCCAGTCCTCCGCCAGCGCATCGACCACGTCCATATGGCCGAGCAGTACGATCGGCTTGCGCCCGTCCGGGTTGGCGGCGACATAGCGCACGATCAACCCCTGTACCGGCTCGCCTGCACTGTCGTAATCGCTCACCATGATATCGGCATCGGTAAAGCCCGCCTGCTTCAGCCGGCTGACCAGATAGGCGACCATTTCCGGTGTCTTCGCCTGCCCACGCGCCGTACGGATGGCGATGATGTCGCGATAGATGTCGCGTGCTTGCTGCTGCTCCGCCGTCAGCGGCGCGCGATCACTTGCGCCTGCCACGCCGCCTGTTGCCACCAATGCGGCGGCGAGCGCCAGCGCAATTCCGGTCCGTGCCATGCCCATGCGCCTATTCTCCCTGTGTTTCGCTGTCATTCGCCCGGTGCAAGCAGGCTCGAAAGGTTCATCCAGTCATCCTCGCCGATCGGATCGCCCGGCGGCACGCTGACCATGCGCGGCAGGCTGGCGGCGAGTTTTTCGCGGGCATCAGGATCGCCCAGCGCGCGCGAAAGGCTGAGCGCCCAGGCCCGTTCGGCCCCGTTCGCCTTGCGCTTCGCCAGCAATGCGGCGACGTCGACCAGCTTCTGGTCGAGCGCGGCGGCGACTTCCGGAGTGGCATCCCCCCGCCGCGCAACCTGCGCCATCGTCGCAAGCGTGCGATAGGCAATCCGGCGGCCGAGATCGTCACCGGTCCGGCCCAGCACCCTGTCCGTCAGCCGGTCGAGCACTTCGCCCACGCCCAGTGCGGCAGGATCGCCATGACGCTGCACCACCAGCCGCGCGAGCCGGCGCGGGGCGAGCAGGGTCTGCACGGTCAGCGAGGTGGCGGCATCGGCGGCGACCAGCGGATCGAACACCGGCCCGCCGGCGGTGGCGAAAACCTCGGTCTCGTACTGGCGATCATTGGTGCCGTTCTGCGCCGCCGACAGCAGCGGGACGAGCGCGGGCGGCACGCGCAGCGCCTCGGGCGTCAACGTCGCCAGCACAGCATCCAGCGTCGCGCGTTGTCTTGCGGGGGCAACCGGCTGCGCCGCCTCGCGCCCGCCGCCATTGACGGCATAGGTGAAATCGACCCCGCCGATCTGCTTGGCCGCAGCGACCAGCTGGTAACGGTGGAGCAGCCAGAGCGGCACGAAGCGGCGGCGCAAGTTTGCCACCGGCTCTCCGGGGGCGAGCGCGCCCAGCCCGAAGCGGGAAAGCGCCGCCGCGCGCACTTCCATCATGCGCGTCAGTTCGGCGGTCGGATCGGCGCCATCGTCCCACAGCCCGCCCCAGGCATAGGCGGTGTCGGCGCTGCGGGAATTGTCGTCCTGCCCGTACCGGAACTGTGCCGCGGCTTCGGCAGTCTCCGCCTCGTCCGCGTCGCCATACAGCCATCGTACCGTCGCCACGTCCCACGCGCCGATGCCTTCGGCATAGGCGTCCGACAGGTCGGGCGCGCCATCGACCAGCCCGATGCGCGGCGGCGGATAGTCCATCACCGATGCCCGATCCTGCGTGCTTGCAGCAAAATTATGCGCAAAGCCCAGTGTGTGGCCGACTTCGTGCGCGCCAAGCTGCGCCAGCCGGTCAAGCGCGACCTTGACGGGATCGTTCGGCCCGCCGCTGTTCAACGCGCCCGCGCCCACCAGGGCCTGGAATATCTGGATGTCCTGCCGCGCGCGCAGCGAACCCAGAACCACCATGCCCTTGATGATCTCTCCGGTGCGCGGATCGACGATCTGCTGGCCATAGGCCCAGCCGCGCGTCGCACGGTCGACCCAGTTGACCATGTTGTAGCGCACGTCGAGCGGATCAGCCCCTTCGGGCAGCATCTCCACCCGGAAGGCATCGATATAGCCTGCCGCATCGAAGGCATCGCCCCACCAGCCGATCCCTTCGATCAACGCAGAGCGGATCGGTTCGGGGGTATTGCGATCAAGATAATAGACAATCGGCTTCTTCACCCGCGAGCGCGGGGCGGAAGGGTCTACCTTCTCCAGCCGGAAGCGATTGGCGAGATCATAGACCACCGGCGCGCCGAGCGGGGCGGAAAAGTCCACCACTTGCGTTGCGAACCCGCCCAGTCGCGGATCGAAGACGCGCGGCTCGAAGCCCGGTTCGGGCAGGCGCACGAAGCTGTGGTGCACCGTGAGGGTGAGCTTTTTGGGTTCGGGCACGATGTTCTCGACTTCGGCACCCGGCTTGTCGGAAACGAAGGTCTGTACAGCATCCACTTCGAGATTGTCGGGAAACAGCTTCACCGAAGCGGGATCGGCAAGGCTGAGCTTGTCGTCCAGCCGGAAGCCCTTGCCGCCGATTGCGCTCGACGTGCCGATACCGAAGGAATCCTGATCGAGATTGAGCGAGCCGGCGATCCCCAGCGTATCCATCGCAAGAAACGGCGCGATGTCGATCACCATCCGTCCGTCGTCCAGCGTTTCGGCGATATCGGTGATCCACATGGTCGAGATCCCGAAATCGCTCGCCACCGCCTGCTGCTGCGCCGCGTCGCCGGCGGTCGCCCGGAAGCGGGGGTTTTCAAACTGCACCGCGATCTTGCCGCCGATGCGGCGGAAGGCGAGCAGCTGGGTATTCCCGATCCGTCCGCGATCAAGCACCAGCGGGGCCGAACCGAGCCCGGTCTTGAGCGCGGTGCTGTAAAGCACGCGCAGCGCCACGCCGTCTTCGGCCGGAGCAGGCAGGGTCAGCAGGATCCGGCCCTTTGCAGCCTCCGTGCGCACCGGCAGCAGCCCGGCTTCTCCCCCCGGAGCGACAATCTCCTCTGGCGCAGGCTGCGCGCCGAGCGGCGCGAGCGGTGCGGACAGGGCAAACAGAATCGCCCCCAGGCGCATACGGCGCATCATCTTCATCTGGCCCCCTTGCTGGCTTGCGCGGCTGCGGCGCGCGCAATTATTAGCGGTGATGCTCGGGCAAGAACCGCCAAAGCTCAAGCAGGAAATCGCGCGCTGCGTGCGCGATCAGGCCGGAAGCGCCAGATGTTTCGCGCCGAACACCGCCTGCCAGCTTTCGATCTCGTCCACCACGGCTTCGTCGACGGCATGCACCAGGTCTGCCGCGGCCTGATAGCTCAGCCCGCTTTCAGCACCCGACAGCAGCAGCCCGATGCGGGTCTCGACCTCGCCCAGCCGCTCTGCAGCCGCGCGCGAGATAGCGCCGAAGCGTTCGAAATCGCCGAAATAGCGGATCCCCGCGATGTTCGCGCCGAGCGTCGGGAAGGCCACCCCAAGCAGGGTGAAAACGGGCGAGAGAGCATCGGACAGGCTCTTGGGCGCAATTCCGGCCACCGTTGCCAGCTTGAGCAGCAGGTAAGCGAGGACCGAAACCACCGCCAGCGCGAAACAGGTTCCCGCCAGCCGGTCGAGCCGGTGGTGAACCCGCTCCAGCCGGATCGCCTTGCCTTCGTGATAGGCACGCTGGGCAGCAACATGCGGGCGCACGACGCCGTCAAGACAGGCCCGCAGATAGGCGCGGGTGACGCGGACGCGCGGCAGGCCGACCTCGCGCAGCGTGTGACGGGCAAAGTGTTCGGGCCACTCAGCCGCGTTTCCGCCGCCGCCTTTGCGCGGCCAGCGCCCCGTCGGTCGCGACACGCCGAGCAACAAAAGGCCCGGCGCATGACGCAGATATTCCGCCACGCGGCGCAATTCGAACCAGCGCCGGTGCCAGCCGCGCCGCGAGCCTGCCAAGGTCAGCGCCAGAATGCCCGCCAGCAACAGCAATTCGACCGAGGCGAACAGCCATTTCGCGTGCGTCATGCCCAGCGGATAGAAAGCCAGACCGATGATCACCGCCAGCGCGGCGAGCACGAAATTGATGCACATCCCGCTGCGATAGGCGTCGGACAGCCGGCCCGCGATCCCGTCGGCGCGGGCGAACATCGGCAGCAATTCGTCGCGCAGGCGTGCCGCAAGTTGCGGATCCCCGCCCGGCGCCGCGGCGACCGCCGCCAGCATTTCTGCCGCACTACCGGTCGCAATCGCTTCCGGCGCCTCGTAGGCGACCCGCGATGATGCGGGCAGCAGCTTGCCGTCGCCGAACACCCGCTCGATCAAGCGATAAAGGCCGAAGATCCGGCTCGACCGGTCATGCCACCGCTCTCCGGCAAGGCGCTGCGGATGCCAACCCTTCGCCACCACCGCCGCATGAATCGTTGCTTCCAGCCGGGCCGTGTCGGCCTGCGCGTCCGCTGCGCGCATTCCGATATGGCCGAGTTCCTCGGGCCGGGTCAGGATCGACCAGGCTTGCGGCGTGACCGGATCCACCAGCAGAACCGGCGTGCCCATTGTCAGCGCGGTCGCGACGGTGTGGCCCGTACCGCCGGGCAGATTGGCAACTTTTCCGTCCCACACCGCAATCACGAGGTCCGTGCGTTCGATCATCACCCTTCCGGCCAAGGCGACATTATCCGATGCCATCGCCTCGAACGCGCGGGCGGCAATGCGATCCTCGGGATCGGCCAGGCTTGCCATCCACAACCGCTCTATCTGCGCGTCGCGATCAGCCAGTTCGAACATTTCCGCCCTCGAAGTGACCGCGCGGATCGCGGCAGCGCGCGCCTCCACCGCCGGATCGCTTGCCGCTTGCCCGCGGCACAGCGCGGCGGCATCGGCGACAGTCGCGGGGTGGGCGTTGATCGCCAGATTGAGATCCGCCCCGAACGGCAGCGGCACCGCCAGTTCCCACCCGCACGCCAGCGCCAGTTCGGCTGCGACCTGATCGGTGCCGTCGACCAGCAGGCTGTGCAGCCGCACCGCCGCATGGGTTTCGGGCAAACCCGTCACGATCGCATCGATCCGCGCAAACAGTTCCGCCAGTGCGGCGGCTATCGCTTCGACATGCGCGGAATAGGATGAGTTGGTGGCGCGGTGGCCGGTAATGCCGAGGGCAAGACGCGGTTGCCACGTGGCCTCAGGGCTCGGACTGGGCAAGGGGGGCATTGGCGGGCTGTCTCTCCTTGCCGGGCGGCCGGGTGCGGCAACCTTAACGCCTTGTCTCGCGCGGTTACAAGGGGCGATGCGCGCAAAGGTTTGACCGTGGTGGCGGCAGGGAGCATCATGTAGGCTTGAAGGCACCGGGGGGGAGGGATGCCATGATCAGGCCACTGGCCGTGTTTTTTGCCGTGTTCTGGGCGCTGGCTGTGCCCGCCGGGGCGCAGGCGCCTGTCCCGCGGCAATATGACGACCGCAGCGTGATAGAACGGGCGGACCCCGACAAGCCCGCGGCGCGCGTTGCGCGAGAGAATGCCGCCGCCGCCGACGCGCAGATGCGCTGCGATGCCGGCGACCTTGCCGGATGCGCCGCGCTTGGCCGGGCCTACATGCTGGGCGAAGGCAAGCCCCAGAACCGTCCCGTCGCCGAATTGCTGTTTCGCCAGACTTGCGACGGGGCCGAGGCCTCGGGTTGCCTCGGGCTGGGAGAATTGTTCTGGCATGTCCCTGAGGAAGAGACGCGCAACCTGGCCTTGGTCGCGTTCCAGCGCGGTTGCCGTCTGGGCGCGCTCGATGCCTGCGCAAAGGCAGCGGAAGCGATCGAGTTGGGCGTCTGGACCGCGGGCGGAGACAAGGCCTCGGCCGATGCGTTGCGACGCGAAACCTGCGAAAAGGGCGGGGTTGCCTCATGCCGCGAACTTGCACAGTCGCTCTTTTGGCGGGACCGTCCCGATAGCGAGCAGGCCCGGGGACAGGCCGTAATCGAACGCTTCTGCCGGGAAGGCGACGCGGAATCATGCGGCATCCTCGTCTCCCACCTCGATAAGGAGGAGAACGGAAATCCGGTAGAGCTGCGCGAATGGCGCGAACTGGGCTGCCGGGCGGGCGATGCGATGCATTGCCGCGAACTTGCGGAACAGGCGTTCGCCACAGGCAGTGGCCTGCCGGAGGATCGTAGCGATGCGCTCGCCCTGTTTGACCGTGCCTGTGAACTTGAAACATATTTTTGCGGGCAAGCCGATGATATCCGCGCCCGTCCGGTACTTTCGGCAGCTTGCACGCAGGGCATCACGGCGGACTGCGTTGCGCTCGGCCAACTTTATGCCGACAGCCAATCCGCGCTCTATGCACCAAGCGAGGCGGTTACACTGCTGGGGGATGCCTGCGAAGCCGGCGCCCTTGCGGCTTGCGGGACTGCGGCAGGGCTGCTGCTCAATGTCCTTGAAGGCGATTGGGCAGACAGCGCGCTGCGCGCCGAACGTTGGTTTGTCACCGCCTGCGACGGGGGGAATGACGACGCTTGCTACAGCCTGGCCAGAAGCCTGCTGGACGGCGAAGGCCTTCCGCCGGATCGGGCACGCGGATATGCGCTGCTGGCAGGCGTTTGCGAACGCGGCGACCGGTCCACCTGCGACTGGCTGATACGGCGCGGCGAGACGGACCCCGATGCACCTGTGATCCCCGCTGACAGCGAATATTTGCCGCCAATGACAGCCGAAGAGAAAGCCGAGGTCGAGCAGCGCTGGCGCGAGGAGATTCAGGCGCAGGCAGCCAAGGACAGGGCGGATTTATGCACCACCACGCGCGTTGAGTTCCGCGGCATCATCTACGAGGACACGATTTGCCAGGTGGCTCCGGCGATGATCGGCGGCTTTCGTATGCACCCTGGCGAGGCTCCGTGGCAGGCGCTGCTGTGGCGTCCCGCAACATTGAACGGACAGGCCCTGCCGCCGGGACAAAGGGTAGCCTGCGGCGGCGCACTTGTCGCCAGCGGCTGGATCCTCACCGCCGCGCATTGCGTTGTCGACGAGAACAAGAAGTCGCTGATCGGGCCGGGTCACCGGGTCCGGCTGGGGGTTCATAATCCGCGGGCAGACGAAGGGGTCAGCTACCCCATCCTGCGTGCCGTCCCGCATCCGCGCTATCACGAACCTAGCAGGGCCTTTGATATTGCTCTGCTGCGGTTCGATCCCCGCGCGGGGGTCAAGGGAGAGGCGACCAATTCGATCCGGAGCATCCGGCTGGATCCCGTCCCGCTCGACGACCGCAGGATCACGCAAGGCCTGCCGGTCTTTACTTATGGCTGGGGCCTCACCGCAGTAAACGGCGATTCAAGCGAATATCTGAAAGGCGCGAAGCTGGAGCTTGATGATCCCGCGCGATGCACCCGGCGCACCGAGTTCCGGGGCGAATTGTTGCGGGATGCGGTGCTGTGCGCCAGCGCGCCCGATCGCTCGCAGGCGTGCAACGGCGACAGCGGTGGGCCGCTCATTACTTATGGCGATGCCGCAAAGGTTCCCACAGTGATCGGAGTCGTTAGCGCAGGAGAGGAATGCGGAACGACCGGTGTGCCCAGCCGCTACACCCGGGTCGCCAAGGTGCGCGACTGGATCGATGACGTGATGGCTGGCCGGACACCTGCGCGCAGACGGCGCTAGGCCGGAAGGCTGTGCGGGTACGCCGGCCTTGACGTATCGACATGCGCGCAAGGGCCCGGTTTGACCGAACGCGCGGGAAAGCGCATTATTCCGTCCGGGGCGCGGGGGGAGAGCAGGCGGTGATGAGACCGATTGCGATGATGTTGGGCGCTTTGCTGGCCCTGGCGCTGGCGGTGCCGGTGGCGGGTCAGGCGCAAGTGCCGCGCGAATATCCGGACGATGCCGATATCTGGCCTCTGGCCGACCCCAACAAGCCGCAAGACGTGCTGGCACGCGAAGCCGCCGAAGCTGCGGTCGTCGAAGCCGCCTGCGACAGTGGCGACCTTGCCGGATGCGCGGCGCTCGGGCGGGCCTACCGCGACGGCGAAGGCAAGCCGCAGAACCGCCCCGTGGCCGAATTGCTGTTCCGGCAGGCTTGCGACGGAGCCGAAGCGGCGGGTTGTCTCGCGCTCGGTGAGCAATTGCACAAGCTCGACGATAAAGGCGCGCAGGAAGAGGCGCTGATCGCCCTGCGACGCGGCTGCACCCTCGGTGCTCGGGAAGCGTGCGATCAGGTCGAACGGATTTCCGCCGATACCGCTGCGCGCGCCGAAGACCGGCGCCTGCTGGAACGGGAGTGCCGGGATGGCGAGGTCGATTCCTGCAATGCATTGCTCAACGAACATCTCGATGACACGGTCGAGCTGACGGCCGGATTGCGCGAAACGCTGGCGCAGGGCTGCCGCGCGGGCGCGGCACAAGCCTGCTACCGGCTTGGCGAGACGGCCTTCGCAGAGGGTCGCGGCCCGCCCGAGAACCGGGTCAAGGCCCTCACCCTGTTCGACGAGGCTTGCAGGTTCGACCAGTACAGGTGCTCCATATCGGAGCAAATCCGTGCGCGGCCAGTGCTGGTCCAGACCTGCCAAGCCGGGGTGATGGCCGATTGCTACGCTCTGGGGCGCATCTATTCGGCGGAATTTTCGCTGCTTCATTCCCCGACAGAGGCACTGGAGTTGCTCGGCAAGGCCTGCAACGGGGGCGAGGCCATGGCCTGCGCCGAGGCGGCTTCGCTGATAGGTGACGATGCTTCGCCCGATGCCATCGCCCGGGCCGATCAGTGGTATGCCAAAGGCTGTGAGGCCGGTATCCGTCTCGATTGCCTCAATCTTGGTCTGCGGCTGACCGAAGACCAGCGACCGCCCTCGGATCGTGAGCGCGGCTACACCATTCTCGCCGCCGAATGCGATGGCGGAAACGAAATGATGTGCGAGCGGCTCTACAAACGCGCCGGAGCCGACCCGGTGGCTCCGCTGCTGGTCGCAGACGACCGCTTCGCTCCGCCGGCCGAGCCGACAGACGCAGCCGAAGAGGCGCGGCGGCTTGCCGAAAATCTTGCCATGGAGGCAGAGAACGAGCGGTTCGATCCTTGCACGCAAACCTCCGTCAGTTTCCGCGGCACGACCTATTCCGACACCATCTGCGAAGCCGTGTATCGGATCAGCGGCGGGTACCAGCTGCGGCCGGGTCAGGCGCCCTGGCAGGCCTTGTTGTGGCGCCCCGCGGAACTGAACGGTCAGCCGCTTTCAGCCGGACAGCGGGTTGCTTGCGGCGGTTCGCTGATCCGGGCCGGGTGGATCCTGACAGCGGCTCATTGCATCGTCGACGAGAACGGCAATTCCCTGATCGGACCGGATCACCGTATCCGGCTGGGGGTCTATAATCCGCAGGCAGATGAAGGCGTGAGCTATCCGATCCTTGGTGCGGCTCATCACCCCCGCTATCACGAGCCCAGCCGCGCGTTCGATATTGCACTAATCCGGTTCAATCCGCGCGCCGGGAAAAAGGGATCCGAAACCAACGCGATTGCCAGCATCCGGCTCGATCCGCTGTCGCTTGGGGAACGAAAAATCGCGGGCGGGATGCCGGTCTATACCTATGGCTGGGGGCTGACGAAGTTCAGAGGGAAAACCAGCGACCACTTGCGCGGCGCGCGGATGCAGCTGGAGGATCCCGAGGCCTGCACCAGACGCACAAAGTTTCGGGGTTCCCTGCTAAAGGACGCGGTGCTTTGTGCGGCCGCGCCCGATCGTTCCCAAGCCTGCGACGGGGACAGCGGCGGCCCCCTCATCACCTATGGCGATGCCGTGAAAGGTCCGACAGTGATCGGCGTGGTAAGCGCGGGCGAAGCATGCGGCTTCACCGGCATTCCCAGCCGCTATACCCGGGTCGCCAAGGTGCGCGGCTGGATCGACGATGTGATGGCCGGCCGGACACCCTCGCGCAGAGGTCGCTAGGCCGGCAGGCAGGCGGGCCCGGTACCCTGACCGAGCCGCGCCTGCATTCTTCTTTTATTCGGCAGCCGGGCCGACCGGATTGCCATTGGTTTCCGTGCCTTCCGCGGCGGCGGCGGCAGCTTCAAGCGCTGCGGCATCTTCTTCGGTCATCGCGCCTTCCTCGGCCGGCGCAGCTTCGGTTGTCTCGGCCGCCGGCTCTTCTGCCGGTGCCTCGGGCGCTTCGCCCCCGCAGGCCGCCAGCGTCAACGCGGCTCCGGTGATCGCTGCGACAGTCAAGATCTTCTTCATGTGCATAGCCCTCCTCGCCCCCAATTGGGCGGGAATGAGCTATCACGAGGAAAGGCGCAAAAGCAAATTCTCGAACGCAGGCTCTTCATGCAAAGGATCGAGCAGCGGGTCGTTGCGGGTGAACAACACGCCCGGATCGCGTGCTTCGAACGCCTGTTCGAGCAGCATCAGCGCATCGGCCTTCTCGCCGCGCTGGGCGCGCACCTGCGCCTGCTGATAGAGGCTGGCATCCCCGTATTCGGAAATCATGCGGACCAGCGCTTTCTGTGCCCCGGCCGGGTCTCCCAGCTTGTGCGCCGCGATTGCGGTCGCCGTCAGCGCGAAGATCGCCACCGGCTCGGCCTTGGCCGCAGCCAGCGCCGCCGCTGCATCGCCTTGCATCAGCAGGGCATTGGCCATTGCGAAATGGGCGCTCGCAAGGCTCGGATTAAGCTCCAGCGCGCGCTGCATGTAGCGTATCACCGCATCATAATCTTGGGCCAGCAGGGCGATGTAGCCGGCTGTACGGAACGCACGGGCGTTGAGCGGATCGAGCGGGAGCAGGCGTTCGATCATCTCTTTCGCGACGCCGGGCTCGGGGCCATAGGCGTGGAACATCGCAACCGCCCGCAGCGCGTCGGCGTCGCCCGGGGCAAGGCGTTCGGCGGCCTGATAATGCGGCGCGGCGGCGGCGCGATTGAGCTGCCCGTTATTCAGCGCAAAGCCCAACGCGAGATGGCCCTGAGGCAAGCGGTCCTCCAGCGCGATGGCACGTTCGGCGGACGTGATCGCGGCCTCGAACAGCGACGCCACCTCGTCGGAATCGTTGGACGCGTTGGCAATGGCCGAAAGCATGGTCGCACGCATCGCGTGGGCGGCGGCATAGTCGGGATCGGCGGCAAGTGCCGCATCGAACTGGGCGAGTGCGCCGCGATCGCTTTCAACCCCGGCCGACAGGTCAGCCAAGGCCTGGCCGCGCAGGAAAGCCTCGTAGGCAAGGATGTTCTGCGTTCCGCCGACGCCCTGCTGGGCCGCGATGCTGTTCTTGACCTCTTCGCTCGTGGCCACTTGCGCCACCAGCGAAGTAGCCACAGTTTCGGCAATCTCGGTCTGGAGCGCGAATACATCGCCGGTCGCACGATCATAAATATTGGCCCAGAGAACCGTGCCGCCCTCGATCTTCACCAGTTCGGCAGAGACCCGCACCGTAGCCTCGTCACGCTGCACGCTGCCGCGCAGGATATGTTCGACGCCCAGCTTGCGGCCGATGGCGAATTCGTCCTCCCCCGCAATCGCGCTGGAGGACGTCGGCGCGGCGACCCTCAGCCGCGGATTGCGCACCAGCACCGAACGTAATTCATTCGAAAGGCCGTTGGAAAACCACGCCTTGTTCTCGTCCCCCGTCAGATTGGCGAAGGGCAGGACCACCATCGAGACCGCACCCGCGGCGCTTGGCGCGAACAGGCCGGTCGCCCAGCCAGCGGCAAGTGCGGCGGCACCGGCCATGCCTACGCCACCGATCATCAGCGCCCGCCGCGACAGGGCAGGCCCGCCGCCCGCCGGTGCCGAAGGGCGCATGGCCGCAGCGACAGGGATTGGGCTTGCAGCCGCCGAGGTCCCCGCTTCCCCCGACATGTTTCTTACAGCGACAAGGATCCGGGCGGCCTCGTCCGCCGCCGGATCGCCGGACCAGCCGGCGATATCGAGCAGCTGGAACTGGCGGAAACCGAGCGGGGCCATGGTGCCGTCGAGCGAAAGCGGAACCAGGCATCCGCGTTCGCGCCCGCGCTGGGCCTCGTCGCGCACCCAGTGCGAGGCGACCGAGGTTTGCGACCACAACACCACCACGCAATCGGCGGTTTCAAGCGCCGTTTCGGTGGTCGCCAGATAGTTTTCGCCGCCCTCGAGCCGCCCGTCCCACCATACGTCGAAACCCGCGCCTTCGAGCAGCGCGATGACCGGTCGGGCACGATCCAGATCGCCGCGCGAATAGCTGACGAAGACCGACGGCGGGCCCCCGTTCTGCCTATCCTGAGCCGTGTCTCGCGTTACCATCACCTGTGCCCCTGTGGGTCCCCTGGGGCGGTGTTACATCGAAACTGCCCCGTGCGCCACGCTGCACATTATTCGCCCGCCGCCGTGTCCGCCAGCGCCTGTGCGCTCTTGTAATCGGGCTTGCCGTTGTTGAGCCGCAGCGAGCCATCGGTGAACACGTAAAGCCGCGGAATCTTGTAACCGGCAAGGCCCGCGCGGGCGCAGGCATCGAGATCCTGCTCGGTAACCGAACCCTCGCGCTGGACCACCGCCACAACCTTCCGCCCGAAGCGCGGATCGGGAAGGCTCACCACCCGCACATCCTTCACCGCCGGATGTTCAAGCAGCACCGCCTCGACCTCCTCGGGGAAAACCTTTTCGCCGCCGGTATTGATGCACATGTTGTCGCGGCCGATGAATTCAAGGCTGCCATCCGCCGCCCAGCGCGCACGGTCGCCGGTCATCAGCCAGCGCTTGCCCCCGATTTCGGGGAAAGTCTGGCGGTTCTTCTCGTCCTCGCCGAGATAGCCCAGCGGCAGCGGCCCGGTGCGCGCAACGATCCCAACGCCGTCGCTGCCCGGGGGGATTTCATCGAGGTTTTCGTCGAACAGCTTCGTCTCGCGCCCCGGCAGGGGCTGGAACTTGCCGCCTCCGGTGGAGCCTTGTGCGGTGGTGATAACGATGCCCGTACCCGAGCTTTCCGACGAACCCAGCGCATCGATGATCATAAGCAAGGGATGGTGCGCGATCAGGCGCTGCTTGAGCGCGGGCGAGAACACCGCACCTGACGACGTGATCGACCGCAGCGAGGCCAGCACTTGCGCCCCATCCCCGCGCGCATCGAGGCGATCGGCGAGCGGCAGCGCGAAGGCGTCGCCGACGATGAAGATGCCCTTCGCCCCAATCCGCTTCACCTCGTCCAGCGCGACATCGGCGTCGAATTTAGGCGCGGGCAGCAGCGCCAGCGTGCCACCCTTCAGCAGGTGGATCACTGCGGTGAACTGCCCCGCCCCGTGCATCAGCGGCGAAAGCAGCAGCAGCGGCGAAGTGCTGGCGGGGTGATCCGTACCGATCGCCGCCGCCCGCGCGGTCTGTTCGTCGATCGATGAGGCGACGAAGGGCGGATTGCCCGGCCCTTGCTGCCAAACCCCGATGCTGAACGCGCCCCATGCCTCGTTCATCGGCCACATCACCGCCTTGGGCATCCCGGTGGTGCCGCCGGTAGCGGTGAGGAACAGTGCGTGCGGATCGTCGTGAACCGCGAAATCTTCCGGCAGGTCGCTGGCACACAATGCCGCCCAAGCATCGCTCCCCACATCGACCGTCATGGTACCTTCGGGCATGGCGTCACGCGCGATTTCGGCAAAATCGCTCTCGGTGAACAGCGCCTTCAGGCCGAAACGGGTGAAGATGTCGGCCAGCTCGCGGGCTTTGTAGTGGTAATTGACGTTGACCGGCACCACCCCTGCCTTCACGCAGCCGAAATAGGCCAGCATATAATCCGGGGTGTTGCGCAGCATCTGTCCGGCAATGTCTCCGGGCTGCAATCCGCGCGCGCGCAGGCCTGCGGCAATGCGGTCGGTCAGTTCATCGAAGGCGCCCCAGCTCACTATCCGCTTGCCGTGCACCAGCGCCGGCCGGTCGGGCGGGATCGCCTGCGCCAGCCGCTTCAATACCAACCCGAAATTCGCGCCCGCAAAGCCCATGCCCGCCATTCTCCTCTGTCATTTTCGCTAGCCCCCGCGCCCGCTTGTTTCCCCTACGTAAATGAAGAGGACATTCCGCAAAATTGCGCTAGGGTCCCGATTCGAGAGAACAAACGAGAGGAGCGAGGCTGACAATGGCCCATAATGTTGTCGAGCTGCGTACACCGCAAGGTCGTGAATCGCTGGAACAACTTCTCGATTCGGTGACAATCACCTGTCCCGAGGACATTCACGATGCAGCGGTGAACCTTGCACGAATCGCGCAGGAACGCGGCATGCAGATCGCGGTTTGCGACGACATTTCCTCGAAGGAGCCGATGGTCGATGCCGACGGCACGATCCTCAACGCCGACATTTTCCGGTGGCTGGACGACGGCGCGCGCTGGTGGGAGGATCACCGGCTGGCGCTGCATTCGCCGCTGCCACGCGCCTGCCGCTATGAAAGCGAGCCTTTCTGGGTCAACCGCCTCGGCTTCAACACACGCTGGCGCAATTCCTATCTCGACGAGATCGATCTTGCCGATTTCGAGAAGCGCGCTCTGTGCAAGGCGGCGATCGTGATCCCGGTGCATCTGCCGTTCGGCCAGATCTCAGCCTCCAGCTTCATCAGCATGGACCGCGAAAAGGAAGACCTGACAGCAGAATTCGCCGAATATGGCGCGCTGTTCGCAATGGTGACGCGCTGTTTCGTAGCGGGTTATGTCCAGGCCAACCGCACCAAGCGGCGCATCCCGTCCGACTGCGTGCTGTCAAAGCGCGAGGTCGAATGCCTGCGCTGGGCCGCGATCGGCAAGACCGACAAGGAGATCAGCATGATCCTCAACCGGTCGCACGCCACCATCCGCTACCACATACACCGCGCGGGCGAGAAGCTCGACAGCGTCAACCGCGCGCAGACGATCTTCAAGGCGGGGCAGCTGGGGTATCTGGGGGCCAGCGATTGATTGTTTTGCGCGCCCGCCTCCGCGGGTGCGTCCTCGGCGCGTTTCGATCCCTATGGGATCGAGCGCCTGCGGGCGGGCGGTCGCCCTTGCGGGCCTATGGCCCGATGCAGCCCTTTTCGTCGGCACTGCTGCTCACAATGACGAAGCCGATTATCCCAGCTTTCTCAACGGCTCCGAGCCGTCCCAGCCGATCCCTGCGGCCTTGATCATTCCGAACAGGTCCGGCCCGTCCTTGGCCTGCTGGAGAATCTCCACCAGTGTTCCGGGTCCGCCGCCGGCATCGACATAGATCGCCTTGCTGGTGCCGAAGGTGCCCTCGATCATGATCTCGGCGCCTTCCGCCTCGCACACGGCACGCGCGTGATCCATATCGTCGACAAGGATGCAGACGTGGTGCAGCCCGTTGCCGGTCGCCCCGTATTCCCCGGTGTAGACCGAAGGGTGATTGTCACGCGGGCGGATCAGCTCGATCTGCAGATCTCCCCAATATGCCAGCGCGAGATCGAACACGGCATCGGTAGGTTCGCCGCGATACTTCATGCCGTCGAGGTGGATACCCTCGATGATGTAGAAGGGGCCGACCCCCATAACTTCGGTCCAGTGCTTCACCGCGGCATCGAAGTCCTCCGGCACGAAGGCCAGCTGCATTACCTCGCCCAGGGCCGCGATTTTTCCGCCTAACGCCATGTTCCTCTCCAATCCGCTAGGGTGACCATGCGTCCAAGCTGTGTGATATTCTCCCCGCAAGACACTGCACAAAGTGCGAGGACGAGGGACGGGGACACCCCCGAAAGGACGCTTTAGGCCGATGAACGAGATCAAGGATATTGCCCGCGGCGATCGCTGCCCGGGAATCAGCTATACCGACATGCTCAATGGCGACACCCGCCGCCCGCCCGATTACCTGTTCGAGGAAACCACCATCGAAATGGGTGACGAGCCGCTTTCGGTCGCGCCCTATATCTCGGAAGAATTCGCCCGTCTCGAACGCGAAAAGATGTGGCCCAACGTGTGGCTCTTCGCCGCGCGCGAGGACGAGATGCCCGATCCGGGCGATTCCGTCGTGTTCGATATCGCCGGCAAAAGCTTCCTGTTGCTGCGCCAGAAGGACGGCAGCGTAAAGGCGTTCTACAATGCGTGCCTTCACCGCGGTCGCAAGCTGCGCACCGAAAGCGGCAATTCGGTGCAGCTGCGCTGCCCGTTCCACGGCTTCACTTGGCGCAATGACGGTTCATTGAAGGAAATCCCCTGTTCGTGGGACTTCAAGCATCTCGAAGGCAAGGACCTGTCGCTGCCCGAAGCCCGCGTCGAGCTGTGGCAAGGCTTCGTGATGATCACCGAGAACCACGATCTGCCCGATTTCAAGACCTGGCTCGGCCCGGCGGCCTCGCATTACGAGCGGTATGACTTCGAAAACCGCTACACCGGCATGTGGGTGCACAAGCGCATTCCGGCCAACTGGAAGGCGACCGCCGAGGCTTTCATGGAGGCCTGGCACTCGATCACCACCCACCCGCAGCTGCTCGCTTTCCTCGGCGATGCCAACACGCGGTATGATCTGATCGGCGATCACTTCAACCGCGCGATCACGCCGTCGGGCGTGCTCAGCCCGCACATCAAGGGCAAGAATTCCGATTATGTGCTGGAGAAGATGAACGAGTTCTCCGGCGGCAGCGATGCCAGCACCAACCGGCGCTTCAACGCCAGCGGCACGACCGAGGAATATGTCGCCGACGATCCGCTGGGCGCACGCAAGATCCTCGCCGATGCGGGCCGCAAGGGTTTTGCCGAGCAATATGGCTATGATTACTCGGACGCCTCGGACACCGAGATCCTCGACAATTTCACCTATAACATCTTCCCCAATTTCTCGCCGTGGATCGGCTTCCTGCCGACACTGGTGTACCGCTGGCTGCCCGGCGACACGCCCGACTGGTGCACCATGGAAATCCGCCTGTTGTTCCCCACCCCCAAGGGCGAACCGCGGCCGCGATCGGTGGCGATGACGCGGATTCCCGACGACGAACCTTTCGCCTGGGCCACCGACGTCATGGGGGCCGGGCTCGCCAACGTGTTCGATCAGGACATGGCCAACCTGCCCTATGTGCAGGAAGGCATGAAGGCGATGAAGGAAGGCATGATGGAGCTCGGCCATTATCAGGACAGCCGGGTGCGCCACTTCCAGACCACGCTGAAGAAATATATCGACGGGGAACTGCCCGCGACTAAGTAAGCGTCATGGGCTTTTCCTTCGAACTCACGGGGCGCACCGCGCTCGTCACCGGCGCGTCTTCGGGCCTTGGCACGCGCTTCGGGCGCATCCTTGCCGCCAGCGGCGCGCGCGTTGCACTCGGCGCGCGGCGCAAGGAACGGCTTGAGGCGCTGGCCGACCAGATCGGGGCGCAAGCCGCTGCGGTGCAGATGGACGTCGCACGCGAGGCCGACATTATTGCCGGCTTCGATGCCGCCGAAGCCGCTTTCGGGCCGGTGGACACGGTCATCGCCAATGCGGGCGTAGACGGCGCAGGCATGGCGACCACCATTTCCGAAGAAGAAATCGCGGCGACGCTGGCAATCAATCTCAAGGGCGCGATCCTGACCGCGCGCGAGGGTGCCAGGCGGATGATGGCGCACGGCATTACGAAGGGGCGGATCGTCATGATCGCCTCGATCACCGCTTTCGAACCTTCACCCGGCCTCGTCGCCTATGCCGCTTCCAAGGCGGGCGTGGTGCAGGCGGGGCGTACGCTGGCGCGCGAATGGGCGCGTGCGGGGATCAACGTGAACACTGTTTCGCCCGGCTACATCCGCACCGCGATCAATGACGAATGGTTCGATACCGAACCCGGCAAGAAGCAGATCGCGCGCTTTCCCAAACGCCGCCTGATGGGTGAGGAGGGGCTGGATGCAATGATCCTGTTCCTATGCTCGGACGCGGCGAAATTCGTGACCGGCGCAGACTTCGTGCTGGATGACGGGCAGACATTATGACCCGCCGCCTGATCTCGCTTGCCGCCGGGATCATGCCTGAAGCCACACCCTCGCAACTGATCGAAGCCGCCGCTGCGTCCGATTTCGACTTCGGCGGCATGTGGGCCGAGCGCGAAACGTGGACGCCCGCGACGACCCGCGCAATTCGGCAACAGGCGCGCGATGCGGGTGTGCAACTGCTCGATCTTGAGGTCGCGTGGATCATGCCCGGGCCGCCCGATCCGTGGCTGACCGAACTTGTCGATATCGCTGCCGAGCTGGGTGCGCGTAATCTGCTGTGCGTTTCGAGCGATCCCGACATCGCGGCCACTACGGCCAAGTTTCAGGCGATGGTCGACCGGGCGAAAGGCACCGGGGTCAGGATCAATCTCGAATTCGGCATCTTCACCGAGGTCAAGACGATCCACATGGCGCGCAGCATCCTCGAGGCGGTCGAAGGCGAGGCCAAGGCGCTGCTGGTGGATACGCTGCACTGGGCGCGTTCGGGCGGCACGGCAGAGGAACTGGCAGCAATCCCGCGCGAGTGGCTGTCCTATTGCCAGCCCTGCGATGCGCCTGCCGAGGGGCCGGATACGAGCAATTTCGACGCGATTATCGATGATGCGATCAACCGCCGGATGCCGTTGGGTCAGGGCAGGCTGGAGCTGGCCGCGATGGTCGATGCCCTGCCCGATCACTTGCCGATGGCGGTGGAAGAACGCTCCGAAGCCTTGCGGGACGCCTTCCCCGATCTGATTGAGCGTGCCCGCGAAGTGGCACGCACCAGCCGCAAATGGCTGGATCCTCGCGCCTGATCAGCCCAGCAGCCCCGCGCTCCAGTCCTTCGATTTCGCCCAGTCGAGGTGGCGCGTCGGCTCCATTCCGAGCAGGTCGTGCGCTTGCTTCGGATCGACCACCAGCGGTGATCGGGCCTGCGAATTGTAGAAGGCGTAGAACTTCGCCATCCCGTCATAGATGCTGAGCGGGGTAACCTCGCGCGAACCGGTGACCAGCTCGCTCATGCGCGCGGCAAATTCTTCCGGGGCAAGGCTCTGGAACCGGACGGGCCGACCGATCGCTTCCGACAGATTGGCGGCGACCTCGTCCCCCGTCAGCGCCTCCGGCCCGCCGAGCGGCACGTGCTGGCCATCGGCAGCATCGGTCTGGAGTGCGCGGCGCATCGCCTGCGCCACATCTTCAAGGCACACCCAGTTGATAAGCAGATCGGGCTTGGCCGGATAGGCGAAGATGCCTTCGCGCATGATCAGCGGGCGCGTCCAGATGCGGTACTGGTTGTCCATGAACACGGTCGGTTCGATGAACACGCAAGGGATGCCCGTTTCCTCCAGTGCGCGCTCGATATCGCGCCGCCCGTCATGTGCCGACAGGTCAAGATCGTGATCGGCGACATAACAGGCGGTGTTGAAGATGATCTTCTTCAGCCCCGCGCGCCGCGCACCTTCGGCAATCTGCTGGCCGAAATGGGCGGCCCTGGCGCGGTCGAACTCGAACGGCAGATGGAAGGCGGCGGCGTCCTGACCGGCAAAGGCGCTTGCCATGGCGTCGGCATCGGTGATGTCGGCGTGGACGGTGGGCAGATCGGGGAAAGGCGTGCCCGCCATCGCATCGGCGCGGCGCACCCCGGCGGTGACCCGAAAACCGTGGGCGAGAAGTTCCGCCACCAGCGGCTGCCCCTGGTCGGCAGGCGCGCCAAGGACGCAGACTTTGCTGATGGTCACCGGAAACTCCTTATGATCAGGCGCGCGCCGCGACCTCTGCCGCGTCGAAATAGTGGATCCGCAGTTCCTTCAGCAGGCCGTCCTCGAAACACCCGGCCTCGCAGATCGTCTGGGTGAAGGGCGCAGAACCATCCTTGGGGTGCATGGTGAGGCGAATTACCATCACAGCCCATGTGTCGCCACCGGTGCAATCGAGCATTTCGAGCTTGGTATCGGCCCAGGTGCCATACATGGCAGCGGCGCAGCGTTGCAGCGCATCCTTGCCGCGCCACTCACCCGCGAACGGCAGCGAGTTCGCCTCGTAGAGGACGAAATCCGGATGGATGAGCGCCTCGACCGCGTCCCAGTCGCGGGTGCCGGCGGTGGCATAGACCGCCGCGAGCATCTCTCTGGGGCTGGCCAAGTGCCCTACCCCTCGTCGATCGTGCCGATCAGATCGCCAACCTTGTAGACCGCGCCTTCCTCACCCGTCGGGTGGATAATCCCGCTGGTCTGGGCCTCGATCTCGGTGGTGCTCTTGTCGGTTTCGACGGTGTAGATCACCTCGCCCTTCTCGACGCGCTCGCCATCGCCGAACATCCATTCAACGAGGGTCATTTCAACCGCGCTCATGCCGAGCTTGGGGATGCGGATTTCGGATGCCATTTAGTGCTTACCTACCGATGCCTTGATCTGTGCGACGATGTCCGACTTCTGCGGAATCCATGCCTGTTCGAGATGGCTGGCGAACGGAACCGCGGAGAACGTCCCGCCGATGCGCCGCACCGGACCCTTGAGGCTGTCCCAGCACTTCTCCTGGATGTTCGCCGCAATTTCCGCGCCGGTGCCAAACGGGCGAACGGCCTCGTGCAGGGTCAGCGCGCGGCCGGTCTTGCGGACCGATGCGAGAACTGTTTCCTCGTCGTAGGGAGCGATGGTGCGCAGGTCGATAACCTCCACCGAGATGCCTTCCTTGGCGAGATCATCGGCCACCGCCAGCGCGTCCAGAACAGTCCGACCATAGGTGATAATCGAGATATCGCTGCCTTCGCGCGCAATCGCTGCCTTGCCGAGCGGCACGCGGTAGCCCGGGCCGGGATCTTCCGCCTTGAGGCCGTAGCACAGGATGTTCTCGATGAAGATCACCGGGTCATTGGCGTCGATGCTCGCCCGCATCAGCCCGCGCGCATCGGCGGGATTGCTGGGCGTGACGACATGAATGCCGGCGACGTGCGCGAACCATGCCTCGAGCATGTCCGAGTGCTGCCCGCCGAAACCGACGCCAACGCCGGTGGTGGTGCGGATCACGATCGGACACGGGGTCTGCCCGCCCGACATGAAGCGCAGCTTGGCGGCGTGGTTGACGATCTGGTCCATGCACACGCCGACGAAGTTCATCAGCATGATTTCGGCAATCGGGCGCTGGCCCGCCAGCGCGGCACCCACCGCCGCACCGATGATCGCGGTTTCGGAAATCGGCGTGGCGCGGATGCGGTGTTCGCCATACTTCTCGGTCAGGCCCGAGGTGACCTTGAACACCCCGCCGCCCTGCTTGGCGGAAACGTCTTCGCCAAGGCAGAACACGCCATCATCTTCGGCCATGGCCTCGTCGATCGCGAGGTTCAGCGCCTGGGTCATGGTGATCTGGGCCATCAGGCGGTCTCCTCCAGCACATCCTTGTAGATTTCGTCGGTATCCGGCAGCGGCGCGGCGAGCGCGTGTTCGACCGCCGCATTGATCTGCGCGTCAATGTCGGCGACGATCTTGTCGAGCTCCTCCTCGGTGAATTGGTGCTCCAGCATCACCTTGCGCAGCTTGGGCAGCGGGTCTTCGGCCTTCATTTCGGCGATGTGTTCGGGCGGCATGTAGCTGAAGTCCGAACCGAAGAAGTGGCCCATCATCCGGTAGCACATGGCCTCCACCAGCGTCGGCCCCTCGCCCCGGCGGGCGCGATCGACCGCTTCCTTCACCGCGGGGTAGATCTGGTTCACGTCATTGCCGTCAACCGTCACGCCGGGCATTCCGTAACCCGCAGCACGCGACGCGATATTCGGGCTGTCGGTATGATCGGCGTAAGCCGTGTGTTCGCCATAACGGTTGTTCTGGCACAGGAAGACGACCGGCAGCTTGTAGAGCTGGGCCATGTTCATCGCTTCGTGGAAGCCGCCGATATTGGCCGCGCCGTCGCCGAAGCTCACCAGCGTCACCCGCCCATCGCCATTGTTCTGGCTCGCCATGGCGAGGCCGTTGGCAATCGGGAGCCCCGAGCCGACAACACCGGTCGTCACCATGATGCCGGTTTCCGGATCGGTGATGTGCATGGTGCCGCCCTTGCCCTTGCAGGTGCCGGTGGCCTTACCGAGACATTCGCCCCACCACTTTTCCATCGGGATGCCCTTGGCGGTCTGTTCGCCCTGCCCGCGATAGGTGCAGACGACGTAATCGTCCTTCTCCAGCGCTGCCATGGCCGCGGCCGAGACCAGCTCCTGCCCGCGCACGCAGTAATACATCACTGCCACCTTGCCGCCCATGAGAAGCTCTCGGAATTTCTCGTCGGTGCGGTTCACCTTCATCGTGCGGGTGTAGATGTCGAGCAGCTTGTCGCGGTCGATCTCTGCCATGGGGTCTGGCCCTTCCTGTGCTTGCGAGAGGTGAAACTTAGAACTGGACGCGCTGGGTGAACCCGCCGTCGACGACGATATTCGCGCCGGTCATATAGGGCACCGCAGGGCTGGCGACGAAGACGATCGCCTTGGCGACCTCCACCGGTTCACCGAAGCGGCCCATCGGCATCTTGGCGAGGGTGGCGTCGAACAGCGGCTTCATGTGCTCCTCGATCACTTCCCAGTTGCCGCCCTTGTAATAGACCGCGCCGGGGCTGACGGTGTTCACCCTGATGCCCTTGGGCGCGAGCGCCTGCGACAGCTGCGAGGCATAGGTGATCAGCGCCGCCTTGATCGCGTTGAAGGGGTTGGGTGCGATGAAGGTTTCGAGCGCCGCGGTGCTGGACAGCATCACGATAGAGCCGGTGTCCGAGGCTTCGAGATAAGGCGTCAGCGTCTCGACCGCGAAGGCCGCGCCTTTCAGATCCATGTCGAGGCAGGCCTGCCAGTCCCCCGCCCCGCCGGTGCCCGATGCGCTGGCGGTGTGGACGAAGATGTCGCAGCCGCCCAGTTCCTTGACGGCCTTTTCCAGCCACGCCTGATAGGCATCGGTGCCCGACGCCATGTCGAACACCTCGGCAAACACCTTGCCCGGCCCGGCGGCGTCGATTTCAGCCTTGGCGGCTTCGATCTTGTCTTCCTTGCGGCTGAAGAAGGCAACGTCAGCGCCCTCGGCCGCGAACAGCTTGAGCGATTGGAGGCCAAGGCCATGCGCCCCGCCGTTCATGATGACCTTCTTGCCCTTGAGTCCCAGATCCATAACGCCTCTCCCCGGCTTTTCGGTTGTGGCCTGAGGGGATAGCCCAGTGGGGCCGAGGGGCGTATCGTCAATTTTGTTGGGGTGGGAGTGGAGGTGACAGCCCTCGGCCGCTTAACTGCTTTGATGGAATGGAGTGCTTTGGGCGAGAAACCCGTGCCACTTGCCTCTCCTCAGCCTTGCCACAACCTTGCGTGCGTAGCGATCAGGAGAAAGGGCCTGCTTCGCGCGATGCCGATGGTTGTTGCAGTACCAACACGCCGCCACGATGTTTTCAGCGACATCCAGTCCGCCGTCACTCCGCGCAACGAGGTGCTCGGCTGTGGCTTGAAAATAGCGCGCCTGGTTGAGTGAGATGGCGTATTGCTCTGCAAACCGTTCGTGATTGCGCCGCCACATCGGCTGACGGCAATAAAAACACAGCCCGTTTTGCAGGCTGAACTTCGCGTGTTTGATCTTGGAAATGTTCCTCAATTCATACCTCCAATGACAATATGTCATTGTGGTATGCTCCGGCGATCAGCCGTCCCGAGGCGGGTGAACTTATGCTCGCATACTAGGCCGCTTATGCGTGCCCCACAGTCCTCTATCAGATTGCGTTTTCGCAAATCCGGCTCAAGAAATGGCTTCAATCGCAGCTGGTTGCAAGCACAAAATGCGATCCGGCGAGCCCGACCGAAAGCCATGGCTCGGTCGCGCAGCTACCGCAAGCGCGAACGCCCTCCAGTAGCGAAGCGATAGGGCGCACAAGACGCGCGCCCGCAGGTGCCCGGAACGAAGCGTAGCGAAGTGGAGGAATGGCACCGGAGGACGCTCGCACGGAGGTGCGAGCGAAACCGCAAAGACCCCATTTCCGGCCTTCAGCCGAAAATGGTGCTGCTGGGGAGGATTGAACTCCCGACCTCACCCTTACCAAGGGTGAGATATTGTCTTTCTAGGGACAATCTGGGAGTAGGGTAGCACTGTTTTTCCTCATTTTTCTATCTCAGCTTGCCCCCCGCTGTCCCTAGCGGTATTCCATACAAATTACATACTCGACACGGAGGGCAGGTCGGTGGCACGTGATTTAAGCAGGGTGAAAGACAGAGACGCCCTTAAGCCGCAGCGCGAACCATACTGGCAGCGGCTTCGCGCTGGCTGCTTTTTGGGCTTCAGACCGTCGAAAGCGGGGGGCGCGGGGTCTTGGATCGCACGGGCTTACAGCGAAGACACTCGGAGCTATGTGGTCAAGTCGCTCGGTGACTTCGGCACACTTTTACCAAGCGAGCGCTTCACCATTGCGAAGAAGGAAGCCGAGAGTTTCGCGGAAAAAATCGCGGCGGGCGGCGAGATCCAACAAACATTGGAAACTGTCGCCGATGCGTGCCGAGAGTATTTGCGGCACAAGCCGTCAGCCATCTCGGAAGGGGTATTCCGGCGCCACGTCTATAGCGATCCGATCGGCAAGGTTAAACTTGCCAAATTGCGACGACACCACCTCCGCGACTGGCGAAAGCGGCTCGAAGACACACCCGCGGTAATCAGCCGGAGCAAGGAGGGGACTCCTAAGGTTAGGCGTCGTGCGGCCTCGACCGTGAACCGAGACATGGCGCCATTGCGAGCCGCTTTGAACAAAGTCTTGCCGCATGGCGCGCCTGGGAGTGAAGCGGCGTGGCAAGAAGCTCTAGCTCCTTTCCCAAACGCAGATAATCGGCGTGAACTCTACCTGACCAAGGCCCAGCGTCGCAGCTTGCTTCGCAAGTCGGACGTCGAAGCCTCTCCATTCGTTCATGCCCTGTGCCTTCTCCCGCTGCGGCCGGGCGCAATGGCCGCCCTCTGTGTGAGTGATTATGATAGACGCACGTCCGAGTTATCGATCGGATCGGACAAGGCTAAGGGGAAAAGGCGAATTGTATTGCCGTCTGCGGCGGCAAAGCTTTTTGACAAGCAAGTGAAAGGCAAGAAGCCCTCAGAGCCGATTTTCCTCACATCAACCGGCAAGGCGTGGGACCGGAACACGTGGGGGGATGCAATTGAGCGAGCCGCAACGGCGGCTCGGCTGCCCAAAGGGACAACCGCCTACACATTGCGGCACGCTACAATCACTGACCTGGTTATCGCCGGGCTGCCACTACTGACAATCGCGCAGATTTCCGGGACGAGCGCGCAGATGATTGAGCGCCACTACGGTCACCTTGTCAGTGAGGCCGCGATTAAGGCGCTTGGCGAGCTGGAGCTATGAACGCGAAGGCTCCGAGTTGCAGCGATCATAGGCGCAAACTCACCGACGACAAATGAGGATTGGTAAACGGGGCGGCTGCGACCCGGGTCGCGTGGTCCCGCCGCCCCTAGCCCTTTGCGCCCGGGACAGGCGCGGGGGTTGAGTGCTTGATATTGACCCATTCGCGTTCCGGCAATGCCGGGTCAGATTTACGCCGCCTCATCCAGCTGTTCCAGGAGCCGCTCGAGCATTCGCCGGCGCATCTCGGACAAGGCCTCGGCTTGCATATCGCCTGCGACTCCGGCGCGGAGGCACCAGCTGGCGATGTTATGGAGCATCGCGGTCTGATCGAATCGGATCCGCCCGGTGACCCGCCAGAATGCAAGCGCCACCACGGCAGTGAGCACACAGTCCATGCTTACGCGCTGACGCATGGCCAGCCATTGCTCGGCGTTGCTCGGCATCACAATGTCGGCCTTGCCCGCGAACAGTGCGGAGGGAAGACCGCAGCGCAGGCCGACTTCGGTCAGGTGCGCCCAGTCCCGGCCATTACCTTTGAGCTCGAGCGCCAGGTCGATATGCGGCCGCCATGGTCCATTCTTCTTGGCCACGAACGGTGATCCGGTCTGCAGCTGCTCTGGCAGGACCAGCTCGTGTTCAAGCGCAGCGAGAGTGAGGAGGGGCACCTCGGCGGCGAGGCCGTTATAGGTCACGACATGATGCTGCGGCCGCGCGCGCAGATGCTCGAACAGCTGCGTGACCACCTCGCGCTCGTCGCCGTGATCGTATTCGGTCCAGCTGGAGAGCCCGCCGATACTGATGGCGCCGTTGGTGTCGACCTCAAGGTCGAACGCGGCCGCTGCGATGACGCGCTTGCACGGCAGGCGGTGGAGGACCTGCCCCTTGCGCTTCTGCTTGGCAGCCCCCCGCGGGTCGATCTCGCGATAGGCTTCATGCAGCTGCTCGTCCCAGACGGCTTCGACATCGATGAACGTAAACTTGGTCATTTCCATTTTCCTTTCTGTGGGTTGAACCCACTCCTCCCTTCCCTCTTTCATGATTGCGGGACCGCTCGACGCCGTCGGCGTTCGGCAGTTCTGTCCGGCGGACCTGTCCGCCCGCTCTTCGCCTGCTGGTCAGAAGGTGATCGGCCGCGCGTCCTGCAGCGCCCGCCAGGCTCGGAAGGCGGCGAAGAGGACTTTAGCCTCGGCCCCGCGGCAGTAGGCGGCGGTGTAGATCGACCAGAGCGCCATCGCTTCTTCCGGGGCACGCCGCTTGCGCTGCAGCGGCGTGGACCAGACATCGGCCATTTCGAGGCCGAGCCCCCGCCCTGCGTCGACCAGCTGCGCGTCGCTGATCTGGACCGGGATGATGGTGTGGTGAGGAAGCTGGCGCTGGATCAGATCGAGATCCGTGGCACCGGGGGCTGCGCCGGTCACATGCTGATGCCGGTGTGCCTCCGCATCGATCCTGGGCATGCGAACCAGCAACTCGGCGCCGGGCGCAATGCCGGCGCAAAGGTCATCGATGATGCGGGCCCGCGGCGTGCGGCGATGGAACGCTCGATGCAGCACATCGAACCGCGCCTCGCGCCGCCCGAAGCGCTCGACGGTGAACAGCGCAAGCGTGCTGATGGCGGAGCCCGGCGCGAACTCCGGGCGGTTGCGGATGATGATGAGCGAGGCGAGCACGGGCGCGTGCAGCGAATGGGTCATGCTGGTGATGTTCCTTACGCAAACGCAAGCGGGCGGCGCTTCCGTGAAGAAGCGCCGCCCGCATTGCTGGTAGTGACGTGATGGAGGGGATGGCAGGCCGGTTCGGCGCAGTCAGGTGCCGACCGACCTCCGCCTCAGGCGAAGCGGAGTTCGCCGGACCTGTGCGGCCAGACGCTGTGGCCCAGAGTGCTGGCCTTCATCCTGCGCCGGAGTTCGTCCCAGCCCCGATCCGCACCGGCCGAAGCGTTCTCCTTCTTCGGCGGTAACACCTCCCGGATCTTCCCCTGCGCATCGAAGGCAAAGGCACGCCCTGCGCAAGCGGAGATCAGGATCATGGGCGCGCCCTCCTTCTCAATGAAGGGATGCACCATCATGGTCTCAACGCCCTTAGGCACAGGGCGCAGGAGCGTGATGCCGCTGCAGATGCTGGTGAACCTGTCCGCGAACCGTCCAATGAGCCACGGCCGTCCGGTCTCGGCGGCCATGATCGTGAGGGCTCTGACGGTGTTCTCCATGCTGCCGCAGGCAGTGACAACGCCAAGTCCGCCCTTTGGCACCGGGCCGTCCAGAGGGCCCGATGGGAAGATCAGAGCCCGAGGCAGGGCAAAGGTCATTGCGCGGTAGGGGCAAGCCCCTCCGATATTCAGATCAATCATTACTCGTATTTCCTTGTTGGAGTGGCGGACCCCCGATCTTTGGGGGTCCGAAGCCTTTTCCCTTCTGCCGGGACGGCTCACTTCATCACTTCATCTGAGGTATTTCGGCCATCCGCCTTCCGGCACGACCGGCGTCCAGCTGCGCTCGTGGCGATAGCGCTCTGTGGCCGGCAGTTCGACGATGCTCGGCTCCATGCGGATGGTCTCGCGATACCAGGCGAGCTCGGCATCGTATTCGCCATGGCGCACATGCTTATGCCACAGCGCGCCCTGGCCCTGCTTGCGGAAGCGGTAGCCGCGATCCTTGAGCGCATCCTTTGCATCATAGGGCGCGCGGGTCGCCTCGAAGCGCCAGGCCGGTGCCGCCATGGCGGCAAGCAGTTTTGCCATCACGCTCTCACCATCCGTGCAGGTATGGGAAAGGAGCTGGGTCAGCGAGAGCACGTCCTGCCGCGCCCGGTGGGCAGAGGGCGGATAGTAGCCCGTCTGCATGAGCAAGTAATTTTGCGGTCCCGATTCAAAGCCGAGGCTACGCCAAGGCACATCCTTCATCGCGCAGCCCCAGTTCATGCGCGGCAGATCCGGCAGCAGCGCCTCGAGGAAGGGACGATCAAATCCCGCATTGAAGGCAATGACGCCCTCGCAGGATGCGATGCGCTCGGTCAGGCTCTGCCGATTGATCCGCTGGCCTGACAGCATGGCGTCGGTGAGCCCGGTCAGTTTGACGATCTCAGGCGGCAGGGGATGGCCGGGATCCTCCAGCCCCTCGCCGATCGAGCGGATGCCGACGACATTCCCGGCGCCATCGAGCTGCACCCGGGCAGCGCACACCTCAATCACGCGGTGCCGGGTGCAATCCAGACCCGTGGTCTCCACATCGATCAGGCAGATTTGCCGCAGGCCGTCCGCTTGCTCTGGTGGAACGGGCGGCCATTCCGCCCTCGTCCTTGCCGGGCGCAGGGTGCGCACCTCCCCGTCCCCGCGTGCGTATTCGTCACCGCCGGGTGATCCGGCGGCGCTGCTCTTCATCTCGTTCATGATTGAACCTCGCTTCTGGCGAGGCTGGCCGAGGGAAACTTTTCCCCTCTCCTACCAACCTCAACCGCGAGGCGCTGCCGAAGCCTGTCAATCGCCGTGCTCCGGAACTTGATGATAACGCATTATAAATTCACGCTTGCATATGCACGGAGCATGATTTTCTATCACTACACCACCCGCGACGCATTGGACGCGATCTGTTCCGAAGGCCTGATCTATGGTGAGGCACCCTACAACGACAGGCGCGTGGCGCAGGCGGTCAATCTCACGACCGACCCTGATCCGACCGGTCATGGCTTAGACTTGGGTGGATACATCGTGACCGAAGAGCACTCGCTCCAATTATCCCGAAGCGGTTGGAACGTCCCCGCCGGGACGCGTTTCGCTAACAAAAAGGAGGCTCGTATCAGCTTGAGGCTGTCACTTTCAGATCCCAAGCTGAAGAGGTGGCGGACATGGTCACGGAAGAACTGTGATCCGGGATACCCCGCGCGTTTGGAGGAGGCGGCTGGCGCCACGCCCCAGAAGGCGAAAACGTGGTGGCTCTATTTTGGCACCATCCCGCCCGATCAGTTTTTGAGCATTGATATCCTCGTGCCGGAATAGGGCTTGGGATTCCTCTGTCCCGAACCCATCGGCCATCATCTGAGCTTTCGGGAACGGCAGCCGCCAGAAGAGGGAAGCTAAAGCTCTGAGAAAGCTCAGATTGCACTTGCGCCTTGAGCTAAGCTTGACCTATCCGGACGCCATGATCTCTGCGCTGTTGATGATCCTCTCGCCTGTTCCCGCTGGTCAGGTGTTTACCTGCACGCCCACCCACGTCTGGGACGGCGATGGGCCAATCTGGTGCGAGGAAGGCCCGCGTATTCGGCTATCCGGCATTGCTGCGCGTGAATTGGATGGGACCTGTTCCCCAGGTCATCCCTGCCCGGCTGCCAGCGCCGAGGCAGCGAGGGATGCGTTGGTGAACCTGCTGGGCACGCGCACCGGCGTCGGCAGGCATGGACATATCCTTGTCACTGGCCCGGCCCTGACTTGCCGTTCGGATGGCTCCGGAGGCGGTGACCGCACCGCTGCCTGGTGTGTCTCGCCCCGCACGGGTGATATCAATTGTGCTATGGTTCGCGGCGGATGGGCGCTGCGCTGGGAGCGGTTCTGGCGCGGGCACAGATGCCCCTGAAGACACCTGAGATTTCTCACCTATTTTAGCTGCTTGCTTGAGGTCAGCGGGCAGCGTAATCGTGTTTCCAAGCCCTTCAGCCTCGCCCCCGAGGAAAAAGGGCTGGGGCGGCGCCAGCGACCCGATAACCCGCCGCCCCACTTTCCAAATGATCCTCTTCGGCTGAACGTTACGGACTTCGGATCCCGGCCTTACTGAGATCCCAGTCGCCGTCCCCGTCCGAAGACCTTATTGGAGATCACTCCTGCCCTTGCTCGGGCTCGCCTGTCGTCACCGGGGTAGGTTGAACCGGTTGGGCAGCAACGGCTTGCACCGGCGCCGGCGCAATCGTTGCGCCCTTCGGAAGCGCGACGGGCAGATTCGACTCCAGCGTCGCCATGAGTTCCCGGCCCTGCGGGATTTCACCGCTGCGACCGGTGATGAAGCCGGCGAAGACACCAGCTGCAATGACGCCGCCGACCGTCGCGAGCGTGGCACCGTTGCCTTCCTGGCGATAGGTTCCATCGATGTTCACACGGCGATTGCCGAGCTGAAGATACTCGAGTTCGACATCCATCTTGCCCGATTTGCCGAAAGCACCACGGCTGGTCAGCCAAGTGATCCGCCCCACGGCCTTGGTGCCCTGCGGAATGACAATATAGTCGCCCAAGCGAACATCGGCAGCAACAACGAGGTTGAACTGATCGCCCTCTTTCCAGCTGTCTCCCTTGGTAGTGACGGTCTGGGTGATCTTGAGCGGAATTTCCGTGCCCGCCGGGAGATAGACCTGCGGCTCGGCTGTCGCCTGGACAGCTTGAACAGGCACCCCATTGTCGACATCCTGTGCCTGCGCCGCCCCGGCAGCTAGCGCCACGAATAGTGAGATTGCAGCTTTCTTCATAAAAACCCCCTTTGGGCAAGTAGGGAGGCGACCCCTGCCTCCGATGTCCGACGCGCTGGATGGGACGCTGCACCCCACGGGTCAGCTGCCAGCCTCATTGTTGATATTCAGTAGTTTGTGATCCGCTGGGCCTGCGATCTGGCAAGCCCAGCGGATCTTGCGGATCAGAACTTGGCGACGAGAGCCGCGACACCCTGGTGGCGCGAGACGTTCAGGCCGGTATTGATCCCGGCGTAGTCATATTCGCCATAGTCAGAGTAACGGTATTCGAGGCGCAGCGCGAAATTCTCGCCGAAGCCGATTTCACCGCCAGCGCCGACACGAATGCCGTCGAGCTGATCGTCCTCGCTCACACGGCCCGTGCCGTCATTATACGCAAGGATGGCCGACGCATTGGTGTAGCCCAACTTGCCATAGATCAGGCCATTGCTGCCGATCCGGTAGCCGCCACGCACACCGACATAGAGATCGCGCCCGGCATTGAGCGACAGACGGTCGCCCAGAGCGAAGACATCGTCCACCGCAATGCCAACGCTCGAGTCTGTCCACTCGCCTTCAACGCCAAGGACCAGGCCGCTGGCGAACTGATAATCATAGCCCGCGGCGATACCGAACACGGCATCAGCTTCGTTGTCGCTCACGTTGTCGACTTCGAATTCGACGCTATCGATGCCGGCAATAGCGCCGACATGGAAGTTGCCACCCGCCTCGGACTCGTCCTGAGCCATGGCCGGGGTTGCAAGGGAGACAGCTGCGACCGCAGCCGCACAAAGTGCGAACTTCATATTTCCTCCTTAAGTGCTCAAAATGAGCGGCGCCCCGTTATCCGGAAGCGACGCCCGGGTCGATAAAAGATCAATATTAACAGATAGTAAGTTGTGGAAAGTCTCGGTGAAGAAGGCTGCACGGGGCAGCCGTCACCAACGACGGCACCCAAATTTGTGCGGCTGTGAGGCAGGCTACTTTTCGCGCAGTGTGGTGCCCGGGTTAGCCTTGCCATGCTTCTTCGTGACGTAGCGTCCGGTGATGGCACTACGATACCGGACCCCTGACGACCCGCTCTTGCCCGGGGCCTCACGAACTGTCGTTGATGGGCTTGAGCGGCCCTCCGCCTTGCTCACGTAGCGCCCGCTCTTTGCGCTGCGAAATCCACCACCCTTTGCCATTCCAATCATCCTCACGATCCAGTTGAAAGCATTTCCCGCCGCCGACCTTCTTGGATGCGGATCGCGGGCCACGATGGAACATACGAGTTCAACCAGACAAAACCTGTCGTGCTCAATTTCTAGCAGCAGCCTCAGGCGGCCTGGCGCCAATCGTGTTGGCCTGCTGCACGTTCATCCGTTTCGAAGAACAAGACCTCATTCCTCGAGAGGCGGACCAGCTGCCGCGGTTGAAGTAGAATCCGCTCCCCGGCACGGACCATGACCAGATGCCTATCGGTCGGCCGCTTTGCCTTTTCGAGCAGTCTGGTCGTGTCGATCACGTCAGCGTCGATGGCGAGCAGCTGCCCGTCAACATCGACGATGTGCTTCATTCCGAGGTCCCAGTAAGCCATCTGTGATGCTCCTTTTTTCCGTTGAGAGGATTATCGCAGACACCAACGACAAAACCTGTCATGCCCGTATTGCGGAACGCGCGAAGTCCATTGTCGAATGCCCGGTGGGCGCGACTACAGCCCTTCAGACACGTCAGGCGAGACCTCGAAAGAATCGAATTTTCCTCGATAATTCGGATGCATAGCGACATGACCTCGGCTACAGCCGGTCCACATGACAAAAGCTGTCGTGGAGGATTTCGATGTCATTCGCCAAGGCTCAGGACCTGTTGAAGCTCGCGATGCTGGCGACGCGTCGCAGCGGCGTGTCGCTTGAGGAAATCGTCGAGGAGTTCGGCTGCGTCTACCGGACAGCGCAGCGAATGACCGAGGCCCTTGAGACTACGTTCCCCCAAACCGAAGCCAGCGAGGGCGAGGATCGCAAGAAGCGATGGCATATCCCGGCGCGGTATGTAGCGGCGCTCTTGTCCCCCTCGTCTGAGGAGCTTGCAGCGCTTTCGGCCGGCATATCTCAACTCGAGCAAGCGGGTATGCTGCAGGAGGCCAATCTTGCCCGCGGCCTGGCGCAAAAGGTCCGAGCGCTGGTCCCGCCGGAGAAGGGGACACGGCTTGCTGTCGATGAAGAGGCACTCCTCGAGGCGCTTGGCCATGCTGCACGGCCTGGGCCCAAACCCGCAGCCATACGTGAGGTCGACACCGCCATTTACGAAGCCTTGAAGGGGCCGTTCCTGCTCCGGTTCCCCTACCGCAAGCGAGGGCAGGCCAAGCCCGTCGACCGCATCGTTGCACCTCACGGCCTGCTTCTAGGTGTGCGCCGCTATCTTGTCGCCCGCGATACGGCAAAGCCGATATCCGCCCCTCTGCAGCATTACCGGGTCGAGGAGATAGCCGAGGCAGAGGTTTTGCCGGAGAGCTTCGAATTCGATGCCGGCTTCGACATTCGCCAGCATGCCGAACGCGGCTTTGGCTCCTACGAGAATTCCGCCGAGTATGGCGATGTGGTCTGGCGCTTTTCGCCCGAAGCCGCGGCTCGTGCCCGTCGATTCGTTTTCCACCCGACACAGACGGTCGAAGAAGAGCGGGATGGATCGTTGCTTGTCCGGTTCCGAGCATCAGGCCTGCTGGAGATGTGCTGGCACCTTTATTCATGGGGCACCTCGGTCGAGGTCCTACAGCCTGAGAGGCTGCGGGTGATGGTTCACGAATACCGACGTCGCTTCGACGCACTGCCATAGGTCTGGGGCCAATTGGCAACGATCTATGCTCGCCCCAAAGCCGATATCAGCGCCGGGTCTTCCAATACGAGCCCATCCATCATCGGTCTTAAACGGTGCCCCGGCTCAATCGCAAAAGCGGCGGGGCGGCTTTACTGGGGGTTCGGAAAAAACCTGCCGTTCAGCAAGCGACCCCAATGCTGCCGTTCAGGATTTTGACTGACTTAGTGCGGTTTTGAGCGCTTGGAGGAAAGAGTCAGGAAGCTTCAGCCTCAACGAGATCGTCTTACCGTCCTTCAACCCGATTTTCGTATTCATCAACCAACCCCGAGATAATTCAGCGCTTTTGATTTCGCTTATAGGAACGCGATATTCCGCTCCCCATATCTCGGGAAGAAACATAAGGTTGAAAGGAAATGCAGGCTCAATCCTAAGTTCTTCGATTGTTACGGAAACCAACAGGCAATTAGATGCCCATGGTCCTCCAGCTCTGCGTTCGGCGAAAAGGGCGTCCGGTGCGATTTCTGGATAGATCGGCTTGCCAACCTTAAGTCGATAAATAATCGACGCAACGACGGCACCGCCAATCCCAGCCATCGGAAACCAAGTTGAAGATCCAGACATTAAGCGGAGCATGCGGCTATCGCCAAACTTTGTCGAGTCAGCTTTCCACCCAGCTACGGTCATGAGCGCGGGCGCGTCGCGATCCTGATACCTGCCAGGCAGATTCGGTGGGTTTCTCGCCGAAAGCCGAAATTCTCATTTCGACCCCTTTCTGGACGACTTTCCTTTGGCAAAATTGTTTCCGACCAGCGCTGCCTGATCGTGGCGACCATATCTTCGGATTGTTTGTGCGACTTCCCGTTGCCGCTGGCCCTGCTGGCAATCGTGCGGTTCAGCTCCCACGCGATTGCACGCACTTGAATGGATGGGGATGCTAGAGTGCGGTGCGGAGACAGGCCGACAATTGCCAAAAGACTGCACCCCGCCCATGTATATTTATATCGCCCTACATGAATCGAAATAGCGGGAAACATACTGCTTCTCGGTGCGAGGATAGAACTGTAAGACAGTGGGCCTGCCAGCATTCGAGATCTCGAAGATCGTCTGTTTGTTGGGGTTCCCCCCTGAAGATTGCAAAATCTTTGTGACGACCATTCCCTCACGTAGCCCCATCCTTTTTGCAGCCGATCCGTCGGATACCTTCTCGATGCGGAATGTTCCGTCAGATTGTGTGCTAAATTCAAAGCCCAGCTCATATTTAGGCTGGGTAGTAGTCTCGATCTTCAAACAGCCGGAATAGGCAGGATTACCAACGATGTTCAATTTGCGAATGTCTGCCAAATCACTGTCTACCGTAAACCTCAGCGAGGGATCGAGCTCATCGAGCGCTTCGAAAAAATTTTCTATCGGTGATCTTGAGGGATTTATCTCGGCGGCTCGCCTGACTGCAAAAAGAAGGCCATCCTTTTGCTGCCGATTTTGTTGTATACGAAAATGCAGATCCAGACCGATTAGTGCCCCACGCCAATACTGGTAGTAAGCCGGAACTACGCCTCGTTCGTCGGGTTCAGAACCTGAATTAATTGCAAATTTTTCATTTGCCTCGTCAAACGACTGTAGAACTTTAGTCCAACCCTCGCGATAATCGCCCTCAGATATCCGCCCCCTCTCGAAAAGAACGATTCTAGCGATGGCATCGGTCATGCCCTCGTAAAACCAGTAATTTGCTTCAGAAACACCGTTGCTTCCTAATGTGCCTAGCTCGTAGCCAGTGATTTGATGAGCAACCTCATGGTATAGTGCTAGGCGATGGTCCGTTAGCTTGCTATCTCCAGAAAGCATTATTGCCATACCGTCCCTGACGGCGGTGCCTTGGAATGCTGATGCGTGATCAGGCCGAATGAATGGAATTAGTGCAACTGAGTAAACATCCGGCCATGTTCCTGTTGCCGCTATAATATCTTGGACCGCTTCGCCAATGATCTTGAACGAGGAAACCTGCGCTGGCGATAGGCCAGTTGCCCATGCTTTCCGAACCAACTGACCGCTTTGCAGGCGTGTATCTTCATAGTGAAGACCTTCCCCAATCAAAAAGAAAGTGTCAGACAGTTGATTGTTCGCAATAGGGGTCGAGTGTCTTGGAAGGATGTTTGAAAATAGCGCTGGATCAGCAACGACCTTATAGCGACCTACAGGCACTTGCGGCAAAATAATTGAAGGACCGAACGCAAATGACCATTTTTTTCCGCTAACGGGAACGCGGAAGTCGTAAGCTTTCGAAAGTGGCAAGGGTGCTATAATATAATTTAGCTGCTGAGTTGATTTTAATGCTCTTAGCTGCTCATTCGCGATCCGTTGCCAAGACGACGAAGGCCGTTGATCTAAGGTGATCAATGCGCTGAGCCCATTGGCTTCGCCCCACCGGTCCGGTAAGTAGATCTTGTCGCCCTCTCCGATGGCTTCTGGGAAAGAATAACGAAGATGGAAAGAACCCGGCGCGTCCCTGCTCGCGGTCTCTCGTATGTCCAGTTCACCCGTAGCGACCGACTGTTCCTCCGCCTGAAGTCGTGAAGCGCTTGCGAGCGCCAACAGAGTTCCAAAAACAAGCCGCTGGATATACATTTGAGGGGGCTCCGATGTATTGTCTCAATTCACGTTTCTTCCGGACACAACTCATGGATTGAGAACAACGTCGTAGCAGGCGTGTAGCGCAACCCAAGCCGCCCTCTGGCGCATTGTGATCTTAGAGACGGCGATATTCCATCCAGCTGTTGCCGATTCGATGGTCGTCGGACTTCGACAAAAGCGGCCATCGGAGCCCGTCCGACGGCCGCCAGCAGTGTCATATCTCAATGCGCTCCGCGAGGACAAGTGCGTCCTCGACGTCGACCCCGAGATACCGGACTGTATTCTCGATCTTGGAATGGCCCAGCAGGATCTGCACTGCACGCAGATTTCCGGTCGTCCGGTAGATCATGGCCGCCTTGGTGCGCCGCATGGAATGGGTGCCGTAGTCTTCCCGCCGCAACCCGACCGCGGTGACCCACTCATCGACGAGGCGAGCATATTGCCGTGTGCTCATCGGTTGGCCGGACTGGATTCGGCTTGGGAAAACGAAATCATCAATGGTGCCGCCACGGCGCAGCAGCCACGTTGCCAGGCTCGTGCGAGCGTCGGCGGTGATTTCAAATTGCACAGGTCGTCCGGTCTTCCGCTGGATGATCATTGCGCGGTCGCGGACTTCAGATCCGGCCACGAGGTCACCGATCTTGAGCTTCACCAGATCGCAGCCCCGCAGCTTGCTGTCGATTGCAAGGTCGAACAGGGCACGGTCGCGGAGCCGCTCCTCGCGATCAAGGAAGAACCGTATCGCCCAAATCTGCTTTTGGGTAAGTGGCCGCTTGGTGCCGACGGTTCTGCCAGCATTCCACGAGACCCGGTTCTGCATGGCCGGGTCGAGGTGAGAGTAGGTCATCATCTTTCTCCATGGCCTTGATTGGCCAAAAGGAAAGAACGGGCGCCGAACTGACCACATTGCTGTGGCGCTCCAGGTGGAGAGTGATAGCCGTCTTTGGCGGCTCAGGCGCACTCACGCGAAAGGGCGGCTTTTGGGAGCGCATCGGCCCGCCGCTTATGGCCGAGGATGGGTGGTTAGCGGACGTATGAGGCCGTCAACACGTGCTGGATCATGAACTTCGAAACCGGCAGCGTCGTGACCATAATCAACACTTCACGGCCTTCCGACCGGAAGCGCCAAGAAGAGGTGGTTGCTTCCAGCCCCCCGACTTGGCGCGTCTCGCCGGCTTGTGCGATGACAGTCGTGTCGAGCGATGCGGCAGCGTCGGCGGCAGCTTGCGCAACTGCGCTCTGGACAGAAGCTTCATCCGCTTCTGCAATCTCGACCACGCACATGCCCGACGGCTCGTAGTGCACCAGCATCGATGCGTCCGAAGCCTTCGCGTGCACGTCCCAGAGCGTTGAAGCTTTGATGTCTGGCTTGATTTGCTTGCGGGTAGCATCGTCAAGCTTGGTTACGTCGAACCGCTTTGGGTCGGCGCCCGCCTTGCCGCCAATGAACATCGATACGCATAGCTGCGAAAATGCATCAGCTGCATCTTGTGCACGAGCGTCTGGCGCTGCGAGCGCAGCCGCTGAAGAAGACGTAATGGCGCAAGCTAGAAGGGCAGATAGGAATCTCATTAGTGCGAAATGACGCAGATCATGAATGATCACAATGGGGTCGATTCCCGAATGGCAGGTTTTTTCCAGAAGCGGGGCAAAGCCGCCACGCCGCTTTTGGGATCGCGTGCCGGCCCGGCTTATGGCAACTCGTGGGTGGTTTTCGGAACGGCGGCTCAAGCTGGAAGGAATGGCATTGTCAGTGAAGGATCCGATGTTAATCTTCTGCTTCCGCGTCGGAAATTATCGCTGGAACTGCTGGAACGCCCTTGCGCTTTGCTCTTGTTAAACATGATGCCGCAATTGCTTGGTCTGTCGTGCGGGGGTTGAGCAGGCGTGCGAGTGACGGGTTAACGCTTGTCATTCTTGTGCCCGTCCTCGCCCTCTTCGCGCGCGTCCGGCTTACGACATTGCCCGAAGACCTTCGCGAGCTTGTCGGTTTTGGTGGCGCTTCACTGTTTGCCACCATTCTGGCGAAGGCGCTGATCGAACGCTTGTGGTTCCATCGCACGGACGGCGTTCTCGCCCGTGATGCCCAGCGGGCCCGCGATGGGATCGCATTCCTTGGGACGCTAATGCTGGCCGGAGTTGCCATGGGGTTGGGGGCGTTTGCTCTGCTCGGTCTGGTCGATCCAAGCGGAATAGTGTTGGGGGTATTAAGCGGGTTGCCGGCGGGTCTGCTGTTCCCCTTCGTGCGCGAGTATGTGCGCAAGTGGTGGCGCCGCTTTGGACCCAGAAGCCTGCGGTCCTTAGGCCGCTTTCGGCTTTCGTTGATCAAAGCGGCGACCCTCTCCGTGGTGGTCGGCATCTTGGGCTTGCTCATGCCGTCCAAGCATTACCTCGATGCCATTGTCATCGGGGTCTTTGGCCTGAGTGTGATCCTGCTGACGGGGTCGGTCAATGCGCGGGTCGTGCGTTACATGACACTGGTGGGGCATAGCGGTGCATCGCTGCTGCGCCATTGGCTGACGATCCAGATTGCCCTGTTGTGGCCTGCAGCGCTCGTGCTGCTGGTGGCGCAGGCCTATCTGCCTGCAACGGTAGCGATGCTGATCGCTGCAATACTGCCAGTGGTCACCGCCTTGCGCATCTTCGCTTATCGTGCCCTCAGCCAGTTGATCGCTGACTGGACCGTGGCCATCGTAATTCTGGCCGCTGTCTATGCCGGGTTCACCGTTCCACCGCTCGGCCCCCTGGTTATGGTCGGTGCCATTGTGTGGCTGGCCCGGCGCGGGACGGGAGCACGGTGGCTGCTGGCATGACTGCAGCTCTCACCATCACTGACCTGTCTGTCAATCGCAGCGGGCAAGCGATTGTGCAGGACGTTCGCGCCTCCGTCCCACCCGCCAGCTGGTTCGGAGTGATTGGTGCTAACGGGTCAGGCAAGACGACATTGCTACGCGCGATTGCCGGACGGCTGCCGATTGTGCGGGGCAGCTGTGCAGTATTCGGCGAGGAGGTAGCACAGGATCGCGGGGCGCGCGCGCAGGTCATAGGCTTTGCTCCGCCCATCGAACACTTTCCGGCGTCCCTACGGTTGCGCCAGCTACTCGAGCTGGCAGGTGATCCGATCGACGCCCAGCATGATCGAAACGGGGACTTGTGGGACGCGCTGGGTCTTACGGAACTGCTCGACATTCCTGCAGGCGAATGCTCGTCCGGGATGCGCCAGCGCGCGGCTATCGCACTTGCCTTCGCCAAGCCGTGCCGGATCGTTATCCTTGATGAACCGTTCAACTGGCTCGATCCGGTCGCGGCCTTCGATATTCGCGCTGTGTTGTCCCGGTTGGTGGCAGATGGGCTGGCGCTAATCACTGCGCTTCACGATCTGACCACGCTTTGCGGGTTCTGCGACAGCGGAATCGTGATGGCAAAGGGACGCGTCAGCCTTACGCTCGACACCGACATGCTGCGCGCCGGACGCAATGACTCCGCTCGGTTCGAAAGCGATCTCGTCAGGGCGCTACGATGACTGCTTTTGTTCGACCCTAAACGGTGCGCGCAAGCGTCCACTTCGGGGTCGATTTCTGAAAGTCGGCCGCTGAAGAGAAATCCGCTATAGCTGCCTGGACGGTTTCGGAGTCACGCGTCAGCCCAGCTCATGACCGCAGCTGGGTGGATTGCGAACGTGACCAGTTAGAGGCTGATCTGCTTTTCTCTACGGCGGCCCAACCAGTTCAAGAGCAATCCGGGCGCGAATGCTACCAAGGGCCAAGAGCCGATATCTTCGTATCCCAGGAACCACTTGGCCGAAGACAACGCGATGCCGAGGATCACAAGGATCGAGCCGAGAACATAGAACGGGTTCAAAGTGCTTGCCTCCGCATTGGGTTCGAGAGGTATAATTAGCACCTTTCTTTAATGACTTCTATGGGGTCGCTTGCTGAATGGCGGCTGCTGGCGGAATGCCTGGTGAAGCTGTCGGGCAGGATTCGGGACCGCATACCGGCATCGCGCATGGCTGCTGATGGGTGGTTTCCTGCCGCTCGCATTCTTGCTTTAAGCTATAAGTGATAGTTTACATCATGGTTCTCATCGGTGGATTTCAAGAAACCCGAATACACTTTCCCAGGCCCCGAACCCAAGCAAGATGCGTCCCGCCATCATGGCGGCCAGAAGGGCAAGAATGCCGATCCAGACCAGCATGATGCCGGTGGTAATCCGCCAGCTTTTGGGCGGTAGCCCCTGGAAGAGGAAGGTGGCGATGCCTGCGACATTCACGCAAACCAGATTGACGGTGAACAAGAACATGGCGCTTGCACCGGCTGCGGGCAGTCCGGCTCCGGTGTAGATGCCCGCCGCTGTCAAAGGCGGCACAAGCGCAACGGCGACCATGACGCCTACAAGGGCCAGTGACGCGCCCCGGCTGAAAGCCAGCACCCCGGCCGCGCCGCACGCTAGCGCGAGCGCAATGTCTGCGGGCTGCACAATCGTGCGGTTGCGTAATTCAGGAGTAAGCGGATCGATCGTGACGATTGCCCCTATGACCAGTCCTACGAGCACCGCCAGCGCGCTGCCGAGCGCAAGTGTGATCCCGGCCTGCTTTCCCAGCTTCCAGTCACCGACCGTTGCTGCCAGCGCCAGCCCCATTGTCGGGCCGAGCAAAGGGGCAATGATCATCGCGCCAATCACCACAGCCACCTGACCGCTGCGCATTCCCAAACCGGCAATGATGGCAGATAAAGTCACCGTCAGCACAAATGACGGGCGGAGCTGCAGGCTGTCCTGTATATCGTCATACAGTTCATCGGTGCTCAGGCGATCACGGCTGAAAAACCGTTCAAGCCAGGTCGGCGGGGCAAGTTCGGATGCCAATGGCAGTTCGGTTGCCGGACTTTCCTCCATCGCTGGAAGCACAGCTTCAAGCTGCGCGACATGGGCTGTGAACGATGGAACGGCGCTAAAGGCGTCTTCAAGATCGGCAAGCAAGCGCTCGGTATAGCGTTGCTGGACTATGCAGGTGTATTTCTCCTGCTCGCCGGGCAGCGTCTCGCGCCAAAACCGGCGGGTGTGATGCGGCAGAATTGTTTCCAGCCGCTCAATCTGATCTTCCGGCAGGTAAATCTGAACAAGCCTGGCTGACATTGATTCCCCCAATCGCAAAGCCGTCGCAGATTGGTAATTTAGGCCAGCTTGTTCATCCACACCAGAACGATGATCCCAGTCGACCCGTGACAATGGCGCCTCGGCAACCAAGCATTTCTAAATGTCATTCAGCCCGGCGCTCTTCAGCGACATGACGATCTGCGCCACGAATGCAGGATCCAGCGCCCTGTTCCAGCAGACATAGGCAGGGAACGGGAATGCCGGTGCGTCTGGCACGACCTGCAATGATCCGTCGAGCAGGGATTTCGCGACCGAGCGTCGCGGCATGAACCCGGCCATTGCGTGGGATTTCAGCCAGTCTGCCGACCGTGCGCCGAGGTCGAGGATCAAGCCAGATTGGGGGGTAATGTCGAGACGGCTGGCGATTTCCGCTCCCATCTCACGGCCCCATTCGATCCGGACATAGCGGTCCCGCCACTGATCCGGATCCCCACCCGTCACGAGGATCAGTTCATCATCGAACAGGATTTCCGATCCGAAATCACGCCGGAACACCGGGTCATAAAGCGCAGCGATGTCGAGAAACCCCTCAGCCAGATCGCGATTCAGCCTCGCCGATGCGCCGCTCGTTACGCGCCATGCGGTTTCAGGGTGATCGATCCGAGCCCTGGCAAGCCATGCCAGCAGCCGCTCATCCCACAGAGCGTATTGCGCGCCAAAAGCAAGTGACCGCGTAAAATTGTCTGGCAGGGCCACTTCGTGCCGCGCGATATCGAGCGCGCGCACGGCTTGGTTGGCCGGCACAAGGAATTTCCTGCCCGCTGCGGTCAGGCGGCATCCGCGCTTGTCACGCTCGAACAGGCGCGCAGCAAGTTGATGCTCCAATTGCTTGATACGCTCGGTCACGCTTGAGGGGCTGGCGTTTACGCGCTTTGCCGCGCCGGAGAAGCTTCCGGTTTCCGCAGCAGCGAGGAACGTGCGCAAGGTGCCTAGGTCCATTCAATTCAGGTATCCCGAATTTATACTTCTGACAATCCCGTTATACCGGATCAATGGGTTCCGCTACAAAGGGAGCAACAAAGTTGTTCAGGAGAATACACATGAAATCGATCTTTGCTGCAGTGAGCCTCGCGCTCGCCACCACGGCCATGCCTGCTGTTGCCGTCGCTCAGGACCGTGGGTCAGAGCAGAACTCTGAAACAGCCATCGTAGTTACCGGAAAATACCAGGATGACTGGGACAAGGGCAACAAGCTCAAAGCCGAAGGCGTGATCGCCCTTGAAGAGGCCCAGAAAGTTCTTGATCGTTACAACGCTGAGGTAGCCGCTGCGCAGAGCGCACGGGACACCGCGCAGTCGCGCGCCATCAATGCCCGTTCGGAATTTCACAGCCTCGCTTCGCAGGCTGTTTCCATTTCCAATCCCGACAAGGCACGCCGCCTCGGCCAGGACCTCGAGAAATTCGGAGAGCGGTGGGAGGACCTCAACGATACGGTGAGATCGGCGCAAAATGATCTCGACAAGGCTAGCAAGAAGCAACGCAAGGCACAGGCATCGGTCGACAAGGCGCAGGCCAAGGTTGATCGCGGAGAGGCGATGATGGCCGAAGCTGAGCGCCTGACCGAAGAGCGCAGCTGACCACCGCATTGAAGGAGGGCAACAATGCTCAAGAAAAAGACCATTCAGCCGCTGGTTGACGACCGGCCCAAGCCACCGCGCAACGGCGGCGCGGTTGACCATATTGCTGCTGCCACCGGCGTTCCCGTTCTGGTGCTAGGTGTGGTGCAGCTTGTCGCGCCCGACTGGGTTGCGCCCTTCACCGGTATCGAGCCAGGGACCGGAGCCACGATTTTAGGTGTGCTTTGGGCATCATTGGGCGGCTTGCTGACGATCGCCGGAATTATCAGGACGCGCGTCGTCACGATTTTCGCTGCCGAGTTCGTGCTCATTGCCGCTTTGGCTGCGCTGGGGGTGACCTTGGTCACCAATCCTGAATTCATCCCCCTGCTACTGCACGGCGCAATGGCCTTCTTCGGGCTGCTCAGCAGCGGCTTTGCCCGACTGACCGACAAGGCCGACCTCAAGCGGGAGCTGCGTTTAATGCGCGAGCAAGCGAGCCTCGGCCGTGAAACGCGCGAAACCATTCCTGGCGATCAGCCCGGTCTCAAGAGCATCACACCAACATCGGAGAACCGCAGTGAATAATGTTGTGAACATGGCGAACCTTGCCGACCGCACCGGCATGCCCATTGCCGAAGTGCAAGTGGCTGGCCGCAAGCTTTTCGAGCAGCTCTCGTCCAAGGATTCCGATCTGGCCAAGGCGTTGATCCAAGCATCTAGCGCGAGCGGACTGGATCCGCGGCAGGTCGCTTCAATCCTCACGGTTGTGACCGAGGATTTCCAGCAGCCTTTGGATATCGGCTTTGCAGGCAATATGTTGGAGACGCTTCAGGGTGCCGCCGATGGCGCCATGGACCGGATCAAGGCCACATCCGAACGAGCCCGCGAAGTGGTGTCGTCCGTCGATGTCGATGCAATCCGCGCAAAGGGCGAAGGTATTGTCGATCGCGTCAAGGACGAAGTCGCAGCGGTTGACCTCGGGCAAATCAAGGACCGCGTCTCACAGGCTGGTGAAAGCCTGATAGAAAAGGCACGCAATGCCGTGTCCAAACTATCCGCGTCAGCCAAACACAAGTCGCCTAAGAGCGATAATGGCTGATCGGCTCCCGGTGCACTTCGGGTCGTCCGAGCATCGGGGCGGGAAGTGCAGGAGCATGCTCCTTGCGCTTCCCGTTTACATCACCTCGGTGCCTGCATTGGTCCGTAAGTCTGCCGCTACCGGACGATTAAAAGATGGCTTCACCCATCAAAAAAGTCTTCCGAAAGGAGTATTTATGTCCATCCAATCTGACAAAAGCAATTCTGATGCGCGGTCGCAAGAGGTCGACGATCAATCAAGATCGCAAGAATTTGATCCAGCGACTTCAGCGGCGCAGAGTCCAACGATCGTTTCCGCGCCAGATACGCGCACCCCTGCATCTTTGGGCGATCTCGCAGCCTCACTCTTGGCTGCACGGCGGGAAGTCGATGAAATCTTCGAGCATGAAGGCTTCGCGGCAAGTCCCGCATGGGATATCATTCTGCAAGCGTTTCAGGCTCAGTCCCGTGAAGCACCGGTTACCGTGACCGAAGCCTGTCGCAAAGCTCCGAGCGGTCCAACTACGGCTCTTCGCTGGATTGGCGCGCTTGAGGAAATGCAATTATTGGAGCGAGTGGGTGATCAGAACGATGGTGGCATGACGGTCATCAAGCTGACACCTAAGGGGCAGCCAAAATCGGAGCAAGCACTGCAAGTGTATCTCAAGGCCGCATGAGGCCGCTACAGATTAGGATAGAAAGTAGGTCTGCAGAAAATCGAGGCGAAAAGCGTCAGTAGGACCAAGTCGAAAGACAGCATTTGCACCAACATCGAATGATCCCGTCTTTCAGTGATCCTTTTCGGTCCAGTGACCTGAATGGGGTCGATTCCTGAAGGGCAGCATTTTTCCAGAGGGCAGGCGAAGCCGCCATACCGCTGTCGGGATCGCGAGTCCCCCCGACTATAGCCAAGGGGCGAAGAGATCCGAGATCGATCCGACGCTCTGCCTCCCCGTTGGCGGCCCAGATCACCAACCGCGCCCAAGCCCGGGATGGGGCATTTGCGGCGATTGGCGCCGGCTCTGCTCGCTATCCGGACCCTGCTCTACTGCCTGATTCGGCGCCGCCCGCTTCATCTCATTCTCCTTCCGGACCTCCTCCTTGATCTCGTCGATCCTGCGCTGGATGGCACGATCCTGCTCGGCGCGAGACAGTGGGTGGTCAGGCAATGACTGGTCACTGGGCGGAGCCTGCATGACCGCTGCTGCGATACGATCAATGATCTGCTCGCGGCCTGACAATGCCTTACCGGTATCCGCCGACTGTTCATTTGGCATCTTCAGTTCACTCTCGATCTCGGCAGCACGTGCATCGCAGCGTCGGGCACTGGCTCGCCAGCGGGCGGCCAGCATAGTGACATCGGCCAGCTCTTCCTCGAGCGAGATCAGATAGCGGGTTGCGCTAGCGACGAGCGAGCGATGTTCGGCCATGCGCTTGGCAGTGGTCGTCTTGGGATCGGCCTCGCCGGCCTTGAGCAGCTTGAGGTTGCGCTCGCGCACCATGACCGCGCGCGATCGGGCACGCTCCAATTCCTGCTCGAGGAGGAAGGCATCCCGCCGAAGCTTTGCAGCCTGCTCCAGCTGCACACGCAGCTCCTTATGTTTGGCCAAGCCGTCGCCATTGCCCAGGGACTGTCCGGACAATGTTTGGGTAATGCGCGTCTCGGCTGCTTCAAGCTCGGCCCGATAACGTGCCTCTGCCTGCGCCAGGATGGCCGCCCACTGCTTGTTTTCGTTTCTGATCCCTGCAGCTGTTGCAACGCCTCTGGTCTCCATCGCGTTAGCGGTGGTGGAGAGGTGCTCGTGCGGATCGGCTGGGATGCCGAGGTCCTCAAAGGTTTCAGGGCTAACCCGCCGCGCGATCCCTGCGGCGGAGAGGTGGCGGTTGGTGACCTTGGCAAGAGCGACCCTCAAGGTCTTCGGCCATGCTCTGGAACGTGAAACCTCCGCTACCTTGTTCTGGCGCAGGGGGAAGGTCGTGCGCTTGTCGGTCCGACGTGGAACCTTGAGTTCGACGGTAAAGTCCCATTGGCCTGGCGAGAGCTGGGATACATCGAAACCCCTCGCCGCGAGCCGTTCGATATCCGCCTCGGTGATTCGCCGGACAGGTCGATCGTAGTAAGCCAAGTGGAAGTGCCAGTTTCGGTCATGGTTGTGGTGGTCGGGGGCGTGCATCACTGCAAGAAAGGGTAGCTCACGTCTCTCGAACTCACGGGCGAAGTCCTGAAGGAGGGCAAAATTCTGACTGGGAGTGAGCTCGGCGGGCAATTCGCCATTGATCCGATATTGCGTCCGGCCGCCCCGACCGATCGTGACCTCTGCGATCGGCGGCGGCTCCTCTGCCACATCTACCGGCTGCTCTTGCGTCTTCGCCTTCTTGGCCTTCCTCTTCTTCGGGCCGGGTTTGACCCAGCCCGGTTGCCGGCGCAGGAAAGCCTGCACCTTGGTGCCGTGTTTGATTTCGATGGGCTTATCCGAGTCCCGATGTGGCCCCTCGATCTTTTCCCGAATCTCCTTCGGGCAGTCCGACTGTAGCAAGACCGCGTCCCAGAAGGGGCGATAGTCGCAATAGCGGAACGCGATCGTATCCGGGCTCGGGGTGCGCTCGTATTCCTCAACCTGTCCCCAGAACCCGGCACGCTCTTTGTCATCCTCATCGATGTTGGTGATGAGCGCGCGCGAATGGTCAGGCTGTATTGCCAATGCTGAGGGCCGAGTGAGGTAGCGATCGAACGCCGCACCAAGCGTCAGATCCTCATCCTCTACCTTTTTGCCTCGAGCTTCCTGATCGCCATTCGACGGGCATCGCAGTCGCTCAGATCCCGGCCCGGCCGCCAGGGATACATCCTCAGGGCTGAGCAGAAGACGCTCGCTTGCCCCTCGATCACATACCAGATCGCGGCCGGACAGCAGGAACAGATCGGCATCGGGTCCGGGGTCTTCGAGGGATCCTTCTCCATCAACGCTGCCAAGGTGGGGCTCAGATGTTCCGAGGTCTTCCACCATGGTTTGGATGTCGGAGGCGTCGAAAGGTGAGGTGGCAGTGACATGGTCGTTCTCCATTTGCGTGGGGATAGGCGCACCACGCTGAACTGCGCTGGCGCTTGTGGGGGAAATGCCTTCGGGATCGGGAGAGGAGTCCACATCGGCCGCGCGTTCGGTGCCCTGCCCCTGTTGCTCTGTGATAAGATCGGCGACTGCGCTTTCGCGCTCGAGATAGCGGCCATGGGCGGCCGCAGCCCCCGGCATGTGCGGCTTTCCTTCGACCAATGTGCGATAGGTGACCTTGGTCACTGCGGAATGCGCGAAGTGAAAAGAAGTGACGCCGCTGGGTGTCCGATGCCGGATCTGGCGGGTGGCAGCGATGCCATAATCGGGAACGCCGCCACCGTGCTGCCCGCTGTCACCCCAGCTCCGTGTCCGGAAGCGCATGGGGTGCAGGGTCTTGCTCTTGCCATCGATGGGCTCGAGCAATCCCTCCTGGATCAGCTTGATCCTGGTGCGGGTCGCCGCGAGTTCGTCGGCTCTCTCCATTTGGGCATTGGTTGGCATGGGCGTATCTCCATGCACATTATAGTATGGAGGAACGGCCAATCGGAAGTAATAAGGAAAGGAATTGTGAATTTATTTTCCTACGCCTTTTTCATTCCAATCCCTCGACCTATCCTATGGAATATCGCTTAGATTTTATCGATGCTATTCGATCAATATAAGTTCAGGAATGCACCGCAGTGTCGCAAGCTAACTTGGAACCCAAGTTAGCGGTATTGCGCCTCAAAACACTTTTTCTTCACTGGCTAAATATTGTTCGCACCATCGATCAACAACTGCTTCAAGCTGGCCCCATGTGCGGCATGGTTGGTGTATACAGAATAGTCGGACACCGTTCGTGCATGACATGCTCAAGGCCGAATTGAAGCGCCGCAACATCAGCTATGCCTAGTTAGTCGGCCTGCGTGCCGATCAGGGGTTGTGGACTCTGATACCCATATCAGGAAGAAGATTAGCCGCGGTAAATCCAGAACGGTGTTCTTTGCTCAATGTCTGACGGAAATCGAGGTGTGCTCGCTGCATTTGCAGGGATAGCTGCACTGCTGGTCGCCACCGGGGCTGGCGCGTTCTACGGCTCAGTCTACGCTCCCGAGAAGCGCCATTATCAGTCCGTAGGCCCCAATAGCGGTCAGACATATCCAGCCGAAAGCCCACGAAATGGTCTTGCTGACGTTCGGGGCATCGACGCTCTCGCGGAGAGCCTAATAGCCAAACCCAAGCCCCGTAATAACGATGAACGCGAGCAGCGCGAGCTCGCCGCCCAAGAATCCATGGCGGTTTTTGCTTACTGGATGTTCTGGGCGGTCGTAATTCAGACGCTTCTGGCGGGCGGCGCTCTGCTGGCAATTTTGAAGGATCTTAAACAAAGCAGAGAAAGCAACGAGCGCGCTTTACGCGCATATCTCTACTTCGGACCCATCGAATTGAGCTCGTTTGCGTCTCGCGAGACCTCCGATGGCAGGCGTTTCGAAGTCAACACAGCAGTAAAGAACGGAGGGCAGACGCCAGCTTATGAGTGTGTCCATATGGGGAATATTGTGGCGTTCACGCCAGACGAAGCGGAAGCTCACTTTGGCAACCAACGGGAACCGCCGCGCATCGGGATGCCAACACCATATGTCGTTCCAAACGGCGGCGAGGTCAATGCGGCCTTTTACAGTTCGTCTGACGTTTCGGAGTCTGACCTTATTCGACTGCGTGATGGGCTAAAGAGACTTTATGCCTATGGAATAGTCGTTTACCATGACATCTTTGGCTTCGAACGGCGCACCCGGTTTTGTTTCCAGTTGGAGAGTGCTTTGCCACAAGAGCCGCCCAATGGAGGGGTGCTGACAGCCAACGTCTTGTGGAGTCTCGCGCCATTCCACAACGACGCTGACTAGCCCACAAACGATGACGCCAGCCATCACGAGGGCGACTAACGTCCTCACCATGGTGCACTTGCTATATAATGCCGCGAAAGCGGAAGGCCCAGCCTGTAGCGCCATGATGCAGGCTGGGCCTTACGCGCTCAAAAAGAGATCGCCATGCGCCTTAGAGCTTCGTCAGTGGTATCTTCGATGCTCTTGATCCGGCGATGGTCATACCCACCGTCGTCGAAGCGATCGATAGGGCTGAGAGCGTCATTGATATCCGCGAACAGGCCGTAGGAAGCCAGCTGATTGGTCAACCTTCTCATCCAGGCGAGGAGGCAGAGTTGGGCCACGCCCGACCCAGGGCCCTGAAGGTTCAGGAAGAACCAGTTGTCGGAGGCCCAAGCCAAGTCGATGAAGCCGGCGCCAAGGTAAGCAACGTCGACGCAGGGATACGGAGACGGAGCAAATGAGCGGGAGTGAGTGCCGGTTATGTCGTTGCGGACGACAATCTTCTGGACGTCAGGAAGACTCTTACCGAGTTCGACCGCCGCTCGAATGGCTTCTGGATCGTCCGAGCGTGCAGGAAGCAATGCCACCACGCAATAGCCGCAGGCATCGGCGTTGGTCATGATCTCTCGCATTGTTTTTGCGGCCGGGGCATCACTGTCCATGACGCCACTGGCGACGTCGAGGAAACACCGACGACCAGCAAACGCTTTGATGATAGAGGCGGCGTCGGATGGCTCGACTTCCGATGGGATGACCACCTCCTTGGCGCCCCTAAGCGGAGGAGCATATGGATCCTGTCCGACAGAACCAACGAGGATCGGTCCGTGCCCGATAGAGCCGGCACTGGCAGCCATCGCCGTGATAGTTGAACATCCCTGGCCGGCTCGGTCGGCCATCGCGCAGACGAGGAGCGGAGCGGTTTGGATAGTAGGGGTCATTCCACCCTCCAAGACTTGCTGTGAGCCGCATCACTGGATGGCTCTGATCTGATAGGCCCATCATGGTTTTCGCGCTCAGAAGTCCGGGGCGGCTTTTCGCGGTGCGGCGCATTCTCCCCGCCGACGGCACCCTCAGTCCGGTGCGCTACAACCTCGGCTTCGAGTTCAGACGCGGACCGCGGACTGTCAGCGCACCCACTGGCACCCGAAGTGGTGATTTCATCGGCGAACCTGTTCGTCACTGAAGACGCTGCATGCTCAGGACGGTTCGCGCCCCGAGCTTCGGCTGATGGCACAGCGGCCTGCGGATGAGGCGACGCAGAACCCGCCGATGGCGCAAGCCGACTGTCAGGCACCCTGTCGGTGCCCTTTTCCTGTTGTTCCTTGAGAAGAAACTTGAGAGCTGCTCCAAAGCCGCTCCGCGATCCGACGCTGTATCCCTTCTTGAGCAGGTGCCGATAGATAGCAGCTTCGGAAATGCCTTTAGATTTGCATTCAGCGATGAAGTCGAGATGCGGACGAATCGCATCACGAACATGACTTTTGATACCGGAGTCTGCCTTGAGTTCGTCTGGAACTTCCATGATCACTATCCTTCAATTTAATACAGTCAATCATCATCGATGATTACTGTCTGCATAAAGGATATGTGAGAAATGAATGCTGCTTCAACAGGAATTTTGCGTGGATCGAGAAATTTATGAAAAATTTGTAAGCAATTTCTGTCTCAATACCCCTGAAACCCGCAGAAATCCTCGATAGTTGCATATGCGGAAATGTTCCAAGAAATCCTCTTTTCGATATCGTATTGGCATCAAATGGACATGAAGCGCGTGGTTCAGGAGCTGATATTATGATTATTTTGCCTACGTGTAATCGTTTCCAAGGGCACGTAATAGAGGCGCATCATTTATTCACTCGCTGTCCAGGATTTATTCTGAGTCACCCCACTGCACGTTGCGCTACGCAACATCGATCAGCAGAGCGGTCGCTGGCTGATCAGACGACCTGCCGATGATCACGAGCCGGCTAATTCGATGGGCTTAGGGGGGAAGCGGCCAAGTGAAGCGGCCAGTTGACGGTCCGTTCGGGCGGCGACGCATGTTCAGGCACACATAGGGGTATGCCGGCAAAGCGCGACACGACAGTTGCATTCATCTGGCGCTGACCTGCATCAAAGAGGTTGGAGAACCGGGTGAAGGCGATGCTGGCCAATCCTGTGATGCCTCGGCGAATCTTCAATGCCTCGGAACGGGCGGGGACATCGCAGAGCAGAATGCCACGGCGACAGATAATCTACATCATCTGACCGCCGATCACCCTGCCGCTGAGGTCGAGTGACTCCGGGTCGTTGACTCTCCAATTGTCCCAAGCTCCACCGACGAGAAGGTAGAACAATTGGCGAACGCATTTCCGTCGAACGCTTGCCAGACGACCGCGATTCCGACACTGTGTCGCGAAACGTCCCAGAGGTTATATGCTCAACGAATTTGCCGCTCTCCGAGTCCGCGCTGGTCTTTCGCTGGAAGAGGCCGCTGGTCGCACTGGTTACAGTGTCCGGCAACTGCAGCGCTGGGAGGCCGGTGTTGGTAAGCCAAGAGAGGCAGCGGTGCAGGTGCTCGCATCGATGGCCGGAACCGGGCCAGCTGCGGTCGGCACAGGCTTCAACTTCATCGACTTGTTCGCCGGGATCGGAGGTATTCGGAAAGGCTTCGACGCCATCGGCGGGCACTGTGTGTTCACGTCGGAGTGGAACAAATTTGCGCAGGAAACCTACACCGCCAATTTCCGCGACAATCACCCCCCGCACGGTGACATCACACAGATTCCTACTGACGCAATCCCGGACCATGACGTTCTGCTGGCGGGCTTCCCCTGTCAGCCTTTCTCGATCGCGGGTGTCTCGAAGAAGAACTCGCTCGGTCGCCAGCATGGCTTCCTTGATGAAACGCAGGGCACGCTATTCTTTGATGTCGCCCGGATCATCAAAGCGAAGCGGCCTGCGGCCTTCCTGCTCGAAAACGTCAAGAACCTGACCAGCCATGACAAGGGCCGCACCTTCGCGGTGATCCTCAAGACGTTGACCGAAGAGCTCGGCTATACGATCTGGCACAAGGTGATCGATGCGCAGCACTTCGTCCCGCAGCACCGCGAGCGGATCGTGATCGTTGGTTTCCGCGAGAACGTGCCCTTCAGCTGGGACGATCTGAAGCTGCCGCCGAAGGGCAGCGTGCGGCTCGGCAGCATTCTGCATCCGGGCGATGGCTCGGAAAGGGCCGAACCTCCATACACGCTCGGTCCGGATGGCAGGGTCAACGGAAAGTATACCCTGACCGACAAGCTCTGGCAGTATCTTCAGGGCTATGCCGATAAGCATAAGGCCGCTGGCAACGGCTTTGGGTTCGGGCTGGTGACGCCTGACGATGTCGCCCGGACACTGTCGGCGCGCTACTACAAAGACGGTTCGGAGATTCTGGTCAGTCAGGGCAAGCACTCCAATCCGCGCCGCCTGACCCCGCGCGAATGCGCACGGCTGATGGGCTATGGCGATGACTTCCGGATCCCGGTGTCGGATACGCAGGCCTACAAGCAGTTCGGCAACTCGGTTGCCGTTCCGGTTTTTGAGGCAGTGGCAAAGGTCATGCAGCCGCACATTCAGGCTCTGGTGGAACCGGCAGGGCAGCGCCGGGCTGCCTGACGTGTGACTGACGTCCACGATCCGGCCACGCGCAGCCGCAATATGGCGGCGGTGAAGGCGCGGGACACAAAGCCCGAACTGATGATCCGCAAGGCCCTGCATGCGGCAGGCCTGCGCTACCGCCTCAATGTTCGCGACCTCCCGGGTAAGCCGGATGTCGTGCTGCCCCGATACCGGGCGGTCGTTTTGGTCCGTGGCTGCTTCTGGCACCGGCATGAGTGCGATCTGTTCCGCCGGCCTGAAAGCCGGACAGAATTCTGGCGGGAAAAGCTCAATGCCAATGCCGCGCGGGACGCCAAGGCAGCTGTTGCTCTCGAGATGGCAGGGTGGCGACAGGCCGTCATCTGGGAATGCGCGCTGAAGGGCAGAAAGAAGCGGGATTTTCAGGACACTATGCAGCGCCTGATCGCCTGGATAAGGTCGGATGAACAAGCGATTACCATCGGGGGCGAATAATTGGTCGCGTCACTTGCGCAACTGCTGGATCTGATGCGGCATCACGGCGCGACCCGCATCTACGCCAAGAATCTTGCTCCCAACGACAATTCCAAGAACCAGGTCTATCTCGGCGGGGACTTCTCGGCGCTCAACATCATCCCCCATGGCGAAATCTACAGCGACGACACCGCGATTGCCGGGGCCGTCCGGGACCGCGCCAAGGCGAGGGTCAGTTTCTTCTGGGTGGATGAAGGTGGCAAGCATCGCGCGCCGGACGCGGGGCTGATCCTCTATCCGAAGTATCCGGAAGTCCGGATGTCCGGCTTTCTCAAGGGCTGCCGCGAGGCACCATCGCACATCATGCGGGTGCGTAATGAAGGACGCCTGCTCGTCCTTGGCATCACAGCCGAAGGTGATGTTCTGGGCTATGCCGCCGATGCAGCTCATCCCGTCGCCGTGGAGGTCCGCGCTTACCAGTGGCCGATGATCGGAGTCTTTCTGGAGCTGCCGCTCCATGCGGGACAGGCTGACAGTCCGAAGGATCGCCTGCTGAATGAGTTGCGGCGTATCTGGCGGCTCAACTGGATCGCGTCGCAGAAGCTCGCGGCCGACGGGACGAAGCAGCCCTATTCGGCGCGGAACGGTGGCGGCTACACGCTCGAAGCCGAGCTGGGCATTACGCCCAACGGCTATGCTGAGCCCGATTTCATGGGCTGGGAGGTCAAGCAATACGGCGTGCGCGACTTCGTGCGGTTCGCCCCCAAATCGCCGGTCACCCTGATGACGCCTGAACCAACCGGCGGAATTTACCGCGACAAAGGCGTTGCCGAATTCATGCGGCGGTTCGGCTATGAAGACCAGTCTGGCAAGGAAGACCGGATCAACTTCGGCGGGCGGTATGACTGCTTGCGGGGCCTGCACGGCCTCACCGGCGTGCGCATGACCATGACCGGATTTGATGCGCAAACCGGCAAGATCACTAACCTCGACGGAGCACTTAGCCTGATTGATGCCAACGATACGGTTGCCGCCTCATGGTCATTCAAGGGAATGATGGCGCACTGGAATCGGAAGCACGCTCAAGCTGCCTATGTGCCTTCGCTGTTCCGCACACCGCCTCCGGAATACAGCTATGGCCCCAGTGTTCTGCTGTGCGAACAGACGGACTTCCTATTGTTCCTGAAGGCTTTTGCGGCTGGCTCTGTCTACTATGATCCAGCGATCAAAGTTGAAAATGCCTCTTCAGCGAAGCCCAACATTAAGAGGCGCAGTCAGTTCCGTGTGGCGCATGGCGATCTTCCAAAGTTGTATCATTTGCATGAATTCGTGAGACTTTGAAGTCCCGCCCTAGTCGAACATGGTTTTGGTCACTCTTCTGCTTTGCACTCATCCAGTGGCGCTGACTGTCGCACTAATCATTCATCAAAAATCGAGCTGTATTCCCTAGCTAATGCAACCGTCATGGAAACGACGGAAGCTAAAACCGGAGGCATGCAATTTGAGCACCCCAAGCCCTTCGAACGCACTCCCATGGATCAGGACTAAGGAGGTAGTCGGTCTTATCGCAGAAGAGTGCAACAACGATCACCTAGAAATGGATGAGCGCTTGCTCATAGCATTCGCTGCGGGGCTGATAAGGTGCCAGGCCGGCAGCGCGGTCTTCAGCATGGGTTCGAACACCGAAATTAAGCGCAACTGGCCGGTCCCGCGTTACATCTGGCAACTGCCGGGCGGTAGCCTGTCTCTTGCGCGCGATCAGTTTACCGCTCCGATCAGCGGATCGAGCAGTCAGGCGCTCGCGGAGGATTCAACTCTTGTTGGCGTAGCAGCTGTAACGCTTTTGGAGCTCAAGACCCACGAGGGTGAACTGAGAAAGCACTTCCAGATGCCTCAGAGGGGACGAAGGCAGCATGGGGCCAAAGCCATCACCCTAACGGCATGCGAGAAATGGCTGAGGCAAGAATTCCGCAAAGATTCAAGACATTTAAGGCGGAAAGATGACTTCATGGAAGACGCACTGGCCAAGTATAAGGGGAGTCTGACTAAGCGAGGCTTCTTCTCGGTTTGGCGAAAGGTGACCATGGAGGCCGATCACAAAAAGAGGCGTGAAGGAGGGAGGCCTGAAGGAACCTGAAATCCATTCATAAAGCATCGCATTAATCATAACGTTTTTGCCGTTTGAACAATATCATCGTATCGTTTTTCTCTTCGTTTTTTCAGGCATTTAGAAATCTATATCGCTCCTCGTCAGCATCAAGCTGAGTCATTCAAAGAGGAGTAAACTATGCATGAGAATGCGAAGGTGGGGCCGAACGATGGCCTTTACGAACATGGCATCATTGAGGCGATTAGTCGCTGGGGCGGCAAATATGAAATGACGGTCGCAGAGGCTGCTGTCATCTACGCGCAGTGCGGGGTGAGTGTGTTCCCCTGTGATCCCAAAACGAAAAAGCCTTTGGTCGAGGGGGGCTTCAAAGCTGCGACTGTAGACGTTAATCAGGTTCGCACATGGTGGAGCAAATGGCCGAATGCGATGATCGGTGTCCCAACGGGTTCGGCATCCGGATTCTGGGTCCTCGACGTGGACGATTGCAAGCTCTTCAAGTCGGGCCGCAAGGTCATCCTCCCTGAAACGCTCACCGCAACAACTGGAAAAGGCGAACACCTCTACTTCATTAGCGATGACAGCAGGCCGGTGAGGAATGCACAAAAATGCATGAAGGATGGCAAGGCGTGCTGGCCATTTCCGCATGCGCCGGGTTGCGATGCCAGAGGGGAAGGAGGTTATATAATCGTGCCTCCTTCGCGTCACCCCAACGGCAATCCGTATCGCTGGAAGACCGTTGTGCCCATCGCCTCCGCGACTGAGGATCTCTATGAAGCCGTAACAAGGGCGAAACGTTCAGGCGAAGTATCCCGGTCGGCGAGGAGGGCAACGACGGCAGGCATTGAGGAGGACGCGCGTGACCCGGAGCAAATTCTCGAGGAGGCCTGTGAGCAGGTGCGGAATGCGCCAGAGGGGGCGCAGGAAGCGACGCTGAACTCGGCCTGTTTCACCATGGGTGCACTTATAGCCAAGGGCAAAGTTTCTTATTCGGATGCGGTTAACCGTATACTGGAAGCAACCGCCACAATGCCGAGCTTCGATCCTGATAATCCCTGGAGGCCGGAGAATCTCGGCAACAAGGTCACCCGCGCCATCAAGGATGGCATGCAGAAGGCGAACAAGAAGCAGAAGCGCGCCGACAAGCCGAGCGAAGACCGTTGCGCTAGCGTCTTTGTCGAGGAGCTCGGCGCACGATATCTCTACGACAGCGACGAGCAGAGATGGATGAAATGGTCAGGACAGCATTGGGCGCCAGACCGAAAAAACCATGTCACTCATGACATCAGGTTGCTCGTTCGGGAAGCGAGCGGCGGCGATGCGAGTTGCTGCAGATCATCGTTCATCAATGGCGTCAGGGGATTGGCAGCGGCTGATCCTAACATTGCCACTGAGAAGGCTGAACTCGACCGCGACGGATTTCTCCTTGGCACCCCAGATGGAACGGTCGAGCTCCGATCTGGTGAACTAAGGCGAGCAAATCCTGATGATCGCATCACCATGATTGCGTCTGCCGGTCCGGCGGAGGGACAACCGCAAGGGTGGCTGACGTTCATTAAGCAGATTACAGAAGGAGATCAGGATCTTGCGCGATATCTGCAGAAGCTGGTCGGCTACTGCCTTACCGGTTCGACGAAAGAGCAATCGCTCTTCTTCCTGTATGGTGTCGGACAAAACGGAAAAACGGTGTTCCTGAATGTCGTTCAGGATATTTTGGGAGATTATGCGAAAACCGCTGCAACTCAGACCTTTATGGCGAGCAAATTTGCTCGCCACACAACCGATCTCGCTGCTCTTGCGGGCGCTCGGCTCGTGACAGCCAGTGAAACTGAGGAACATAATGCTTGGGACGAAAGCCTGATAAAGCAGGTTACCGGTGGAGAACAAATCACAGCACGGCTCATGAGGCGAGATAACTTCAGCTTCACGCCCAGTTTCAAATTGGTTGTGGCTGGAAACTATCCACCGATCCTCAATAATGTTGACCCTGCTACCCGTCGGCGTTTCATAATCATTCCTTTCAAATTTCGGCCAACCCACGTCGACAAGGACTTGTTTCAAAAACTTCTTACAGAGCGCGGTCAAATTCTATCGTGGGCAATTGAGGGCTGCCTGATGTGGCAACGAGAAGGGCTCTCGGTGCCGGCCATCGTGCGCGAGGCTACCGAAGAGTTCTTCAGCACCCAGGACCCTTTCCAAGATTGGCTCGATCAAAAGTGCAAGTCCGCAGGAAATGGCACAACTACAAGTTCGGGGGATCTATGGGCGAGCTGGTCTGAATTCGCGAAGATGGTAGGAGAAGACCCAAGAAGTAAAAAGGCTATGGCGCTTAAGCTCCAAGCAAAGGGCTATCAGATGGGGAGGACTGGGCGCCGCCGGTTTTACCGAGGCATTGCACTTCAGTATGGCGACGGCGAACAAGTCAAATAATTGGCATTTTGTGACGGATAGTGACGCTTTTTTCCTATTATCAATTAAAGAGAATTCCTGACCTATCATCTCTCAACACCGATTTAATTAAAAAGCGTCACAATCCGTCATATTTCGAAAATCGTTTCAAATGGAAAATACACCTTGAGCTTACAAAGGCGCATGAAGTGCCCAAGAGAGGAATTTGTGCTGCATGCCCAGTCACAAACATTACGACATCGTCCCATGGTTACCATACTACGAAAATGCCCTCGTAATTTCGATTGGCCGACGGACCTTGATCACAGCCTTCGGCGACCTCGTGCGCTGTCAAGCTGGCTTCGAACCCCATGAGCTACCGGAAATCTTTGCCGCTCCGGTAGACGGAGACGAGAATGACGCCTGCCGTCGCCTTGTTGCGCTTGACGCTGCGCTGCTGACTACGCAATTCGTGCTGGGCAAGATCGCCACCTTCGCCCGGCCACTCGGTGGGGGTGAAACCGTCGAGATCCCTCCTGCGCATTGGGAGATCGACGATCCACTCCCTCGGCTCGCGACCGGGACCTACAACGCCGCCGATTGGGCTAACGCAGAAGCGCCGGCCAGCCATCGAATTTTCGTTGATGCCGCTGAGTTTGACGCTTGGCTGGCCAAACTGCAGCCCCCCGGTCCGCTGACCGACTCGCAAATTGAGGAGGTTCTTGACCCGCGATTGCGCGCTGCTCGATCAACTGCCGCGCGAAAGCCAAAGAGAGTTCGGCGGACTGACTCACCCGATCGCCATGGTCTGGGTCCGGATGCGACCACAAGCGACACCCCGGTTAACACAGCTCAGCCAACCTTGCTGACCATAAAGGAAGTTCTGCGGCTCACTAGGCTTGGGCGAAGCACCGCCTATCGACTCTTGAGCGCTGGCTCCTTCCCCAATCCAATCAAAATTGGCCGCAGCTCGCGCTGGCTGAAGTCCGATGTGGATGAGTGGATTGCCAAACAAGCCACGTCGCGGGACAGACTCGAAGAATGACCTTCCCCGCCAATGCCGTTTGGCGCGAGTGTTGGGTTGAACGAGCGATGTCTTGTTGACGTGTGTTCTCGCAAGGGCAGGATCCGCCCTAACTTGAAAAGCCGGTTTGAAAGACGCACACGAGTCCGCAGAAGCATTGGATCGCAGAAGGTGAGGCTTGGACAGCACAACGCCAACGCCGCACCGCGTTTTCCATACTGATTACATACCGGCGCCGAACACAATGTCCAAACCATTGAAAAATGGTGCTGCTGGGGAGGATTGAACTCCCGACCTCACCCTTACCAAGGGTGCGCTCTACCACTGAGCTACAGCAGCGCCGGAAACAGGCGCGCCCTATTGTCGCGCGGCCTCGCAATGTCAAGCGGACTTGAAGAGCCACGCCGATAACGCCAATGCGTTTCGCATGAGTGAAGAAGCCCGCAAGAATATGTCCCGTGAAGAGCGCCTCGCGGCCAAATTGCGAGAGAACCTGCGCCGCCGGAAGGCGCAAGCGCGGGCTTTGAGCGATTCGGATGCGGCAAATGCAACGGAATCGCTTCCCAATCCGGCTCCCGAAAGCTAACCCCGCGCGCTCCGAACCAGAGACGAAAGCCATCATGCCCAAGCTGATCCTTGTCCGCCACGGCCAGAGCCAGTGGAACCTCGAAAACCGCTTCACCGGCTGGTGGGATGTCGACCTGACCGAGCAAGGCGTGGCCGAGGCGACTGCGGCAGGCACGCTGCTGCGCGAAAAGGGCGTGTTGCCGACCCGTGCCTTCACCTCGCTCCAGACCCGCGCGATCAAGACGCTGCATCTGGCGCTGGAAGCCGCCGGGCGCCTGTGGATCCCCGAGACCAAGGACTGGCGCCTCAACGAACGCCACTATGGCGGGCTCACCGGGCTCGACAAACAGGAAACCCGCGAAAAGCACGGGGACGAACAGGTGCACATCTGGCGCCGCAGCTTCGACGTGCCGCCGCCGCCGCTCGAGGCGGGGAGCGCCTATGACCTCGCCAGCGACCCGCGCTATGCCGGTATCCCGATCCCGAACACCGAAAGCCTGAAGCTGACGATTGAACGCGTGCTGCCCTATTGGGAAGCTGCCATTCTGCCCGTTCTGGCGAGCGGCGAGACGGTGATCATCTCGGCCCACGGCAACAGCTTGCGCGCGCTGGTGAAACACCTGTCGGGCATTTCGGACGAGGACATCACCGGCCTCGAGATTCCCACCGGCCAGCCGATCATCTATGACTTCGACGACGCAATGGTGCCGGGTGAGCGGTATTACCTGAAGGACGCATGATGGAAGTGACCGGGGGACGTGTCGCGATCGTGATGGGCAGCCAGTCGGACTGGCCGACCATGAAAGCCGCCGCCGAGGTGCTCGATGAACTCGAAGTGCCCTATGAGGCGCGGATCGTCTCGGCGCACCGCACCCCCGACCGCATGATTGCCTTTGCCAAGGGCGCGGAGGGCGAAGGCTTCGACGTCATCATCGCGGGCGCGGGCGGCGCGGCGCATCTGCCGGGGATGATCGCCAGCATGACGCATCTTCCCGTTCTGGGCGTTCCGGTGCAGTCCAAGGCGCTTTCGGGCATGGATAGCCTGCTGTCGATCGTGCAGATGCCGGGCGGTATTCCCGTCGGCACGCTGGCAATCGGCGAGGCGGGCGCGAAGAATGCAGGCCTGATGGCCGCCGCAATCCTCGCGCTATCCGACAAGGATCTGTCCGAACGCCTGCAGGACTGGCGCGCCGCGAAAAGCGCCGCCGTGGGCGAGGTTCCGGAAGACTGATGCTGCCTCCCGGCTCCACCATCGGCATCCTCGGCGGCGGCCAGCTTGGCCGGATGATGGCCATGTCCGCGCTGCAATTGGGCTATCGTTGCATCGGCTATGCTCCACCGGGCGATAATGTCGCCGAAGACGCCTGTTCGGATTTCTTCGAGAACGGATGGGGCGATCGTGCCGCGCTGGCCGCCTTTGCCGCGAAGTGCGACGTGGTGACCTGGGAATTCGAGAACGTGCCGCTGTCGGCGGTCGCGGCGATCCCCGCAAACCTGCTCGCCTGCCCGGCGCGCGCGCTCGAAGTGGCGCAGGACCGGCTGAACGAGAAGAGCTTCATCGCGCAGTTCGGCGGCACCTCGGCGCCCTTTGCCCGGGTCGAAAGCGATGCGGATTTCACCCGCGCGCTCGAAACGGTCGGCACCCCGGGCATCCTTAAGACCGCGCGCGACGGCTATGACGGCAAGGGTCAGTGGCGCATTGCTTCGGATCGCGAAGCAAGCGGCGTGCGCTTTCCGGGCAAGCCCTGCATCTACGAAGGGCTGGTCGACTTCGCGGCCGAATTCTCGGTCATCCTCGTGCGCAATCGCGCCGGCGAGGTGCGGTTCTGGGATTCGACCGCCAACCGGCACGAAGGCGGAATGCTGGCGCAGTCGCTGCTGCCTGCGGGCGCACTGATCGAGGCGCAGGTGCCCGCCGCACGCGAGCTGGCCGCAAGAACGGCGCAGGCGCTGGGCTATGTCGGGGTGCTGACGCTGGAATTCTTCGCGACCGCGCAAGGTCCGGTGTTCAACGAGATGGCCCCGCGGGTCCATAATTCGGGCCACTGGACGATCGAGGGCGCGGCCACCAGCCAGTTCGAAAACCATATCCGCGCCATCTGCGACCTGCCGCTGGGCGGTACCGCGACCCGCTTCGCCAGCATCGACATGCGCAATATCGTCGGCGAGGACGCACTTGCCGCGCACCGGATCCTTGCCGAACCGGGCGAGCCGCACCTCCACCTCTACGGCAAGCGCGAGGCGCGCGAAGGGCGGAAAATGGGGCATGTCACCCGCGTGGGCCATGCGCTGAAATGAATCCGGAAATCGTCCTGATCTATGCCCGCGCCGCCAATGGCGCGATCGGCAATGAAGGCGATCTGCCGTGGCGCCTGCCCGCCGACCTGAAGCGGTTCAAAGCGCTGACCATGGGCAAACCCATGGTGATGGGCCGCAAGACCTTTGAAAGCCTACCCGGCCTGCTGCCCGGTCGCCGCCATATCGTATTGTCGCGGCGCGACAGCTTCAGCGCCGAAGGCATCGAGATGGCCGGTTCGGTCAAGGACGCGTTGGCGCTAGCGGCCGAGAATAACGAGACGGGCGAGGTCGCGGTGATCGGCGGGGCGACGATCTATGACGTGTTCATGCCGCTGGCCCACCGGATCGAACTGACGCAGATCCACGCGGATTACGAAGGCGACACCTTCATGGCCGAGCCGGGGCGCGAATGGGTGCTGGCCGCCCGCGAGGATCACGCAGGGCAAGGCGAACATCCGGCCTTCTCCTTCCTGACCTACCGGCGCGCCGAGGACACCGGGAGGAGCGCCTGATGCGCTGGCTCGATCACCGCAATACCATCCCCGCAGCCCTGCGCGGCGCTGTCATCGCGCTGGGCAATTTCGACGGGTTCCATCGCGGGCATCAGGCCGTGGCTGGCGAAGCGATCCGCTGGGCACACGCCGAAGGCCGCCCTTCGATCATCGCCACCTTCGATCCGCACCCTGTGCGCTTCTTCAAGCCCGAAGTGCCGCCCTTCCGCCTCACGACGCTGGAGCAGCGGCAGGAGCTCTATCTCGCTGCGGGGGCGACCGCGATGCTTGTGTTCCACTTCGATGCGGAACTGGCGGGGACCAGCGCAGAGGATTTCATCCAATCCATCCTGATCGAACGCTTCGGCGCGCATGGGGTGGTGACGGGGGGCGACTTTACCTTCGGCAAGGGCGCGAAGGGCAATGTCGAGCTGCTGCGCTCACTCGGCGGCGATTTGGGCTTGCAATCGCGGGTGGTGGAACCCGTGGCGGAAGGGGGCGAGGTGGTCTCCTCCAGCCGCATCCGGCAGGCACTGCGCGACGGCGACCCGCAACTGGCCGCGCGCCTGCTGACCCGCCCCTTCGCGATCAGGGGCATCGTCGAACATGGCGACAAGCGCGGGCGCACCATCGGCTATCCCACCGCCAACCTCGCAATCGACAGCTATCTGCGCCCGAAATACGGCATCTACGCCGTGACGGGCCGCATCCTGTCGACCGGCCAGCTGCTGCACGGTGCGGCCAATATCGGCATCCGCCCGCAGTTCGAGCCGCCCAAGGAGCTGCTTGAGCCCTATTTCTTCGAATTTGCGGGCGACCTTTACGGGCAAGAGATCGAGGTGGCCTTCCACCATTTCCTGCGCGGCGAGGCGAAGTTCGATTCGCTCGACGCGCTGATCGCCCAGATGGACAAGGATTGCGCCGAAGCGCGGCGGCTTCTGTCCTCGCAATGACGAGTCTTTGCACTGGCAGCGCGAACGGCTAAGGCCCCGCGCACCATGACTGACGATACCGCAGCGCGCGATTACCGGGACACCGTCTTCCTGCCGAAGACCGAATTTCCCATGAAGGCCGGCCTTCCGCAGAAGGAGCCGGGCATTGCCGCGCGCTGGGAACAGATCGGGCTCTACAAGGCGCTGCGCGATGCCCGCCGCGGGCGCGAGAAGTTCATCCTCCACGACGGCCCGCCCTACGCCAATGGCGACATGCATATCGGCCACGCGCTGAACCACATCCTCAAGGACATGGTCTGCCGCACGCAGAACTTGCTGGGCAGAGACGCGCCCTATGTTCCCGGCTGGGACTGCCACGGCCTTCCCATCGAATGGAAGGTCGAAGAGCAGTACCGCAAGCAGAAAAAGAATAAGGACGAGGTTCCGGCCAAGGAATTCCGCGCCGAATGCCGCGCCTATGCGCAACACTGGGTCAACACCCAGCGCGAACAGCTGAAGCGGCTCGGCATCATGGGCGACTGGGACAATCCGTACCTCACCATGGATTTCCAGGCTGAGGCGACGATCGTGGCCGAGCTGATGAGGTTCGCCGAGAACGGCAATCTCTATCGCGGGGCCAAGCCGGTGATGTGGTCCCCGGTCGAAAAAACCGCGCTGGCCGAGGCGGAGGTCGAATACGAGGACATCACCTCGACCCAGATCGACGTGGCGTTCGAGATTGTCGAGAGCCCCTGTGAAGCGGTCCGCAATGCTCGCGCTGTAATCTGGACCACCACGCCTTGGACCATTCCGGTGAACCAGGCTTTGGCCTTTGGGCCGGACGTTGAATACGCAGTTTGTTGCTTCGGTGATCGCATGGGTGACCACGAACGCCCAACACCGGAAGGTGTTGTGCTGGTCGCCGCTGGTTTGGTGGAGCAATTCGCTGGTCGGGTGGGATTCCGAGTAATCCCGATGCAGGTCATCAAAGGCTCCGAACTTGCCGGCACCCTCGCCCGCCACCCGATGCACCATCTTGGCGGGTTCTATGCCAGTCCGCGCCCGCTGCTCCCCGGCGACTTCGTCACCACCGATTCTGGCACCGGCCTCGTCCATATGGCGCCCGATCATGGCGAGGACGACTTTGACCTCTGCAAGGCGAACGGGATCAACCCCGTCTTCGCGGTGATGGACGACGGGCGCTACCGCGACGACTGGGGCTGGCTCGGCGGCGCGGATGAGCGGCGCATGAGCGTCATCAACCCGAAGTTCAACGCGCCCGATGGCCCGATCTGCTCGGACCTGCGTGACGCTGGCGCGCTGCTCGCGGCGAGCGCGGATTACGAACACTCCTACCCCCACTCGTGGCGCTCCAAGGCCAAGGTGATCTTCCGCTGCACCCCGCAGTGGTTCGTGCCGATGGACCGGGTGATGGACTGGATCGAGCCCAAGACCCGCGCGGAAAAGGGCTGGGAGAACGAAGGCGGCGCGATCGACCCGGCAGAAGAGGCCCTGTGCGCCTCACCCACCCTGCGCGAACGTGCAGTGGAGGAAATCGCGCGCGTCGAATTCATCCCCGAAAAGGGCCGCAACCGCATCGGTGCGATGGTTGAAGGCCGCCCTGATTGGGTTCTCTCGCGCCAGCGCGCCTGGGGCGTGCCGATCACGCTGTTCGTGCGGCCCGACGGCACCTACTTGCAGGATCCCGAGGTCAATCACCGCATCGTCGCTGCCGTCATGCAGGACGGGGTCGATGCGTGGGAGGAAGCGCGGAAGGCCGAATTCCTCGGCCCCCACTACAACCCCGACGATTTCGAGATGGTCACCGACATTCTCGACGTCTGGTTCGATTCGGGCTGCACCCATGCCTTCGTGCTCGAAAGCGGGCGCTGGCCGGACCTGACATGGCCCGCCAATCTCTATCTCGAAGGCTCCGACCAGCATCGCGGCTGGTTCCAGTCCTCGCTGCTGCAATCCTGCGCGACGCGCGGGCGCGCGCCCTATGATCAGGTTCTGACCCACGGCTTCACCATGGATGCCAAGGGCAAGAAGATGTCCAAGAGCCTCGGCAACACCATCGATCCGCTGAAGGTGATGGAAACCACCGGCGCGGACATCATCCGGCTGTGGGCGCTTTCGGTCGATTTCACCGAGGATCACCGCATCGGCGATGAAATCCTGAAAGGCGTAGGCGACCAGTACCGCAAGCTGCGCAACACCTTCCGCTACCTGCTCGGCGCGCTCGACGGGTTCGTGGGCGACATGAGCGATGCGGGCGAACTGCCCGAGCTGGAAGTCTACATCCTCGCGCTGCTGAGCGAGCTGGATGGCAAGCTGCGCAAGGCGGCGGAGGAATACGACTTCAACCTCTACACCCGCCTGCTGGTGGATTTCTGCAACGAGGACCTGTCGGCCTTCTTCTTCGATATCCGCAAGGATTCGCTCTATTGCGACGGGCCGGACAGCGACACGCGCAATGCCTATCGCACCGTGCTTGATCTGCTGTTCCACGCGCTGGTGCGCTATGCCGCGCCGGTGCTGGTGTTCACCGCCGAGGAAGTGTGGATGAGCCGCTATCCGCAGGACGGCGAAGAGGACGACAATGGCCAGCGCGGCTCTGTCCACCTGCTCGAATGGCCGAGCGTGCCGGGCGTGCGCGTCGATGCCGCCAAGTGGGACGCGCTGTGCGCCCTGCGCGAACGGGTGAACGAAGCGATCGAGCCGTTACGCCGCGACAAGACCATCCGTTCCAGCCTCGAAGCCGAAGTCGTCGTCCCCGCCAGCGCGGTGCCCGAAGGCGTTTCGGACGAACAGCTCGCCGAATTGTTCATCACCGCGACAGTGACGCGCGGGCAGGGCGACAGCGTGACCGTGACCAAGACCAGCGACCAAAAGTGCTCGCGCTGCTGGCGCCACCTGCCTGACGTGGCACAAGAAGGCGCGCTCTGCGGCCGCTGCGACGAAGTCGTCGCGCAACTGGACGCTGCCTCGGCATGAGCGCGCTTCTCACCCGCAACCGGATCATCGGCCTCGTGATCGCGGCGTTCATCGCGCTGATCGATCAGGCGGTGAAGCTGTATGTCGTCGGGCCACTGGCGCTGCGGCAGGTCGGGAATATCGATCTGCTGCCGTTCTTCGATCTCACCTACACCGAAAACCGAGGTATTTCGCTGGGCATGCTGCAGGCGACCGATATGGAAACGCGCTGGCTGCTGGTGGCGATGACCGCGGTCATCGCACTCATCGTGCTGGTGTGGATGATGCGCGAAAAGGCGCTGGGCGACATTTTCGGCCTCGCGCTGATCCTCGGCGGGGCGCTGGGCAATATCCGTGATCGCTATGATCTGGGCTATGTCATCGACTATGCCGACTTCCATATCGGGGATTTCCGCCCCTTTCTGATCTTCAACATCGCCGATGCCGCGATTACCATCGGCGTCGTCATTATCCTTGCCCGCAGCCTGTTCGTGCGCGACAAGGAAGAAACCGAAAGCGGGGACGCGCCCCGTGGAGAGACCAATGATGCGTAAGTTTGCACCCGTTATCCTGCTCGCCTCCGGCTCGATGCTGCTGGCAGCCTGCGGCGGCGGCGGCGTGTTCAACCGCGAACGGCCCGACGAATTCGCGGTGCAGCGGCAGGCTCCGCTGGTGGTTCCGCCCGATTTCACGCTGACGCCGCCCGCCCCCGGCGCCCCGCGCCCGACCGAAGGCACTGCGGCCGATCAGGCTCTCGAAGCGCTGTTCGGCGGCCCGGCCCCGCGTAGCCGGATCGAAGCAAGCCTGATCGACCGTGCCGGTAGCGCCGACCCTAGCATCCGCAGCACCGTGGGCGACACCGCCACCAACACGGTCGCCAAGGGCCGCGTCACCCGCGACATCATCGCCGCGCCCGAGGGTGATGGTCAGTCGGCCAGCACGGTAATTCCTTCCTAATTTTTCCGCACGCCCTCCGGCGTGCGAAATCCTCGCTCACACGGCCAGAAGGCCGCGTCGCTGCGGGCGGACGCCAGAGCCCTTTGGCGGCCTTGCGGTCGCTGCGCGACTGTTATCTGCGATAAACGTGGAGCATCGCGCAGGATTACTCCGCGCTTTCATCGCCTTCACGCGTGACCAACAGCTTGTCGATCCGGCGCCCATCCATGTCGACCACCTCGAACCGCCAGCCTTGCGCGTGGAAATGCTCGCCTTCGGCGGGCAACTTCTTGAGCACCGACAGGGCATAGCCTGCCGCGGTGCCGAATTCGCGGTTTTCGCCGTAATCCAGCCCCAGCCGGTCAGCCAGCGCATCGGCCGATAACGAGCCTGCCACCAGCAGCGAACCGTCCTCGCGCTCGACCACTTGCGGCTGATCGCCCTCGTCCTGATCGCTGACGAAGGTGCCCACGATCGCGGTCAGCAGATCGACCGGTGTGACGATGCCTTCGAAATGACCGTATTCGTCATGCACCAGCGCCATCGCCACTTCGGATGATTGCAGCACCCGCAGTGCGTCCATCGCGTCGAGCTGGTCGGGGACCACTTCGACCCGGCGCATCATCGCGCGGATCGAGACCGGCCCGCCCGCCACCATCGCGGCCAGCACCTCGCGCACCTTGACGACGCCAAGGATGGTGTCGGGCGAGTTTTCGGCCACCGGCATCAGCGAATGCGGGCTTTCCTCGATCGTCTCGCGGATTTCATCGATATCGGCGTCGGCTTCGATCCAGTCGACCTCGGTGCGCGGAGTCATCATTTCGCGCACCGGACGTTCGGCCAGCCGCACGACGCCGGTGAGGATCTGGCGCTGGTCGGCCTCAATCACGCCCGAACGGGTCGCCTCGGCGAAGATCATCTGCAATTCCTCGGCCGTCACCGAATCCGCATTCCCGCCGCGCAGCCCGAACAGGCGGATGATCGCGGCCGAGCTCGAATCGAGCAGCCACACCAGCGGCGCGGCGGCCTTGGCCATGAAGGCCATCGGCCGGGCCATCACCAGCGACACCGGTACTGCAACCTGAAGGGCAAGCTGTTTGGGCACCAGTTCGCCGATGATGAGGCTGAGATAGGTCGTGAAGGCGATCACCACCGCAAAGCCGGCCTCGTCGGCATATTGCTGCGGCAGGCCCAGTGCCGCCATGTGCTCGCCCACCGGTCCGCCAAGGCTTGCGCCCGAATAGGCGCCGTTGATGATCCCGATGAGGGTGATGCCGATCTGCACGGTCGAGAGGAACTTGCCCGGTTCCGCCGCAAGCGCGATAGCGATGCGCGCCGAAGTTGATCCGGCCTCCGCTTTCGCCTCCAGCGCGCTGGTCTTGGCCGAGACGATCGCGAGCTCGGACATAGCGAACACGCCGTTGAGCACAACCAGCGCGATAATTATGGCAAGATCGGTCCAGGGAAACGGTGTCACGCCCGTTGCGCTAGCACAAAGCGATACGGTTGCCAGTAGGGCAATACATGGGAAACAACGGATAGACAGGGCTACGGCTGTTCAACCAAGGTCAAGCATCGGGGCCTCAAAGGGAGTTGCACAAGCGGCGTAATTCCTTGTCGCCAACCGGACGGCGTGGCATTCTTCGCGCCGAAAAAGAGGGAGGTAAGCATCATGACTCTATCGCGTATCCTGCTTTCGGGCACCGCCGCCCTGGCGCTGCTCGGCACCAGCGCCTGCGTCACCGACCCGAACACCGGCGAAAAGAAAGTTTCGCGCACTGCGATCGGCACTGGCCTCGGCGGCACGCTCGGCTACCTCCTTGGCGGAGCCATTGGCGGCGATGCCGGTCGCATCATCGGGGCGGGCATCGGCGGTTCGGCCGGTGCGATTCTGGGCAAGCAGTATGACGACCAGATCAAGACCCTGCGCGAACAGACCGCGGGCAGCGGTGTCGAGGTTGAGGAAGTGGGCGATCAGGAAGCGATTCTGGTGCGCCTGCCCGACGGCGTGACCTTCGCCACGGGTTCGGCACAGATCAACCCCGGCTTCTACGACACGCTCAACAACGTCGCCGAAAGCCTGATCACCTATCCCAACAGCCTGATCGACGTGTACGGCTTCACCGACACGACCGGCTCGCCCGCCACCAACCAGCGCCTTTCGGAACAGCGCGCGCAGGCGGTGGCGGATTACCTCGCTGCCCGCGGGGTCGCCCGCTCGCGCATCGCGACGCAGGGCTTCGGCGAGCAATACGACTATCTGCGGGTCAAGACCGCTGACGGGGTGAACGAACCGCTCAACCGCCGGGTCGAGATCAAGATCATTCCGATCAGCCAGGACGATGTGAACGCCGCGCGCGGAAACTGAATTTCCGGCATCCGGAGAACAAGGAACGGGCTGCCCCATGGGCGGCCCGTTTTCCTTTTTCAGCGCAGCGCCGTTGCCCGGTCGGCGATTCTCGCCACAGCGGCGGCGTGGATTGCGGGTGAGCACACCAACACCCCGAAATCGCGCGGATCGTGCTTGTTATAGGCCAGCGGGCGGCCGAAGGCGTCGCTCACCTCGGCCCCCGCCTCGCGCGCGATCAAAGTCGCGGCGGCGATGTCCCATTCGTAACCCCAGCGCAGGGTCGCCACCAGATCGGCGCGGTCGTCTGCCACCATGGCGATTCGCAATGCGATCGAGTTGGGCTGATCAACCGCGACCAGGTCCGCATCTTCCTTCGGCAGCGTGTGGGTCGGCACCCGGGCGCCGGAGAATTGGCTGCGTGTGCTGGCCGCAAGCCTGCGCCCGTTCAGCGTAGCGCCCTGCCCTGCCACCGCCACCCATTCCTCGCCCCGGGCCGGCGCGGCGAGCATGCCGATCAGCGGCTTGTTGGCGCTCACCAGAGCGACCGAAACCGCCCATCCGTCGCGCCCGCGCACGAAATCGCGGGTGCCGTCGATCGGATCAACCAGCCAGATCAGGCCGCTGGCGGTGCGGATCTTGTCATCGGCGGTTTCTTCCGACAGCCAGCCGGCCGAGGGCAGCAGCAGGCGCAGTTCGCGCTTGAGGAAGCGGTCAACCTCCAGATCGGCCTCGCTCACCGGATTATCCGGGGTCTTGTCCCAGCTGGTCAGCGCATGGCCCGCACCCGGCCAGCGCGAAAGGGCGATTCTGCCCGCCTCGCGGACGATCTCTTCAAGGCGGAACCTGTCAATCATGAGAGGCTTGCCGTTGCGCCTTCACACAGCACTTTTCAAGAGGGTCGATCCGTGCTTAGGCCCGCGGCAAACAGACCTCTCCCCAGAGAAATTGCAGAAGGGATCGATACGCCATGAACGTCCACGAATACCAGGCCAAGGAACTGCTTGCGAAGCACGGGATCGCAGTGCCGGCCGGCCACGCCGCGCTGAGCGTCGAGGAAGCGGTGGAAGCCGCCAAGAAGCTGCCCGGGCCGCTCTACGTCGTGAAGGCGCAGATCCACGCCGGCGGCCGCGGCAAGGGCAAGTTCAAGGAACTCGGCCCCGATGCGAAGGGCGGCGTGCGCCTCGCCAAGAGCCTCGATGAAGTGCGTAGCCATGCCGAGGAAATGCTCGGCAACACGCTGGTCACCATCCAGACGGGGGATGCGGGCAAGCAGGTGAACCGCCTCTACATCACCGACGGCGTCGACATCGCCAAGGAATACTACCTTTCGCTGCTGGTCGACCGCGCTTCGGGCCGCGTTGCTTTCGTGGTTTCGACCGAGGGCGGCATGGACATCGAGACCGTGGCGCATGACACGCCCGAGCTGATCACCACCTTCAGCGTCGATCCCGCGCAGGGCTTCCAGCCGCACCACGGCCGCGCGGTGGCCTTCGCGCTGAAGCTCAAGGGCGACCTCAACAAGCAGGCGCAAAAGCTCGCCAAGCAGCTCTACGACGCCTTCCTCGCCACCGACTGCGAGATGCTGGAAATCAACCCGCTGGTCGAAAGCGAAGACGGCAAGCTGCTGGTGCTCGACGCCAAGATGAGCTTCGACGGCAACGCGCTCTACCGCCACCCTGACATCGAAGCCCTGCGCGACGAGACCGAGGAAGACCCGGCGGAAGTCGAAGCTTCCGAATATGACCTCGCCTACATCAAGCTCGACGGGAACATCGGCTGCATGGTCAACGGTGCGGGCCTCGCCATGGCGACGATGGACATCATCAAGCTGAACGGCGCCTTCCCGGCGAACTTCCTCGACGTGGGCGGCGGTGCCACCACCGAAAAGGTGACGGCGGCGTTCAAGATCATCCTCAAGGATCCGGCGGTCGAAGGCATCCTCGTCAACATCTTCGGCGGCATCATGAAGTGCGACGTGATCGCCAACGGCATCGTGCAGGCGGCCAAGGACGTGAACCTGCAGGTTCCGCTGGTCGTGCGCCTAGAAGGCACCAACGTGGCCGAAGGCAAGGCGATCCTCGACAATTCGGGTCTCGCCATCGTCAGCGCCGACAACCTCGGCGATGCCGCGCAGAAGATCGTTGCCGAGGTGAAGAAGGCCGCCTGATCCGTCAGGCGCTTCGCCGCGTAACTCGTTCGGGCGGGGCTGATCGCGCATCAATCCCGCCCGCAGCTATCGCCACCCGCCTTACTTGACGTTTACGTAAACGCAAGCTAGGCGGGCGGCCAATGGTCCGGTTCCAGTGATTCTGGGCCACGTGATTCTTTGAGAGGAAGGACAAACCCCATGAAGATCCTCGTCCCCGTCAAGCGGGTGATCGATTACAACGTCAAGCCGCGGGTCAAGGCCGACGGCACCGGCGTTGATCTTGCCAACGTCAAGATGAGCATGAACCCGTTCGACGAGATCGCGGTAGAGGAAGCCATCCGCCTCAAGGAAAAGGGCGCGGCGACCGAGATCGTCGCCGTCAGCATCGGCCCGGCGAAGGCGCAGGAAACCCTGCGCACTGCGCTCGCCATGGGTGCCGACCGTGCGATCCTCGTCGAAACCGATGACGAAGTGGAACCGCTGGCGGTCGCCAAGATCCTCAAGGCCATTGCTGACGAAGAGCAGCCGGGTCTGGTGATCCTCGGCAAGCAGTCGATCTCAGACGATTCGAACCAGACCGGCCAGATGCTCGCCGCGCTGATGGGCCGTCCGCAGGGCACCTTCGCCAACACCGTCGAAGTCGACGGCGACAGCGTGACTGTGAAGCGCGAAGTCGATGGCGGTCTTCAGACCGTCAAGCTCGCCCTCCCCGCGATCGTCACCACCGACCTGCGTCTGAACGAGCCGCGCTATGCTTCGCTGCCCAACATCATGAAGGCCAAGCAGAAGCCGCTCGCGACCAAGACCGCCGCCGATTACGGCGTCGACCTGACCCCGCGCCTCAAGACCCTCAAGGTCGCCGAGCCGCCGGTGCGTCAGGCAGGCGAGAAGGTCGCCGACGTCGCCGCGCTGGTCGAGAAGGTCAAGGCGCTCGGCATCGCGTAAGCGCGCCAGCCCTCAGAATAAGGACACATAGAGATGAAGACTCTGGTTCTGGTCGAACATGACAACACCAAGGTGAACGACGCGACGCTCGCGGTGGTCACCGCCGCCGCCAAGCTCGGCGAAGTGCACCTGCTGGTTGCCGGTCACAATTGCGGAAGCGTTGCCGAAGCCGCGGCCAAGATCGCCGGCGTGGGCAAGGTCCATGTCGCGGATGACGCGGCCTATGCCAATGGCCTTGCCGAAAACGTCGCGCCGCTGGCAGCGTCGCTGATGGATCACCACGATGCCTTCCTCGCCGCGGCCACCACGCAGGGCAAGAACGTCGCCCCGCGCGTTGCCGCACAGCTCGACGTGATGCAGGTCTCGGAAATCCTCTCGGTCGAAGGCCCCAAGACCTTCACCCGCCCGATCTATGCCGGCAACGCTATCGCCACGGTCGAATCGACCGATGCCAAGCTGGTGATCACCGTGCGCGGCACCGCCTTCGAAAAGGCGGCGACCGAGGGCGGCTCGGGCACGATCGAAGCCGTGACCGGCGCTGGTGACACGGGCACCTCGATCTTCGTCAGCTCCGAAATCGCCAAGAGCGAGCGTCCGGAACTGACCAGCGCCAAGGTGATCGTCTCGGGCGGCCGTGCGCTCAAGGACGCGGAAACTTTCGAAGCCGTGATCACGCCGCTTGCGGACAAGCTCGGCGCGGCCATCGGTGCAAGCCGCGCGGCGGTCGACGCGGGCTATGTGCCCAACGACTATCAGGTCGGCCAGACCGGCAAGATCGTCGCTCCGGAAGTCTACTTCGCGATCGGCATCTCGGGCGCGATCCAGCACCTTGCGGGCATGAAGGATTCGAAGGTCATCATCGCCATCAACAAGGACGAGGACGCCCCGATCTTCCAGGTCGCGGACATCGGCCTTGTTGCCGATCTCTACACCGCAGTGCCGGAGCTGACCGGCGCGCTGTAAGGCACGAAATCGCCTAGGATCAGGAACCTCCGCCATGCTAATCAGCACGGCGGAGGTTTTCTGTATGCGGGCCAAGCGTGTTTCTCTCGCGGCATCTGTCTGTGTTTTCATGGCTGCGGCGATTTCGCCCGCCGCAGGGTCAGGTCAGACCGGCGAACCTCTGGTTCTTGAGCCCCGCTCTGCCTGGCACGCATCCCATGAAAACGGGCTCTGCCGGCTGGCACGCGCGTTTGGCAGCGAAGGCTATTCGCACACCTTGATCTTCGAACAGACAACACCGGGCGCGTTGTTCAACCTCACCATCACCGGCCCCGCGCTTTCCGACATGGTCGAGAGCACACAGGCCGATGTCGGGTTCGGCTCTGCCGGACCTGAGGGAACCTACGAGATCGCGAAAGAAACCAATCGCGAGTTTGGCCACATCGTCTTCATGACGGATGTCTCGCTGGAGCCGGTCAAGGAACCCGAGATCAAGCAGGAAGAGGATTTCGGCCTGACCGCGCAAGGAACCGCAGTCGATCCGGCGAAGGCGAAAGCAGCTAGCGAGGTTGCCATCCGCCAGGGCCGGACCGGTCTGACTCTCAAGACAGGCTCGCTTGCAGCACCTATGGGCGTCCTCAATGATTGCACGGCCCACATCCTTTCGACCTGGGGCCTTGATCCCGCCAAGCACAAGGGAGCGCTTCGCGGCGTATCCCTGCTACAACCCCGCAAGGTTTCCCAATGGGTCGTGGAGAAGTATCCGCAGCGCGCGCTGCAGGAAAAAAGGCAGGGCGTGGTCGGCCTCGCTGTAATTGTCGACGAAGCCGGTCAACCGACGGAGTGCAAGATCACTGACAACTCCGGCCATACCGATCTGAACAATGTTGCTTGCGAAGGTATGATGAGGGCGCGCTACGCCCCGGCGATTGATGCCGATGGACAGCCAATGCCATCCTTTTTCGTGACGCGGATTGTGTTCGGGCTTGGCTAAAGAACACCCACGATAAAATGCAGCGCCATTCCGACGAGCCCGCCCACCAGCGTGCCGTTGATGCGGATGAACTGGAGGTCGCGCCCGACCGCGCCCTCGACACGGGCAGTGATCGTGATCGCGTCCCAGCGCTTGACCGTCTCCGACACCAACCGCACGATCTGGTCGCCGTAACGCGTGGCGACACCGACGGCGGTGCGACGGGCGAAACGGTTGATCTGTTCCTGCAACCTTGCGTCTTGCTGCACAGCCTGCCCCAGTTCGGCGAGCATGTTGCGCATATCCGCACCCATCCCGCTCTCCGGATCGCGCGCACGGCGGATCAGCGACTGGCGGATGCGTTCCCACACCCCCGTCCACCATACCGCCACGGCGGGATTGGCGATCAGATCACGCTTCATCTCCTCGACCCGCGCGCGGGTTTCGGGATCGTGCTGCAAGTCCTGTCCGAGCTTCGCCAGCCCTTCCTCGATCTTGCCGCGCAGCGGGTGATCGGGATTGACCAGCACCTCAGCCAGCAGCTTGTAGAGCCCGTCGAGCACGCTTGATGAGATGGTCTTGTCGAGCCCGGTCCAGCGCAGCACGCCGGCGACGCGCTGGTGGATGATGTCGCGCAGGGTCTCCTCGTTATCCTCGATGGTCAGCCCCGCCCAGCGCACGAAACCGTCGATCAACGGCTGGTGGCGCTTGTCGGCCATCGTCGTCTCGATCATCCGGCCCGCCAGCGGTGCGATGTCGAGCTTGGCGAGTTGGCTCGCAAGGCCCGCGCGCACCTGATTACCGAGCCGGTCCGGATCGAGGCTTTCGAGCACTTCGGCCAGCAATTCCGCAGCGCCGCTGGTGATGCGCGAGCGTTCATCGATGCTGCCGTCCGCACCGCGTTCGGGGGAGGCGGCGAGGAATTCACCCGCCGCCTTGGCAATGTTCATGCCCGCCATCCGCCGTGCCACCACCGCCGGCGTGAGGAAGTTCTCGCGCAGGAACTGCGCCATTGTCTCGGCGATGCGGTCCTTGTTTTCGGGGATGATCGCCGTGTGCGGGATCGGCAGGCCGAGCGGGTGGCGGAACAGAGCCGTAACCGCGAACCAGTCAGCCAGCCCGCCCACCATCGCCGCCTCGGCAAAGGCGTTGACATAGCCCCATGCCGGATGGCCGCCGACAAGGCCGTGGGTGGTGATAAAGATGACCGCCATCGCGGCGAGCATGCCCGTCGCGGTCCAGCGCATGCGCCGCGCACGATCCACGGTAAGTGGCTGGCCGCGGAACGTCAGAGGCAGGGTGTGACGCTTTACCATGCGGCGGTTCTAGCCCGACCGGGGCAGCCGCGTCACGCTTTTGTCGCTCATTCCGCTGGTTCGCTGCCGCGCGGCAGGTCAGGGAAAGGCCGCGAGGGGCCTGCCGCATGCTCCGGCTCCCCATGCGGACGGGTGTCGTCGCCGGGCTTGTAGGTCAACAGGCGTTCACGCAGCCACGGCCCGACCCGCTTTTCGATCCCGTCGGCCAGGCTAAAGCCCGCGGGCACGATCAGCAATGTCAGCAGGGTTGAAAGGATCAGCCCGCCGATCACCACGATACCCATCGGCTGACGCCAGGCGCCGTCGCCGCTGAGCGACAAGGCCACCGGCACCATCCCGGCGGTCATCGCCACGGTTGTCATCACGATCGGCTGGGCGCGCTTGTGTCCCGCATCCATGATGGCATCGAGCTTGCCGACGCCCTTGTGCATTTCCTCGATCGCGAAGTCGATCAGCAGGATCGAGTTCTTCGACACGATGCCCAGCAGCAGCAGGATGCCGATATAGACGGGCATCGACTGCGGCTGCCCAATCAGCCAGACCAGCAACACGCCCCCGAGCGGCGCGAGCGCCAGCGAGGTCATATTGACCAGCGGGCTCATGAGACGCTTGTAGAGCAGCACCAGCACCGCAAACACCAGCAGCACGCCTGAAATGATCGCGATGATGAGGTTCTGGACCAGCTCTGCCTGCCATTCCTCTTCACCCACCACGTCGCGGATCACGCCTGTGGGCAGATCCTGCAGAACCGGCAGTGCGTCGATCTGCGCCTGCGCTTCGCCCTTGAGCACGCCCGCGGCAAGGTCTGCGCCGACCAGCACGCGGCGGTTCTGGTTGTAGCGCTGAATCGCCGTCGGGCCCGAACCGAAGCTGATGTCGGCCACCCGGCTCAGCGGCACCGATCCGCCGTTATTGGTGGGAACGGGCAGATTTTCGATGGTGGTGAAATCGCTGCGGGCCGCTTCCGACAGGCGCACCTTGATCGGGATCTGGCGGTCCGACAGCGAGAAGCGTGCCGCGTTCTGTTCGATCTCTCCCAGCGTAGCGATGCGGATCGTCTGCGACAGCGCCGCCGTGGTCACGCCCAGCTCGGCGGCAATCTTCTCGCGCGGGGTAATGATGATTTCAGGCCGGTTGAGATCGGCGCTAATGCGCGGGGCGACCAGCGAATTGAGGCCCTTCATCTCCTCGACCAGCCGGGTCGCGGTTTCCTCCAGCAGCACCGGATCGGAGCCTGCCAGCATCACCGTCATGTCGCGGCCCGAACCGAACCCGGCGCTCTGCGACTGGAAGCGTACGCGGGCATCGGGAATCTGCGCCAGCACCGGTGCCAGCTCGCGTTCGAACTGGATCGAGCTGCGTTCGCGATCTTCCTTGAGCTTGACGAAGATCGACGAGCTGTCGCCCAGCCGGATGCGTTCCAGCAGCCGCTCGACTTCCGGCTCCTGCGTCAGCCGGTCAGCCACATTGTTGACGATCCGCTTGGTCTCCGCAAGCGTGGTGCCGGGTACGGTCTCGATCTCGACCCGGCTGTTCTCGTCGTCGATGGTGGGCTGGAACTGCGCAGGAATCTGGCCGAACAGCAAAATCGTCATCAGGAACGAGAACCAGCCGATCGACAGCATCCACACCCGGTGGTCGTAGAAGCGCGCAGTCAGCCAGCGGGTCCCTTGCGCGAAACGGCTCGTGCCGCCCGAAGGCGCCTCAATCAGCTTGAAGGTGAGCCAGCCCGCCCCGAGCGACAGGCCGGAACACAGCAGCACCTGCACGATCTCGAAGATCTTGCCGACGAGCTTGTGGGCAATTCCGTTGGTGTCGCTCGATACGGCGGTCGCCACCTGCTTGGGAATCTCGAGCGCGGCCAGCAGATTGAAGCTGGCGAACAGGGTCACGGCGGTCACCGCCAGCAAGACGATAATGGTCAGCAGTAGCGCGGGAACATAGAACATGCGGCGGCGTGGCCCGGTCAGACCGGCGCGGCGCGCAGCCAGCTTGCCGGTGTCGAGCGTCCACGCCAGCACCCGCATATAGGCGTCGATCAGCGGGCCTTCGCCATGTTCGGCCACGCCCTTGGATTTGAGGAAATAGGCCGCCATCAGCGGGGTGATCATGCGCGCCACGGCCAGGGACATCAGCACCGCGACCACCACGGTGATCCCGAAATTCTGGAAGAACTGGCCCGAAACGCCCGGCATCAGGCCAACGGGCAGGAACACCGCGACGATGCAGAAGCTGGTGGCGACCACCGGCAGGCCGATCTCGTCCGCTGCGTCGATCGAGGCCTGATAAGCCGTCTTGCCCATGCGCATGTGGCGCACGATGTTCTCGATCTCCACGATTGCGTCATCGACCAGCACGCCCGCCACCAGCGCCAGCGCCAGCAGCGACAGGAAGTTCAGGTTGAACCCGAGCAGATCCATGAACCAGAAGGTCGGGATCGCCGACAGCGGAATTGCGACTGCCGAAATAAAAGTCGCGCGCCAGTCGCGCAGGAAGATGAACACCACCACCACGGCCAGCACCGCGCCTTCGACCAATGCCCAGATCGAGGATTTGTACTGGCTGCGGGTATAGGTGGTGTTGGTCGACAGCTTGATGAACTTGATGCCGGGATTCTCGGCCTCGATCGCGTCCATTTCCTCAAGCGCAGCGTCGTAAACCGTCAGGTCCGATGCGCCGCGTGCGCGGCTCATGGCGAAGTTGACGACTTCCTTGCCGTTCACCTCGCTGATCGAGGTGCGTTCGGAATAGCCGTCGCGCACGGTGGCGACGTCGGCCAGGCGCACAGTGCGCCCGCCGCCCAGCTGGATCTGGGTCTGCGACAGCGCAAAGGCATCGTCCGAATTACCCAACACGCGCAGCGACTGGCGGGTACCGCCGATCTCGGCCAGCCCGCCCGCTGCATCGAGATTCACCTGCCTCAGCACCGCGTTGATTTGCGAGGCGGTAACGCCGAAAGACTGCATCCGCGTCGGATCGAGGATCACCTCCATCTCGCGGTCGACACCGCCGAAACGGCTCACTTCGGCCATGCCTTCAATCTTGAGCAGGCGTTTGGCCACGGTGTCGTCGATGAACCAGCTCAATTGCTCGATGGTCATGTCGTCGGCCTCGACCGCGACATAGCCGATCGGCTCGCCCACCACGTTGACCTTCTGCACCTGCGGTTCGAGGATGCCTTCGGGCAAGGACCCGCGCACGCCGTCGATCGCCGTCTCGACCTCGTTCACCGCTTCGATAAGATTGGTGCCGATTTCGAATTCGACGAAGGTGTTGGAACTGCCTTCGCGCGCGGTCGACTGGAGCGAATTGACCCCGTTGATCGCCCGCAGCGCGCTTTCCACGCGTTGGGTGATCTGATTCTCGATCTCGGTCGGAGAGGCGCCGGGCTGGGCAATGGTGACACGGACTGCAGGAAATTCGACGTCCGGATTGTTCGTCACGTCCATTCGCAGGAAGCTGACGATGCCGGCGAACAGCAGGCCGGTGAAGAACACCAGCGGAATCACCGGATTGCGGATCGACCAGGCCGAGATGTCGCGAAGAGCCATGATATTCCTGCCTGTTGCCTTACGCTTGCGTCAGATACGCGGGCGACCCGCGCACGGATGGACCGCTCTTACATCTTCTGCGGCTGGGGGTTGATCGTTTCGCCCGGGTTGAGGAACCCGCCGGCGCGCAGCACCACCTGTTCCTTGCCCGAAAGCCCTTCGGTGATCGCAATGCCCTGCTTGGTCACCGCGCCGGTCTTGACCCCGCGGCGCACGGCCTTGTTTTCCTCGCCCACGACGTAGACGAAGCTGCCGTCATCATCGGCAAGCACCGCGCTTTCGGGGAGCACCGTGGCTGTGAAACTGCCGCTGTTGATACGGGCCGTGGCAAAGCCGCCGGGACGCAGGCCGGGGGCGAAGGACAGAGCGACCCGCGCCGTACCCTGCCGCGTGGTCTGATCGATCACCGGCGAAAGCTGCCAGATCTGGCCCGAGAACTCCTTGTCCGAACCGGTCGGGATCACGCTTGCGACAGTGCCGACCGAAAGGCCGGCCAGCTGGTCTTCGGACAGTCGGGCGAGCATTTCCATCTCGCCGCCACTGGCAATCACGAACAGCGCGCCGTTGCCGGGGCCGACCGTCTGGCCGGGTTCGACATTGCGCTGAAGCACATAGCCCGACGACGGTGCGAGGACGTTCAGCCGATCATTGCGGGCCCGCAGTTCGCGCAGCTGCGCCTCGGCCACCTTGACCCGCGCCACCGCGGCATCGCGGGTCGCGGTAAGGCGATCGACATCGGCCTTGGAGACGAAGCCACGCTCAACCAGTTGCAGCGCGCGATCGAGATTTGCCTGCGCAAGATTGGCATCGGCGCGGGCAACCTCGATCTGGGCGGCCTGCGCTTCGGCCTGCTGGACCTGCACCGAACGATCGATCACGGCCAGCACCTGACCCTGCTGCACCCAGTCGCCCGCGTCGACAGTGACGCGCATCACCTGCCCGCCCTCGCCCACGGCGCCGACCGGCATCGGGCGACGCGCGGCGATAGTGCCGGGCGCTTCGATCACGCCGGCAACCGTTGTCTGGCCGGGTGTAATGACAGTCACCACCGGGGCCTGCGAATTGTCGTCGCCTGCGGGCACCGGTTCTCCGCCGGCAAGGGCGAAATAGACGCCGATCGCCAGCAAAAGGCCGAACAGGCCGATCCCGCCGACAATCAGCCAGCGCGGCACCCGCGGGGCGGACAGCGTCCGTGCATCGGCATATTCGGTCGTCACCCCGTCGGCAGCTTCGGCCCGGATGGTGGTCTCGTAATTCATTGCCATTCCCTCGTCGGGGCCTTCCGCTTGCGCGCGGAATGGCGACCCCTGAGTGTATTATCTCGGTAAGTCACCGAGCGCAACGCCTGATAGTCCGGGGTGCGTGCGGGGACAATCCGTGCATCGACGGGTGACTTTGAGCTTAGACGAAGGGCGCGGGAGACGGTTCCCCGAAGCGCGGCAAGGGCTCCCGTTCAGCGCAGACGACCGCGCTTGATCAGGTTGACCACACCGAGCAGCACGACCGCGCCCAGCACCGCGACCAGCAGGCCGGTGATCGAGAATTCCTGCACGCTGCCGCTGATCCCCAGCAGCGGACCTGCAATCGCGTTGCCGACGACCGAGCCGACGCAGCCGACCACGATATTCGCCAGAATGCCCATAGAGGCATCGCGGTTCATCACCAGACTGGCCAGCCAGCCGGCAATCCCGCCAACGATCAATGCGATAATCCATCCCATGGTTTTGCTCCCTTTATCCTGCGCACGCGAAAAACCCGCGCGCCCTGCGGATGTGCGAAGTGACGCACTTCGTCGCATGGATGCAACGGGCTAAGGACAGAAAGGGTATCAGGCAGGACGAAGCGAGCAACCGGGCACGGGGCCCGGCGCCGATCAGTATTTCAACTGGCGCTGGTAGAGATCGCGGTAATGCTGGATCTTGGTGACGCGCAGGCCATGCATGCCCGAACGATCGACGGCGCGCTGCCACGAGGCGAATTCCTCGAGCGTGAGGCCATAACGGGCCAGCGCTTCGTCAAGCGTCAGCAAGCCGCCATTGACCGCCGCGACGACCTCGGCCTTGCGCCGCACCACCCAGCGCTTGGTATCGGGCGCGGGCAAATCGGCAATCGTCAGCGGCTCGCCGAGGGGGCCGATGACCTGTGCGGGGCGGATGTCCTGGTTTTCCATCATTGCTCTTCTCTCGCATCGCCTCCGGGCGCATCCGTAACACTCTTGGCATCGGCCCCCGATGCCGCGTCGTGCCGGACAGCCACGCATGCGCTTTCACTGCCACCCAAGGCTTTAGAGGCGTCTAAAGCATCAAGGTTAATGGCAAGTTGGTTATCCTCGATCATGGCAAAGTAACTTGCCGCTGCATCGCCGAAGCTGGCCGCGACCGCCTCGATCCGGCCTTGCGATTCGCCACGCATCAACAGACGCAGGTCACGCGCAGCATTGAGCCGGGCGGTGATCTCGCTCCATTCGACCGCTTTCAGCGCATCGCCGGCACGCCGGGCACCGCGGGCTTCGAATCGTTCGCCCGCAGCCGGCGACCCGGAAGGCCGCAGACGGACGCCGTCGTCGGCACGGCGCCCTGCGGGAACCGGCCGGAATGCGGCGGAAACAGGATTCGCTTTCTCGAACATGCAGGCCGCTTCTAACCCGAGTGCGTCAAGATCGGGTAAAACCGCCATTTACTCCCGCTTAGGAATAGTGCGGGGCGCAGAAGAACCTTGGCGAGCGCCGCGGGACTGGCGAAAGCCGGACGGCGTCGCTATATGGCAGCCCGTTTCCATGGATACGCCGACACTTCCCAAGGCCGGCCTGCTGAGCGGGCCCGACGCCGCCGCGCTGTTCGATCTGCCGCGCCCGGCCGCCGACTGCCGCATTGTCGTGGCGATGAGCGGCGGGGTCGATTCGTCGGTCGTCGCCGCGCTTGCCGCCGCGAGCGGGGCTGAAGTGATCGGCATCACGCTCCAGCTTTATGATTATGGCGCTGCGACGGGCCGCAAAGGCGCTTGCTGCGCCGGCGACGATATCCGCGATGCGCGTGCGGTGGCCGACCGGCTCGGCATAGCGCATTACGTGTTCGACCATGAAAGCGCCTTCCGCGAGGAAGTGGTCGAACAGTTCGCCGACGAATATCTCGCCGGACGCACACCTGTCCCCTGCATCCGCTGCAACATGGGGCCGAAATTCACCGATCTGTTCCGCATGGCACGCGAGCTTGGCGCGGATTGCCTTGCCACCGGACATTATGTGCGCCGCGTGATGACGGCAGACGGCCCGCAGCTCCATCGCGCCTTCGATCCGGCGCGCGATCAGTCGTACTTCCTTTATGGCACCACCGAAGCACAGCTCGATTACCTGCGCTTTCCGCTGGGCGGCATGCCCAAGCCGCAGGTTCGCGAGCTCGCCGAGGCCGCAGGCCTGCGCAATGCCGCCAAGCCGGATTCGCAGGACATCTGCTTCGTGCCCGACGGCAATTACGCCAAGATCGTCACCAAGGTGCGACCCGAAGGCGCGGCTCCCGGCAATATCGTCCATGCGGCAACCGGCGCAGTGCTGGGCGAACACAAGGGCATCGTCCATTTCACCGTGGGCCAGAGGAAAGGCCTCGAGATCGGCGGCCAGCCGGAACCGCTCTACGTGATCGGCCTCGATGCCGCAGCGCGCGAAGTGCGGGTCGGGCCCAAGCGGATGCTGGCGGTCCATGCCGCGCGCCTGACCGAGACGAACCGCATTGGGCTCCTGCCGGACGAGCCTCTGACCGCCAAGGTCCGCAGCCTTGCCAAGCCGGTACCGGTCACACTGGAAGGGCCGCTGGGCGACGGGAGCTCAACCACGATCCGCTTTGCCACTCCCGAATTCGGTGTCGCGCCTGGGCAGGCTGCGGTTATCTATGCCGGGGAGCGGGTGATCGGCGGCGGCTGGATCGATTCGACGGAGAAGGTGGAGAGTTAATCCTCCCACTTCTCCAACACGCAGCCATAGCCTTCGCGATAGGTTGCGGTGGTTTCGGCCACCAGCGGGAAACGCGCGGTGACGCTTTTGGCCTCCGGATCATCGCGGAGCGTGACTGCCTCCATTCCCAGCAATTTGTCCTTGGCGCAGTCTTCGAGGCTGCGGCCCGCGACGAAACGGCATGAACACGCGACCCGCGCGGCATAGGCCGATCCGATCGCGCCATAGCCGTCGATCGGCTCGCGAAACGCCCATACCGCCCCGCCTGCGCCGAGCGCGATCAGCGCCAGCAGCCACAGCCCGTAACGCGCGCGGCCGGAAGTTCGGGGGGTGGAGGATTTCGCCATTGCCAAGCCTTGTTGCTTCGGGAATTGAGGGCCCGATGACCCCTGCCGAACACCTCCATAACCGCGCCACGCTGCTCGCGCCAGCCCTGCTCCTGCTTGCCGGTTGCGGCGCGGCGCCGCCCGCCGAAGCGCCGCTTTCGGAGGCCGCGATGGACGCCGTCACCGCCGATGCCGGCGCGCCGAAGGACCAGCTCGCAAGGGCAATCGACGATCTGTTTACGGCACCGGGCGTGGGAGAAACCCGTGCGGTGGTGCTGCTGGCCGATGGCAAGATCGCTGCCGAACGTTACGCACCGGGATATGACAAGGACACGCGCTTCGTCAGCTGGTCGATGGCCAAGACGGTGACCGGCGTGCTGATCGGGATGCTGGTTTCGGACGGGCTGCTCGCGCTCGACGAACCCGCCCCGGTTCCGCTGTGGCAGCGCCCCGGCGATCCGCGCGCCGAGATAACCCTGCGTCACCTGCTGCAGATGCGCAGCGGCTTGCGCCACACCGAGGCAGGCGATCCCCCCTATGCATCCAGCGAAGTGAGGATGCTCTTCCTCGACGGGCGCGACGACATGGCCAAGTGGGCCAAGGAGCAGCCGCTGGAGGCCGAGCCGGGCAAGATGTTCGAATATTCGTCGAACACCAGCGTGATCCTCGCCGATATCGCCGCACGCGCGCTGGCCGGCAGCGACACGCCCGAAGCGCGGCGCAAGGCGGTGGCCGATTACCTGCAACAGCGCCTGTTCGGCCCCTTGGGGATGACCAGCATGGTCCCCGAATTCGATGCTTCCGGCACGCTGATCGGCGGCAGTCTGATGCATGCCACCGCGCGCGACTGGGCGAAGCTGGGCGAAATGCTGCGCCGCAAGGGCCGCGCGCCCGGCGGCGAGCAGCTGGTGCCGAGCCGCTGGGTCGAGGCGATGGTGACGCCGAGCCCCGTACGCGCCAATTACGGCTTCCAGATCTGGCTCAATGGCGAGCTCCCGGAAGGCGAGGAGCAACCGCTGTTCCCCGACCGAGCGCCGAAAAGCATGTTTTCGTTGATTGGCCACATGGGCCAATATGTGCTGGTGTCGCCGGAACAGCGCGTGACCCTGGTGCGGCTCGGCCATTCGGGTGCCGAGGAGCGCAAGGCAATGCTGCAACAGGCGGCGGATGTGCTGGAGCTCTATCCCGCCAGGTAATGCCTCACAGGTAGAAGCTGCCCTCCACCACGGTCACGCACGGCCCGCCGAGCCATGCGCGATCCTCGTCGAGGCGCAGCGTCAGATCGCCGCCCCGCTCGCTCGCCTGATGCGCGGTGAAGCTGGCTCGCCCGAGCTTCGCCGCCCAGTAGGGGGTAAGCACCGCGTGGGCCGAGCCGGTGACGCTGTCCTCGTCGACCCCGCCGCCGGGAACGAACACGCGGCTGACGATGTCGGTCTTGTCCCCCGGAGCGGTGGCGATGAACTGGTCCTTCCCGAGCTTTTCCAATCTGCGAATGTCGGGCGCGAGACCGCGCACCGCCGCTTCGTTTTCGAAGAGGTAGATGTTGTAGCCGAGCTCGGAACGGAAGACTTCAAGCGGTTCAGCTCCGAGCAGGCGGATCGCCTCGGCCTGATTTTCGCGGGTGTCCGCGGCGGTGGCAATGGCAGGGAGTGCAAGTTCGTAACCCTCGCCGGCCTTCACTACTTCGAGCACGCCCGACTGCCGCGTGCGGAAGGTCACGCGTTCGCCACCGTCCCGGGTCAGAAGAATGTGACCGCTCGCCAGCGTGGCATGGCCGCACAGCGCGATTTCATAGGTCGGCGTGCACCAGCGCAGCTCCCAGTCGGCCGCTCCGGTCGTCTCGCGGACGACGAAGGCGGTTTCGGCAAACAGGTTCTCTGCGCCGATCTTTACCAGCACGTCGTCGGGCAACCATTCCTCCAACACCATCACCGCGGCCTGATTGCCGCCGAATGACTGCGCACTGAAGGCATCGACGTGCCAGTAGGGAATTTTCTGCGTCATTCAGAACCTCAGGGGTAAAGCAGCGTATCCGACCACGGCGCGTCCGGCGCGCTGCGGGTGAATTCGCGGCGGTCATGCAGCCGGTTGTCGCGATCGATCCAGAATTCGATTCTTGTCGGGCACAAAGTAAATCCCGTCCAGTGCGCCGGACGCGGCACCTTGCCCTCGCTCTCGTGCGCCGCCCAGAGCTCCTGCACCCTTTCGAGATAGGCCTGCCGCCCGGGCAGCGGACGCGACTGGTCGCTGGCGGCACTGCCGACCTGGCTCTTGTAAGGGCGAGAGTGGAAATAGGCGTCGGCGCGCTCCGGGCTGACTTCGGTCAGCGGCCCTTCGATGCGGATCTGGCGGCGCAGGCTTTTCCAGTGGAACAGCAGCGCCGCCTGCATGTTGGCGCGGATCTGCGAGCCTTTCCGGCTCTCGGCATTGGTGAAGAAGGTGAAGCCCCCGCCCATAATTTCGTTCGGGCCGTGGCCCTTGAGCAGCACCATCCGCACCGACGGCGCAGCATCGGCGGTCGCGGTAGCAAGCGCCATGGCGTTGGGATCGTTCGGCTCGCTGCCCTGTGCCGCCGCGAACCATTCGTCGAAAAGGACGAAGGGATCGGTGCCTGCAGGGATCACGCTGTCGGCCAGCTGCGCGTCATCAAGGGGGGGTGCGCCGGACATCTGGGGTTCCTTGGTTGGTGGACTGACAGGCCACATAGATACGCGCACCGCCGGACGAAAGCCGCAGATGGTAAATTTCGGCTGTCGTTGCAGCCTGCGCAAGCTTGCGCATGGCGACTGTCTCACCTAGCTAACTCACCATGCGCGATCCGTATAGCATCCTCGGCGTTCCCCGCACCGCCTCCGAAGCGGACATCAAGAGCGCGTATCGCAAGCTCGCCAAGGAGCTGCACCCCGATCGCAACAAAGACAATCCCAAGGCGGCCGAGAATTTTTCCGAGGCCACCCGCGCCTATGACCTGCTGTCGGACAAGACCAAGCGCGCCCAGTTCGATCGCGGCGAGATCGATGCCGAGGGCAATCCCGCCAACCCCTTCGCCGGCATGGGCGGGCGTCCGGGCTATGGCCGCGGCGGCACCTATGGCGCCGGGCCGGGTGCCGGCGGTTTCCGCGAGAGTGATTTCGGCGGCTTCGGCGCGGAAGATGTGGATCTGGGCGATCTGTTCGAAGGCCTGTTCGGCGGGCGGGCGCGCCAGCAACAGCCTCCGCCTCGCCGTCCCTTCGGAAAGCAGCCTCCGCCACCCCCGCCCAAACGCGGCGCGGATATCCAGTACCGGCTCGCGGTGCCCTTTGTCGAAGCGGCTGCCGGGCGCGACCAGCGCATCACGCTGGCCGACGGCAAGGCGATCAACCTGAAACTGCCCACTGGGGTCGAGGATGGCACGATGATGCGCCTCAAGGACAAGGGTCACCCCGGGCCGGGCGGTCATGGCGACGGGATCGTGATGGTCGAAGTCGGCACGCATCCCTTCTTCAAGCGTGAAGGCGACAATATCCGCATGGATCTGCCGATCACGCTCGACGAGGCGGTGCGCGGGGCCAAGGTCAAATGTCCGACAGTCGATGGTCCGGTGATGCTGACGATCAAGCCCGGTACCAATGGCGGCACCGTGTTGCGACTGGCGGGCAAGGGCTGGACCAAGAAGGCCGGCACCACCAAGGACGGCAAGCATGAACGCGGCGATCAGCTGGTGACGCTTGAAATCCAGCTCCCCGCCGATCTCGCCGCGCTTGAGGAGCGGCTTGAAGGCTGGGTGGATGCTGCCCGCCCGCGGGAGAAGTTCGGCCTGTAAGGCCGGGCTGGGGCGCCGCGCCGGTGACCGATACAGCCTTTCCACGGCGGGTCGTCGAGGTGGTGCGGCGGGTCGCAGTCGGCACCTTCAACGACGGCTTCATCCATGCAGGCAATCTCGCCTATCTGTCGATGCTGGCGATCTTCCCGTTCTTCATCCTCGGCGCGGCACTGTTCGAATTGCTCGGCGGGCGGGAAAACGCGCTGGGATTGATCGACGCCGTGACACGCGCCTTGCCGCCGACCGTTGCCGGGGTGATCAAACCGGTCGCCGACGACGTGATACATGCGCGTTCGGGCTGGCTGTTGTGGCTCGGCGCGGCAGTGGGATTGTGGACCGTTTCCAGTCTGATCGAGACGATCCGCGACATTCTTCGCCGCGCCTATGGCACGCAGGCGGTCCATGCCATGTGGAAGACCCGGCTGTTTTCGGCCGGGCTCACACTCGCGGCGGTGGTGGTGCTGATGCTGTCCCTGTTCGCGCAGGTGGTGATCGGGGCGGCCCAGCAGGTAATCCATGCCGTCATCCCGCAACTGGCAGAGCTGATCAGCACGCTACAGTTTTCGCGTATCGTCCCTGCGCTGGGCCTGGTCGGGTCGCTGTTTGTCCTGTTCGCATCGCTCACGCCGCCCGAATATCGCAGGCGGCGTTATCCCAAATGGCCGGGCGCGCTGTTTACCGCGCTGTGGTGGCTGGCGGTCGCTGCGGCGCTTCCGATGGTGCTGCGGCGCTTCTTCACCTATGACCTGACCTATGGCAGCCTTGCGGGAAGCATAGTGACGTTACTGTTTTTCTGGCTTGTCGGGCTCGGCCTCGTTATCGGCGCGGAACTGAACGCAGCGCTGGCAGGGCCGCAGACCGCATCCGGCGAAGCGAGCGAGGAGAAGGCGTAGATGAACGGTTTGATGGCAGGCAAACGCGGCCTGATCATGGGGCTCGCCAACGACAAGTCGCTGGCCTGGGGCATTGCCAAGAAGCTGGCCGAGCACGGCGCGCAGCTGGCGTTTTCTTATCAGGGCGAGGCGCTGGCCAAGCGCGTGATCCCGCTTGCCGAACAGCTGGGTAGCGATTTCACCTTCGAATGCGACGTGTCGAGCATGGAATCGCTCGATGCCGCCTTCGCAACGCTGAAGCAGCGGTGGGACAGTCTCGATTTCGTGGTCCACGCGATCGGCTTTTCCGACAAGAACGAACTGCGCGGCAAATATGTCGACACCAGCCTCGACAACTTCCTGCTGACGATGAACGTCTCGGCCTATTCGCTGGTCGCGGTGACGAAGCGCGCGGCGGAAATGATGCCGGAAAGCGGCGGCAGCATCCTGACCCTGTCGTACTACGGCGCAGAAAAGGTCGTGCCGCATTACAACGTCATGGGCGTTGCCAAGGCAGCGCTGGAAACCAGCGTGAAATACCTCGCCAATGATCTCGGCCCGCAGGGCATCCGGGTCAACGCAATCAGCGCCGGGCCGGTAAAGACGCTGGCGGCAAGCGGGATCGGCGACTTCCGCTACATCCTCAAGTGGAACGAGTTGAACTCGCCGCTCCGCCGCAACATCACGATCGAGGATGTGGGCGGTGCGGGGCTTTATTTCCTTTCGGACCTCTCGTCCGGGGTTACGGGCGAGACGCACCATGTCGATGCGGGCTACCACCTCGTCGGCATGAAACAGGAAGACGCGCCCGACATCGCGCTTTCCTGACATTTGTGATTAAGTTGCAAAAATCGGCACTCGAAACAGAGCTTTAGCAATGGACCATGTCGGCGACTGCGTCGCAATCTCCAATGGCAATCTTTCTGCTCTAATCGATCCTTTAGGTGCTGAACTCGTGTCTCTGCAAGACTGCCGCGGCCGAGAGTATATGACCGACGCCGACCCGGCGTTCTGGTCGGGTCACGCTCCTTTGCTATTCCCAATTGTCGGAAGACTGAACGATGACGTGCTTCGCGTAGACGGGCTCGAATATCGGATGCAGCAACACGGCTTTGCGCGACGAATGCTATGGAGTGAGATAGAGACACAGAGAAATGCAGTGACATTCCGCCTATCGGATACTGCTGCAACACGCGTGCGGTACCCCTTCACTTTTGAATTAACTGCTCGATACAGCCTCGAAGCGACCCGGTTAAGAGCGACGATCAAAGTGCGAAATCCAGGCCGCCAGCCTCTGCCATTTAGCTTTGGCTTTCACCCAGCATTTGCTTGGCCACTTCCTGATGCTGGGGAGAAGGAAATGCACAGCATCACTTTTGAGGGTGCTGAGGCAAGTCATATCTGTCGCCTTGATGCGGATGGGTTGCTTGCGGTACAAGAAGAAACCCCTCTCAAAAACGGTCGCCTCCCGCTTCATTCAGCACTGTTTACCGGCGGTGCTTTGATCTGGGATCGATTACAGAGCCGGCGCTTGAAATATAGTGGATCCAACGGCCCGTGGCTTGAGATCCTTTTCGATCTTCCGCAACTTGGAATTTGGCAGAAGCCGGGCGCAAACTTTATTTGCATCGAGCCATGGTCTGGACTCGCGGATACTGCCGAGTTTGCTGATGATCTCGCGCGTAAGCGAGGGATCATCCTTTTGCCACCGGGTGACGAGGCAAACTTCACAATGGAGGTGATCGTGCATGAACGACCACACGTTCACGATGAACTATTCTCGACATGAACATTTTGCGTCAAACTCTTACACTCCACGAGTAACACTTGTGCAGGAGCAAGAGTTAACTGTATTTTTTAAAGTATAGCACACACCGCTCTTTAGCGTGAAATTTCCGCTCAAAACTGGAAGGCAGGCGCCGTTCTGGAACGCACCTCCAACGCAGCCGCTTGCGAGTTCGCTGGATCCCTGATCTGCCTTGAATTTAAAGCAGTGCCTGCCACCATCGCTCGTTGTCGAGGTACCAGCGCAGGGTTTGACGCAAGCCGTCGTCGAAACCGTGATGCGGCGCATAGCCAAGTTCGCCGCGCGCCTTTGTTTCGTCGATTGCGTAGCGGCGGTCATGGCCGACACGATCAATGACGAAGGTCTTGAGGCTGCTGGTTGCCTTACCCTTGGCTGCGGGCGCATCGGGGTAGCGCTCTGCCAGGCCGTCGATCTCGGCGAATGCGCGGTCGACTTCGGCACAGATGGTGTCGATCACGGTCATGTTGGGCAGTTCCGCTCCGCCGCCGATATTATAGGTCTCGCCCGGCTTGCCGTTGACGAGGCAGGCCTCGATCCCCCGGCAGTGATCCTCGACATGCAGCCAGTCCCGCACGTTCATGCCGTCGCCGTAGATCGGCAGGTTGCGGCCGTGCAGCGCATTCAGCAAGAAAAGCGGGATCAGCTTTTCGGGATACTGGTAGGGCCCGTAATTGTTCGAGCAATTGCTGGTCGTCACTTCCAGCCCGAAGGTGTGGTGATAGGCTCGCACCAGATGATCTGAGGCGGCCTTCGACGCCGAGTAGGGCGAGTTGGGCGCATAGGGCGTAGTCTCCCTGAAGGCCGGATCATCAGGCTCCAGTGATCCGAACACTTCGTCGGTCGAGATGTGGTGGAACCGGTGCGGTTTGCCGCTGCCTGCCAGCCAGACCGTGCGCGCGGCTTTCAGCAGGCTGTTGGTGCCGAGGATGTTGGTGTCTATGAAGGCATCGGGCCCGCTGATCGAACGGTCGACATGACTCTCGGCAGCGAAGTGGACGATCGTGGTAATGTCGCGATCGCGCAGCAGCTTCTCGACGAGGTCGGTATCGCGGATGTCGCCCACCACTAGCTCGGCATTGGCCGCGCCTTGCAGCGTCGAGCGGTTGCCGGCATAGGTCAGCGCATCAAGAACGATCACGCGGGTATCTGGGTGCTTCGCGTTCAAGTAATGCACGAAATTGCCGCCGATAAATCCGGCGCCGCCGGTAACAAGCAGATCAGCCAAGCTTTACCTCCTCTTCGAGCATCAGGCACAGATTGTCGCGCCAAGGGGTCGGCTGATCACCCAGCAGTTCGCGCGTGGCACTGCAATCGAGCACCGAATAAGCAGGACGACGCGCAGGCGTTGGGTATTCTGTGGTGGTGAGCGCGTGGATGGTAGGGATACGCGGGATGAGACCTCGCGCGTGGGCCTCCTCGGCGATCGCAACCGCGAAGTGGTGCCAACTCGCCACCCCCTCATCGCAATGATGGAATGTCCCTGTCGCGCCTTTCTCGACCAGCGCCCAGATGGTGCGCGCAAGGCCCGTGGCCCAGGTCGGCGCGCCCACCTGATCGGCAACCACGCCCAGTTCCTCGCGCTCCTTCATCAGGCGGATCATCGTGCGCACGAAGTTCGCGCCACCCGCCTCATACACCCATGCGGTGCGCACCAGCAGGTCTTCGGCGCGCAGGGTATCCTCGCCTTCGGCCTTGGTGCGGCCATAGGCGCTTTGCGGATTGCGCTGCGCATCGGGAGCATAGGGCGCCGAGGAGGTGCCGTCGAAGACATAGTCGGTCGAGACATGGACGACCTTGCCGCCCGTCCCGGCCATCGCCTCGACCATGATCCTTACCGCATCGGCATTGATCGCCCGGGCAAGAGCCTCGTCGCTCTCGGCCCGGTCCACCGCTGTGTAGGCGGCAGCGTTAATGATCAGATCGGGTGCCTCGACCACCAACCGCGCAGTGAGCATCGCCGCATCGGTCAGATCGACATCCTCGACATCGATCGCATTGACCTCGGCCCAGGCCGGCGCCGTGCGCTGCAAGGCCCCGCCAAGCTGGCCGCCCGCTCCGGTAACCAGCACTCTCATGCGAACACTGGCACATCGGCAAGCGCAAGCCCGCGCGCATCCTTGTCCGAGATGATCGGATCAAGCCCGGCAAGAGGCCATTCGATCCCCACCGCCGGATCATCCCACGCCAGCGAGAACTCGCTCTGCGGCGCATAGGGCGCGGTGCACTTGTAGAGGAAATCCGTATCGTCCTCGAGCGTCAGGAAGCCATGGGCAAAGCCCTCGGGCACCCAGAACATGCGCCTGTTTTCAGCACTCAACTCCACACCGGCCCATTTGCCGAAGGTGGGCGAGGAGGCGCGCAGATCGACCGCAACATCGAACACCGCCCCGCTTGTGACGCGCACCAGCTTGCCCTGTGGACCCGGGTTCTGGAAATGCATACCGCGCAGCACGCCCTTTTGCGAGCGACTGTGGTTATCCTGCACGAAACCGAGGTCTAGCCCAGCAGCGGCAAAGCCAGCGGCGCTCCACGTTTCCATGAAGAATCCGCGCTGATCGCCTAACACGCGCGGCTCCACGATCAATGGGCCGGGAATGGTGGTTTCGACGATCTTCATGCGTGTGCCGGATTGTCGAGCAGGCCAAGGAGGTACTCGCCATAGCCGGACTTGCGCAGCGGCTCGGCAATCTCGCGCAGGCGGTCCGAAGTGATGAAACCCTGTCGCCAGGCAATTTCCTCGGGACAGGAAATCTTCAACCCCTGCCGCTCCTCGGTAATTCGCACATAGGTCGCCGCATCGAGCAGCGAGGCATGGGTGCCGGTGTCGAGCCACGCAAATCCGCGCCCCATCATCTCGACCGACATCGCACCCTCATCCAGATAGAGCCGGTTGAGATCGGTAATCTCCAGCTCGCCGCGGGGTGATGGCTTCAGATCACGCGCGCGATCCACCACGGTCTCGTCGTAGAAATAAAGCCCGGTCACAGCATAGTTCGACTTCGGCGCCTTTGGCTTTTCCTCGATCAAGATCGCCTTGCCCGCCGCATCGAACTCGACCACACCGAAAGCCTGCGGATCGTTGACACGATAGGCGAACACTGTGGCGCCATCCGAGCGTTCATTGGCGCTCTGCAGCAGATCGGGCAAGCCGTGGCCGTAAAAGATGTTGTCACCTAGGATCAGCGCACTCGGCGCGCCGCGCACGAAATCGGCGCCGATGTGGAATGCCTGCGCCAGACCTTCGGGCCTGGGCTGCACCTCATAAGATAGCGACACCCCGAACCCTGAGCCATCGCCGAGCACCCGCCTGAACTGGTCCACATCGTCAGGCGTGGTGATGATAAGAATGTCGCGAATTCCCGCGAGCATCAGCGTGCTCAGCGGATAGTAGATCATCGGCTTGTCGAAGATTGGCATAAGCTGCTTCGAAACACCACGGGTCAATGGATAGAGGCGCGTTCCAGAACCACCTGCGAGAATGATGCCACGGCGATTTTTGGATAACCAACGTCTGATCATTGGTCGCCTTAGACTCCTCTTTTTCGGTACGGCTAGTGAAATCAATACCTAATAAGTTGCGGTGAGCAATGAGCACATCGAGATGTTCGGGTCAACTTCTGCCAGAGTCCAAATCCAATCAAGCTATTGAAATTTTTGATCAAAGTGATTGAACGGGTCTCCGCCTACATAGGAGGCGCTTCGGAATATCGCATTCGTTGTTTTGGTGTCGGATGAAGCTTTGGCAGCGATTGAGCCGCACTTACCGAAGAACCAGCCTGAAGCGCGACAGGTTCCTGGATTCGCTTTTCGCGGCAGGTCTTGCCTGCCTCATGATCGTCGAAGTCGATCGCGAAGCGCGGACCGAGGTTGGCCTTGATCCTGTCGATGCTCTGATCGGGTTCGGGTTCGGGAAAGTCGAGAACGGCATACCCGCGCTCAAACAGCTCAAGCCATATGCGCACTTCCTCCTCGCTCAGGCCGAGTTTGAGAAGGAGGCGCGAGAAGAGCGGGGGTTCGATGAGAGGAAGATCCAGAAGGGGGTTCTTCAAGGCGCGGATCCTTCAAGCAGCATCACGAACTCTCCCCTTCCCAGCGCGCGATTAGCTCAGGCCGCTGCGAACATGACATCTCAGTAAAACGACGTCGGTGCAAGTCGCGATTCTACGCGCCGAACCCGCGCTGCATTATCAAATGCCGTCGCACTGCACATGGCCATGTACCCTCCTTGCGTTATTCCCTTGTACGTCGGAGCGCGGCGGGCTGGGACAGGCAGAGCAGGAATCACCGCCTCTGCCGCTCGAAGCGCGTCAGCTTGAGGGCGCTGTCGCATCGGTAAATCTGTCGTAGAGGAGACGCATGGCGCGCCCAAGCCCATCTCTCCCCCTGGCACACTGCCTCAAGATACTGTGAAAGTCGTTCCTCACCGTCCCGCGCTCGTCCAACTCCGCATAGATGCGCCAGAAGTCATCGAGGCCGAGAGCACGAGGCATATGCCAGACCCCATGATACCCGAAGCACTGAAGCGGATCGCCCTTCCGTTCCGCCGAAAACCAATCGGCGACCGCGGCCTTCGCGAACCGCAGCCCCCGCTCCTCGAGCCATGCCCGGTTGATCCGGCCAATGGCGAGATCCTCGGGATGCGAGACGACGAAATCTGAGTGCTGGCACGCCTCGAGCAGAGCACGGCTACGCAGCGAGAAGCCCCCATTGCCAACGTCTAGTCCGTCCTGGAATTGCGGCCATGACGCACCGATGTAATCGTAGCTGAGAAATTCGTCGCGCCAGCGTGTACCATTCAGGACATGGCCGTCCCACTGTACTAGCAAGCAATGCGACGTAGTCACGTAAGCTGGCAGGCTGCGCAGTATGAACTCCGAATAGGCGCGGGAGGATGTCAGGGGCTCCATCTGATGCCATTGGGCCGCTTGCGGGAGATCCCGAGGTCGCTCGTGCGTCAATAGCATGACGTTGCCGAATTCCACCTCGTCCATGCTTCTGCGGAGCGCAGCGACCGTTGCGGCGACGTTGACAGACGTCACCGCGACGAGCGTGACCTGCGGAAGCGAGAGGTTCGGTGCGGATCGCCGATACATATCAGATCGCGATCACGAATTGCTCGCTTGCGCGGCTGAGGTGAGGATGATGGTAGGGATCGACCACAGTGTCGGTTCGCCATCGCTGCTTCAGCGCAGCCAATTCGCGTGACAGGCGTTCCGCTCCGACCTTGTCCCTATCCAATCCCCTAGAGACCGATTCATGATGGATCAGCCTTGCGCGCGGCTCATACAAAGACTGCCATCCGCGCTCGTTCAGCTTCAGACACAGGTCGACGTCGTTGAAGGCGACCGGGAATTTCACCTCGTCGAGGCCGCCCACGGCAAGAAAGCGATCACGCTTGACCACTAGGCAGGCCGCCGTAACCGCCGAAACGAATTGCGGCAAGGCGTGCCGCCAGAAGTAGCCCTCGTCTTCCGGGCGAAGGAAACGGTGTGCATGGGCGGCGCCACCCCCCACCCCCAAGGCCACGCCGGCATGCTGGATCCGTCCATCGGGATAGAGAAGCTGGGCACCCACCGCGCCGACATCGTCCCTGAGGGCCTGCACGACCATGCAGGACAACCAATCGCGATCGATCATCTCGATGTCGTTGTTGAGCAAACACAATAACTCTCCGGTTGCCCGATCCACAGCGCTGTTGTTGATGCGCGAATAGTTAAACTCACCCGCATGACGGATAACCCGAATGCCGGTCTTCTGGACGTCCTCTAGGAAACGGATACTCTCCGGATCATCGCTTTCATTGTCCACAACTATCACCTCCATATCCGGATAATCCGTATCTGCAACGCCCCTAAGGCACGCGGCTAACAGGTCCACCCTGTTGCGGGTGGGTATAATGACAGAGACGCGAGGCTGTTCGGCCGGCAAGGCGCATTGCGGGAGTGGCAAGCGGGGACGGCGGCGGGTCTTTCGATGGGAGTGGATCCGGCGGATGTGCTTAACATCGCCGTCTCCGAGCATCAACCTGACGAGCTCGCCATCCCAATCGGCTGCATCGACGGCCGCCATCAGCGCAGCGCAATCTGCACGGACCACGCAAGTTCCTGTGACGAAGTCGAAATAGCGAAAGAGTTCGCAGTTCCAGTCAGGCTTGAAATGCGGTGACATCCGATGCCCGCGCGCGTCGATAAGGTCATCATCGGCGTAAACCACGTTGCCGGCGAACCCGCGGATCCCTCGCCGATAGCCGTGCGCCGCTCCCTCGGACAAGACATCGCCCGACGTGATCGGCAAAAGCCATGGCTTCATCGCCCAGTCGATCTCGTTCGCCAGGCGAATCAGATCATCCCGCGCGTCAGGCCCGATCACAAATGCGGGAATCCCTTGCGAAACGAGCGATCCCAGTGTCGCTTTCAGATCGCCACCTGGCGTTTCCTTGACGAGGGCGATAATCGAAGGGTCATCGTCGATCGCTGCTGGACGCGTCTTCTGTTCCTTCAGCATCCAATAGTCGTAGGCGCGACGGGAGCAGCCCAGCAGAGGAGCGAAGTGCGCAAGCGAGCGAGCGCGCTTGCCTGTGATGTACCACCAGGTCGCGAGAATGTATTTGCGAGGGTGCCGAAGCAGCGCTTCCCAGTGAACCGAGAACGCTAGGAGCCGGGCACAAACTGCCGGCCGGTGAACCAAGCTCACAGCGAATATCCCGATCCCGACTCACGTCCCGAGCGCAGATCGCATCGCACCTCGCCGCACGTGCCAGCTGCCCTTACGCGGAGCAAGCACGTCGGAGACCATCGTGGGCATGCGTCGGTCATAGAAGCGGCTCTTTCGTTGTGTGCGAGTTCTCAACCCGCCTCAGACAAGCTCGCGGAGCCGTCCAGACCACGCTTTCGCGACGGCATCTAACGAGTATCTCTGCCTTATGCGCTTCGAAGCGTTAGCCGCAAGGCCTTGGCGCCAATCCCGGTCAATCACCATCCTTCGCATCAAACAGGCAGCCGCATCGACATCAGGTTCACCCCATTTTTGTCCGGCACCGAAAGGATACTCCCCTTGACGCACCTCCCGCAGGCCCGTTGGAACCAGTGCGGCCGTATCGTCGTCAGCGAAGTCCATATTGCCTGAGTAGGCTGATACGATGACGGGCTTTGCAAGCAGCATGGCTTCGGCAATGTTGCGACCAAAACCTTCGCTCCTGTGCAAGGAAACGAAAGCGTCGAAGGACCGGTAGAGATCCAGCAGGCTCCCGCGCGACAGAGATTTGTCGATGACATGGATCTGTTGATCACCATGCATCAGATCCCCCAGCGCTTGCCAGGCAGATTGATCCGCCATCCCTCGAATGCTCTTTAGAACGAGCCCCACTTTGAACTCACTCGGCGAAAACGCCTTGCGGAAGGCAGCGATCACAGCCTGCGGATTCTTCCGGGCGAAGCTCGAGAGCCCATCGAAGCTGTATCCAAACAGAAAGTGATCCTGCGGCAGGCCGAAGTCCGCCCGCGTCGCCCCGTCCGTGGCATCAGCGTTGACTGCCATCGGCATATGCATGACGGGAATCGGTGCGGCGCGCTTATAAGCGTCGTATGTGAAGCGGCTTGTCGCCCATACCTCGTCGACGAAGTCCCAGGCATGGTCCCACGCCTGCGGCCACTCAGGGAGTTCCCAGGGCCAGACACCGATATTGTATCGCCCCTCACCAATGGCCGGTCCCTGGGCGATGATCGCAGCCAAGGTGGATTCTGCCGTCATGCAGAACAGGTTCACGTCGTATGGCAAATCGGCGGAGAGGCTCGGACTCCTCAACCCTTCATCCTGTCCTGCAGCGACTGCTTCGACATTGCGGATCACATAGGGGATCCCGGCTGCTTCGAGCGACTTGGCGGCCATCCTCACATCTTCGCCGAGGCCGAGACGGCCCAAGGCATGGCCGAAGAGGTTGACGCCCTTTATCCTGCCTTGGCGCCTCCTCCGCAGGGGCGGCGCGGCGAGCGCAATCAACGGGTGTGCGAGGATCGGGTATTCGCGGGCACCTTCCGAACGACACCACGCCTCAAAGGGTCCGGCATCGCACGATTCGAACTTCGCCCGCACTTCCGGCGCGGCGTGCCAAATCAAGCGGCAAATCATTGGCAAGCCCGAGCTGGGGTCGGGCACCTTGAGCGCTTTCGCCTGACGCACGTCAAGAAGCCCCCCGAGGTTTGCCTGCGTCAAACCCTGGGTAAAGACATGGGCGAGAACATCAAGCTGCGCGTCGCCCTGCCGCAGGTCGCTATTATTATTGCAGTTGTGCCGGTACAAAGCGCGCATCAGCCAAGTGACTGGGGTGCAACCGGTTCGAGGCAGGTGCGGAATGGGCTGGTTGGCCATTTCGAAGCCGCCGTCGAGGTCCGGATCGAAACGCAAACCCAGCTCGCGAAAGCCGTGAAGTAGGCACCACCAGAAAAGCCCTGCGCGCCCCTTGGATGTTTTCAGGTCGAACGCATCCTGTAGGTCGGGTCGTTCGCGCCAGATCAGCAGAGCGCGTGGCGGAAGCTCCGCTCGCGGCGGTGCCCGGGTCACCACACCGAAAAGCCACGAAGACCACTCGGCCAATTTGGGAAAGACATAGACGGCGAGCCGCTCCGTCATCGTGTATCCCCACGAGCCGGACGGCTGTCGATCGTGCGGATCGGGAGGCCCTTCGGGTGGCGATGGCAAGACACGGAAACGTCTGCCCAGCGATCGGCAGGGATTAGCGAGGCGCTCAACCAACCGAGGCTTCGCATCGTTAGGAGCTGCGCACCAGCAGTGTTACACCGGCGCGGTCAAAATCAAGCGAGTCGAGCCTGTCGGCATAAAGGCACTCTCCTGCCCCTGCGCGGGCCTTCCCATCGTCTGACATCACTTCGCCCGCCAGCGGCAAGGCCAGCATCGCGCCGTCATACGCGGCGATCGTCGCGGCATCGGGCACGCCTTCGATCCGGTCGAAGCGGAAATGCGGCCCGTTTACCAGCACCTGCCCGGCAGCGATGCTGCGGCGGTGCTCGGCCGCGTAGGGACCGCCGTCGGACACCGCCAGCGCCCGCTTGAGATGGAGCTCGCGCGGGCGGCCGTAATCATAGAGGCGGAAGGTGGTGTCGCTGTTTTGTTGCACCTCGACCAGCGACAGTCCTGGACCGATCGCATGGACGGTGCCGGCAGGCAGATAGAACAGATCGCCCGCGCACGCAGGATGCCAGACGAGAAGATCTTCGATGGTGCCGTCCAGCGCGGCGGCCTCGATCTCCTCCGAGGAAACCTCCCGCGCGAAGCCGATCGCGAGGCGTGCGCCCGGCTGGGCATCGAGCACCAGCCAGCATTCTTCCTTGCCAGCCTCGCCCGGCAACGCATCGGCATCGGACGGGTGCACCTGGACAGACAACTTTTCGGAAGTGAACAGGTATTTCACCAGCACCTGCGACAATTCGGGCGGCGGTTCAAACCAGATCTCCCCGATCCGTTCGCCTTGCGGCGCGACGAAAGGCGCGGGCAGCTGCTCGCGACCCCAGACCTTGGCGACCATGCGGGTGGGAAGCTGGCGCGCCGTCACTGGTTGGCGGCCCCTGGCAATTTGCCGACCGCCTGCGCGCCCTCGCGCGTGGTGACCAGCACTTCGTCGCCGCTGACGATGATGCACACATTCTCCAGCCCGACGGCGGAGATGCGCGGCCCGTCGGTCTGCGCAAACACGCCCTTGCAGTCAGCCAGATCGACCGGCCCGCCGCGGGCGACATTGCCGTTGCCATCCACCGAAGCGGCCAGCGCATCGGCGAGCGCGGCCCAGTTGCCGATGTCGGACCAACCCATGTCCGCCAGCACCATTGCCGCACGATCGGTGTTTTCCATCACCGCGTAGTCGATCGAATCCCCCGCGATCGCGGCGAAGGGTTCTGCCGCTGGCAGGAAGCGCGCGCCGTCATCGCGCCCTTCGCTTGCCGCCTGCCTGACCAGCCGCGCCATTTCGGGGCGGTGTACAGCCAGTTCGGCCAGCAGGTGTCCGGCGCGGAAGGCGAAGATCCCGCCGTTCCAGCTGAAATCGCCGCTGGCGAGATATTCCCGCGCGCCGGCGAGGTCGGGCTTTTCGACGAAGCGGCGGATGGCATAGCCGCCGGGAAGCGGATCGCCGCGTTCGAGATAGCCATATCCGGTTTCGGGCCGGTCGGGCGCGATGCCGAAGGATACGAGATAATCCTGCGCGGCCAGTGCCGCCGCCGCCAACGCCGCGGCGCGGAAGGCGGCGCTATCGGCAATGTGATGATCGCTCGGACAGACGAGCATCACCGCGTCTTCGGGCAATAATGCCGCGGCCAGCGCAATCGCGGGCGCGGTGTTGCGCGCGCAGGGTTCGATAACCAGCCGCGCGCCCGGCGTATCGCGCAACTGATCGCTGATAATGTCGGCATGTGCCACACCTGCCACCACCATCGGCGGGGCGAAGCGATCATCGCCCGCCACGCGGCGCACCGCCTGTTCGAACAGGGTTTCCTCGCTCACCAGCGGCAGGAACGGCTTGGGCAGCGCGACGCGGCTCAATGGCCACAGCCGGGTACCGCTTCCACCGCAAAGAATCACCGGGTAAATCATTGTCGTTCCTTTAGCGATCACAGTGCCAACGAAAGAATGGTCGATGGGCGTGGCCGGTCATGCATATTAGTTCAAGGATCTCGCTGCTCACGTTAGCCGGCCAAATCAAGGCACCGGCTGAAGGGATTCAAGAAAACCGTCAAGCTCAGCGAAGTGGTTACGCCATTCGTGAACTGTAAAGGCCGCCATCCGCCGCAGCTGCCCTTCGCGCCGCGCGCTCATGGGATCCGCATAGTCAAGGATAGCCGCGCGCCACGCAGCATGGTCAGATGCCGGCAGAAGTTCGGGAATACCCTGACCGATTTCACGGAACACCGGCAGGTCGCTGGCGATCACCGGGACCCCGGCGGCCAGAGCCTCCATAAGCGGAATCCCGTAACCCTCGGCCAAACTGGGAAACAACAGGGCCCGTGCACGCCCCAACAGTCTGGCAAGTTGTACGTCATCAAGTGGCCCAACTTCGTGGACGCTGCCCTTAAAGTCCATCCCGTCGAGCATCGCGAAGACATCGTCCGCCTGCCAACCACGTCGACCAACGATTATCAGTTCTGGAATGCATTCCTGCGATGCTAAGCGCGAAGCGCTTGCCAGCAAATCTTGCCACACCGAGAGAAGCAGCCTATGATTCTTGCGACCCTCAATCGTACCCAGCACGACGAAGGTCGCCTTATCGGGCTGGCTGGCGCAAACAGCCGGCAGACGCGGCGTCCCCGGCCAGATGGCGATCGACGGCGGCATCTTTAAACCTTGGGCACGAGCGAATTCGGCGAGCGTGTCGAAAGTATGCACACTATTGGCGACTACGCCTGCGCCCGTTGCCAGCACCGTCCACATCCGTCGGCGATGTCTTTCATATTCGCCGTCGCGGCAAAATTCAGGGTTAGTGATCGGTATCAGATCATGGACCAGGTAAACCGGACGAACACTCCGTTTGCGACACCATTCGGCCATCCCGGTCGCATCGAGACCTGTATGACCTGGATTGAGCCACAACCGCCCGCCTCCGCCAAGGCGATCGCGCAAATGGATCCCGTGGCGCAACATAAGACCAAGTACCTCGCGGCGAAAGCGGAAGACATCTCTTTCTGCCTGGTCCGGGCGCCGTAGGGTTTGGAACAGCGCTTGTGATGCCGTTCGGGGAAGGATCGACTTACCACGGCGATGGATCACAACCGCCTGTGCCTCCGCCGCGTAATGATCAAGCCAAGCAAGGCATATGCGGTCAATACCAGTCGAGCGCGTGCCGGTCCAGCGTCGCCAAACCAGACGCGAAACATCCAATAGCCGCGGCGCATCATTGTCGAGCATCGCGGGAATGCCCTACCTTTGCTGCGCAATAGTCGTCACAGTCGCTGCTGGCAGAATGGCCTGGGAGACTATCCCGACAAAGCGCTGAAGCTCAGCCACGGGAGAATTGGTTACATAGATGAAGTCTCCATCCTCTATGCCGAACTTTTGGGCGAGGAAATACACTGCCGGGTCCTTGAGATCAAAGCTGTAGATCGCTGGATCGCGTAGGTTGGTTAAATCGCTTCGGTCCCGCCAACGAAAAAGGAATACGCCGCGCGGATTGGCGCGACCATCCTGCAGTCCGCCAATCCGCCCGAGTGCCTGTGCTAATGTGATGCCAAATGCTTCAAAGCGGATCTCGTCGTTGCGTCCCGCCGCACCCAGCACTGTAAAACTGTAGGGCTGGTATAGCGCGGTCACTACATCGTCTGTGGCGAGCATGATGTTATTTTCGTTACGTTCAATGATCAGCGACAACGGCATGCGGTAATTCTTGCCGCTCCGCGTCACTTGGATCGTTGTGAGGTTCACAGGCGACTTTACCCCGCCCACTTGAGCCAACGCATCAAGGAGACGTTCGCCCCGAGGTGTCAGCGGGATACGGGCCGACTGGGCAAATTCGCCAACCATCGTGACTGTAGCAGTGTTGTTGCGGACAAGCCGGACCTGCACCTGGGGCGCATTAGCGCGCCCCCGCAGGCGCGCAACGATATCACTTTCAATCTCGCTGAGGGTTCGCCCTCGCGCCCGAACCGCCCCGGCGAAAGGCACGGTGATCGTTCCTTCCGGACCCACTAACAATTCGGGCAGGGTCGTGGGGCGCGCCGTACCGATGGCAGTTCCGATACGGGTGTCACCGATTGAACCTCCAAATAAAGTAGCCGGGGGCGCCTCCCAGATCGTGACTTCCACGGCATCGCCAACATCGACCACAGTACCGACCGGCCTGACTTCTTCAAAAACCTTAGCAAAGGCGGGAGGGGGGCTGAGCACAGGCAGAGCCTGAGCCGTCTCGCCATTAACCTGGATGACCTCGATCGGGATCGGAACCTCCCCCGCGGCGACTGGCACAGAGGTGGCGCTCGAGAGAGAGCGCGCACTCGGCCCAAAAGCCTGGCAAGAGGCGAGCACAAGTCCGACCACGGACATAACAAATGTTCTACCGATGCGGGAAACGTTCATCAAGGGATATCCAAGTCGTACTGGCGGTGTCCGTGCGGGTGCACGTGCAATGTCGCTTGAACATTTGCCTTTGCCATCGCTGCCTGTCGCTGTCAAAGGGCATGGCCTACAAGAACAGGTTTACCAATCGATGCGGAGGCCAAAAAGCGCATTTGATTTCAGGAGTATGTTCACGCGGCCCATCGCCTGCGCACCAATGGTTGTATTGCCCCTGACGTGAGACAGACTGATTCGAAACGCGGTCAATCTCAGTTGACCGTGCGTGAGGAAAGGCGCTAGCAGCGCTCGTCGGGATCGCCTGAGCTTAGGTTCCAGTGCCGAAAGTGCGATAATCGTCGTGGGAGATGCCTCCCAAGGGTGCCAAGAAAAATGAATCCAATGCCAGATACAACGGCGCGTTCCTCGGAAATCGTTGCTTTTAACAACTCGGGCCCCGGCGAGGCGGTTGTTCAGGAGTCCGCAGCGCGCCGTGCGCGTCGACTGTCCCGCGTACGTGACGCGCTGGGCCGGATGGATCCCCTGTTCTGCCTGACCGTTATCATTCCGACCCTGATCGCGACACTCTATTTTGGCTTCATCGCGTCGGACATCTACATCTCGGAAAGCCGGTATGTAGTGCGCAGCCCCGACAAGCCGCAGAAGAGCGGTCTCGGCGTTCTTCTCGGCAGCGCTGGGTTTTCGAGCGCCAGCGAAGAAGTGCGGGCAGCGCAGGGCTTCATTGAGTCGCGCGATGCCCTTCGCGCGACCAACAAGGACGATTTCGTCCAAATAGCCTGGGGGAATGAAAATATCTCGATCTTCGACCGCTTCAATCCACTCGGCTGGTCCGGGTCGTTTGAGGACCTCTACCAGTACTACCGCGGCAAGGTCGATGTGCAGTATGATGCAGAAACCGGGATCACCACCCTGACCGCCCGCGCTTTCAGGCCGCGGGACGCGCAGACGATCAACGAGCGCCTACTCGAGCGGTCCGAACAGCTCGTCAACAACCTCAATAGCCGAGGCAACGAAGATCTTGTCCGCTATGCCGAGCGAGAGGTTGAAGAGGCCAAAGCGCAAGCGTCGGCTGCGGCGCTCGAGCTGTCAAACTATCGCAATCGAAAAGGGGTGATTGACCCCGAACGCCAGGCGGCTGTCCAGCTGCAGATGATCTCGAAACTGCAGGACGAGCTGATAGGGGCCCGTATGCAGTTGCTGCAGCTGTCGCGGGTGGCTGCGCAGAACCCGCAGATCCCCGTTCTCAAGGTCAGGATCGCCGGACTCGAGCATGCGATTGGCGAGCAACTCGGAAAGGTCGCAGGTAGCGACGGTTCGCTGTCCGAGGCAGCCGCCGAATACCAGCGCCTCCAAGTGCAGCGCGAGTTCGCTGACCAGCAGCTCGGCCTGTCGCTGGCGGCCCTGCAGGATGCCCGCAACGAGGCGCGGCGACAGGTCGCTTATGTGGAGCGGGTAGCGCAGCCGAGCCTCCCCGACGATGCGCTCGAGCCGCGCCGCCTCCGCGGGATCCTCTCGACCCTGATCGTTGGTCTAGTGGCATGGGGTATCTTGACCATGCTGCTGGCGGGGGTCAGGGAGCACCGGAATTAGGCTCCTATGACCGATCTTTCCCTTTCCCACTCCTGGACGATCCAGCGCAGGGTCCTTGGGGCCCTTCTAATGCGTGAAATTCTCACACGCTACGGACGACACAACATCGGCTTTCTGTGGCTGTTTGCAGAACCGATGCTGTTCACGTTGGGAGTGACGGCGCTTTGGTCGGTCGCCAAACTCGACCAGATTTCTTCAATCCCGATCGTTGCCTTCGCGGTAACCGGCTATTCGAGCGTGCTGCTATGGCGCGCCATGCCTTCGCGGTGCATTTCAGCCATCGAGCCCAACTTGCCACTGCTGTATCATCGCAATGTCCGGCTGCTCGACGTGTTCTTCGCGCGCATCGCGCTCGAGGCAGTGGGGACGACCATTTCCTTTGTTGGCCTCGTCCTTGTCTTCTGGGGTCTCGAGTGGCTGACCTTTCCCGAAAACGTGATGAAGGTGATAAGCGCTTGGCTCATGCTCGGCTGGTTCGGGGCCGGGCTCGCACTACTTCTCGGGGCGCTTTCCGGCACAAGCGAGCTTATCGAGAAGCTGTGGCATCCGGTCTCTTATCTGTTGTTCCCGCTGTCTGGCGCGGCGTTTGTCGTGGACGGCCTTCCACAAGCCGCGCAGGGCGCAGTTCTCCTACTTCCCATGGTGCATGGGGTCGAGTATCTGAGGGAAGGTTATTTCGGATCACAGATCACTGCTCACTACGATCTCGGCTACATGGCGACATGGAATGCGGGTTTGACGATTGCCGGCCTGCTCAGGATCCGCGCTATCGCGGACAGGGTGCGACCTGAATGATCCGGATGACGGGTATCCGCAAAAGCTATGAGACCGCCTCAGGGCCGTTCACCGTGCTCGATGGGGTGGACCTCACGATTGCACCGGGCGAGACTATTGGCATCCTCGGACGTAACGGGGCGGGCAAGTCCACACTCGTGCGGATTATCGGCGGCGCCGAAAAGCCCGATGCTGGAAAGATCGAGCGCAAAATGAACGTGTCGTGGCCGCTTGCCTTTTCCGGCGGCTTCCAGAGCAGCCTCACCGGGCTCGACAATCTGCGGTTCATTTGCCGGATCTACGGCGTCGATCCCGAAGCCTGCCTGCCTTTTGTCAATGACTTCACCGAACTGGGGGTTTACCTGAGGGAGCCGGTTCGCACCTATTCGTCAGGTATGCGTGCAAGGCTCGCCTTCGCGGCATCAATGGTGATCGAATTTGACTGCTATCTCGTGGACGAGATCGTGGCGGTCGGTGACAGCAGGTTCCAAGCTAAGTGCCATGAGGAACTTTTCGTGAAGCGTGCCGACCGAGCAATGATCATTGTTTCGCATGATCCGGGCTTCATTAAAAATCACTGCGATCGGGCAGCGTTGTTGATCGATGGCAAGCTGAAGCAATTCGCAACTGTCGATGGCGCTTATAATTCTTACGCGGAGGCGATGGCGTGAAAGCCCACATCGGATCGCGCCGATTTTCTTTCCTCCACTAGGCCGCTGGCTTCCACCCATCTCCCACCTTTGCCAAAGATTGAAATGCCCCTGATTAGTGTGGAGAAAATGTTGGACTTGTTGCCTTACCAGCTCGAACAGACTCTGATCGGCTCCACCGTGCGGAAGGTCTTGACGCGGCGACGCCGCGCGCTTTTGGAACCGCGCGGCCTGGTGCAGCCGGAGGTCCAGCGAATCTTCGTAGATGTATCGGTGATCAGCAAGCACGATGCGGGCACCGGCATCCAACGGGTTGTTCGGGCATTGGCGCTTGGACTGAAAGCGCGGGCTGACACGCTCGCGTGCAGCCTACATTTTGTCGCGGCGGGACGCGAGACTCCGTATCACACCATTTGCTGGCCAAGTGGTGACAAACTTGCACTTTCGGTCCAGATGGAAGGCCGGCCTGGGGATATTTTTATAGGGCTAGACTATTCACTGGATGACATTCGCTGGAACTCCAGTCAGTTGGCGCGTTTCCGTCGCCAAGGCGGGAAGCTATGGTTTCTCGTCCACGACCTTTTGCCGCTCGAGAAGCCCGGCTGGTTCTCGCGCAATACGGTCATCCGCTACCGCGCGTGGCTTGGCATCCTTGCAACGTTGGCAGATGGTTTTCTGTGTAACTCTCCGCAAACTGAATCCCAGCTGCGGATTGCGTTGATGTCCGTTTATGGGCTCGATTCTGGTTACGCGACCAAGGTCCTGCCGATGGGATACCGGATTACCAGCGGCGAACCGATTGATGAAACTAAGCCCAGCAGGCTTACCGATTTGCTACATGGCTCTTCGGCGGGGTATTTCCTGCAGGTGGGCACACTTGAGCCCCGCAAGGGTCATTCCGATGTACTCGACGCCTTCGATATTCTTTGGGCTAACGGCTGGCCCGACGCGTTGGTACTCGTTGGCCAGAAAGGATGGCAGGTCGACGATCTCTACCGACGGATCAGCACGCATCCAAGGATCGGAAAACAGCTTTTCTGGTTCGCTGATGTGGAGGATCCGGAACTTGACCAGATGTATCGGGGCTGCAAGGGGGCCATCATCGCGTCATTCGCCGAAGGGTTCGGCCTGCCGCTCATCGAGGCTCTGGGTCACCGCAAGCCGGTTCTGGCCCGCGATCTGATGGTGTTCCGTCAGCACGAGGAGTGCGGTGTAAAATATTTCCCCGATATTCGAGAGCCCGCAATATTGGCGGAAAGGATCAAGGAATGGGCCGAGGACATCGCGCACGGTAGGATCGCCGTCAATCTTCCAGAAAAGGGGTGGGACGAGTCCGTGACCGAGCTGATTCAAGTAGTCAGCTGACGGGGGATCTCGGCCGCAAACTTCTCTCCTGCTTGTTAAGTCTATTCGCAAGGGACGGAATGATACGTTGCCCGAGCAGGCCGCGCCAGCATCGGCTGCTCAGCCTTCGCTCTCAAGGCGAAAAAGCCAGTCCACGCGTTCTTCCCGTGAGGTCGGCGATGTCTTGTCGTGGATTGAAGAACTTTCGGGCACCGGCAAAGGGTAGTAAGAGGCCGGTTGCCAACGTGCTGATGGCAAGAAAATGCCAAGCGGGGCGAGCTGGAGGTGCTGAATGAAGCCCAGTAAGTCTGTTCGTGCTGAGAACTTCCCGATCTTCCTGTACTCCGGATTTCGGTCGTCCAGCACTTGGTTCTGGTCGAAGTTCCGCGCACATAAAGAACTGCTTTGCTATTATGAACCGTTTAACGAACAACTTGGCTCGTTGACCCTGAAGAACGTTGCAGAGGCCTGCCCCGAAGGATGGCGGTCACACCATCCAGACTGCGGCCCGTATTCGCTGGAGTATGCCCTTATGCTTGGTGATGAGGGCGGGGTCCCGGGCTTTCCAACCGTGCGAAATCTAGGTGACCGATACATAGGCACCGCCGGAGCGGAAGGGCCGCTTGACGAGGATATAGCTGCATATGTGCAGGGTCTGATCAAACATGCAGAACATCGCGGGCGGCTGCCGCTTCTATCTTGTACGCGAATTCTGGCGCGTGCCCGCGGTTTACGGATGGCCTTTGGCGGCTATCATGTGCTTCTCATCAGAAACCTCTTTCACCAATGGAACTCGTATGCAGGTCAGGCTCGGTTCGGGAACTGGTACTTCTTGCACACGCTGTACGAAACGATTGAACTGGCGGATCGCGATCCGGCGATGGCGCAGCTCGCGGGAATTTTCTCTGCCGATGACCGCGCCACGTTCGAAGCATGGGTGAGCTCCGAAAATTTCGACAGGGTTTTCTGCTATTGCGTCGGCTTTCATCTCTATTTTCTGACGCTGGCAAGACGTTCGGCCGATCTGGTCGTCGATGTAAACGCCCTCGCGGCTCCCGATGGCGAACACCTTGAGCAAGTGGTTGCTCAAATCCGGCAGAATATCGGGATCAATGTGGATCTGACCGATGTATGCACACAGGTCGATTTTCCACTGCGTCCGCTATCCGACAAGGCTGCATGTGTCGAAACCATCGACGCGATGGCCTTAACGATCAAGACAATCTGCAACGCCAGCACCGACGAGCGCATCTTCATAGATGGGCTCGTGTCGGACGTGTGGTGTGCGCAGGACAGTTTCCAACGCGAGGCATCCAGCGCCTTCGAGTATTGCACCCTCCTTGAAAAGAAAGCGGAAGCTTTAGCGATCGAATCGGCGACGAAGGTGTGCGATCTCGATAAGGAATTGCAGGAGGTCCGCACGGCGCTCGAAGCGCGTGAGAGTGAGCTTGAGGAAACAAGGCAAGAAAGCGCCCGGGAAAGAGCCGACCTGCTTTGCCGGCTCTCCGCACGAGAAGCCGAGTTCGGAGATTTGGAGCACAGCTTATTTCGGGAGCGCGCGGAACGGTCACAGCACCAAGTCGAGGTTGATCGCGAGATGCAGCAACTTGCGGATCAATTGGCCAGATCGCGTCGAGAAATGCTATCCGTTCAAAATGTCCTCGGCGAAGCACATGAGGCGTTAAATGCGTCCCAGACTGAGCTTGTGGTGGAGAGAGGGCGCGCCCAACGGTTTGAAGACGCAGTCGTAATGCTCGAAGCTGCGATGTCCAACTTGGGTGCCGTGAATCTCGAGTTGGCGGGCCGAATTTCGAATCTGGAACAAGCGGGCGCAGAGCTGGCAATGAATTTGGCGGCCGAACAGGCAGCGCGGGTTCGGTCTGAAGATCGGTTGCAAGGAGTTCTCGAGGGCGACAAAGTCCGCGATCGGCTAACGTTCGCCCTCGCAACGCTCATAAAATTCAGCAGCCTCCGGCTGCTCATGCCCAAGCGGGTTTGGGAGCGCAGGTTGCGCGAAAGCCTCTGCGGATTGCCGGGTTTCGAAAACACGTGCGAGCTCGGGGAAAAGGGTAACACGCCGGACGGATTAGCCGAGTGGATTTGGAGAGCGATTATCAGCGACCAATGATGGCCTCAACCGATTACCTAAACGAGCATTTTCAACCGCGACTGGCTCATTTTTCCTTGCGCAAACACGGCAGAACCGAATAGGCGACAAGCCCAATCTTTCTTGTGATTTGATGAAATGCGGCTCTCACTGGCAAAGATGATCGAGATTTTCACCGAATATTGAGCTTGTATTTGAACGCCATGTCAAACGTTATGGTACTATTTTTTAAATTAAGGGGCAATCTCGATGGGCGATGAATCGAAATCAAGACACTCAAGATTGATAATACTCGATCCGGTGTGCGTATTTCCATATGGGCATAATGTCGCAGCCATGGATACCTTTAAGCATTTCGTTGGAAAGTATTTTGAGGAGGTTGTGAGCCTTGGATGCAATAGCCTTCCGGACGAAATTAGCGCCCACTTTCGTATAATGCCGACTTTCGAATACTATTACAATGACGTAATGCCCTTGCCGGATGCCCACGTCGATACGACGTTCCCGCGAACGCATGAGCAGAAGACTACTGCGGCGAAGAAAGATCTGGCTCGACTGCTAAAGCAGCTGGAGGTCGGCGGCGATGACACGATCTGCTACCCGTCGGTCGACTTTTATTCCCTACTAGCGCTGGTGGAATTGATCGACGAGCTGCGCGCAGCCGGGAGCCCCAAGCTCTTGATTCGGCTCATTGGGGTCATGGAAACGGCATCCTCAGGGCGATATAGCAAGCCGCTCAATGTTACGATAGCGCTCATAAATCGCTTGTTTGAGGCGGGTTTGCCCGTACGGCTTGCAGCCGAAACCCCGCGCTACGCCGAATATCTCGCCGGTCAACTGAACCGTCCGGTAGCAGTTGCAGCGAACATCGAAATCCGCGAGCAGGTGCCCCTGCCGCAGACTGAACAATTCACCGTGATTTGCCCCGGTTCCGCGCGGTACGACAAGGGCTTCCTCGACCTCGCCGAACTGTTTTCCGGAGTGAGGCGGCGAGATCCCGACATGCGCATCCGCTTCATCACACAGGTGTTGCCGGATCGGGATTTGAAGCATCAGATTGACTATCTGGTGCGGCTTTACGCTATCCCGGGGACGACCCTTCTTCCCTCGCAACTTTCGCCGGTGGACCTCGCGAAGCTATACGAAGAAGCCGACCTGGTGCTGCTCCCTTATGCGCAGGATGTGTACCAGTTCCGCGGTTCGGCCGTCCTGATCGAGGCCATGATGAGTGGACGACACTGTCTGGCGTTGGAGGGGCCGGCGTTCGTCGACCAGATGCGCTATTTTGGCAGCGGCACGGCGTGCAGGAGTATCGCCGACATGGCTGACAAGGTTATCGCCTGCAGCATGGAAACGCCGCTTTCCCGCCATGCAAAAGCCAGCCAAGCACGAGGTCGGTTTGTGCGGGATCTCGTATCCAGCTACAGAGATTGGGTGATCTGAAATGAAAAAAGCTCTCTTCGTAGATCACCAATTTCATCAGAAGACCCGCTCGGCGGATTTCTTTGTCGATATTTTGCGTGCCGCTTTTGATGTGCAATCTTATTATCTCGAGCCCGAACGTCAGCCTGATGACGGCGTGCTGAATGCGGCCGCTGGCGTCGACATTGTCATACTATGGCAAATGGACTTCCTGGCACCCCTCTTTTCGGCGATGGGTAAGCCTGTCATCGTAATCCCGATGTTCGACGGGTCGGGCGGCATGCCCGATGTTCACTGGATGTTCGCGCGCAAAGCGCGCTTCCTCAATTTCAGTCTCGTGCTCAATGAGCGCATCCGCATGGCCGGCTGCAAAACGATGCTGTTGCGCTATTTCCCAGAACCGGCGGATGAGGAAAAGCTACCACACTTCGACAAGTTCGACGCCTTTTTCTGGCAGCGCCGGCCAGATCACGGCATCGACTTCAGACTTGTGGACACCCTGTTAGGGGGCGAACTTGACAGCTTGCATCTCCACAATGCGCCAGACATTGTAGGTAACTTCGTCCCGACCTTGCCTGAAAGGACGCGATACAAGTTTACCCAAAGCACCTGGTTCAAAGACAGAGCTGGCTATGCGAATTGTTTGAATAAAGCCAACGTCTTCATCGCGCCGCGCGTCGCGGAGGGAATAGGCATGGCGCTTTTGGAAGCAATGGCGGCGGGCAAGCTGGTTTTAGCCCATGATGCGCCGACCAACAATGAGTATATCAGCAACTGGTTCAATGGGATATTGTTCAACAAGAACGCTCCTTCCGCCATTCAGATCCGCAACCACGCATCACGGATAGCGCGGGCCGGATGGCGCACAGTGGTGGAGGGGCGCAAACAGTGGCTTTCCTCACACTCCGCGATCATCGAGTGGGTCGACAAGGCAGAAACCCCACCAGCGATCGACATGGATCACTCTGTATTCTTGCGAGACCTTTGGTACAGTTACTACGCATCTCTCGACGAATACGTGTCGTTTATAACGAGGCGTTTAACTGTATTGGGCGAACTGTCCGATTTGCCCTACCACAGGCTTCTGGATGCGCTCGGCGAGGCACAAGCAGAACAGATCGATCCCTCTTTGCAATTGCGGGATTGCGCGCTTGGGAGCAACGGTGTGCTAGACCTGACCAACACGGACGACCGGTTCATTGGGGAAGGCTGGAGCAACGCCGAACCTGAATGGCGCTGGGCCGTCGGGAACAGGTCCGAAATCCATTTTTCGGGCCTCGACGCCGGGGAGGGTCGAGTAAGGACATGCTTCACAGCATCTTCTCTTCCTCAACTGGGCAAGTGGGTTCAGTGTACCATCCTACTTAACGAACAGATCGTTCATGAAGAGCGAATTAAACCCGGCTGGGCAGATTATCACTTCGAATTCGACGCGGAACTTCTGCGCCATGAGAATCGGTTTGTTTTGTGTTTTGATAAGGCGACCGCCTTACCAACGGACAATCGCAGGCTGTCTGTATGCTTCAAGCAGTTCAATTTTTCTTTGGACAACAGCTAATTTATTAATTTAGCTTCTCGTAGCGCGGTCGAAATGGCTCACGCTTATTGGGTGAGCGACTCCCTTTAAATCGGAAATGGTAAATTTATGGCACAGAAGAAGGCTCTCATAACGGGTGTTACAGGCCAAGACGGTTCCTATCTTGCTGAATTCCTGCTTGAGAAGGGATATGAAGTTCACGGAATCAAGCGCCGGGCCTCGCTCTTCAATACCCAGCGAGTTGATCACATATACGCAGATCCTCATGTAGAGTCGTCGCGTTTTCGGCTGCACTATGGCGACCTGAGCGACACGTCCAACCTTACTCGACTGATCGCCGAGATCGAACCCGACGAGATCTACAACCTCGGCGCTCAGAGCCATGTGGCCGTAAGCTTCGAGGCCCCGGAATACACGGCCGATGTCGATGCGATCGGCGCCTTGCGCCTTCTCGAGGCGATCCGCTTTCTGGGGATGGAGAACAAAACCCGCTTCTACCAGGCATCGACTTCAGAGCTTTACGGTCTCGTGCAGCAAGTTCCGCAAAGCGAAACTACTCCTTTTCATCCCCGCTCGCCCTATGCGGTTGCCAAGCTCTATGCCTACTGGATCACGGTGAATTACCGCGAGGCATACGGCCTCTACGCTTGCAACGGAATACTGTTCAATCACGAGTCCCCGCGTAGAGGCGAAACCTTTGTCACCCGCAAAATTACTCGTGGCCTTGCCAATATCAGCCAAGGCCTGGAAGAATGTCTCTTCATGGGAAATATAGACGCGTTGCGTGACTGGGGGCATGCCAAGGATTACGTCCGCATGCAATGGATGATGCTTCAGCAGAATGAAGCTGAAGACTATGTGATTGCTACGGGCCTGCAGTATTCGGTGCGTGAATTCATCCAATGGTCCGCCAAAGAACTTGGGATAGACTTGTCGTTTGCGGGTGAAGGCCTCGACGAAGTCGGAGTGGTGACCGCGGTCGATAGGGACATGGCACCTGGCCTCAATGTCGGCGACATCATCGTGCGTATCGACCCGCGTTACTTCCGCCCTGCGGAGGTAGAAACTCTGCTGGGTGATCCTACGAAGGCCAAGAACAAACTTGGCTGGGTTCCGGAAGTCACCGCGCAGGACATGTGCGCGGAAATGGTGGCCGAAGATCTCAAGGTTGCAAAGCGCCATGCGCTGCTCAAGCTTCACGGCTTTAGCATTCCCGTCGCTTCGGAAGGTTGAGGGGTCAGCTCATGAAAGTATTCGTTGCCGGTCACCGCGGCATGGTGGGCGGCGCAATCGCACGTTTGCTGGTCGAGCGCGGCGATGATGTGATCACCAGATCGCGCGCCGAACTCGACCTGCTCGACCAACAGGCTGTAAGAGCCTTTATGGCGATTGAACGTCCTGACGCGGTCGTTCTGGCCGCAGCCAAGGTCGGGGGGATCTACGCCAACAACACCTTTCCCGCGCAGTTCATCTTCGAAAACCTTATGATGGAGTGCAACGTCATCCACGAGGCATTTACCGCCGGGGTCGAGCGCCTACTTTTCTTAGGATCCTCGTGCATATATCCGCGAAATGCCAAGCAACCAATCAGCGAGGAATCGCTGTTGACGGGCGTTCTGGAGGCTACCAACGAACCATACGCAGTCGCCAAGATTGCCGGCATCAAGCTGTGCGAGAGCTACAATCGCCAGTACGGAACTGACTATCGCAGCGTCATGCCGACCAATCTGTACGGGCCCGGAGACAATTTCCATCCGGAAAACTCGCATGTGCTGCCAGCCTTGCTACGTCGCTTCCACGAGGCTGTCCGAGACGGGAAGGACGAGGTGACTATCTGGGGCACGGGAGCACCGAGGCGCGAGTTTCTGCACGTGCAGGATATGGCGGCAGGATCTGTCTTTGTGCTCGACCTTAAGAAAGAAACCTACTTGAGGAATACCGACCCAATGCTGAGCCATATTAATCTCGGCTACGGTGAGGACGTGAGCATCAGGGAGTTAGCGCAGATGATTGCAAGGACGACCGGCTTCACGGGACGGATCCTTTTCGACACCAGCAAGCCTGACGGCACTATGCGCAAGCTGATGAACGTGACCCGCCTGACGAACATGGGCTGGAGAGCCGAGATTCCGCTGGAGGACGGCATCGCACAGACGTACCGCTGGTTTCTGAAAAACCATTCCAGCTTGCGCGAAGCCTGAGCCATAGTGACAAAAAGGATTCTCGAAGGCGCGAGCTTCCTACTCATGGCTGCTTTCCAATTAGCCGGTCTTGATCGCGGAGAAGTGTCGGACACTGACGGGAATCGAGCGGACTTCTGAAACTTTCTGGCGTGTTTCCGAGGCAAGTTGCTGCCGGTCCGGGCTTCACCGAGGACTGGCCGCAAATGATCGACAGCGCCCGCATTCGCGGTCAGGTCTTCGGCCGGTGGCGGAAAGGTCGGCAAGAGGGGTAGTGCGAACGCACTTTGTCGACCTCGCGGCGGCTTTGCAAGCAGGATCCGCGCTCGCGGTGACAATCAGGTGCGGCCTTTGGGGTTCGTCGTGGCCGACGGTCTCAGATCACAACCATGTGGAGCAGCTGGCGGCGACCCGTGTCAACAGACCCGAGGCACTAATGGCTGACAAGGAGCACGATGGCGACCGCTTCCGAGAGAACCTGAAGATCCGGGATGTTCTGCAGACTACCCGTCGCGAACGACCATCCTGCAGTTCAACGGCTTCCTCAACGGAGTCGCTTCGCGTACGTCGACAGCCGTGCACGGCGCGACGATCCCAGCGGCACACTGGATGCCATTTCTGTCATGGCCGGTGCGCGGCGCGCCTTAGGGGCCCACAGAGTTCAAAATTGCTTTGCAACAATCGCGAGCGCGTTCTTGCCCAGACCTTTTGCGCAGTCCGGCGTTTCGGCCTCGCTGTAACACCGCAGTTCGGGTGCGTTGCCCGATCCGCGTAGGTGAATCACGCGGTCATTATCGAAAATCATACGTACGCCGTCAGTCAGATCAACCTCACACAGGGCGCCCTCGGCGATGCCGCTGAACACGTCGTCGAGCCGCGCATCACGATCCGGATCGGCCAGCAGCCAGTCCATAAGGCGATCGCGCCGATCAGGAGCGAAGTTCTTTAGCCGATCGCTATGAGTGAAGCGTTTCGGCAATCCAGCAACGAGGGCGCTCACCGAACCGGATTGCGCATTTGCCAGCACGGCCATTATCGGAAGCACAGCATCGCGTGTGGGGAGTGCGGCTAGACGGGTGCTGCCGCGTTCGACATCGCTGCCGAGCAGAAAGCCGCCATTGGCTTCGAACCCGCAAACGCGAGGCTCGCCCTTCGCAAGAGCATCCTGCATCGCCCTGATGACAAAAGGCGATCCGATGCGGGTTCGTTCTACGCGGTCGAAAAATCCGCTTCTTTCGGCCACACCGTTGCTCGAAATCGGGGTGATCACGGTTTGCATCCCAAGCGCTTTGGCGCACAGCATGGCTAGCACATCTCCGCGTAACCATGTGCCATGTTCATCGGCGAGAAGCGGCCGGTCGCTGTCACCGTCGGTCGATGCAATCGCGTCGAGCCCATGTTCCGAGACCCACTGCATAGCCAGGACTACATCTTCAGGCCGCACCGCCTCGGTGTCGACGGGAACGAAGCGCTCCGATCGTCCCAACATCACGATCTCGGCACCCGCCGCGACAAGAATGTCCGCCAGAATGTCGCGGCCCACCGCCGAATGCTGGTACACACCAATCCGCATGCCCTTCAACGCGTCGACCCCAAAGTAATCTCGATAGCGGGCAAGGTAGGGCGCTACGATGTCGTGAGGTTGCGGCAGCGGAGTTGCGTCTAGCAAGGCACCCGAGGCGTTCAGCTCTGGTTCTGGCACGCGCTGGCCGATTATTCCCTGCTCATCGTCCTTCAGGATTTCCCCTTCGGCGCGATAGAACTTGATACCGTTCCGATCGTCGGGGATGTGGCTTCCAGTCACCATGATGGCGGGAATTCCCTCGCCCATCGCATAGAACGCCAAGGTTGGGGTCGGTACGAATCCGCAGAACAACGGCTCGCAGCCGAAATTCCGTACCGCGGCACTGCAGGCTGTAAGGATGCGCGGCGTCGACGGCCTAAGGTCGCCTGCAAGCGCGACCCTTTCGCCGGGCCGCAAGCAACCGTCGCCGACGAGATAGGCAAGAAAAGCCGTCGTGTAAGCATAGCACACCCGATCGGTCATTGCACGGACCAATCCCCGTGCGCCGCTAGTGCCGAACGCGACACCGCTTTCCCGCATCAGTGACTTGATGTATATTGATCCTGCCATAATTATGGTCCCTGCTGCTTCAAGGTGGTTCGAAATAAGCTGAGGTAGGTAGGCTCGAGGCTGGCGCTGCGTCTAGGCTTCCGTCACTCGAGCAATCGGGAAAGGCCGGCAAGCGCGCGGCCCTGGAGACGCCTTGCACCCACCAGAGCCGACTGCACGATGCCCAAGCGCTGGGCAGAAATGGCGAGCCGCTCGACCAGCACTTCCGCGGAGCAGGGCAGGCCCGTAATCGGGTCGACATAACGCGGATAAAGCAGCAACGCTGCAGCCACCAGTTCGTCGAGCGTGCGGCGTGCCTTACGGCGAGCGGGCACGGGACCGCGATCCACGGTCAATCCCCAGCCGGCATAGAAGGGCACGCCGTGCACAGTCACCTTCTTGCCGCGCATCAGCGCCTCGAACCCCGCGAGCGAGCTGTTGACGTGGAGCTCGTCGACCATCCCGATCAGCGCCGCCATCGGCGCCTCAGTCTCGACCCGGTCGGCAAGCGCAGCCGCGTCACGCGCTGGGATTAGTCCGCGACGATGGCCAGCGAGCACGTCGGGGTGGGGTTTGTATATGAGGAACGCTTCGGGGCCCGCCTCCGCGCGAGCGCGGCGCAGCAGTTCAAGATTGGATGATAGTGCCCCACCGCTCGTCACCGCGCGGTCATCTTCCACCTGTCCGGGAACGAGCACATGTTGCCTCGAACCGCCGAAGCGCAGAAGCGAGGCGGTGCCGCCAGTCTCGTACTTCGATAGTCCACCCGCGATGATCGCCTCCCGGAGCATCCGAGCACGTTCGAGAAGTTCGGGAGGGAATTCACCATTCTGCAACAACCGCTCGAGCCTACTTGGGCTGGCGGGAGCGAAGTGGGGGCCTTCCGCATCAACGATGATTGATAGTGGCGGGACGCAGTCCGCACCGAGGCCGTCGGAGCGAATGAAGCCATCCTCGATTTCGATCACAGGGGGCGCAGTCGCTTCAAGCGCGCGGGCCTGTGCAGCGGAAATCCGGGTCCGCCATAGCGCGACCGCCGCTCCTTCCGGCAGGTCAGCGAGCCGACGGCCAAAGGGGACCGGCCCACCCGCCCACAGCAGCGCCGAGACCGTCGGCTTTTTCCAGTGGGCAATACCCATCACCGAATGGATGCGCCGGTTGGCATCGATCAGCGCGCGCCATTGGCCACACAGCGCGATAGCTTCGAGGGGCGAAATGGCGCCGCCGTCAAAGGGGTTGAACCACTGCCAGCCGGTAAGATGCGCTTCGAGCAGGCGCGCCGCGTCCTCCTTCCCCGCCTCACGCTCGCCGCCTGCGCCTACAAGCACTGTCGGCAGCCCGGCCGCAAGCGCGAGGAGGGCGCGCGGGTCATTCTCCGGCAGGCGCACCGACCGGGCGCGGTCAAACAGTGACCATGGATCGGCATCGGCAGGCCAGTCAGCAGCATCGAGCCGCTCCGACGAGACAACCTGCCGGCCCCAGTAACATCCCCCAACCCGATGCTCGGCAAGCGCCGCGAGCAGCGTCATGGAGTCACCCGCACTCGCACCGCCGGGCGCGGCGAAACGCGGCGCGCGGGCCCCGGGAAAGGGCGGGATGGAAAGTATCGGGGTGGGCTTCATATTAGCCGAGGGCGGCAATTGCGACGATCTGGCGAAGCAGATCGGGAAGCTCGCTCAGTGGGACCATATTCGGGCCGTCGGACAGGGCGTTGTCCGGGTCGGGATGGGTTTCCATGAACAGCCCGTCGACGCCGACCGCCATCGCAGCCCTTGCGAGCGGCGCGACAAACTGGCGCTGGCCCAGCGACCGGTCGCCGCCGCCGCCAGGAAGCTGGACGCTATGCGTAGCATCGAACACCACGGGCGCGCCCATCTCGCGCATGATGACCAGTCCGCGCATATCGACGACAAGGTTGTTGTAACCGAAGCTTGATCCACGCTCGCACAGCATGATCTGCGGATCGTCAATCCCGGCGCTCTCAGCCGCTGCGCGGGCCTTGCCGAGCACCGCCGCCATATCGGGTGGGGCCATGAATTGCGCCTTCTTGATGTTCACGGGCTTGCCGCAGGCAGCTGCCGCCATGATGAGGTCGGTCTGGCGCGCGAGGAAGGCCGGGGTCTGGATCATGTCCACCACCTCGGCCACAGCCGCGCACTGGTCGGGAAGGTGCACATCGGTCAGCACCGGCAATCCGGTTTCGCTGCGCACCTTTTCGAGCACCCTAAGGCCTTCCTGGATGCCGTTGCCGCGAAAACCGCTCACCGAGGTGCGGTTGGCCTTGTCGAAACTAGCCTTGAAGATCACCGGGATGCCGAGTTCTTCGCTGATCCCGCGCAATCGCTCGGCGATCGCGAGGCACAGCGCCTCGCTCTCGACTACGCAGGGGCCGGCAATCAGGAACGGCGGCGTCCCGGCTGCGCGACGGAAAGCGGGCAGCATCACACAGACTCCATCGCCGCGCGGCGGGCCAGTTCGGCCTCGATCAAAGGCACATCAGTGGGGTTGTTGAGTTCAATCATTTCCCACGCCGGCGCCTCGCACACTGCAACCCCTACCGGCAAGCCTGCATCCAGGAACCTTAGCTGCTCAAGCCCCTCCTGCAGTTCGATCGGTGCCGCTCCGTGAACCGTGTAGGATAAAAGCGCCTCCGGCCGATAAGCGTAGAGCCCAAGGTGGAGCAAGACGCTTTCGCGCGGCGTTGTGCCGGGCAAAACATGGGGAATGATGGACTTTGAAAAATAAAGCGCTCGGCCCGCACTACTGCAAACGACCGTTGTCCCGCCAACGCGTCCGGCAGCGGCGTCGGCCTGAAGATGAGCCAGCACGGCAGGGCTTGCCGGGACTGCCGCGGTCGCCATCGCGAATTGTGGTTCGGACTCGATTAAGGCCACTAGCTCCGCGACCATACTCGCTGGGGTCAACGGCGCATCACCTTGCAGATTTACTACCAGTTCGGGCGAATACCCCAGCGCAGAAAGCGCCGCCGCGCAGCGTTCAGTGCCATTGGCACAGGCTTCTGGGGTCATCACCACAGCCATTTCATTGGCACGAGCGACGGCGGCAATCCGATCATCGTCGGTGGCAATGATACAACCGGCGTCTGGTCCCAGTAGTCGCACCGCCGCAAGCCCGGCTTGCCAAGTGTAATGTAACGCCGGGCGTGCAATACCGTCAGCACCCCTTAATTCGGCAAGGGGTTTAGCCGGAAACCGGGTAGACGCGAGCCGGGCCGGAATAATGACGAGAATACGGTGCATTGCCGCTTAGAGGGTGACAACGGGCGCGGGAGGCGCAGCAATGTCGTAGATCTGGACCACGCCAAGCGGCGTGAGGGGCTGCCTTTGGTCCACCACGAACAAGACCGTGATGCGATGGGTGTTCATTATCTCGAGGGCTTCCTGGACAGTCGCAGTACGAACGATCGTGCGCGGCGCGGGAGTCATCAAATCGGCGGCACAACTGAAGATGAGATTGCGAGCATGACGCCTGAGGTCGCCGTCGGTAATGATCCCGACAAGTTCGCCCGTCTCGTCGACAACGCCAGCCACACCTAGGCGCTTTTCCGTCATGGTCACCAGAACGTCGGGCATGGGTGTCGCCATCGCAACAATCGGCAGACGGTCGCCCGAATGCATCACGTCTTCGACATTGCGCAGATGCAGACCGATCTCTCCGCCAGGATGAAGCGCCCTGATATCGACGCCCGAAAGACCGCGCGCACGCATCACGGAAACCGCCAGCGCATCTCCAAGCGCAAGCATCATGGTAGAGGAAGTCGTCGGCGCAAGGCTGGAGGAGCAGGCTTCCTCGACGTTAGGCAGACGCAGCCCGAGGTCGGCGGTGCGCATCAGCAGCGAATTGGGGTTACGTGACACTCCGATTAGCGGACAGCCGATGCCTTTGGCGTAAATACACAAAGGCTGCACTTCGACCGTGGCACCACTATTTGAAAAGACGATCAGCACGTCTCCCGGGCTGACCATGCCAACGTCGCCATGCGCAGCTTCGGCGGCGTGGACAAACAGCGCCGGCGTGCCGGTTGCAGCGAGAGTCGCGGCAATCTTGCGAGCGACGTGTCCCGATTTTCCGATACCCGAAACGATCACCCGCTGCCGACAGCGGAGAATCATTTCTACAGCCTCTGCAAAAGCGTCACCCAGCCCCTCGCCCAGCAGCCGAAGGGCATCCGCCTCCATCGAGATGACGTTGCGACCAACATCCACATGGGACTCCGCGTGACCAGTGTGCGTCAAGCGGGCAGAGTGGCTTACCATTTGCAATTGCCCTTCAAAAATGCGTCAGACTACACTCGCGACCCGAGGCAGTTCGAAAACAAGGCGATTATCTAGTGTGGTTTCGCAACATCATATTTGACCTCGACGGAACTCTCATCGACAGCGCGCGACTGACTGGAGCCATCATCGACCGCATGCTGCAAGAACGCGGAGCCACTAGGTATGCCGATCCCGCCCTGATCCGCAAGATGGATGCGGTTGGCGGTGAGGCCATGATCGCCGCCGTCATGGGCGGGCACTCGTCCGACCCTTCCGCCGAGATTGAGGAATTCCGTCGCATTCACCGGATGATCGACGTTCCTGCTGATTTGGCTTTTCCCGGTGTGCACGAAGCTCTGGAAGTCCTGACAAACAGAGGCGTGGGCCTTGCGATCTGTTCGAACAAGCCGCAGTTTCTTTGCGAGAAGATCCTTACCGAACTGGGGCTCGTACAGCACTTTGCTGCCATTATCGGCAGCGCCCCGGGACGTAATCGCAAGCCCGACCCCGAAGCCGCACATCTGGCGCTTGCGGGGCTGGGCGGAACACCGCACGACACGCTCTACTGCGGGGACTCGCAGGTCGATCTCGACACAGCCCGCGCAGTAGGAATGGCCGTGGCGCTTGTCGAATGGGGTTACGGCACTCGCGAAGCGCTCAGCAAAGAACCAGACACCCCTGTTCTTCGGTCGATATCGCAGCTGCTGGACGGCATTGGTGGGCACAGCCGTCTAAGCCTCGTTGTGCGATGAGATGCGGGTCGCAAAAACGCGATCCCACAACATGCCGGTGATGGCGTAGTTGCCCTTCGCACGCAGATGATGGTGGCGCATGTGATGCGTCTTGAGCATCCGCCCGAACGGGCCCTTCATCGGGAACTGGTGGCAGGCATAGTGGATGATGTCATAGGCCACGTAGCCGGACATGAAACCGAACAGCAGCCACGTGCCTGCCGGACCGGCGACCGCAAGTGCGGCGGCCCAAACCAGCAGCCCCACGGGAATGCTGACGACCGGCGGCATCAGGTTGCGCAGAGGATCGTTCGATTCCGAATGATGGTTGCCATGAATGATGAATACCGCCCGCTGCAACAGGGGCGAGCGCGGCTCGAAGTGGAAGAGATGGCGATGCAAAAGGTATTCGGTCAGCGACCAGACCAGCCAGCCTATGCCGACCAGCATCGGCGCCCACAAGGTCGGCGCCGTTGCAATTCCGACGAGCGCAATCGCGGGCAAAAGGATTGCCCAAAGCACGACAAACCACCGCATCGAAATGACGGTCAACCGCTCGAGGCGGGCGCTACGGAACAGTTTTACGCGCGGGTGAGAGGACGGCGACCCAGAAGGCATGCCCTGCCCTTTCAAGTCAGATTCCTCAAAGTCAAGACGCATGCGATGTACTACACTGAAATTACGACGATTAGCGTTGGGGTGCACCCATCCCCCTTTTTACCCGCCCGCTCGTAGCCCTTATGCGATGCCATGATGCGCGAGTCAGACGCTGTTTCTCTTGACGCCCGAACAGCTTCGTTTCCTATAACGACGATGGGCAAAGAAATATCCTTGGTGGATGCACGTGTTTTCATCAGCGGCGCCTCGGGTGCGCTTGGGCGTGAGCTTGCCATGCGGCTTGCCCGGCCCGGCGTGCAGCTGTCGCTGTGGGGGCGCGACCCGGCGCGCCTTGGCGAGGTGGCCGCTGCATGCCGCTCGCGCGGGGCCGAAACGGAAACGCGCTCGCTCGATCTTGCCGGGCTCGATGCCGCGGTGGCGGCGCTGGCCGATGAAGACGCGGCGGCGCCCTTTGATTGCGCCTTCCTTGTCGCCGGGCAAGGTGACACGCTGCCTTCCGGCATGGTGGTCGAGCCCGCGGAGCAGGTGGCCCGCCTGTGCCAAACCAATTTCATGGCGCCGGCCGCGCTGGCCGCGACGCTGGCCGAACGCATGGCAGAGCGTGGGCGCGGGCGGATCGCGCTGGTGGGGACCGCCGCAGCATCCCATTCGCTACCCTTCGCGGCGACCTATGCCGGAAGCAAGGCCGGCCTTGCCCGCTATGCCGATGCCTTGCGACTCGCCGTCAGGGATCGCGGGGTCAGCGTCACGCTGGTGTCGCCGGGCTTCTTTGCCGGTGGGCCGACAGGCGCGCGGCCCGGCGAAATCCCGGCCGGGCAGGTAGCAGACAAGATGATCGCGGCGGTGCTTGCAGGCCGCGCCGAACTGGTCGTGCCGCGGCGCTTCCTGCTGCTGCGCTGGCTGGACCGGCTGCTGCCGCGACCGGTCAGGGACCGGGTGCTGTTATCGCTGCGCCTCCCCTAGGCGAATCGCGTCGAGGATGGCGTGGTGAAGCTCGGCCGGAGTCAGATCCTCTCCCGTGCCGGTGCCCGGCAAAGGCGTTCCGTCGCTGGCGAAGCGAAGCATGACGTAAGGCGTGTGGCGCTCCGCACCCGGTTCACTCGCGCCAGGGATGCTGGGCCGGTGATCGCCGAAAAAGCACAGGATGGCAGGCCGTCCAAGGCGCGGCAAGGCATCGATCAGGCGCGCGAGCATGGCATCACTACGGGCAAGCAACCGCAGATAGGGCGAAGCCCCGCGTGCGGCATCGCGCTCTTCCGGAGGCCACGGCCCGTGGTTCTCGATCGTCACGGCGTAAAGCAGGCTTGATCCGGCACTGTCCTGCGCGATTTCGATGATGCGATCGGCGACGGCCGCGTCGGTAACATAGCGCCCCTCGTCGGGGCCGGGACGCGGAAAGAACTCCTCACCGACAAGGTTGCCGAAACCGGCCTCGGGCATAAGCCGGTGCCGCCCGTAGAAACGCATATCGTGCGGATGGACGAACCAGCTGTCCCATTCGTCCCGTCCCAGCCGGTTGGGCAGGGCCCAGCTCGCCTCGCCGCGGGCGGTCAGGAAGGGGTCGAACCGGCGGGTGCCCAGCACCTCTTCGCCGCGCCCGAACAGCACCCCGAACTCGGTCCGCATGGTGTAGGCGCCGAAGCCCGAAACCAGTAATCTTCCGTGCCGCCATGCAAGGCTTCGCGCCGTTTCCAGCGCCGGAAGGGACAAGCCGGGATCATCGAACAATGCCACCGGATCGGTGAAGGATTCGCATTGAACGATCACCACCAGCTGGCCGGCGCGCCCCGTGACCGGCGGCGCGTCGCAGGGATCGGGATCGGTTGTGCCGCGCCAGTCGTGCCAATGCGCAAGCAAGCTCGCCACCAGCCCGTGGCGCATGACATCGGTATCGGGATCGGGAGCGGAGACTTCGAGAGGCCAGCCGATACGGCGTAACGCGACGGCCAGTCCCGCTGCCGCCACCACCCCCAGCCCCAGGCCCAGCAGCCGCGGCTGCGCATTGAGGTTCGAGAGCAACGCCAGCGCCGCAAAAGCAAGGACGAGACCGCCGCCCAGCAGGACGACCTGAATCGGGCGCAGCGCCGTGAGGTAGAATTGCGGATGCTGGAAAACCGCGCCGATAAGCGCGAAATCGCTGAACACCAGCGGCTCGCCCAGCACGCGGCGCTTGATATTCGAAATCAGCGAAAGCGCCGCAAACAGCGCCGCGACCACGACAGCCGATACCAGCGATGCTCCGGTAATGACGAGCACGAGCGCAAAAGCGAGCATGGCGACGAGCAGCAACACAGCCGTCCCCCGCAGGCTGCGCGGAAGCAGCGAGAGCCGCCCGTGCGGTGCAGCGAAAGCATCGGCCGCGATAACCAGCACAGCAAGAACAAGGGCTTCAGCGGCCAGAATGCGGAGAATCTCGCTCATCGGCGCGCCTCCCGCAACGCCAGGGTCGGTCGCGCGGGCGCCTTGCCAATCCGGTCACGCCTGTCTTTTGTCATCGGCTCGGGCTAGCGTCGATAGGCGTAGGAAAGCAAAAACAAAATGATGTCCCGGCATCGACAAACCAATGCCGGTAGGACTAGGGGATGCAGACAAGACCCCGAACACTGCATGGCCCCGTTCCACTCATGACCGATCAACAGATCCTGCCGCAGACCGATCCGGTCATGCCTGCAGGAGGACCGCGCCGCGTGATGCTGCTGCAAGGGTTGATGGGGTCGTTCTTCCGGCGCCTCGGTCTCGCCCTGCGAAAAGCCGGTCACGAGGTGTTCAAGGTCAATTTCAACGGCGGTGACAAGGCCTATTGGCGCTTGCCGAACGGCATCGATTATCGCGGGACGCTGGCCGAATGGCCCGAAAGCTTCGCCCGGCTGCTCGAGAAACACCGGATCAGCGATGTGATGCTGTTCGGCGATTGCCGCGATCATCACATGGCCGCGCTGAAGGTATGCCGCGAACGCGGCGTGACAGTCTGGGTGTTCGAGGAAGGCTATGTCCGGCCCGATTGGGTGACGATGGAAGTCGGCGGCGTGAACGGCCACAGCACCTTACCGCGCGATCCGCAATGGTACCGCGCCACAGCCGCCGAATTGCCGCCCGTGCCCGAGCATCAGAAAGTCCCATCCTCATTCCGCCGCCGCGCGAGCGAAGGGCTCTGGTACAACACCGCGGACGTGCTCTCCCGTTGGCGCTATCCCGGCTGGCGCAACCACCGGCCATGGCATCCCGTGGTCGAAGGCGTGGGATGGGCGCGCAAACTCAACCGGCGACAGGAACGCAGCGAGCAGGGCGCAAAGCTGCTGGCTCGTCTGGCCGATCAGGATGCGGCCTATTACCTGTTCCCGCTGCAGCTGGATTCGGACGCGCAGATCCGCCTGCATTCCCCCTTCGCCGGCATCCTTGATGCGCTCAATGTCGTGCTCGCATCCTTTGCCGAACATGCCCCGGAAGAAACGCGTCTGGTCGTGAAGGAACATCCGCTTGATAACGGGGTGCGTGACTGGCAGCTGGAAACCGCCGACCTTGCCGAAAGATACGGGATCGCCGACCGGGTCGATTATCTCGCATGGGGCGATATCGAAGCCATTGCCGAGCGGGCCAAAGGGATGGTGACGATCAACAGCACCAGCGGGACGCTGGGCCTGGCGCGCGGCGTGCCTGTGGTGGTGCTGGGCAAGGCCATCTACGACTTGCCCGATCTAACCTTCCAACATGGTCTTGACCGCTTCTGGAGCGAGGCAACCCCGCCTGATGCGGAAACCTTTGCCGCCTTTCGCCGCGTTCTGATCGAACGCTGCCTGATTCCTGGAGGATTCTTCTCGGACGAGGCGCTCGACAAAGTGGTGACCCATGCCGTGGCCCGGTTCGAAGGCCGCCGACTGCTGCCCGACTGATCGCGATTTTGCAGGGTAAGGATTTCAGCCGCGCGCCATTCCCGACAGGCCTTGTCGCACCGGCTTGACGGCGTTGGCCCCCATCAATAGCCGAAGAGACGCCGGCACTGGAGGGAACAGCAAGCATGCGCACCATTCTCGTCACCGGTTCGGCCGGGTTCATCGGGTTTCACCTCTCGCAGCTGCTGCTGGACGAAGGTTTTCGCGTCGTCGGCTATGACGGGATGACCGATTACTACGACGTGCGGATCAAGCAGCGGCGTCACCAGATGCTGCTGCAGCACCCGCATTTCACCTGCACCGAAGGCATGCTGGAGGATTTCGAGCGGCTGCACGCGCTGGCGCTGGCGGAAAAGCCCGATGTGATCGTCCACCTCGCCGCACAGGCAGGGGTGCGTTACAGCCTCGAAAACCCGCGCGCCTATGTCGATGCGAACCTCGTCGGCACCTTCAACGTCATGGAGTGCGCACGCGAGCTGGGCGTCGATCATCTGCTGATGGCTTCCACCAGTTCGGTCTATGGCGCCAATACCGACATGCCTTTCGCCGAGACGCAGAAATGCGACACGCCGCTGACGCTCTACGCCGCGACCAAGAAGGCGAACGAGGCGATGGCGCATTCCTATGCCCACCTCTGGAACCTGCCGGTCACGATGTTTCGCTTCTTCACGGTCTATGGCCCGTGGGGGCGGCCCGACATGGCGCTGTTCAAGTTCACCCGCGGGATCCTCGAAGGCGCGCCGATCGATATCTACAACGACGGCGAGATGTATCGCGACTTCACCTATGTGAGCGATCTGGTGCGCGGCATCCGGCTACTGATCGATGCCGCGCCCGTCCGGCCCGAAAGCGCCGAGGACATTGCCGCGGGCGACAGCCTTTCGCCCGTCGCACCGTTTCGCGTCGTGAACATCGGCAATGGCGATAAAGTGCGGCTGATGGACTTCATCACCGCGATCGAAGCCGAATGCGGGCGCGAGGCAGTGAAGAACTTCCTGCCGATGCAGCCGGGCGATGTGCCTGCGACCTGGGCCGATGCAAGCCTGCTGAAGTCGCTCACGGGCTACGCGCCGCAAACCCCGTTCCGCGAAGGGGTCGCGCGGTTTGTGGCGTGGTACCGGGATTACTACCGGGTCTGACGACGCGCCTTACTGCGGCTCGTCGCTCGCGGGCTCGGTCGGCTCGGGCAGCTTGCCTTCGCCCGGAAGCTCGGCCTGGCGCTCGCGCTCTAGCCGTTCCATGTATTCGCGCTCGATCATCTCGACCCGCGCCTGTTCGGCGGCGGCGTCTTCGTCGATGGTCGAAAGACGTTCCTGACGGGCCTCCTCGATCAGCTGGCTGAAGCGCACGTTTTCGGCCTCGGCGCGATCCTTGTAAGCGGCCTCGACGAATTTCTGGGTGCAGCCGGTAAAGCCGCCCGCGCCGGCCGGGCTACAGCTCATCGCGCCGAAATCGCCGACATACTTGATTTCCTCTACCCGCCGCGCCCAGGCGGTGTTCTCGGGCGAGGTGCTGTTGCGCAGGTTCGAGGGGATGCGATAGCGTTCGGCCTCGACCAGAATTTCGCAGATCACCACTTCGCCGTCCTTGGCTTCGGGGCATTCGTCAGCGCTGTAGGCGATCACCATGTTGATCTTCTCGTCCGCGCTTTGCGCCGATGCCGGAGCGGCGGCAGCCAAGGCAGCGGCGGCAGTGACGAGAGCGGGGGCGAGCAGGTGCTTCATCGCGAATGATCCTTGTGGCCAGCACGGCAATGGCACCGCAATGCCTGTGCGCGGGGGTCTTTGTCTAGACCGCACGCGCTGAACCGCCGCTGAAGCCGGCTTTCCCGCAGCGCGATTAGCGAAAAATTGAGTCCGGTTGATCTAGGCATGTCTGCATGGATGCAAAGATAGCAGTCGTTGGCCTCGGCTATGTCGGCCTGCCAGTCGCCGTGGCGCTGGCAGAGCGATTGGGCAATGTCGTCGGTTTCGATATCTCCGCCGCGCGCGTTGCCAGCTTGCGTGCGGGGCACGATGCCACGCGCGAGATCAAGGATGCACGGCTGACGTCATGCGGCCTTGAAGTCTCGGACGACCCGGCGGTGCTGGAGGGTGCCGAAACGATCATCGTCACCGTCCCCACCCCGATCACCGATGAACGCCGCCCCGACTTGACCCCGTTGCAACGCGCCTGCGAAACAATCGGCCCGCGCCTGTCGAAGGGCGCGCTGGTGGTGTTCGAATCGACCGTGTTTCCAGGCGTCACCGAGGATATCTGCGGCCCGTGGCTGGCGCAGCATTCGGGGTTGGAGCAGGGCCGCGACTTCGCGCTCGGCTACAGCCCCGAACGAATCAACCCGGGCGATCACGTCCACCGGCTCGAAACCATCACCAAGATCATCGCCGCCGACAGCCCTGCCGCACTGGCGCGGATGCACGCGGTCTACGGGAAGATCGTCGATGCCGGGCTGCACGAAGCGCCCTCAATCAAGGTCGCCGAGGCAGCCAAGGTGATCGAGAACACCCAGCGCGATCTCAATATCGCGCTGATGAACGAAATCGCGCTAATCTTCGACCGCATGGGCATTGCCACGCGCGACGTGCTGGCGGCGGCGGGGACGAAGTGGAACTTCCTACCCTTCACCCCCGGTCTTGTCGGCGGGCACTGCATCGGGGTTGATCCCTTCTACCTAACGGCAGCAGCGGAAAAGCTCGGCTACCGGCCCGAGGTGATCCTTGCCGGGCGACGGATCAACGACGCGATGGGTCAGGCGATCGCGCAGAAGCTGGTGAAGCTATTGATCGCGAACGGGGTTTCACCCTGCCGTGCACAGGTGGGCGTGATGGGGCTGACCTTCAAACAGGACGTGCCCGATATCCGCAATTCCAAGGTGCCCGACATCCTTGCCGAACTGCGCGAATACGGGATCGACGCGCTGGTGAGCGATCCGCTCGCCGATCCGGCGGCGGCGGCGCACGAATATGGCATCGCTCTTAGCCCGCCAGAGGAACTGGTCCAGCTTGATGCGCTGGTGCTGGCGGTGAATCATGCAAGCTATGTGGCCGACCCGGGCGATCTTGTCGCGCGCATGCGCGAAGGCGGCGTGCTGATCGACGTCAAGAGCGCAATCGACCGCAAGGCCTTGCCCGACGATCTGGTCTACTGGAGCCTGTAGCTGCAGCCGCGCGCCAGCCAACGCCCTGCCGGCAGCGCCCGATTGCACAGAAGGCATCATTGACTCAAAGGCTTGGGAGGGTAAGCAGGGCGCCTTGAAAGCCCCCATGCGTAAAGCCAGACCATGATCATCCGCAAAGCCCTTATGGCACCGGTCTGGGTGCTTCAGCTGGCAACGGGTTCAAAGAGTTTTCTCGACAATCCGCTGATCGGTTCGCAGCGGCTCAACCGGCGCGGCCTTCATGTCGCGCGGGTCAGGCTTGCCGACAGCCTGTGCCGCTGGCGGCGCAAGCGGCTGGCGCGCAAGGTCAGGCCCGACTGGCGCGAAGCCTTCGACCGGGACGGTTTCGTCGCCATCCCGGACATCGTCCCGCCCGCCGAATTCGCCGCCCTGCGCGAAGCGGTGCTCGGCTATGAGGGGCCAGCACGGGAAATGCGCCAGGGCGATGCGATCACCCGGCGCATGGCGGTGGACCCGGCAATGCTGCAAGCGATCCCCGCGTTACGCCGCCTGCTGGAGCGCAAGGATATCGTGGCGCTGTTCCACTATGTCGCCAGCTACCGCATCACCCCGCTGCATTACGTCCAGACGATCGTCAGCAAGGCCGGCGGCAACGATCCCGACCCGCAGGAAGTGCTGCATGCGGACAGCTTCCATTCCTCGCTCAAGGCCTGGCTGTTCCTCAATCCGGTGACGATCGAGGACGGGCCCTTTACCTATGTCCCGGGCTCGCACCGCTTCACGCCCGAACGGCTGGCCTGGGAGCGGGAGCGCAGCCTCGCCGATCCGCGCGCGATCGATCGCCTGTCCGCGCGCGGCTCTCCGCGCATCGGCCAACGCGAGCTGGACGCGATGAAACTGCCTGCGCCGCGCGCTCTGGCGGTGGCGGCCAATACGCTGGTGGTAGCAGATACCGTCGGCTTCCACGCGCGCGGCCCTTCGCTGCGATCGGGCGAGCGGGTGGAATTGTGGTCCTATGCGCGGCGCAATCCGTTCCTGCCGTGGCTCGGCGGGGACCCGAGCAGCCTGCCCGGCATCGCCGAGCGACGCGTCGGAATCGTATGGCGCGTGCGTGACCGGCTGGCGAAACAGATCGGTCAGCCGTGGCAGCCGGTCGGGCACCGCACCCCCACCGAGCGAGACTAGCCCGCCTGCGACAGGCGTCAGATCCTCTCGCTCATCTTGATGGCGAGGCGACAGCCCAGCCGGATCGCACCGGCCAGCAACGGATAGGCCGGCGCGCGTTCGGCGCCGTTCGCCAGCGCTGCATCGCGGTGCTCGCGCTCATCCTCGCGAAAGGCCTCGATCATTTCGGCCAGTTCGGGATCATTGCCGCTCGCTTCCAGCTTTTCGAGCTGTTCGGAATAGTGTTTGTCGATCTCTTCCTCGATCGCCGCGGTGCAAGCCATCGCCGCTTCGGGGCCGAGCAGCGCCGTGCCTGCCCCGAGTGCATAGCCCGCCGCCGACCAGAACGGATGCAGCGCCGTGGGGCGCACGCCGCGCTTCACCAGCAGCGCATCGAACTTGGCGCGGTGTTCGCGTTCCTGTTCGGCCATGTGACGGATTTCCGCCGAATGGGGGCCCCGGTCGCCCATCACGGCCAGCTGGCCTTCGTAGATGCGGGTCGCGCCGAATTCGCCGGCCTGGTCGACCCGGATCATGCGGTGAAGTTCTTCGCGCTGCATTATCGGCTCCTTTGGGTGCACCTTACCTACGATACGCGGCAAGCGCCACAATGGCTGCACCCGAGGCGCACGAAATCAGGAAATTGAACCCCGCGAGCGAGATGCCGAACAGCGTCCACGGCGCGATGTCACAGCGGATCAGCGGTGCGGCAGAGAAATTCGTGATGTCGACCCCGGCACCCGGGGTCGAGCATGCCGTAAGCCCTTCCCACCAGCCATATTCGACGCCCGCGTGAAAGCCGCCGATCAGACCGGAGGTGATGATCGCCAGTCCCGCCAGTGCCACCCACACCCGCGCCGGCTGCATGAAAAAGGCCAGCAGGCCAATGCCGAGCGCCGCGAAATGCGGATAGCGCTGCCACCAGCACATTTCGCACGGGAACAGCCCGAAAACGTATTGCGAAACATAGGCTCCGCCAAGCAGGCCTGCGGGAACCAGCACGGCCAGCAGCCGCGCCTTGCCAAGACTATCCATGGCATCGCGCCCTAACGCTTGGCAGGCCGCAGCGCCACCGTGCTCTTCGTCGTGCGGCGCAGGGTTTCCATCGCATAATGCAGCTGGAAGTCCTTCACACCCTGTTCTTCAAGTTGGGCCGAGGTCAGCTGGAAACGGGGATCGGCGATGCTGTCGCTCTCCATTTCCTCGTCCTTGATGCCCAGTTCGTTGATCAGGTGGCCGCGCAGGTCGCTTTCGCGGGTCTGGTATTTCTGGCGCAGCGCGAAATCGGGGTCGGAGATCTGGGGCACCGCAATATCGGGCTTGATCCCGCCTTCCTGCACCGACTTGCCCGAAGGCGTGAAGTAGCGCGCCGTCGTCAGCTTGAGCGCGGCGTCCGGGCCAAGCGGCAGCAGCGACTGGACCGAGCCCTTGCCGAAGCTGCGTTCGCCCATGATCAGCGCGCGGCGGTGATCCTGCAACGCGCCCGCGACGATTTCTGAAGCCGAGGCCGAGCCCGCGTTGATCAGCACGACCAGCGGCACGCCTTCGGCCATGTCGCCGCGATAGACCGTTTCGGCATCGTAGAGCATCGTTTCGCCGCGCGCGCGGCCGCGCTGGCTGACGATGCGCCCGTCGGTCAGGAACAGATCGGCCAGCGCCACCGATTCATCGAGGCTCCCGCCCGGATTGTTGCGCAGGTCGAGCACCAGCCCGGCTACGCGTCCGGCGGCTTCCTTCTTGATGTCCTGCCATGCGGAGAACACGTCCGCGCCGACATCGGCGGAAAATTCGTTGACGGTGATGACGCCGATATTGCCCGCACCCAGTTCGTGGGTGACCGGCTCCAACTCGATCACGCCGCGTGTCACGTCGACTTCCACTGGCTCATCACGGCCCGGACGGAAGATTGTCAGCTTGATCGAGGTGCCCGAAGGCCCGCGCATCTGCGCTACCGCGTCGTCAAGGCTGCCGCCGTAGATCAGCGTGCCATCAAGATGGGTGATGAAATCGCCCGCCTTGATGCCCGCCTTGTCCGCCGGACTGCCCTTGAACGGGGAAACCACCTTCACCGCGCCGTCTTCCATCACCACCGACAGGCCGAGACCGGAATAATTGCCGTCGATCATGGTTTCGAGGCGCTGCAAGTCGCCGCCGTCGAGATAGGCCGAATGTGGATCGAGCGCCGCCAGCATCCCGTCGATCGCGCCGCGGATCAGCACGTCATCCTCGACCGGCTCGACATAGCTTGCCTTCACCCGCTGGAAGACTGCGAAAAGCTTGGCGAATTCGGGGCCCGCGCGGCCGTCCACCTGGGCCATGGTGGCGGTGGTGGCGGGGATCAGCGCCACCGCAGTGACGAGCGCGGCGCTGCGCAGGAGAGCGGCGAATTTCATAGGGGTGCAAGGCTCCTTTGTGCAGGCGAATGTATAGGTTCGGCAGGCTTAACGCCAGATGAGAGCTTCGCAGCCGGCAGCGGCGTGTCCGGACGGGACAGGTGTGCTCGCCGGAACCGCCCGGAAATTCGCGCTTAACGCAGATATTGCAACGGGTTGACCGGCTCGCCGTCGCGCCGCAGCTCGATTGTCACCGGCGCTCCGCGACCCCCGGCAACCCCGACGGGACTGCCGCCGATCACCGCCGCGCCGACCGCCACATCGACCCGCGCGAGGCCGGTGACGAGGCTGGTCCAGCCGCCGTCGTGCTCGATAATGACGATTCGCCCGAACCCGCGATAGGGCCCGGCAAACACCGCCCGCCCGCGCGCGGGGGCCACGACCTGCGCGCCTGCAACCGGGGCAAGCTCCAGTCCGGTGCTGGCAATGCCGCTCGCGCGCCGCGCGCCGAAACCAACCAGCGTGCGGCCGTCGACCGGCAGCTGGTAATCGGCAGGCGGAGACGCACTACCCGTCGCCGAAGGGGCCGGTTCCGGCGCGGCGGGCAAGGGCGCGGACAGATCGGCCGGACGCAACACCGGGCCGGGCAGCGCGGCCAGTTCGCGGCGCAGCGCCGCAATATCGTCAAGCCGCGAGACCAGCCCGTCGAGATCGCGTGCTTCCTCCGCCAACGCCAGCGCGCGTTCCGCCTCGCGCATGGCGGCCCCGCGCGCGTTGCGCGAGGCGACGCGCTGCTTGCTTTCCAACGCGGCGAGCGCGGCACGGCGTTCGCGCAGGGCTTTTTCGCCGTCGCGCAATTCCGCCAGTGTGCGCGTCGCTTCGGCCTCCAGCGCGCGGCCCTTGTCAAGCTCGTCGCGCAGATCGGCGGTGCGCGCGCGGATCTGCGGCACCGCGCTATCCAGCACGGCGCGGACATAGACCACCTCCTTGAGCGAACCCGGTTGAAGCGCAGACAGCGCAAGCGGGCGGCGCGACGCGGTCTGGAGCGCGGCGGCAAGGCGGGCGGTCGGCTCCTGCTGTTCGGCAAGGCGCGCGGTGAGTTCGGCGCGCTCGGCCTGCACCAGCGACAGCCGCGCGCGGGCGACTTCGATATCGGCCTCGGCCTGCTGGATGCGGGCGGCGAGCGCGGCGGCTTCGCTGGCGGTGCGGGTGGCAGCCTCGGTCGCGGCTTCGGCCTTGCGGCTCAGGCGGGCGGCGCGCTGCTCGGCCCGGCGGCTCTCGCGCGCGGCGCGGGCGAGCTGGGCCTCTGCCTCGGCAGGTTCGACCAGCAGGACATCGGTGCGCGCGCGGCTATCGGGCATGGCAACGGCCAATGCCGCGCTGATGGCGATGAGTGCAGTGGCAGTGAAGGCATGACGGCGCATGGCCCTATCCTGCCCGATGATAGGGATGCCCGGCAAGGATGGTGGTGGCGCGGTAAAGCTGCTCCATCAGCATCGCCCGGGCCAGCATATGCGGCCAGGTGGCAGGCCCGAAGGCAAGCAGCAGGTCGGCCGATGCGCGTTCGGCATCGGAATGTCCGTCCGCAGCGCCGATCATGAAACGGGTTTCGCGCACCCCTTCGTCGCGCCACCGGCCCAGCAGGGCCGCGAAATCCTCCGAAGCCATCGCCCGCCCGCGCTCGTCGAGCAGCACTGTGCGATAGGGCGTCACCGGATCGGCCACCTTGCCCGCGCCGGTATCGGGCCATTCGGTCAGCTTGACCGGCCAGGTCAGGCGCTTGGCATAGCGGTCCACCAGCTCACCCTCGGGCGAGCGGCCGATTTTCCCGCGCGCGATGATATGAAGAAGGATGGCTCAGACCCCGATGAAACGGACTGGAACGGGCCGCAGGCCCGCAAGGCCGACCGGCCGCCCGCAGCGATGCGGCCTTCAGGCCTCAAGTAGCGAAGCGATAGGCCGACAAAAACGCCGCGTGCGCGCGGATTTCGCAGCCCGGATGGGCGGCGGAACACAAGGACGCTCGCCCGGAGGGGCGAACGCAGAACAAATTAATTCCGGCCCATCATCGACGTTTCCGATCCCTCGAACGACCACATGCGTTCAAGGTTGTAGAAGCTGCGCACTTCGGGGCGGAACAGGTGGACCACCACGTCGCCCGCGTCGATCAGCACCCAGTCGGCAGCGGGCAGGCCTTCGACCCGCGCGGAGCCATAGCCGGACTGCTTGATCTTCTCGGCCAGCTTCTGCGCCATCGCCGCGACCTGACGGGTCGAACGGCCGCTGGCGATCACCATGTAATCGGCGATCGAGCTCTTCCCGGCGAGCGGGATCGAGACGATCTCCTGCGCCTGGTCATCGTCGAGCTGGGTCAGCACCAGCTGGTGCAGGGCATCGCTTCCCATATCAGTTTGCCCGAGCGACTGGGCCGCCTTGGCGGCTGCCTGCAGCGGGGCGGGCGGAATGGATGCGATCAGTGCCTCGGTCATAGGCAATCAGGTATCTCCAGAGTGCGGGGCGATGCGGCCGCATGGCAGTAAAACGGATGGACGAACGGGCCGAAACGCTTGTGCCGCGTTTCATGCCTGCTCCTCTGTCCGGATGCTGCGGAATGTCAGCCGGTCACGCAGCGGCATATCGGGTTTTTGGCCGTTTCGATCCCCGCCGAGCAAAGGCTCGGCCCACCCGGCATGGGCACGGCGAATGGCCGTGGCCGAGCGGTAATCCGGATCGAAACGCAATAACACCAGTGCCGGTGCGCTCCATTGCCCCCGTTTCCGAATGCTGGTGGCAGGCACACGATACGGCCTGAACCAGGCCATGGCGGGGCTCGTCATGGCATCCGCATCATAGCCGGGGCGGGCGATCACCGCAATCGGCATTGTCCGCGCGATCCGGCGCCAGTCCTTCCAGCGATGGAATTCGGCGAGATTGTCGGCCCCCATCAGCCACACGAAGCGCCGTTTCGGATAGCGGCGCTGAAGCGCGCGGAGCGTGTCGACGGTATAGCGTGTGCCGAGCTGCGCCTCGATCGCGGTCGGCACGATTCGCGCGCGCCGCGCCTGCGCCCGCGCCGATCGCAAGCGCGCTTTCAGCGGCGCCATTCCGGCACGGGGCTTGAGCGGGTTGCCGGGCGAAACCAGCCACCACACCTCGTCCAGCCCGAGCGCATCCATCGCGAACAGGCTGATGCGCCGGTGCCCGCCATGCGCGGGATTGAAGCTGCCGCCGAGCAGCCCGGTCAGGACAGGGCGGGATCGCAAGCGCCGGGTTCCGTCACGCCTAGGGCCGGGTCTGGCCTTGCCCGCGCACCTGCCATTTATAGGTGGTGAGCCCTTCGAGCGCGACCGGTCCGCGCGCGTGCAGCCGGCCGGTGGCGATGCCGATCTCTGCCCCCAGCCCGAATTCGCCGCCGTCGGCGAATTGCGAAGAGGCATTGTGCATCACGATCGCGCTGTCGACTTCGGCCAGGAAGCGTTCCGCAGCGGCATCGTCGGCGGTCACGATGGCATCGGTATGGCCCGAGGAATGGCGCGCGATGTGGGCGAGCGCGGCGTCGATTCCGTCGACCATCGCCACCGACAGCACGGCGTCGAGATATTCGGTATCCCAGTCATTCGCGCTTGCCGCGATCACCCGCCCGTCAAGCGCGCGGATGCGATCGTCACCGCGCACCTCGCAGCCCTTGTCGATCAGCGCCCCGACCAGCTCGCGCGCCTGCGGGAAGTCCGCGTCGATCAGCAGCGTCTCCATCGCTCCGCAGATACCGGTGCGGCGCAGCTTGGCGTTGAGCGCGATGCTGGCCGCCATGCCCGCATCGGCGGCGGCGTGGACATAGGTGTGGTTGATGCCGTCGAGATGGGCGAGCACCGGCACGCGGGCATCGGCCTGCACGCGGGCGACCAGGCTTTTGCCGCCGCGCGGCACGATCATGTCGATCAGGCCCGCCGCCGCCAGCATCGCGCCCACTGCCGCGCGGTCCTGCGTCGGCATCAGCTGGACGGCATCGGCGGGCACGCCGCCTTCCGCCAGCCCTTCGACGAGCGCGGCGTGGATCGCGCGGTTGGAATGCACCGCCTCGCTCCCCCCGCGCAGCAGCGCCGCATTGCCCGCCCGCACGCACAGCGCGGCGGCATCGGCGGTGACATTCGGGCGGCTTTCATAGATGATCCCGATGGTCCCGATCGGCACACGGATGCGCTGGAATTTCAGGCCATTGGGCTGGGTATGCGTGTCGATCACCTGCCCCACCGGATCGGGCAGATCGGCCACCGCGCGCACTGCGGCGGCGATGCCGGCAAGCCGTTCGGGGTTGAGCGCCAGCCGGTCAAGCATGGCCTTGGCCAGCCCGCGCGCCTCGCCTGCGGCAAGATCCTTCGCATTGGCTTCGAGCACCGCATCGGCCGAGGCTTCGAGCCGGTCGGCGGCGCGGTGGAGCGCGGCGGCGCGTTCGGCGCTGGTCATCGCGGCAAGCTGGCGCTGCGCGACGCGGGCGCTGCGGGCCATGGCGGCGACCAGCGCTTCAGGATCGGTGGAATCGGAACGGAGAGTCTGGGTTGCTGTATTGGTCATGCCGCGGCTCTTAGCAGGCATGCCGCAGACTGTCAGGCCCGCCCTCAGCGCCTGCCCCGACGACCCGGCACGAATCGGGAACGCCGATGCCGCCGCCGCGCAATTTCCGGCATCACTGAGGGCGCGCTGTGGAAGATGGCTCCAAGATGAACCATTCGCCGCGATTCCGCTTCGGTTCACCCCTTGCAAGCTGACAGCGATTCGACCCCCGGGAGATGCGCTGTTAGCGGCCTTGATGTGGGGCATAAATAAAATCGGGGCCGCCGTGTCAGACAGAGTTACCACGCGCAAGTGGGGCGAGCAGCTACGCTCATGGTTCCCAGACCGCGAGTTTTTCATGCGCTCCCAAGGTCAGGTGCGCTTCATCAAGATTTCGTCGAAGCTGCAGATGCGGGCTGCCGCGGCAGTTGTCGCGGTTGCGCTGGCATGGCTGGTTTCGCTCGCGGTGATGGCCTGGGGCCAGTACCGCGCCGAGGCCGATCTGGCCGCCTTCGCACAGGAAAAGGCGCGCGTCGCCACCGCCAGCGAACGGATCAAGGCCTATGGCAGCGATCTCGACCGCGAAGTTGAAAACATGAAGCAGCGTCAGGACTTCCTCGAAGAAATGGCCCGGATGCTGCCCGAGGACATTGTCGCCGAAGGCGCGGCCAGCAGCACTGTTACCGATTCGTCGGCCGAAGCGGCGCAGACAGTCGAAAAGGTCGGCGCGCTGATCCCCGAAGCGCGTGGTCTGGCCGAAATCGAGGCGCGCCAGCTCGCCTTCGTTGAGCGGCTGACCCGATTTGCAGACGCCCGCGCAAGCCGCGCCGAAGCGGCGATGCGCAAACTCAATCTCGATCCGCGCGTGCTGAGCCGTCAGGCACAGCAGGGCATGGGTGGTCCGTTCGAGGGGCTCGCCGGGGCCGACAAATCCGACCTCGATCCGCGCTTCGAACGCCTCGGCCTCAGCCTTGCGCGCATGGCGGCGCTTGAACGCGCGCTCGACGGCATCCCGCAGGTTGTGCCCGCCACGGTTGAAAACATCACCTCGGGCTTCGGCTATCGCCGCGACCCGTTCAACGGCCGGGCCGCGATGCACGCCGGGATCGACTTCAAGGGCGCGGTCGGTTCTCCGATTTTCGCCGCCGCCGAGGGCCGCGTGACCTTCGCCGGATGGAAGGGCGGATATGGCAAGGCGGTGGAAGTGACCCACCCCAACGGCCTCGTCACCCGCTACGCCCACCTTTCGCGGATCGACGTCAAGCCGGGCCAGAAGGTCGCGGCCGGAGCCACGCTCGGCGGGCTCGGCAGCACCGGCCGCTCGACCGGCCCGCACCTCCATTTCGAGGTTCGCATCAATAATCGCGCGGTCAACCCGCGCCCCCTTTTGGAGACAGCCCCCGATGTTCTCAAAGAAGTCCGCGGCGCCGGACCTGACCGCGCCCCAGCCATCAAGACCGGCAAATAGGAGCAGCGCGATGGGTTCGGGTTCGACCTTCTCCGTCATCGGTGCCGATGTGACCATCAAGGGCGATATCGCCGCCACGGCCGATCTGCATGTCGACGGCACGATCGAAGGCGACATCAAATGCGCCAGCCTTGTGCAGGGCGAATCCAGCAGCATCCACGGCGGTGTCGTGGCCGAGAGCGCGCGCCTTGCCGGCCGCGTCACGGGTTCGATCACCGCACGCGAGCTGGTGATCCTCAAAAGCGCCGTGATCGAGGGCGACGTGCATTACGACGCGCTGACCATCGAACAGGGTGCGCAGGTCGACGGGCGTTTCGCCCCCAACGCGCGCCAGCCGGTTAAGGCCGTGCCCTCGCCAAGCATCGAAGCCGCCGAGTAAGAGAGCCTAGAGCACCTCGGCGCGCAGGGTCTTGCGGTCGAGCTTGCCGATCATGGTCTTGGGCAGGGCATCGCGGATCACCACCTGATCGACCCGCTCGTGCTTGCCGATTTTGGCATTGAGCCAGTCCCGCAGTTCCTCCGCCGTGGCGCCGCCCGCTTCGTTCAGCGTGACATAAGCGCGCGGCACCTCGCCGCGATATTCCTCGGGCACGCCGATCACCAGCGCCTCCTTCACGGCGGGATGTTCGAGGATCACATCCTCGACCACGCTGGGGAAGACCTTGAAGCCGCCCACCGCGATCATGTCCTTGATCCGGTCGACGATGCTGATGAAACCGTCGGCGTCGATCTGGGCGACATCGCCGGTGCGCAGATAGCGCTTGCCGTCGCGCTCCACGAAGGTGTCGGCATCGGTCTCGGGCCGGTTCCAGTAGCCGCGCATCACCTGCGGGCCGCACACAGCCAACTCGCCCGGTTCGCCTTCGGGGGCCAGTTGCGCCGGGTCTTCCTTGTCGAGCAAGATGATCGCGGTGCCGGGCACCAGCTGGCCGATGGTGCCGCGTTTGCGGGTACCTTCGTAGGGATTGGCCGAGACAACGCCCGAACTTTCGGTGAGACCGTAGCCTTCGCACACGCGCACGCCCGTGACTTCCTCGAACTTGAGGTGGACGGGCGCGGGCATCGGTGCACCGCCGGAAATACAGACCTTGAGGCTGGAGAGGTCAGTTTTGGCAAGGTCCGGATGATCGAGCATGGCCTGGAACATCGTCGGCACGCCCGGAAACCCGGTGCAGCGGTAACGCTGGATCGTTTCCAACACCTGTTTGGTCTCGAACCGCGGCACCATCGCGATCGACGCGCCGGTGACCATCGCGTGATTGAGCAGCGCGGTGTTGGCAAAGACGTGGAAGAAGGGCAGCGCGCCCATGAACACCTCGCCCGCCGGATCGCCGAAGGGATTGAGCGCGGCGACCTGCTGGGCGTTCACCGAAAGCTGATCATGCCCCAGCATCGCCCCCTTGGGACGCCCGGTGGTGCCGCCGGTATATTGCAACAGGGCGAGATCGGCGGGGGTGACTTCGGTCGGGGACGGCACGCGGTCGGGGGTCATCTCCGACCAGCTCTTCACGGCGTTGCCATAGGCGACATCGGCAATCTGGCTGCGCTTCAGCAGCTTGAGCGCCAACCCCTTGTACCAGGGCAGCATCCCGGAAAGGCTGCCGACCACCAGTGTTTCAAGTTCCGACGATGCCAGCACCTTGCTGGCGGTGGAATAAAGCTCGGGCACGTCGAGCGTCACCAGCAAGCGCGTGCCGGAATCGCCCACTTGCCACGCCAGTTCCTCGACCGAATAGAGCGGAGAGAAATTGACGACGATCGCACCCGCCATCATCGCCCCGTAATAGGCGGCAGCATAGATTGGCACATTGGGGAGGAACAGGCCGACACGGTCGCCCTTGGCAATGCCCAGCGCCTGAAGCCCGGCGGCAAAGCGCCGCGCATCGCGATGAATTTCGGCGTAGCTGTAGGTGCGCCCGAGGAAATGCAGGAACGGCGCATCGGGATTGGCGCGCAACGTGCGTTCGAACATCGCCGGAAGGCTCATCGGTTCGAACCGGGTGTCTTGCGGGACGGGGTGGTGATAGGCGGGGCTACTGACAGTCATGTCAGTAATCTTGTCCGACAATGCCCGCGCGCACAAGCAAATCCCGCGCGCAAACGGCTAATTTTTCGCAATTGCGCGAAAGCCTTGCCGGATCGCACCCTTGGCGGTCCGGCAAGGCGTAATCAGGTTCAGATGAACCCGCTCTCGGGGTCGATCTTCTGTTCTTCGGCCTCGGCTTCGCGCTTGCGGGCGAGCCAGGCTTCGGCCTCGGCTTCCTGCGCGGCTTCGCCGGCGGCCTTGGCCTTGTCGTCACGCTCGGCGCGCAGTTCCTCGATCAGCTTTTCGCGATCATTGCGCTCGGACTTGACCGGCGCATCGGCATCCTCGGTCACGCCCGCACGCTTGGCGGCCTTGGCGACCATCGCATCCAGCTCACGCTGCGAACACAGGCCCAGCGTCACCGGGTCCTTCGGCGTGATGTTCTGGATGTTCCAGTGCGAACGGTCGCGAATCGCGCCGATGGTGTTGCGGGTGGTGCCGATCAGCTTGCCGATCTGCGCGTCCGACACTTCGGGATGATTACGCAGGATCCAGGCGATGCCGTCGGGCTTGTCCTGACGCTTCGACACCGGGGTATAGCGCGGGCCCTTGGTGCGGGTCACTTCGACCGGCGCCTTGTGCATCTTCAGCGAATAGGACGGGTCGGCCTGGCCCTTCTCGATTTCGCCCTGGGTCAATTCGCCCGAGTGCACGGGATCGCGCCCGGTATATTTGCTGCCCGCCAGATCGTCGGCCATCGCCTGCACTTCGAGGATGTGCAGCCCGCAGAACTCGGCAATCTGCTCAAACGAGAGCGCGGTGTTGTCCACCAGCCACGTCGCGGTGGCGTGCGGCATCAGCGGCTTGGGCTGATCCTTGGTAGCCATGGGGGAATCTCCGTTGAAAATGAAAGGGCCGCCCCTTTCGGAGCGGCCGCCTTGAGAGCCTAGATAGGGGAAAGCAGGGAAAACGGCAAGAAATGGATTCAGAACGCGGGCAAGGCCGCGAGAGATTCTGCCTCGCCCTCTTCCAGCGCGACCAGACCCGACAGGAACTGCCGCGTCGCCGCCTCCCACGAATAGCTTGCACCATAGGCCGCGCAGCCGGAACGATCGCAATAGCGCGCGGCGTCGATCGCGCGGGTCAGATCTTCCGACAGCGCGCCGACAGCGGGCGTGACGATGTCGAGCGGCCCTGCCACCGGAAAAGCGGCCACCGGCGTGCCGCAGGCCAGCGCCTCGATCATCACCAGACCGAAGGTGTCGGTGCGGCTCGGGAACACGAACACATCGGCTCCGGCATAGCAGCCCGCCAGTTCGACGCCGGTCTTCTTGCCGAGGAACAGCGCATCGGGAAACTTCGCCTCCAGCGCCGCGCGCGCCGGTCCGTCGCCGACCACCACCTTGGTGCCGGGATAGTCGCAGGCGAGGAACGCCTCGATATTCTTCTCCACCGCAACCCGGCCGACATAGAGCAGGATCGGGCCTTCAAGTCCGGCATATTCGGGCGGCGGGGGTGCGTCGGGGGAAAAGCAGGAAAGATCGACTCCGCGGCTCCAGTGGGTCAGCCGGGTCAGCCCCTGTTCGCGCAATTGCGTGCGGATTGTCTCGGTCGCCACCATGATCCGCTGCGCTGGGCTGTGGAACCAGCGGATATAGGGCCAGAATGCGCTCGCCGGCAGTCCGGTGCGGCGGGCGATATAGTCGGGAAACTGGGTGTGATAGGCGGTGGTGAAAGGCACCTTGCGCTTGAGGCAGTAATGCCGTGCGGCCAGCCCCAGCGGGCCTTCGGTGGCGATATGCACCGCATCGGGCGCGATTTTCGCCAGCCGCCGCCCGACCGCGCCCGGCACAGTGAGCGCGAGCCGGATTTCCGGATAGGTCGGCGCAGGCATGGAGGGATAGCCCTCGGGCGAGATCACCGCGACCTGATGCCCCCATCCGCGCAGCACCTCGCACGTGGTCGACAGGGTGCGCACCACGCCATTGGTCTGCGGATGCCATGCGTCGGTGACGATTGCGATGGATGCGGGGGCAGGCCCCGCGGGTGCGATGGATGCGGGGGCAGGCCCCGCGGGTGCGATGGATGCCGGGACTTGCCCGGCGGCGGCATCGGCAAGGATGGTCGTATAACGGTTCACGCGGCCTCGCGCGCGGGGCCGGTTTCGTGCGGGGTGGTGGCATCTTCGGCCTCGGCACGGCGCTTGATCTCCTCCGGCCAGTGGAGGATCTCCATCCGCCCGTCGTGATGTTCGACCAGCGCGTTGCAGCCTTCGACCCAGTCGCCGTCGTTCCAGTATTCGACCGGCTTGCCGTTGTGCTGAAACTCGCGGAATTCGGCGGTGTGGATATGGCCGCACACCACCCCGTCCACGCCGCGTTCACCGGCAGCGCGGGCGACGACTTCCTCGTACTTGCCGATGAATTCGACCGCGTTCTTGACCTTGTGCTTGGCCGCCTTGCTGAGCGACCAATAGGGCTTGCCCAGCCAGCGGCGCACGGTGTTCACCGCGATGTTGCACTTCATCATCAGGTGATAAGCATGGTCCCCCACGAAGGCGAGCCAGCGGTGCGACAGCATGACGGCATCGAACTCGTCGCCGTGCAGCACCATCAACCGGCGCCCGTCGGCAGTGTCGTGGAAAGCCGCGCGGCGGATTTCGATCCCGCCGAAATTGAGGCCGGTGAACTGGCGGAACATCTCGTCATGGTTGCCCGGGATATAGACGACCCGCGTGCCGCGACGGGCGCGCTTCATGATCCGCCAGACGATGTCGTTGTGCGCGGCAGGCCAGTAGAACTTCTTCTTCAGCCGCCATCCGTCGATGATGTCGCCGACGAGGTACATAGTCTCGCTGTCGGTATGGTCGAGGAAATCGATCAGCAGCTCGGCATTGCAGCCCTTGGTGCCGAGGTGGACATCGCTGATCCAGATCGTGCGGTAGCTGCGCCGTTCGTTGCCCTCGGGCTCGGGCGTTCTGGGCGCGCCCAGAGGAAAGCTGGCGACGTTGGTGCCAATCAGATCGGAGAGGTCGGAACCGGTCATGCGTAATCCCCGGAAGTCATCTTGCCGGGACCCCGTATGACAGGGAATTGTTACAGGGGTTGAGCAGGCAAATGACGGTTTCGGGTCAATATTCTGCTATTCTGACGCAATTGTGACAAGGTTTGAATGGGGCCGTCAGTCCATCGGCACAAAGCCGGGCAGCGCCCGAATCCGGGCAATCCAGCTGTTGATGTGCGGGTAATCGCCCAACCCGAAGCCGCCCTCTTCGGCCACGTGGGTATAGGCGAAAAGGGCAATGTCGGCGAGCGTGACCGCAGCGCCGCAGAAAAAAGCATGGCCTGCCAGGTGGCGGTTCATCAGGTCGAGCGCCGCGCACCCCGCCATCCGCTTGGGCATGATTTGCGCACGCTGTTCAGCCGACAGGTTCGCCTCGCCCACAAAGCGCAACCAGAAGCGGAGCGTGGCGACGTTGGGTCGTGATTATACTGCTCGAAGAACATCCAGCGCAGCATGTCGGCCTGCGCAAAGCGATCTTGCGGGATGAGGCTGCTGCCATGGGCAAGATACCAGCACGCGGCGTTGCTTTCGGGCAGAAACTCCGCGGTTTCGCCCCGGTCGATCTGCAAAACCGGGATACGCCCGTTGGCGTTCACCTGCGCCAGGAATTCGGGCGTGCGGGTCTCGCCCTTCATGATGTCATAAGCGCGGGTTTCGAGCGGCAGGCCCAGCAGCGCGGCGGTGAGCTTGATCTTGTAGCAATTGCCGCTGCGCGGATCTTCGTGGAGGGTCAGCACCTCAGCCACCCGCAACCTCCAGCACGATCTTGCCGATATGCTCGCCCGCTTCCATCCGCGCATGGGCGGCGGCGGCTTCGGCCAGCGGGAACGTCATGTCCATCACCGGCGACAGCTCCCCGTCGGCGAACAGCGGCCAGGCATTGTCGGCAATCTCGTCCGCCAGCGCAGCCTTGAAAGCATCGGTACGCGGGCGCAGGGTCGATCCGGTCAGCGTCAGCCGCCGCATCATCACCACCGCCATATTGATGTCGGCCTTGGCCCCGCCCAGCACCGCAATGGTCACATGCCGTCCGTCCTCGGCCATGCACTTCAGGTTGCGCGCGACATAATCGCCCGACACCATATCGAGCACGACATTGACGCCCTTGCCGCCCGTGTGCGCCATCACCGCCTCGACAAAATCCTCCTCGCGGTAATTGATCGCAAGGTCTGCGCCGATGCGGGTGGCGGCAGAGCATTTGGCGGCATCGCCGCAGGTGACGATCACGTCCATTCCGAAGGCCTTGGCAAGCATGATCGCCATTGTCCCGATGCCGGAAGTACCGCCGTGGATCAGCACGCTTTCCCCGTCGCGCGCCAGCCCGCGCTCGAACAGGTTGTGCCACACGGTGAACAGGGTTTCGGGCAGAGCGGCGGCTTCGGCCAGCAACATTCCCTCAGGCACGGGCAGGCAATGCTGCCAGTGCGCGGCGCAATATTCGGCATAGCCCCCGCCCGGGGTGAGCGCGGCGACATATTGCCCGACAAGCTCGCGCGGGACTTCGCTACCGACGGCAACCACTTCGCCCGAAACTTCCAGCCCCAGAAGCGGCGAGGCACCCGGCGGCGGCGGATAGGCACCCGCGCGCTGGAGGCAGTCGGGGCGGTTCACCCCGGCATAGGCGACCTTGATCAGCACATCATCGGGGCGCAGGCGCGGCAGCGGGACCGTTCCGGCCTTCAGAACATCGGGCGCCCCGGGGCTGTCGAACACGACTGCGGTCATGCTTTCGGGGAGGCTTGCCCCGGACCCTGCAACCATCACCGCTATCCCCCTGAATGATCCCCGTTAACTTTGCGGAAGGGGCAAATACCCGCCTTGCCGATTGACAGCAAGCCGCTTGGCTTGCGATGCTGCGCGACGATGGAAGAGCCCGATCGCCCCCGCCCCAAAGGAGATGCGGCCTCGCACCTCGCGGCAGAGGATCTCGGGCCCTATTCGCAGGCCGAGCTGGATGAACGCATCGCCCTGCTCGAAGCGGAAATCGCGCGGGTGACAGCGCATCGGGGCAAGGCGGCCGCCCACCGCGCCGCCGCCGAAGCGCTGTTCGGGAAACCGTCGGGGTGAGGCCATCGGGTTTTCCTCCGGCGTACACGCAAACGGATTCGCAATTTCTCGCGACCATCCCATATACTCGGCAAACGACTCCCCCCGCTCCCCCTCCGGGAGCATCCCTCGCCCTCTCATAGAGATTTCCCATGCCCAGCTTCGCCCAGAACCTCGAACGGACCCTGCACAACGCACTCGGCCACGCGTCGGAGCGAAAGCACGAATATGCGACGCTGGAGCACCTGCTGCTGGCGCTGATCGATGACGAGGACGCTGCCCAGGTGATGGCGGCCTGCGGAGTCGATCTGGCCGAGCTGGGCGAGGTGGTGAAGCAGTATCTCGATCAGGAATACCAGTCGCTCAAGACCGAGGACGGGGCCGATCCGCAGCCCACCGCCGGCTTCCAGCGGGTGATCCAGCGCGCAATCCTGCACGTCCAGTCGTCGGGCAAGGACACCGTCACCGGTGCCAACGTGCTGGTCGCGCTGTTTTCCGAACGGGACAGCTACGCGGTCTATTTCCTCCAGCAGCAGGATATGAGCCGGCTCGATGCAGTGAGCTATATCAGCCACGGCATCGGCAAGGGCGGCCGCCAGATCGAAAGCAAGACACCGCAGGGCACCGACAAGGCCGAAGAAGCGCAATCGGCCAAGGAAAGCGGCAACAAGAAGGAAACGGCGCTCGACCAGTTCACTGTCAACCTCAACGCCAAGGCGGAAAGCGGCAAGATCGATCCGCTGATCGGTCGCGGGCCGGAAGTTGACCGGACGATCCAGATCCTGTGCCGCCGTTCCAAGAACAACCCGCTCTATGTCGGCGATCCCGGCGTCGGGAAAACCGCGATCGCCGAAGGTCTGGCGCGCAAGATCGTCGAAGGCGACGTTCCCGAAGTGCTCAAGGACGCGGTGATCTACTCGCTCGACATGGGCGCGCTGCTGGCCGGCACCCGCTATCGCGGCGATTTCGAGGAACGACTGAAGCAGGTCGTCTCCGAACTCGAAGGCATGCCGCACGCGGTGCTGTTTATCGACGAGATCCACACCGTGATCGGTGCCGGCGCCACCAGCGGCGGCGCGATGGACGCCTCGAACCTGCTCAAGCCCGCGCTGTCCAGCGGCGCGATCCGCTGCATCGGGTCGACCACCTACAAGGAATTCCGCAACCACTTCGAAAAGGACCGCGCATTGCTGCGCCGGTTCCAGAAGATCGACGTGAACGAGCCGACCATCGAGGATACCATCGCGATCCTCAAGGGCCTGCGTTCCGCGTTCGAGGATCACCACAAGGTCAAGTACACGCCCGACGCGATCAAGACCGCGGTCGAGCTGTCGGCGCGCTATATCAATGACCGCAAGCTGCCCGACAAGGCGATCGACGTGATCGACGAAGTCGGCGCGATGCAGATGCTGGTGCCGCCGAGCCGCCGCAAGAAGACGATCACCGCACGCGAGATCGAGCAGGTTATCGCGACCATGGCGCGCATCCCGCCCAAATCGGTCAGCAAGGACGACAAGAAGGCGCTCGAAAACCTCGAACGCGATCTCAAGCATGTCGTGTTCGGCCAGGACGAGGCAATCCACCGCCTGTCGACCGCGATGAAGCTGAGCCGCGCGGGGCTGCGCGATCCGGACAAGCCGATCGGCAGCTTCCTGTTCAGCGGGCCCACCGGCGTCGGCAAGACCGAGGTCGCGCGCCAGCTCGCCAGCATCATGGGGATCGAGCTGAAGCGTTTCGACATGTCGGAATATATGGAACGCCACTCGGTCAGCCGCCTCATCGGTGCGCCTCCGGGCTATGTCGGCTATGATCAGGGCGGCCTGCTCACCGACGCGGTCGACCAGAACCCGCATTGCGTGCTGCTGCTCGACGAGATCGAGAAGGCGCACCCCGATCTGTTCAACATCCTGCTGCAGGTGATGGATAATGGCCGCCTGACCGATCACCACGGCAAGACGGTGGACTTCCGCAACGTGGTTCTCATCATGACCACCAACGCGGGCGCTTCCGACATGGCGCGGCAGGGAATCGGCTTCGGCGATGTGTCCAAGGCCGACGCGGGCGACGAGGCGGTGAAGAAGATGTTCACCCCCGAATTCCGCAACCGTCTCGATGCGATCGTGCCCTTCGCCTATCTCGGCCGCTCGACCGTGGCACGGGTGGTGGACAAGTTCATCCTCGAACTCGAATTGCAGCTGGCCGAGCAGAACGTCCACATCCAGTTCGACAGCGACGCGCGCGCATGGCTGGCGGACAAGGGTTACGACAAGCTCTACGGCGCACGTCCGATGGGCCGCCTGATCCAGGAAAAGATCAAGCAGCCGCTCGCGGAGGAACTGCTGTTCGGCAAGCTGTCCGACGGCGGCGAGGTGCATGTCAGCATCAAGGACGGCAAGCCCGCCTTCGAGATGACTCCGGCCCCGCCCAAGGTGAAGGCCAAGCGCAAGGCTCCGGCGAAGAAGAAGCCGGCGGCGAAGAAGGCCGCGCCCGAGGCCGGCGAAGGCTAAGCGCGCGAAAATCCAGTAAAGGGCGCGGACAGGGAAACCCGTCCGCGCCCTTTTCGTTTGTATCGGCATGACCGCCCCTTTCTCCTGGATCCGGCCCGAGCCGTGGGGCATCCATGTCGTGCCTGCCGATGTATGGGTTGATCCCTCGCGCCCCGTGCCGCGTGCGCTCGTCACCCACGGCCATGCCGATCACGCGCGCGGCGGGCATGGAGAGACGATCGCCACCCCGGCGACGCTGGCAATCATGCACCTGCGCTACAACACAAACGAAGGCGCGGTACCGGCGGAGTATGGCGAACGCGTCACGCTCGGCGGCGGCGTTAGCGCGACCTTCCTTCCCGCAGGCCACGTGCTCGGCAGCGCGCAAATCCTGCTTGAGCACGCGGGCGAGCGGGTGATCATCACCGGCGATTACAAGCGTAGCGCAGACCCCACCTGTGCGCCCTTCGCCGTCACCCCCTGCGATATCTTCATCACCGAGGCGACTTTCGGCCTGCCGGTGTTCACGCACCCGCCGATTGTCGAAGAAATCGGTAAATTATTGAAATCTCTGACAGATGATCCTGAATCCTGCGTGCTTGTCGGGGCCTATGCCTTGGGCAAGGCGCAGCGGGTGATCGCGGAACTGCGCGCCGCAGGGCATCACGAAACGATCTGGCTGCACGGCGCGATGGAGGCCATGTGCCGCCTTTACGAGGAGCACGGCGTGACGCTGGGCGACCTGCGGCTTGTCAGCGATGCGCCTTCGAAGGAAGCGATGCGGGGAAGCATCGTCATCGCGCCGCCCTCGGCGCTCAATGACCGATGGAGCCGCCGCCTGCCCGATCCCGTCACCGCGATGGCGAGCGGCTGGATGCGGGTCCGCCAGCGCGCGCGTCAACGCGGGGTGGAACTGCCGCTGGTCATTTCCGACCACGCCGACTGGAACGAGCTGACGCAGACCATCGGCGAGGTGAATCCGCACGAAACCTGGATCACTCACGGCCGCGAGGAGGCACTGCTGCGGTGGTGCCAACTGAACCAGCGCCGCGCCCGCGCGCTGGCGCTGGTGGGCTACGAGGACGAGGATGACTGAGCTCCCCGTCCCCGCGCACAAAGGCTTACTTGATCGTTGCGAGATCGGCTTCGATCGCGGCCAGCATGTCGTCGCTGATCATCCCCTGCGAGAACGGCGCGAGCGCCTTGAGGCTCATTGCCTTGAACTGCTCGTAGGCGGGGTGCTGGTCGATACCCGGAAGATGCTTGTCGAGGACGGCCTTGGCGCGCTCGTCCGCCATCAGCGCGGCGATCGGCGTGTCGACAGTAAAGGCAGCCGCCGGAGTGGTGGCCGGCACGGCGGCGGTATCTTCGGCAAAGGCGGGAGCGGCAAGGCAGGCAAGGCCGAGAGCCGCAGCAAGGAGGGGGGTGGACTTCATGCGGATTTATCCTTGTTGACGGCGCGCGCGGCTGCGGCGCCGGTCGCGAGGAATAGCGCAAGCATCGGAAAACGCAACGCAAAGCGCAGGCCCGGCTGATGGAAGACTTCGCCGCCCTGCTCGATGCGCTGGTCTACACCACCAGCCGCAACCGCAAGCTGGCGCTGATCGCGGATTACCTGCGCCGCGCGCCCGATCCCGATCGCGGCTGGGCGCTGGCGGGACTGACCGGCGGGCTCGACTTTCCGGCGGTGAAGTCCTCGACGGTGCGCAACCTGATGATGGAGCGCATCGACCCGGTGCTGTGGACACTTTCGCGCGATTTCGTCGGTGACACCGCCGAAACGGCCAGCCTGTTGTGGCCCGAACCGGAAGATGCGGCCCCGCAGCCCGATCTGTCGCTCACCGAAGTGGTGGAGCGGCTTTCCGCGCTGACCCGCGCCACGGCGCCGCAGGAACTTGCCACCCTGTTCGACCGGCTCGACGCAAAGGGCCGCTATGCGCTGATCAAGCTCGCCACGGGGGGCATGCGGGTGGGCGTGTCGGCGCGGCTGGCCAAGACCGCCTTCGCACAGGCCTTCGAGGTCGCGGTCGAGGAGGTCGAGGAATATTGGCACGCCCTCTACCCGCCCTATGCCGAGCTGTTCGACTGGGCGACTGGAGCCGCACCCGCGCCCGATCTCGCCAATGTCCCGCGGTTCCGTCCTTTCATGCTCGCCCATCCGCTGGAGGAGGCTGAGGTCGATATGGCCGAATATGCCGCCGAATGGAAATGGGACGGCATCCGCGTGCAGCTGGTGCGCGCAGGCGGTGAAACGCGGATCTATTCGCGTTCGGGCGACGATATTTCCGCGACCTTCCCCGAATTGCTCGATGTACTTGTCGTGGATGCGGTGCTCGACGGGGAATTGCTGGTGCGCGGCAGCACCCAGGGCGGCGAAGCGGGCGGCGCGGCGAGTTTCAATGCGCTTCAGCAACGGCTCGGGCGCAAGACGGTTTCGGGCAAGATGCTGCGCGAATATCCCGCCTTTGTCCGCCTTTACGACATTCTGCTGCTCGAAGGCACCGACTGGCGCGAGGCCCCGTGGAAGTCGCGCCGCGCAACTCTGGAAAGTCTGATGGAGCGCCTGCCCGACAGCCATTTCGACCTGTCGGCGCTGGTCGAAGCGGAAGACTTCGCCCAGCTCGCCGCGATCCGAGAAACCGCGCGCGACGAGGCGATCGAAGGCCTGATGCTCAAGCACCGCGAAAGCCCCTATGTCGCGGGCCGCAAGGTCGGCCACTGGTTCAAATGGAAACGCGATCCGCTGTTGGTGGATTGCGTGGTGATGTATGCCCAGCGCGGCAGCGGCAAGCGGTCGAGCTTCTATTCGGATTACACCTTCGGCTGCTGGGACGGCGATCCCGATGCGGGTGCCGAGCTGCTGCCGGTGGGCAAGGCCTATTCGGGCTTCACCGACGCGGAATTGAAGAAGCTCGACAAGTTTGTGCGGCAGAACACCCTCAATCGCTTCGGCCCGGTGCGCGAGGTAAAGCGCGAACTGGTGTTCGAGGTGGCGTTCGATAGCGTCCACACCTCCAAACGCCACAAATCGGGCCTCGCCATGCGCTTCCCCCGCATCCACCGCATCCGCTGGGACAAGCCCGCGCACGAGGCCGACCGGATCGAAGGATTGCGCGCATTGATAAAGGACTGAGCGCGGCCTAACTCCCGCACAGATCAACGGGAGAGAACCATGTCCTACGCCACCGCCGCGCTTGCCACCTATGCCAACATACTCGGCACGCTCGACACCCTTGTCACCAAGGCGGAAGGCCACGAAAAGGGCGAGGCGCTGCTTCAGGCCCAGCTGGCCGAGGACATGTTCCCGCTCCACACCCAGATCCGCTTCACCATCGATCAGGTAATGACAGCGCTGAACCGTCTCGGGAACGCCGGACACGCCGCCGACGACAGCGACATTGCCAGCCTGAAAGAAGCGCGGGAACGGATTGCCAGGGCGCAGGCGCTGGTCGCCGGGACGGACCCGGCCGGCTGGCCCGCAAGCGGTGACACGGTGGAATTCACACTCCCCAACGGCATGAGCTTTGCCATGCAGGCGCACGAATATTGCCGCGACTGGGCCACGCCGCAGGTGTATTTCCACCTGATGGCCGCCTATTCGATCCTGCGTGCCGAAGGGCTGGCAATCGGCAAGGCGGATTACGTCGGCTACATGATGAAATATCTGAAGCAACCGACCGCCGCCGCCTGACATGCACCGCTACGATCCCGCCCGCCAGCGCCTCGCGCTCGGCCTTGCGGGCCTTGCGGGGCTGGTGGACGCGACGGGGTTCGTGGTGGCGGGCGGCTATTTCACCTCCTTCATGTCGGGCAACACCACGCGGATGGGGGTGGAACTGGTCGAACGCCCCGTTCTGGCGCTGCTGCCGCTAGGGCTGATCGCGTGCTTTCTCGGCGGCGTGATCGGCGGGGCGTTGGTGCTGCGGCGCGTGCGGGGCCGGCACAAGCGGGTGCTGCTGGGGATGGTGACGGGGCTGCTCGGGCTGGGCGCGGGCTTGCTGGTCGCAGGCTTGCCGATGCCCTTCCTCGCGCTGTCGGCTATGGCGATGGGCCTCGCCAACAATATCTTCTCCCGCGATGGCGAGGTAACGGTGGGTGTGACCTACATGACCGGAGCATTGGTGCGGTTCGGTCAGGGGATCGCCGCGAGGATCGACGGGCAGAGCTTGCCCGCCACCCGCGGTTACGGCCTGTTGTGGAGCGCGCTGGCGGCGGGGGCGGCGGCAGGCGGCGGGCTGTGCCTGATCGCACCGGAGATCGCTGCGGCAAGCGCCTGCGGGCTGGCGCTGGTGCTGTGGGGCTTCGCCTTGCGCGTCGAACGCTAGGTCTCCACCCGGAACAGCTTCTGGCGCGAAGTTGCGCCGCGCAACAAGGCAAGGCGGGAACGCGGGATGCCGAGCGCGCTCGCCAGCAGGCCCGCCACCGCTTCGTTGGCCGCGCCCTTGTCGGCAGGCGCGCGCACCTTCACCAGCACCGCCGCCCCGACGAGCGTCACTGCTTCCTCGCGCGCACCGGGCGTCACTTTCACCGCCAGCCGACCCTGCGGATCGATCCGCGCCCGCAGATCATCCGCGGCGGGAAGCGACGGGCCTGGCCGCGCCATTATTTCAGCGCGGCGGCTACCGCTTCGGCGTGGTGCTTCGCGTTCTCGGCATAATGCGCCACGCCGATCCGCATGCCGGCAATCGCCGGTTCGGGCAGATCGCGCAGCTTGGTCGCCGGGCGGCCGGCCCATAGCTCGCGCTCGCCCATAACCTTGCGCTCGGTCAGCATCGCGCCTGCGGCGAGCATCGCGTCCGACCCGATCACCGCCTTGTTCATCACAATCGCGCCGAGGCCGACAAAGCCGCGATCATGGATCGTGCAGCCGTGAACCATTGCCATGTGGCCGATCAGCACATCATCGCCAATCACCAGCGGGCAGCCGTCAGGATCACCCGGGCGCGGCGGATCGCAGTGGAGCACGCTCCCGTCCTGCACATTAGTTCGTTCCCCGATGCGGATGGTGAAGACATCGGCGCGCAGCACGCAATTGTACCAGATCGAGCTGCCCGCACCGATTTCGACATCGCCGATGATGGTGCAGCCCGGGGCGATGAAGGCGGTTTCGTGGATCTTCGGGCTCTTCCCGTGAATCGGGATGATGTTGACGCCGGGGCGCTGGGTCATTGCTGGCTCTCCCATTGCTTGCGGGTAATCGCGTACTGGATAATCGGATCGGGTTCTGCCGGGTCGCGGAAATCGAGATCCGCGCGCCGCTCCATCCCGAGCTTTTCCATCAATCGCCAGCTGCCGACGTTCGCCTCGCAGGTCAAGGCGACCAGCAGCGGCGCCCCGATGACGCCAAAGCCCCAATCCACCACCGCGCGCATCGCCTCGTGGGCATAGCCCAGCCGCCAGCGGTCCTCGCGCACCAGCCAGCCGATTTCGTGGTCCTGCGGGTTGGGTGCGAGCGGGTGGGCGACGCGGCGCAGTCCGCAATGGCCGACCAATTCGCCGCTGGCGCGTTCCTCCATGATCATGAAGCCGAAGCCTTCGGCGGCAAACCCGTCGCGCGCGGCCTGATGCTTGGCGGCGATCACTTCGCGCGGCTGCACCCCGCCGAGATGCCGCATCACCGCAGGCGTGTTGAGCAGCGCCATGTGCGGATCGAGATCGCCTTCACCGATCTGGCGCAGCACCAGCCGGGATGTGGTCAGCACTGTTGCGGTCATGCCGTGTGTCCGGCTGCCTTCCACGTCTCGCGGGCGATGGAATAGGCGATGATGACGGGGTTTTCGGGATCGAAATCAGGGCTGGCAAAGTCGAGATCCTCGCGCCGTTCCATCCCCAGCCGCAGCATCAGCCCCCAGCTGGGCGCGTTGCCCTGAACAGTCAGCGCGATCACCTCGTCCGCGCCGAAGCGGGTAAAGGCAAGATCGAGCGAGGCGGTCGCGGCTTCCCTGGCATAGCCCTGTCCGTGGGCATCCTCGCGCAGGCGCCAGCCGACTTCCATCATCCCCTGCGGCCCGCCCGGCTGGTTCGACCGCTTCAGCCCGCAAAAGCCGAGTAGCGCGCCATCCTCCCGCCGCTCCACCACCCAGAAGGTGTGGCCGTGATCGCGCTGGTAGGATTCAAGCCGGACGCGCGAGGCAGCCTTGCCGGCATCGTCCAACACGCCGCCCAGCCAGCGCATGACCGAAGGCGTGTTGGTGACACGCCAGAACTCCGCCCAGTCATCCTCGCGCCAGTCACGCAGCACGAGCCGCGCGGTTTCGTGGCGAAAATCACCCATTCAGCAGGCGCGCGACGTGCGCGGCATGATAGGTGAGCACGCCGCTGCATCCGGCGCGCTTGAAGGCGATCAGCTTTTCCAGCACCAGCGCGTCGCGATCACCAATGCCGGCGGCCTGGGCGGCCTCGATCATCGCGTATTCGCCGCTCACCTGATAGGCGAAGACCGGCACATCGAAGCGCTGTTTCACGCGGTAGATGATGTCGAGATAGGCGAGGCCCGGCTTCACCATCACGCTGTCCGCGCCCTCGGCAATGTCGAGCGCCACTTCGCGCATCGCCTCGTCGGCATTGCCCGGGTCCATCTGGTAGGCTTTCTTGTCGCCCTTCAGCAGTCCACCGCTGCCCACCGCATCGCGGAACGGGCCGTAGAAGGCGCTGGCATACTTGGCCGCATAGGACATGATCTGCACATTCGGGTGCCCATTCATCTCCAGCGCCATGCGGATCGCGTGGATGCGGCCGTCCATCATGTCGGAAGGCGCGATGATGTCCGCCCCGGCATTGGCCTGATTGACCGCCTGATCGACCAGCACCGCCACGGTCTCGTCATTGATGACATAGCCGGTGTCGTCGATCAGCCCGTCCTGCCCGTGGCTGGTATAGGGATCGAGCGCCACGTCGGTCAGCACGCCGATGTCGTTGCCGCAGGCGTCCTTGATCGCACGGATCGCCTGGCACATCAGGTTGTCGGGATTATGCGCTTCTGCCCCGTCGTCGCTGCGCAGTTCGCGGGGCGTGTTGGGGAACAGCGCGATCACCGGAATGCCGAGATCGACCGCTTCCTTCGCCCGCGCCACAATCCCGTCGACCGACCAGCGCGAAACGCCCGGCAGCGTCACCACTGGTTCTTCCACTCCCTTGCCCGAAGTGACGAACAGCGGCCAGATCAGGTCGGCGGGGGTGAGCACAGTTTCACGGTGCAGCGCACGGCTCCAGCCGTGGGCGCGGGTGCGGCGCATGCGGGTGTTGGGATAGCTTCCGGTCATGGGCAAGACTTATGCCCGAACACAGGCTGACGACAAGCGCTGGTTACAGCTTGCGCCCCGAACCGGTGCGTTTCGCAAGGTCGATCTTCTCGATCTCGCGCACCGGTTCCTCGATCTCGGTCGGCAGCGGCTCGAGATCCTTGAGCGCCGCGCCGGTCTCCACTTCCTTCAGGCGGATCAGCTGGCGGCGGAAATCGATCAGCTCGGTGCCCGACAGCTCGGCACGGGTGACGAAGCTGACGCTGGCCGGATTGATCACCCGCCCGCCGCGATACATCTCGTAGTGAAGGTGCGGGCCGGTCGACAGGCCGGTGGAGCCGACATAGCCTATCACCTGCCCCCGGCGCACCTGCTGGCCAGCGCTCACCGCCATGCGGCTCATATGGCAATAGCGGGTGGAAAGGCCGCTGCCGTGATCCAGCCGCACCGCGATGCCGCACCCGCCCGCGCGGCCTGCGGAGGACACCCGGCCATCCGACACCGCGACGATCGGCGTGCCGTAACGCGCCTTGAAGTCCATGCCGGCGTGCATCCGCCTGTAGCCGAGGATCGGGTGACGACGCATCCCGAAGCCCGATGTGATCCCCCCCGGAACCGGCGCCAGCAAGCCGCGGCGCTGTTCGCCCACGCCCGAAGCTTCGTAGAAACGTCCGTCCTTGCCCCAGCGCATCAGCTGGGTCTTGGGCTTCCCGCCGCGATCGATCCCGGCATAAAGCAGCTGCCCTGCCTGCCGTTCACCGGTGGCGGCGCGGCGATAGGCGAGGATGATGTCGAATTCGTCATTCGCGCGCACTTCGCGCTCCATGTCGACCTGCGCATCCAGCGCCTTGAGGTATTCCTGCACCGCGCCGGCCGGAACCCCTGCCTGACGCATCGAGCGATAGAGGCTTGAGCCGACCGTCCCGCGCACCCGCAGCGGCGTTTCGTCGACGCGGATGATGTTGCGTTTCAACGCCAGCGGCCCGCTGGGGATGACGGGGGTACCGTCCTCGGTCGTCTCGCCCACGCCGGGGCGGGTCAGTTCGAGCTCGAGATCGAAGCGCGCGCGGAAGGCGAGGCTGTCCAGCGGGCGGGGCGCGCCCGGGGCCGGACGGCGGCCGAGCAGCACGTCGATCTGCGTTCCCGGCGCGATATCAGCCAACGGCACCGCCTGCCCGACCAGCGCGGCGGCGCGATCAATGTCGCTCGTGGAAACGCCCGCGCGGCGCAGCATGGTCGCGAAACTGTCGCCGGGGGCGAGCGTCACCAGCAGTTCGATCTGCGGGCGTTCGGGTGCGCTCTTGAGCGGAATCACCCGGTCTGTCGGCCCCATGCGGCGTCCGGAATCCGCGCCCAGTGCCAGCGGCAGGATCATCTGGCTGCGCATCTCGCTGACAACCTCGGCATCCTGCGGCATCGCCGGGCGCGCTTCGAGCGGGGTCAGATCGGGCCAGAACGCCAGCGCCACCGCGCCCAGGCCGAGCATCGTGCCCAGCCCGCGGAACCAGCGGCGGCTGCCGATATTCTCCGCCAGATCGGGCGCAAGATCGAGCCCGTCGAACCAGCGCGAGGCGGCGAATTTCCATTCATCGTAACGCTCGCCGAAACCGTTGACCCGCGCGACGACCTTGCGCCGCGCGTTTTGCGCCTTGGTCGGCGGGGCGAGTTTTTGGGAATTGCGCAGGTAGGGAAGCAGTTCGCGGGCGGTTTCCGGGTCGATGGCAGCCGGAAGTACGATGGCCGGCGGCATGGCGTCACGTGCCGTCGCAGCCGCGTCGGTCGTGTCTTCCGCTTCGGGCATTTCGCCCGGATTGCGCGCATGGTCCAACATCATTGCCCCGAAAGCCGCACCCGTGGCGGGCGCTCCCTGCCCAGCCTTGTCGTATTTCTCTGCACGATCAAAGTAAATGCGACGTTAACCAGCGACCAAGTGCATCACGGGTGCGATAAGTCGTTTCGCTTATGCGCAGGACGTGTTCGCGGCCGCCCTTGCCCCCTCCGGCCAAGCCTGACAGAACCGCAGGCGCCGTGACCTTCTCCGCCCCGCCCCGCCCAACCGACGACGCGCGCGTGCGCGCCGTGCTCGGTCCGACCAATACCGGCAAGACGCATCTCGCGATCGAGCGGATGTGCGGCCATTCCAGCGGCATGATGGGCTTTCCGCTGCGACTGCTGGCGCGCGAGGTCTATGACCGGGTCCGCGCAATCAAGGGCGACAAACAGGTGGCGCTGATCACCGGCGAGGAACGGATCGAGCCGCCGGACGCGCGCTATTTCCTCTGCACCGCCGAAGCGATGCCCAGGACTAGCGGCGAACACGCCTTCGTCGCGCTGGACGAGGCGCAATTGGGGGCCGATCCCGAACGCGGGCATATCTTCACTGACCGGCTGTTGCATGCCCGCGGGCGCGAGGAGACGATGATCCTCGGCTCGGCGACGCTCGAACCGCTGGTCAAGGCGCTGATTCCCAGGGCAGAAATCACCAGTCGTCCGCGCTTTTCGACGCTGTCCCATGCGGGGGTGTGCAAGCTGTCGCGCCTGCCCAAGCGTTCGGCGGTGGTCGCCTTCAGCGTGGAGCAGGTCTACGCCATGGCCGAGGCCTTGCGGCGCTTCAGAGGCGGCGCGGCGGTGGTGATGGGCGCATTATCGCCCGAAACCCGCAACAAGCAGGTCGCGATGTTCCAGTCGGGCGAAGTCGATTACATCGTCGCCACCGACGCGATCGGCATGGGTCTCAACCTCGATCTCGATCATGTCGCCTTCGCGGCGCTGTCGAAATATGACGGGCGGCGCAAGCGGCGGCTGACCCCGTCGGAAATGGCGCAGATCGCCGGACGCGCCGGACGGCACCAGCGCGACGGCACCTTCGGCACGCTGTCGGGCACCGGAAAGGGCGACGGTGAACCGCTCGCCTTCACCGACGAGGAAGTCTACGCGATCGAGGAGCACCGCTTCGCTCCGCTCACCCACCTGTTCTGGCGCGAGGCCGAGCCGCGCTTCGACAGCCTCGACACGCTGATCGCCGATCTTGAGGCGCGGCCCGCCGATGCCGTGCTGAGAGCCGCGCCCGAGGCCATCGATCTCGCGGTGCTCAAGCGGCTGGCGTCAGACAGTCTTGGCGCCAGCGTGCGCGGCGCGGGCAATGTCCGGCGTTTCTGGGAAGCCTGCTCGCTGCCCGATTTCCGCAATCTCGGGGTCGAACCCCATGCGCGCTTCGTCGCACGCTTGTGGGAAGACCTGCGCGGCGGCTATCTGGGCGCCGATTTCGTTGCCGCACGCATCGCCGAGCTTGACCGGATGCAGGGCGACATCGACACGCTGCAAGGGCGGATCGCGGCGATTCGCAGCTGGGCTTACATCTGCCAGCGACCCGACTGGGTGCTGGCACGCGACGAAATGGCCGCACGCGCACGCGCGGTCGAGGCGAAGCTTTCGGATGCGCTGCACGCGCGCCTGACCGAACGCTTCGTCAACCGGAGGACGACACTCTTGATGAAATCGCTGGGGCAGGACGCAAGCGCGCTGCCCGTGACTCTCGAAACCGACGGCCACCTTACCGTGGAAGGGGAATCGATTGGCCGCCTTGAAGGCTTCCGCTTCCATGTCGATCCCGACGCGGGCGTGGCCGACCGGCGGATGCTGCTGGCCGCGGGTGAAAAGGCACTGCCCGCGCTGCTCGCAAGCCGCGCCGAATGGCTGCTGTCGCAGGGCCTTGGCGAGCTGGAGATTTCCCGCGGCGCAATCCGCTGGCAAGGTCGCGCATTGGCCGAAATCGCCTTTCCGGGCCAGCCGGGCGCAGGCCATTTCGGCACGCCGCGCCTGACGCTCACCCGCGATCTGGCACTACTGCCCGAAACCGCGCGCGCCGATTTCGAGGCTGGGCTTGCTGCGTGGCTGGAACAGCAGCTCGAACCGCTTGAACCCTTGCGCAAACTGGCAGAGGCCGCGCGCGATCCGGAAGCCGGGTCGCAGGCGCGCGCGCTCGTCATCACCCTGATCGAGGCGCGCGGCGTGATCAGCCGTGAGGATGCGGGGCTGGAACACCTGCCCAAGGAAATGCGCCCCTATCTGCGCAAACTCGGCATCACCTTCGGCGCGCTCGACATATTTGCCGCGCCGCTGCTGAAGCCCGCGCCGCGCCGGTTGCTGCACGCACTGGGCCTCGACCCGCGCCCGCTGAACGAGGCGATGCTGCCGGTGCTGGCCGAGGGCGCGTGGGCCAAGGGGCGGCTGCCCGCCGGATACCGCTATGCCGGAACCCAGGCGATCCGCGTCGATCTGGCCGAGAAGATCCTGCGCGCCGCCTTCGATGCACGCAGCGTGGTAACAGCGGCACGCCCGAAAGAACGCAATCCGGCCTTCCGGCTCGATCTGGCGCTCGCGGTGTCGGTCGGGCTGGAGGCTGACAATGCCCGCCGTCTGCTGGGCAGCGCGGGTTTCCGCTGCGACCGCGCGCGGCCCTTGTCGGAAGGCGCGCAGGGTGCGCCCGCGCCCGACCGCTGGCACTGGCGCCCGCGCCGTCCCGGTGAACGCGATGACAGACGCGGCGAACGCCAGCACAGGCAGGGCGGCAAGCCGGCCGCCCGGCGCGAACAACAGGACGCGAAGGGCAAACCCCAGGGCAAGCGCAAGCCGCCGCGCAATGACCGGCGCGACGATCGCCCGCGCACTGCGCCTAAGCCCGATACTGGTCCGGCCCGCGCCGGGGGTGCCTTCGACAAGCTGGCGGACCTGCTCAAGGGATGAATGCAGGCGGCGCGCACGGCTCGGCAGGGTCGATCAGGATCGACCGTCTGCTCGTCTATCTGCGCTTTGCCCGCACCCGCTCCGCCGCCGAGGCGCTGATCGCCGCCCATGCGCTGCGCCGCAACCGCAAGCATGTGCAACGCGGATCCGAACAGGCGCGGGTGGGCGACGTGTTGACGATCGCGCTGGGCGGGTCTGTCCGCGTCATCGAACTGCTGTCCCTGCCCGACCGGCGCGGTCCGCCGGCGCTGGCGCGTTCGCATTATCGTGAGGTTGACGGCGACGGTCTTGACCCTAAAGGGCAAAACACCATAGCAGCGTCGCCTCTCGCGGCGGGCACCGAGCCCGCAGATCCCGAAGACCTCTTGTGAAAGAGCCGCAATGACCTACGTCGTCACCGAAGACTGTATCAAGTGCAAGTACACTGACTGTGTCGAAGTCTGCCCGGTCGATTGTTTCTACGAAGGCGAAAACATGCTGGTGATCAATCCCAGCGAATGCATCGATTGCGGCGTGTGCGAGCCGGAATGTCCCGCCGAAGCCATCCTGCCGGATACCGAGGACGGGCTGGAAAAGTGGCTCGAGCTGAATACCAAATATTCGGCCCAGTGGCCCAACATCACCAGCCAGAAGGCCCCGCCCGAAGATGCCGATGCGCACAAGGGCGAAAAGGACAAGTTCGAGAAGTATTTCAGCGCCGAACCGGGCGAAGGCGACTGATTTATCCGGCTAAGTTGCGTATCTGCGAAGATACGCGCGCCTTCGCAATCGCCGACTCGCAATTTTGTTGCGGGTATGCTATATAATGAGGGAACCGCGCAGGCCGAGGCAGTTGGTCAGGGCCCGCGCAGGCGTTGAAACCAGGAAGGCCACACACCAGCAACCTCCCCCCTAGGTCAATCGACTCCCGGCGCTTTGCCCCTTGCGGGGGCGGGTCGCGCCGCCGGGATGATTGTCCCTCTCCCGTTGCCGGAACGGCCCACAGAAAGGAACTTGCATGGCAAGCACCGCAAACGCATTCACCGTCGGCGATTATGTTGTCTACCCCAAGCACGGCGTTGGCCGGGTAATCGAACTGCAGAGCGAGGAAATCGCCGGCATGCAGCTCGAACTTTACGTTCTGCGTTTCGAAAAGGAGCGGATGACGCTCCGTGTGCCGGTCAACAAGGTCGAATCGATCGGGATGCGCAAGCTGTCTTCCGACAAGACGCTGAAGCAGGCGATGGAAACCCTGAAGGGCAAGCCGAAGGTCAAGCGCACCATGTGGTCGCGCCGCGCGCAGGAATACGAAGCGAAGATCAACTCGGGCGACCTCGTGTCGATCGCCGAAGTGACCCGCGACCTGTTCCGTCCGGAAGACCAGCCGGAGCAGTCCTATTCCGAACGCCAGATCTTCGAAGCGGCGTCCAGCCGCCTCGCCCGCGAACTCGCGGCCATGGAGGAAACCGACGAGCCGACCGCGCTCGGCAAGATCCTCGACGTGCTGCGCGAACACGCACCGCAATATTACGACAACGCCGAAGAAGCCTGAGGCTTCCCGCGTTCCGCGAACATCAAGGGCTGCCCTGCGGGGCGGCCCTTTTTGTTTGCGCCATCCGCCGCGCTTGCACCTTGCGGCTTGGTGTATTATATCGGCAATACGCTGACACCGGCCCCGGAGGGAAAAACCGCATGATCAACCAGATCCTCAAACGCATGGCCCCGCTCGTCGTGCTTGCACTCGGCACGGCCCTTGGGGGCTGCGACGGCGCGGATATCGAAATCAACGGCAAGAAGGGCGTTCCCTTGGCCGAGCTCGACATGAGCGGCGCCGCGCCGACCGAAATCGTGCTGTCCTCGGGCGACAACGTGATCCTGACCGAAGGCGAAACCTTTGATCTCGCGGTGGAAGGGAAGGACACCGACGCCCTGCGTTTCGTGCGCGACGAAAAGCTGATCGGCATCACCCGCGAGGACGGCTGGAACGGCTCGGACAAGGCCACCATCCGCATCACCATGCCCCCGCCGTCCGAAATCGTGATCGCGGGCAGCGGCACGATCAAGGCAAGGTCGCTCGCCAGCACCGCGTCGATCAATATCGGCGGATCGGGTGCGGTCGAATTCGATCAGGTCGCGGCCGAAACGTTCGAAATCAACATCGGCGGCAACGGCAAGATCAAGGGCGCAGGCACAGCCAAGCGGCTTGAAGTGGTGATCGGGGGATCGGGCAAGATCGATCTCGCCGCGCTCAAGGCCGACCGCGCCGAAGTCACGATCGGCGGATCGGGCGACATCGCCTTTGCCTCGGACGGCACGGTGGAAGCCACCATCGCCGGTTCGGGCGACGTGAACGTGGCGGGCAGCGCCAAGTGCACCGTAAAGGCGTTCGGATCGGGCACGCTCACCTGCAATCCGGCGAGCGCGGAAACAGCTCAACCGGCCTTGCCGGCGGAAGAACCCGCAGAATAATATTTGCTTTTCGGCAGGGTGCGCGCGACATGATGCGATCATGCGCGCACCCCTTCTTTTGGCCATGAGCCTGTCCGCCTTCGCGTTGCAGGGCTGCATCGCCCGCACTGCGGCGAATATCGTCACCCTGCCGGTGAAAGCCGCCAGTGCCGGGATCGACGCGGCGACCACCAGCCAATCCGAAGCCGACGAGAAGCGCGGGCGCGAAATCCGCAAGCGCGAGGAGCGGATCGGCGAACTCGAACGCGATTACGACAAGGCGATGGAGCGCTGCGGCGAAGGCGACGATGCCGCCTGCGAGAAAGCCCAGGCGATCCGCGCCGAACAGAAGGCGCTGATGCAAGGCGTGCCGGTCGAACCGGAGAATTAATCCGCCGGTGTTGCCGCGCGCCGCAGCCGGTCGTTGATCGCGCGGCCCACGCCCTGATCGGGCACCGGCGCGACCGCGATACGCGGGTGATCGGCGCGGGCAGCCTCGTGCAGACAGGCATAGAGTCGCGTCGCCGCTTCATTGACGTCACCACTCGCCGACAGCGTGCAGTCACCCTGCACCGCACCGAACCCGATCAGAAACTCGTCGGGCTCCGCTTCGGTCGCACCGAGGCGTACCGGCTTGCCCGGTGCATAGTGGCTGGCAAGCTGCCCGGGGGCTTCGATGCGCGCGGGGGCCTGCACCCCCGCCTGCCGCTCGCTGATCCCGTAATCGAAATAGTGCCGGTGAAGTGCATCGCTGTCGACCGGCCCCGGGCGCAACTCGCGCCAGCTTCCGTCGCGCCCGATGGCAAGAATGGTCGATTCCACCCCCGCGCTCGTCGGCCCCGCGTCGAGCACCATGTCGATCCGCCCGTCAAGCGAGGCGAGCACGTGTTGCGCGGTGGTCGGGCTGATGAAACCCGAGCGGTTCGCGGATGGTGCAGCCAACGGAAAATCGACTGCCGCCAGTAAAGCTTGCATCACCGGGTGCGCCGGACAGCGCAAAGCGACCGTCGGCAAGCCTGCCGTTACCGCTTCGGTCAACGCCGCATCGTCCTTCTTCGGTAGAACCAGCGTCAGCGGGCCGGGCCAGTGGATCATCGCCGCAAGGTCGGCATCGGATGGCCATTCGGCATAACACCCCGCCTGCTCCACATCCCGCACATGGACGATCAGCGGGTTGAAATCCGGGCGGCCCTTGGCGGCATAGATCTTCGCCACGGCCTCGGCGCTGTCAGCCCGCGCAGCAAGGCCGTAAACAGTCTCGGTCGGCACCGCGACAAGCCCGCCCGATTCGAGGATGCGCGCCGCTTTTGCGATCCCCTCGGCGTCTGCCAGCACCACTTCCGTAACGTTCTTGCCGCTCATGCCTCTCGCGCTATAGACTGGCGCGCGGCCTGCCAAGTGCGGGCATTTCTCACCCCCTTTCCGCCCACCCGAAGGACGCCTTGCAAGTGACCCCCTTTACCCCACCCACCGCCGACCAGCTGCTCGCCATCCGCGTCAATGCCGGGATCGAAGAGCTGGCCGCGACCGAACGCTTCGCCCATGCCGAGCCCGATCTGGTCGAGGCGATCGTCGAGGGCGTGGGGCAGTTCGCGGCAGGCGAATTCGCGCCGCTCAACCGCAAGGGTGATCTTGAGGGCGCAAAGCTCGAAAACGGCCGTGTCCGCCTGCCCGAAGGGTTCGAGGCCGCCTATCAGGCCTATGTCGAGCAGGGCTGGAACGCGATTGCCTCTCCGGCGGCGCATGGCGGGCAGGGCCTGCCCTTCACCCTCGCCTGCAATGTGCTGGAGAACCTCGGCGCGGCGAATATGGCCTTCACGCTGCTGCCGATGCTATCGGTCGGCGCGATCGAGGCGCTCGAGCATCACGGATCGCCCGCGCAGCAGGCGATGTATCTCCCCAACCTCGTCAGCGGGAAGTGGTCGGGCACGATGAACCTGACCGAACCCGCCGCGGGGAGCGATGTCGGCGCACTGCGGAGCACGGCCGAACCGATCACCGAAGGCCCAAACGCAGGCAAGTATCTGATTACAGGTCAGAAAATCTATATCACCTGGGGCGAGCATGACCTTGCCGAGAATATCATCCACCTCGTGCTCGCCCGCCTCCCCGGCGCGCCCGAGGGATCGCGCGGCATCTCGCTCTTCGTGGTGCCCAAGTATCACGTGAACGCCGACGGCAGCCTCGGCCCGAAGAACGACCTGCGCTGCGTCAGCCTCGAACACAAGCTGGGCATCAACGCCTCGCCCACCTGCGTCATGTCCTACGGCGACAATGGCGAATGCATCGGCGAACTGGTCGGCCAGGAGAACAAGGGCCTCGCGGCGATGTTCACGATGATGAACAATGCGCGCATCAATGTCGGCAATCAGGGCGTGCAGATCGGCGAACGCGCCACCCAGCAGGCGCTGGCCTATGCCCGCGACCGCGTCCAGTCCGCCCGCGCCGGCTCGCCCGACAAGACTCCGGTGGCGATCATTGAGCACCCCGACGTACGCCGCATGATCCTGCGGATGAAGGCGCTGACCGAGGGTGCGCGCGCGCTGCTGTACTACTGCGCAGGGCAGGTCGATCGCGGCAATCTCGGCGATGCAGCGGCCAAGGCGCGGGCGGAGATCATCGTTCCGCTGATCAAGGCATGGGGCACAGATATCGGCGTGGAAGTCGCAGGCCTCGGCATCCAGATCCACGGCGGCATGGGCTTTGTCGAGGAAACCGGCGCGGCGCAGCACTGGCGCGATTCGCGCATTGCTCCGATCTATGAGGGCACCAACGGCATTCAGGCTGCCGACCTCGTCACCCGCAAGCTGGGCCTTGAAGGCGGCGACGCGCTGGTGACACTGTTCGAAACCATCGCCCGCGAGGCGGCAGGCGAAACCGCTCTGGCCGCGCTGGCGCAGGACTGTGCGCATATCGCCCGCTGGATGCGCGACGAAGCCAGCCTCGACGATCGTCTCGCCGGTAGCGTCCCCTTCTGCACCATGGCCGCAGTCGCGGTTGCCGGGTGGCAGCTCATGAAGCAGGCCGAAGCGGTCGCGGCAGGCGCAGCGCCCGCGCTGGCGGCGACCAAGCCGGTAACGGTGCGCTTCTTCCTCGACCGGATCGTTCCCGAAGCCGCGGGCCTGAAGGCCGGGGCCACCGCAGGGGCGGGGCTGCTTTACGCCCTGCCCGCAGAAGCGCTGGCCGGCTGAGATGGAGGACGGCGGCGAACTCGCACGGATTGCCGCCGCGCTGGAGCGGCTCGCACCCGCACCGCCGCCGCCGACCGACTGGCACGCCCACCCCGCCTATGTGTGGGAGGGCGAACGCGCCCGCGCGGTGCCGGTGCTCGATGCTCTGCCGCTGGGTGCGCTCCACGGGATCAACGCCCAGAAAGTTGCGCTGCGCGACTTGTGCGCGCGGCTGGCGAGCGGCGCGGCGGCGCATGATGCGTTGCTGTGGGGCGCGCGCGGGATGGGCAAGTCGGCGCTGGTGCGCGCCGCAGTGGCCGATGTTCAGCGCGAACAGCCGCAGGCGCTCGCTCTGGTGCAGCTCGCGCCCGGTTCGCTGCCGACTTTCCCTGCGCTGATTGCCGAACTGGCGCAACAGAAACGCGCCTTTCTGCTGTTCATCGACGATCTCGGCTTCGGCGAAGGTGCGCGGGCCGAGATGCTGGCGCTCAGGAGCCTGCTCGACGGGGGTGTGGCCCCGCGCCCGGCGCATGTGCGGATCGCCGTTACCGCCAACCGCCGCGCGATTGTCGAGCGCGAAGATACCAGCGCGGCCATCCATGAACGGGACGAGCGCGACGATGCGCTGGCGCTGGCCGACCGCTTCGGACTGACGCTGGGCTTTCACCCGGCGGACCGCGAGACCTATCTCGCAATTCTCGAAAGCTACACCGCGCCCCGCGGGCTGGCTTTCGATGCCGAGGAGGCGCTGGCCTTTGCCATCCAGCGCGGCAACCGTTCGGGCCGCACGGCGCTGCAATTCGCGACCGAACTGGCCGGGCGCGCAGGGATCAGGCTGTAACTAGTTGATCTTCTGCCCCGCCTGTTCGCGCAGGTAATCCTCCTCGAATGCCGAACGCGGATCGCGCAACTCGCGCAGCGGCGGCAGACGCTCGCCCGTTAGCCGCGCAATTGCCGGAGCGGGTGAAGCGCCCGGTGCGCGCACGCGCCAGATGATGCCGGCCGTATCGTCCGACACCAGCAGCGACCCGTCGCCTGCCCATTCGACCCAGGTCGGCCGGCCGCGAGTGGTGCCGTCCTCCTTGAGGAAACCGGTCAGCACCGGTTGCGGCTTGCCCACCGGATTGCCGCGCGCGTCGAATTCCACGAAGACCACATCATAACCCGAAGCCGGCTTGCGGTTCCACGAACCGTGGCGTGCGACAAAGGCCCCCGTGGCAAAGTTATTGCCCATCATGTGGCCTTCCTTGCCGAACACCAGCCCCAACGCGGCGACATGCGGGCCCATCGCGAATTCGGGATTGCGGGTATATTCCATCAGATAGGCGGGCATCGGCGCCTTGACCCTGCGATCGATGTTTTCCTTGTAGTAGATCCACGGCCAGCCGTACTGCGCGCCCACCGGCACATTGGTGAGGTAATCGGGCACCAGATCGGACCCGAGCATGTCGCGTTCGTTGACTGTGGTCCACAGCTCACCGGTCCAGGGGCTGAAATCCATTCCGTTGGCATTGCGCAGACCGACCGCGAACTGGCGCTGGCGGTTGGTTTCGAGATCATATTGCCAGATCATCGCCCGGCCTTCCTCGGCCTCCATCCCGCGCTCGCCGATGTTGCTGGCCGATCCGACCGCGACATAAAAGCTCTTGCCGTCGGGCGCGATTTCCATGTTGCGCATCCAGTGGTTGCCGCCCGCAGGCAGGTCCATCAGTTTGCGCGGGGTGCCGCTGACCTTCTCGCTACCGAGCGCATAGGGGAAGGCCAGCACGGCGTTGTGATTGGCAACATAGAGCGTGTCGTCCTTCCAGCTCATGCCCGAAGGCGAATCGAGGCCTTCCTCAAGCAGCACGATCTGCTTTTCGGCGGTGCCGTTCCCGTCCTCGTCACGCAGCAGGATGATCTGGTTGGGCGATTCGCCTGCCGATCCGGCCTTTTTGAAGAGAATCGAGGCAATCCAGCCCTCGATCGTCGCCATGATCCCGCCGCCGCTGCCGCCTTCGCTCTTGGGTGCGCGGGTCAGCGTTACCAGCACATCGCCATTGGGCAGAGCATAAAGAATGCGCGGATGATCGAGCCCTTCGGCAAAGCGCTTCACCTCCAGCCCATCGGCCGGGAGGGGGGCTTCGCCTTCGGCCCAGCCCACCGGCTCGGCAATATTCACCGTGGGGAAGCTTTCGGCAGCAGGATCCTGCAGCACCGGTTCTGTCCCGGCGACCTCCTCTACCGAGAGATCGGCGGTGTCACCGCGCGAAAGGAACCATAGGGCACCCCCGGCAATCACGATAATGATGCCCAGAGCGATTGCGATCTTGCGGAAAATAGCCATGTGGGGGGAGATAGAGCCGCCCCGCCCCGGCGGCAACACACAAGCTGCGAAGGCCCCTTGCCCGATGTTCGATTTCAAGCCCGCCGCCGATGCCGACCCGGCCGAAGTCCACCGCGATCTGCTGGGCGCGGCCGATGCGCTCACGCTGGACGAGCCGGACGGCATCGCCAACATGGCCAATGTCGCGGCGCTGATCTGGGAATTCCTGCCCGATCTCAATTGGGCCGGGTTTTACCGGGTGGCCCCGACGAGGGACGGCGCGGGAAGCGAACTTGTCTTGGGGCCGTTCGTGGGCCGGCCCGCCTGTATCCGTATCCCCTTCGGCATCGGCGTATGCGGCACCGCTGCGCAAAGTCGCGCGACGCAACTTGTCGCGGACGTCCATGCCTTCCCGGGCCACATCGCCTGCGACGCGGCGAGCCAGTCGGAACTGGTCGTGCCGGTGCTGCGCGACGGTGCGGTGATTGCGGTGATCGATCTCGACAGCCCCACCCCCGGACGCTTCACCCGCGCCGATGCGGAAGGGATTGAGGCCCTCGCGACATTGCTTTCGGCACGAATCTGAGAGGTTTCTGCCCGCAGGCGGCCCGAAACGGGACAGCAGGCACAGCGCCGCTTGGGCGCCCGGCCTGGTCGGTGGTAAGCTTTTTGCTAACCATCAGCCGCATCCGGCTGACTCAGGGGGAAACCAACCCATGTCCAAGCGCCTGTCCGTCCTTCCACTCGCCGCTCTTGCTCTTGCTGTTCCGGCGGCGGCAAATACGCAGACCTATGATGATCTGCCCCCGCTCGCCCCGCTGAGCGATAGCGAGGTCCGGCAGCTTCCGCCCGAATACCGCACTGCGCCGGTTACGTCGGAAATGACGGAAACCGTGATTGTGTCGGACGGCGTGGAAACCATCACCCGCACCCGCCGGATTGACGCGCCGCGTCCTATGCAGGCGGCACCGCGTGGGCCGCACCATGCCTATGCTCCGGCGATGACCTATGCGCCCGCCCCCGTGGTGTTCGAACGTGACCAGTGGATCGAAGAATGCCGTCGCCGCACTGCGGGACGCAGCAAGGACGATACCGGCACCATCATCGGCGGGCTGCTCGGCGCGATTGCGGGCGGGGTTGCCGGTTACGAGATCGCCGGCGCGGGTGACCGCGTGCTCGGCACTGTCCTGGGCGTGGGCGGCGGCGGATTGGTGGGCGGTCTGCTCGGCAGCCTGTTCAACGGCGACAAGAAGAAGAACCTCTATAATTGCGAGGCCGCGCTCGACAGCTACCTTTCGCAATACGGCGCACCAGCACCGCGCATCGCCAGCCGCGAAATCGCCTATCCAGCATACGGCGCGCCCGCCTATTCCTATGGCTACGGCTATCCGGCGGCCTATTCCTACGCTCCGCCGCCGCAGATGGTGATGGTGCCGGTTCGTAGCGAGGTGCAGCAGCAGGTGGTGGTGCGCGAAACCGTGCGTGAGGAGACCTACACCGTCCCCGGTGCCGTACGCGAGATTCCGGAACGTCGGCCTTCGCCCAAGATGATCAAATCCGACCGCTAAGGCAATTTGTCCGACCGCTTCGGCGGACCAACAAAAAGCCCCGGAAGTTGCACGGCGCGACTTCCGGGGCTTTTGATTTGCGCTGAAACGGAATGCGCGGTCAGAACTCTCCACCGGTCAGGCGCTGGCACACCAGATCGAGCTGATCCAGCGTGGTATAGCGGATCGTGATCGTGCCCTTGCGCGGATCGACCTCGGGCTTGATCTTCACGCCAAGCCCCAGAAATTCCTCGAGATGTTGCTGCACGGCGAGGATATCGGCGTTCTCGGTAGTTTCGGGACGCGGTTTGGGGCTGGTGCCGCCCGTTTCCCCCTTGGCAAGCTTGCGGCTGAGCAATTCGATATCGCGCACCGAAAGCCCGTCCTTGACGGCGATCTCGGCCAGCTCCGCGGCATCATCACGACCCACCAGCGCACGGGCATGGCCGACCGACAGCGTGCCTTGCTCGATCAAGTCGAGCACCGGATCGGGCAGCGTCATCAGCCGCATCATGTTGGCGACGTGGCTGCGCGACTTTTCGACCATCTTGGCGATGTCGACCTGGATCATCCCTTCCTGTTCGGACAGGCGGTGATAGGCACGTGCTTCCTCGACCGGGTTCAAATCCTCGCGCTGAAGGTTCTCGATCAGCGCCAGCGCCATGACCTCGCGCTCGGTAAGGTCGCGCACCAGCGCCGGAATCTCGTGCAGCCGGGCCTTCTGCGCCGCGCGCCAGCGGCGTTCGCCCGCAACCAGCTGATATCCCGCACCTTCGGGATGGGGGCGCACGATAATCGGCTGGATCACCCCGCGGGTAGCGATCGAGGCGGCAAGTTCGTTCAGCGCGGCTTCGTCGAAATGCTTGCGCGGGTTGCCCGGCAGCGGCTTGATATTCGCCAGTGCTAGCATCCGCAGGGCCGTGCCGCCCGCAGCGGGCGCGGCATCGGCAGGCTCGTCACGCCGCACCAGCGGTTCTTCACGCCGGGTCTCGCCCAGCAACGCGCCCAGCCCCTTGCCAAGCCGCCGCGGCTTTTCCGCCGATGAGCGTGAAACAGCAGAAATATCAGCGGTTTGAGTGGTATTATCGGTCATGCAGCCTGTCTTTCTGCGGGAAATCGTCCGATCAGCTCGCGCGCCAGCGACATATAGGCGCGGCTGCCGGTGCAATGCTGGTCATAGACCAGCGCGGGGAGCCCATGGCTCGGCGCCTCGGACAGGCGCACATTGCGCGGGATCACTGTGTCGAACACCAGCTTGCCGAGACAGTCGCGAACGTCGTCGGACACCTGATCGGTCAAGCGGTTACGGCGATCGAACATGGTCAGCGCCACGCCGATGATGCCAAGCCGCGGATTGAACCGCTGCTGCACCTGGTCAACCGTCTGGAGCAGCTGGCTGAGACCTTCGAGCGCGAAGAATTCGCATTGCAGCGGCACCAGCAACGTATCGGCCGCGCACAGAGCATTAAGCGTCAGCAGGCCGAGCGACGGGGGACAGTCGATAAAGGCGATGTCATGTCCCGTGTGGTTCTCCAGCGCGTGACGCAGGCGGGCGGTGCGCTCCTCCACCGATACCAACTCGACTTCCGCGCCGGACAGATCCACCGTGGCAGGGACGATATCAAGCCGCGGGATGCTGGTGGGGACGATGGCATCTTCCAGCGCCACCTCGTCTACCAGCAGATCATAGCTGGAAACCTCTCGCGCGGCAGAGTGCACCCCCAGCCCCGTAGAGGCATTGCCCTGCGGATCGAGATCGATCAGCAGCGTGCGCCATCCGGTCGCCGCCATCGCCGTGGCGATGTTGATTGCGGTGGTGGTTTTGCCCACTCCGCCCTTCTGATTGGCGATCGCGATGGTCAGCATGGTGTTTTCCGTCCTTCCCGCGCGCGGATTCAGGTGGAATCCGCACAGATGTCGCGTGTCAGGCCTTCACAATGATTCCCGCGTCGGGATCGGTCAAGGAATGTTTCACGTGAAACATTGCCCGAATCGAAGGCTTCAAGCTCTCCAATTCCTGCGCCGCCGAGCGTCCCTTGGGCAAGACATAGGCGGTCTGCCTTGTGGAGAAGGGTGCGGACAAGCTGAGCAGCTTTGGCAAGGGAGCAAAGGCACGTGCCGAAATGGCGCGGGCGGGAAAGGGTTCGACACGCTCCAAACGCTGTCCTTCGACCCGGCATTTGTGCAACCCCAGCGCGGCAATCGCGGATTCGAGGAATTCCACCCGCCGCGCGCGGGATTCGACCAGCACCACGGGCATATTCGGGCAGAGCGCCGCGATCACCAACCCCGGAAAGCCCGGTCCGCTCCCCAGATCGAGCCACGGCCCCTGCGCATTCGGGCCCAATGTTTCACGTGAAACATTTTCGATCAGCTGCGCCGAATCGGCAATGTGGCGCTGCCAGATGTGGGGCTCTGTCGCTTTGGCGATGAGATTCTGGCGCTGATTCTCCTCCAGCACCAGCGAAGCCAATTGCTCCAGACGCGCCATGCCTTCGGTATCGGTCAGGCCGGCGACATAGGCGCGCGCTTCGTCTTCGGTAATGATCACGCTGCGCGCTGCCCGTCAGCGGCACGGCGGCGCGCATAGACCAGCAATGCGGAGAGTGCGGCGGGCGTCACACCGGGGACCCGCCCTGCCGCCGCGAGGGTGCCGGGTGCCGCCTTGGTCAGGCGTTCGACCATTTCGTTGGAAAGCCCCGGCACCTCGCCATAGGGGAAGTCCGCCGCCAGCGGCAGCGCCTCGCTGGCGCGCAGATCGCGCAATTCGGCATCCTGCCGCGCAAGATACGGGGCGTAAGCCGCATCCTCCGCCATTTCCTCGGCAAGCAACGGATCGAGCGCGGTGACTTCGCCCAGCCATGGCGCAAGCGCTTCGTGGGTAACACCGTCATGCCGGAGCCATTCGGCAATCGACTTTTCGCCGTGGTCGCGCCGCACCGGCAGGCCCAGATCGGCCAACTCGCGCGCGTGGAGCTTTTCGGAATGTTTCACGTGAAACATTGCCCGCACTTCCTCGCGCCGTTCCCACCAGATTCGGCGTTCGGCAGTGATACAGCCCGCTTCGATCCCCAATCCCGTCAACCGCGTCGCCGCGTTATTGGCGCGCAGGCGCAGCCGGTATTCGGCACGCGCCGTCAGCATCCGGTAGGGCTCCGACACGCCCTGCAAGGTCAAATCATCAACCATCACAGCGATGTAGCTGTTCGCGCGGTCAAGCTGCGGAGCCTGCTTGCCGAGCGCGGCAGCGGCAGCTTCCAGTCCGGCAACCAGCCCTTGCGCGGCGGCTTCCTCGTAACCAGTCGTGCCGTTGATCTGCCCCGCGCAATAAAGCCCCGGGATCGCGCGCACCTGCAAATCGGGCGTCAGCGCGCGTGGATCGATATGATCATATTCGACCGCATAACCCGGCTGCACGATTTCCACCCGCTCGCACCCCGGCATGGTGCGCACCACGGTTTCCTGCACGTCCACCGGCAGCGAGGTGCTGATGCCGTTGGGATAGACCATGTGCGTATCGAGCCCTTCGGGTTCGAGGAACACCTGATGCCCCTCGCGATCCCCGAAGCGGTGGATCTTGTCTTCGATCGACGGGCAATAGCGCGGCCCCGCGGCAGCAATCGCGCCCGAGAACAGCGGCGAACGGTGCAGGTTGGCGCGGATCGCGTCATGCCCCGCCTGCGTGGTGCGGGTGATTGCACAGAACACCTGCGGGTTGATGCGGCGCTGGGTGAGCGGCGACATGGTCCACGCCTCGCCATCCGAAGGCTGCTCCTCCAACGCGGCCCAATCGATTGTGCGCCCGTCTAGGCGCGGGGGCGTGCCGGTCTTGAGCCGCGCCATGGGCAGGTCAGCCCCGCGCAGCTGCTGGGCAAGCCGCTTGGCAGCGTTTTCACCGATGCGCCCGCCTTCGAAACGTTCCTCGCCGCGGAAAAGCACGCCCCCTAGGAAGGTGCCGGTGCACAGTATAACGCGCCCGGCTTCGAGGGTGGTTCCGTCGGCCAGTTCCAGCCCGGCTACTGCGTCGCTTTTCAACACAAGCGCCGCAGCCTCACCCTGCACCAGCGCCAGATTATCCTGAGCGCGGACCATCGCCTGAACCGCCGCCTTGAAGCGCACACGGTCGGCCTGGACGCGGGGGCCCCACACAGCGCTGCCCTTGGAACGGTTGAGCATGCGGTAGTGGATGGCCCCGGCATCCGCCGCACGGCCGATCACGCCGTCGAGCGCATCGACTTCGCGAACCAGATGCCCCTTCCCCAAACCTCCGATCGCAGGATTGCAGCTCATTGCGCCGATGGCATCCAGATCGAAGCTCACCAATGCCGTGCGCGCGCCCATCCGGGCTGAAGCACAGGCGGCCTCAACCCCGGCGTGCCCGCCGCCAATGACGATGACATCGAAGCTCTGCATGGGCGCGCAAATAGGGCGTGGGTGGAGAATCGTCAAAGGCGATTCGTGCGCGTACTCAGCTTCGCCGCCAATGTTTCACGTGAAACATTTTGCGCCACTACGCTCACTTCCCGATGCAGAAGCGTCCGAACAGCGTGTCGAGCATGTCTTCGGTGGTCGCCCGCCCGATCAGCCGATCAAAAGCGAGGCGCGCGCGGCGGAGTTCCTCGGCAACCAACAGCGGGTCGGAAAGCGTCCCTGCCCCCTCCAGCGCCTCTGCCGCTTCGGTCAGGCGCGCGTGCTGGCGTGCGTTGAGCGCCGCTTCCCCCGGTTTGGGCAGCGCGTCACGGGCGCGGTCAACCAGTGCCGACTTGAGCAGCCCCACCCCCTCACCCGTCGTGGCAGAGAGTGTGAAGCGCGCCGACGGCTTGGGAACAAACCCCTCGCGATCAGCCTGCGCAGCGATTTCCCATGCGTCCACCGGCCCCTCTCCCTCTGGCCCGAGCCACAGCACAAGATCGGCCCGCACCAGTTCGCTTCGCGCACGATCAATCCCGATGGCCTCGATTGCGTCAGCCTTCGCGTCTTCGCGCAGACCCGCCGTGTCGACGAAGGTGAAGGGAACGCCACCAATCGCCACAGAGCGTTCGATTACATCGCGGGTGGTGCCGGCGATGGGGGAGGTGATCGCCGCCTCGCTTTCGACCAGCGCGTTGAATAGCGTCGATTTCCCCGCATTGGGCGGTCCGGCCAGCACCACACGAAAGCCCTCCCCCAATCGCTCGGAGCGCGGGCGGGCGAGCCATTCGCGCAATTCATCGGCCAGCGCCGCAATGTTCCACGTGAAACATTCGGGGAGATCGGCCGAATCCTCCTCGTCCGAGAAATCGAGCACGCCTTCGACTTCAGCGGACAGGCCGAGCACCTTGTCGCGCCATGTCTCCACCTGCCGCGACAGCGCGCCGCCGGCGTTGGCAAGCGCGGCCGCGCGTTGTAGCTCAGTCTCGGCAGAAAGCAGGTCGCCCAGCCCTTCGGCCTCGGCCAGATCGATGCGGCCATTCGCAAAGGCCCGGCGGGTGAACTCGCCCGGTTCGGCGCGGCGCAGACCCGGTAGCGCGGCCAAGGCTGCCTCCACCGCCGCAATCACCGCACGGCCCCCGTGGCAGTGGAACTCGGCCAAATCTTCGCCCGTGGCGGTGTTCGGCCCGGGGAACCACAGCACCAGCGCCTCGTCGAGCAACGCACCCGTCCCGTCCCGCAGCTTTGCCAGCGAAGCACGGCGCGGCGCGGGCATACGTCCGGCAAGCGCCGACAGAGCCTCCCCCGCCCGCGGCCCGGACACGCGGATCACGCCCACGCCCGCGGGCGGCGCGCCGCTCGACAGCGCGAAGATGGTCGGCGTCTGGCTCACGGGATCAGTCGGAGGATTTCGGCCCGTCAGCGCCGCGCTGCGCGGCCTTCATCCCGCCTTCAACAAAGCTCTGGAACAGCTTGAGGCCCACCTGCCCCATCGGCGCCAGCGCCTGAGCATATTCAGCCATCTGCGCAGGGTTCGAAACACCCTTCATCGCCTTGGCGATGTTCTCGACATAGATATTGTTGGCCGCACTCACATCCGGAAGGCCAAGGAAGCTGCGAGCCTCTTCGGGGGTGCAATCGACTTCGATAGTGATCTTCATGGGCGCGTCCTCCTGCGTGTCTTCCATTTGGGCTTGGCAGCCGAGCAAGGCAAGAGATAGGACGCTGACACACCCTTCCCGGCAAGCGAGAGAGAGACACGCCATGAGCCTCAACGAAACCATCCCCACCCTCGAAGGCGACGCCAGCTTCGGGGCCTATGTCGCCAAGCCCGAAGGCGCGCCCAAGGGCGCGATCATCGTCATCCAGGAAATCTTCGGGGTGAACCCGGGCATCCGCCAGAAATGCGACAAGCTGGCAGCCGAAGGCTATCTCGCCGTCGCGCCGGATCTGTTCTGGCGGCTTCAGCCCGAAGTTTCGCTTGATCCCGATGTGGAGAGCGAATTCCAGACTGCGCTCGATCTGATGGGCAAGTTCAATCAGGATCAGGGCATCCGCGATATCGAAGCGACCATTCACCACATCCGGCGCACCCTAGGCGTCGCGAAGGTCGGATGCGTCGGTTACTGCCTCGGCGGACGGCTCGCCTATATGACGGCGGCGCGCACCGATATCGATGCGAGCGTCGGTTATTACGGGGTCGGCATCGACGGGTTGCTGGGCGAGAAGCACGCGATCGCCAATCCGCTGATGCTGCACATTCCCACCGCTGACGGCTTTGTTCCACGTGAAACACAGGAAGCGATGCACGCAGGGCTGGACGATCATCCGCGCGTGACGCTGCATGATTACGACGGGCTCGACCATGGCTTCGCCACCGAACACGGCAAGCGCCGGGTGGAAGACACCGCCAACCTCGCCGACAGCCGCACCGCCGCCTTCTTCGCCGAGCATCTGGCATGAGCGCCACCAATCTCGCGCGCTGGCACGCCTATATGGAGAGCGGGAGCAATCCCGCTGTCCTGTCGGAATTGCTTGCCGACGACGCCGTGTTTCATTCGCCGGTGGTCCACACGCCGCAGGTCGGCAAGGCGATCGTCATGGCCTATCTGGTCGCCGCCAGCCACACGCTGGGGAATGAGAGCTTCCACTATGTCCGCGAGCTGGTGGACGGGGAGGAGATGATGCTCGAATTCGTCACCGAGATGGACGGAATCACCGTCAACGGGGTCGATATCATCCGCTTCAATGAAGACGGAAAGATCAGCGATTTCAAAGTGATGGTGCGACCACTCAAGGCGATCAACAAGGTCTGGGAAATGATGGCCGCGCAGCTGGAAAAAGCGAAGGCTTAATTCAGCACCGCGAAATTGACGATCATCTTGCGCACTTCGGGATCGAGCCCGTCCGGCAGATCCCGTTCGAGCATTTCGCGCCGGCTCTCGATACTTTCGGCGATCATCACCCGCTTCATCGCCCAGTCGGGACAAGTGCGCTGGTGGATGCCGCGGCGGTCAAGCACCGACACGCCGCTGTGGCGCGGATCGGCGAAGATCGTTTCCATCAGCGCATTGACCTCGCCCTCCTCGCCCTCGAGCAGCTGGAGGAAATTGCGGCCGTTGAACAGCAGCAGGCCGGTGATGCCGCGTGCCGGATTGTTGCGCGCACTGGCGGCGAGGATAGCGTCCACTTCCTCGCGCGGCAGGGTCGGCGCGGTGCTGATATAGAGATACTGGCTAAGCACTTTTTCCGACCCGTCCGTTCGTTATCCTTGCCGCACGCGCCCCCCGGCGCGGCGTTGCTTACTGGTTCATCGTATCGAAGAAATCGTCGTTGGTCTTCGAATCCTTCATCTTGTCCAGCAGGAACTCCATCGCATCTACGGTGCCCATCTGCATCAGGATGCGGCGCAGCACCCACATCTTCGACAGGCGATCCTTCTCGACCAGCAGTTCTTCCTTGCGGGTGCCGGACTTGCCGACATCCAATGCGGGGAAGATGCGCTTGTCGGCAACCTTACGATCGAGCACGATTTCGCTGTTACCCGTGCCCTTGAACTCTTCGAAGATCACTTCGTCCATGCGGCTGCCGGTGTCGATCAGCGCGGTGGCGATGATCGAGAGCGAACCGCCTTCCTCGATGTTGCGCGCCGCGCCGAAGAAGCGCTTGGGCCGCTGCAGCGCGTTGGCGTCCACACCGCCGGTCAGCACCTTGCCGGAAGACGGCACCACGGTGTTGTAAGCGCGGCCCAGACGCGTGATGGAATCGAGCAGGATTACCACGTCATGCTTGTGCTCGACCAGGCGCTTGGCCTTTTCGATCACCATTTCGGCGACCTGCACGTGGCGCTGTGCGGGTTCGTCGAAGGTCGAGGAGACAACCTCGCCCTTCACGCTGCGCTGCATGTCGGTGACTTCCTCGGGACGTTCGTCGACCAGAAGGACGATCAGGAACACCTCAGGGTGGTTGTCGGTGATCGCCTTGGCGATGTTCTGCAGCAGCACGGTTTTACCGGTGCGCGGCGGCGCGACGATCAGCGCGCGCTGGCCTTTGCCCTGCGGGGCGATGATATCGATCACCCTCGCGCTCTTGTCCTTGATCGTCGGATCGAGGCTATCGAGCCGCAGCTTGGAATCGGGATAGAGCGGGGTGAGGTTGTCGAAATTGGTGCGCAGACGCACCGCTTCGGGATCGTCGAAATTGACCTTGGCAAGGCTGGTCAGCGCGAAATAGCGCTCGCCGTCACGGGGCGCACGGATTTCGCCTTCGACGGTGTCGCCGGTGCGCAGGCCCCAGCGGCGGACTTGGTTAGGCGAAACGTAGATGTCATCCGGCCCGGCCAGGTAGTTCGCCTCGGGCGAGCGCAGGAAGCCGAAACCGTCCTGCAGCACCTCGATGGTGCCGATGCCCATGATCTTTTCTTCGTATTCCTCGTCCTCGGCGAGTTCGCGCAGGATGCTGAACAGCAGATCCTGACGGCGCATGGTCGATGCGCCTTCGACGCCCAGTTCTTCCGCCATCGCGACCAGTTCGGCCGGGGTCTTTCGCTTGAGGTCCTTCAGATGCATGTCGTGTATTTCCGAAAAAGAGCAGGAGTGGCCGGATGGTCAGTACCTCTGGGAAACAGAGGCGCCCCTGTTGGACAAGGGGCCGGGCTTGGAGAAAGCAGACCTGACGGGGCGGGAATGGCCCCGGTCACCGGATTAGGTGAGACGCGAAATAGATGCCCTGCGCGGCGCGGTCAATCGCGTAAAATCGCGGGTCAGAACGGCTTCAGATAAACCAGCACCACGATCACGATCAGCATCAGGCCCGGCACCTCGCCGATCATGCGCAGCTGCCCCTCGGTCAAGGGGCGCTCGCCGCGGGCCATTTTCTTCGTCTGGGCGACCAGCCAGCCGTGAAAACCCGTCATCGCCAGCACCAGCGTCAGCTTGGCGTGGAACCAGCCGTCGGAGAAAAAACCCATGGTGAAGGCCATCGCCAGCCCCAGCACCCAGACGATGACCAGCGAGGGCGTCAGGATGATCTTGCGCAGCTTGCCCATGCGCGTCGCCCACTTCGCCTCACCTTCCGATCCCGACGCATGATCGAGCATGTAGATGCACTGGCGCGGCAGCATGAACAGCCCTGCCAGCCAGAACACCATGAAAATCACATGTCCCGACTTGAGGAACAGATAGATCGACGAGAGCAGTTCCTGCATTGCCTTAGCCCCTCAGCGCCGCGAGCAGTTCCTCGACATGGGCGATCGGCGTGTGCTGGCCGATCCCGTGGCCGAGATTGAAGACATGGGGACGATCCCCGAAGGCGTCGATTATCGTCTTCACCCGTGCGGCCAGCGCCGGCCCGCCCGCTTCGAGCAGCAGCGGATCGAAATTGCCCTGCACCGGCATGCCTTCGGGCAGGCTTTCATGCGCCCAGACCGGATCAAGCGTTTCGTCGAGACCAACCGCATCCACACCCGTTTCGCGGGCATAGGCAGGCAGCTTCGCACCTGCTCCCTTGGGAAAGCCGATCACGGGCGCTTCAGGGTGCGATTCCTTGAGCTTCGCGGTGATTGCGGCGTTCGGTGCGACGACCCACTTTTCGAATTGGTCGGGCGCCAGACTGCCGGCCCAGCTGTCGAACAGCTGCACCGCTTCCGCGCCTGCATCGATCTGGCCGCGCAGATAGGTGACCGAGACATCAATGATCGCATCCACGATCGCCTGCATATGCGCCGGATCGCGATAGGCCAGCAACCGCGCCGCGCCCTGGTCCTTCGATCCCTCGCCCGCGATCATGTAGGTCGCGACCGTCCACGGGCTGCCCGCAAAGCCGAGCATCGTGACCTGCGGCCCGATCTGCTGGCGGGTGAGCCGTACGGTTTCATAGACCGGTTCGAACCGTTCGAAAGCCGGGGTGAAGGAATCGAGCCCGACCTCAAGCAGCGTCGGCGACAGCTTGGGCCCCTCGCCCGCCATGAAGGCCAGCCCCTGTCCCATGGCATGCGGCACGATCAGGATGTCGGAAAACAGGATTGCCCCGTCAAACCCGAAGCGCCGGATCGGCTGCACGGTGATTTCGGCCGCGGCTTCGCTGTCGTAAACGAGTTCGAGAAACCCGCCTTTTTCTGCACGAAGCGCCCTGTATTCAGGGAGATAACGGCCCGCCTGACGCATGAGCCAGACGGGGGCGACGTCCTGACGGACACCTTTGAGCGTATCGAGAAGCGGACCGGGCATGGCGTTCCTTAAAACAAATCAAAACAAATTATAAAAGGATTGATGGAGTCTGTTGGCCCTGTGGAAAGCGGGAATTACCGGTTCCTGCCCGATTACCCCCAGCCGCGCCAGTCCTATTGACCCCCCACCGAATCCGCACGGACTGGACGTCAAGCAGGCTTTATCCTCAGTCTTCACAGCCTGTCGACAAATCCTGTCCCGTGTCGACAAATACCCCGGTGAAAAGGCCGGTAGCGGGTAGGAAAATTGCTCCGCAGCTTGTCCGGCAATTGCTCCCGTGGTTTATGCCCCCATCTGTCCACAGCCCGAACCCGAGCCGCGCCCGCATGAACCGACTCAACCTGCACCTGGTATCGGATTCGACCGGCGAAACGCTGGAAATGATCGCCAAGGCGGCGCTCGCGCAGTTCGACGATCCCGATGTCAGCCGCCATTTCTGGCCGATGGTCCGCTCGCTCCAGCACCTTGACCGGATCGTCCCCGATCTTGCCGCGCATCCCGGGCTGGTGCTCTACACCCTCGTCAATCCTGAAACCCGCAAGCGGCTGGAGGAACATTGCCGCCATCTCGGCCTGCCCGCCGTGCCGGTGCTCGATCAGGTGACCGCCGCGCTCGAAGCCCAGCTTGGGCAGGAAGCGCACGGGCGTCCGGGCCGCCAGCACATGATGGACGCGGACTATTTCCGCCGCGTCGATGCGATCCAGTACACCATCGCCCATGACGACGGCATCGGTTACGAGGAATGGGAGCAGGCCGATATCGTGCTGGTCGGCGTGTCGCGATCGTCCAAGACGCCGACGTCGATCTACCTCGCCAATCGCGGCTACAAGACCGCCAACATCCCGCTGGTGGTGGAAAGCCCCCCGCCGCCCGCGCTGTTCGGCCTGCGCCATCCACTGGTGGTGGGCCTTACCACCTCGCCCGAACGGTTGGTGCAGATCCGCCGCAACCGCTTGCTGTCGCTGAACGAGGCGACCGAGACTGCCTATGTCGATAGCGACCGGGTGAAGGCCGAGCTGCAATTCGCACGGCGGATGTATGCCGATAATGGCTGGCCGGTGATCGACGTCACCCGCCGATCGATCGAGGAGACCGCGGCGGCGATCATCCGGCTGGCGCAGGAACGCGACCGCAAGCCCGCGAGCGAGGGCGGGACGGGAAAGCCGATATGACTCTGATCCTTGCCAGCAAGTCCGCCTCGCGCCGGGCAATGCTCGATGCTGCGGGTGTGGCTTACCGGAGCATTCCCGCCGATATCGATGAACGCGCGGTCGAGGCGGGGTTGGCCGGTGCTGCCCCTGCTGAGGTGGCAGAGGCGCTGGCGGTGGCGAAGGCGGCAGCAGTGGCAGCGGCGCATCCGGGCGCGCTGGTGCTGGGTTCGGATTCGCTGGTGGTCGCGGGCGGGCGGCGGTTCGACAAGCCCCGCAGCCGCGATGAGGCGGGGGAGCACCTGCGGTTCTTCTCCGGCCAGGTGATGGAATTGCACTCCGCCGCGGCGCTGGTCAAAGACGGCGGCTGCCAATGGAGCCATGCCAGCATCGCCCGGCTGCATGTGCGCGATCTGTCGGAGGATTTCATCGCCCATTATCTCGACCTCGAATGGCCCGAGATCGGCCACGCCGTCGGTGCTTTCCGGATTGAGGGGCTGGGGGTGCAGCTATTCGAGGCGATCGAGGGCGACCAGTTCACCGTGCTCGGCATGCCGCTGCTCCCCCTGCTCGGCGCACTGCGCGAGGAAGGGGTGCTGCTGGCATGACGCGCCCCTATGCCGAGGTGATCGGTGATCCCATCGCGCAGTCGAAGTCTCCGGCGATCCATAATTTCTGGCTGAAAAAGCTGGGAATCGCAGCCGAATATCGCGCCTGCCACGTGCGGCCTGCGGAACTGGCGGATTACCTTGCCGCCCGCCGTGCAGACCCGCTGTGGCGTGGGTGCAATGTCACCATGCCGCACAAGCAGGCGGTGATGGCGCTGATCGACCGGATCGATCCACCTGGCGACGCGATCGGGGCGGTCAACACGATCATCCCGTCGGGAGATTCCGTGTTCGCCGGCACCAACACCGATGCGGCAGGTTTCCTCGAACCGCTCGCGGCAGAGCTGGCGCAGACCCACTACTTCCGCATGGCACGCATCATCGGCACCGGTGGCGCGGCGCGGGCGATCATCGCGGCGCTCGCCTCGCACAACTTCACGCTGGTGGTTGCCGGACGCGATCCGGCCAAGGCGCGCGCGCTGCTCGATGAATTGGCACCCAGGGGCGAGCACCACGCGATCGATATCGCCCATTTCGCCGACCCGACCGATTTTGCCTTCGACGACCGCGAAGGGTGCTGTGATCTCGTCATCAACGCCTCCAGCCTCGGCATGCAAGGCCAACCCCCGCTGCCCTTCGACTGGAGCCATGCACCCCCGGGCTCCATCGCCTATGACATCGTCACCGCCCCGCTCGACACCGCGTTCCTTAAGGACGCTCGCGCCAAAGGCCACCGCACCATCGACGGGCTTTCGATGCTGATCGGGCAGGCGGCGGTCGCTTTCGAGAAATTCTTCGACGCACCTCCGCCGCGCGAACATGATGCCGAACTCAGGGAGATCCTGACGCGATGAGCAAGCCGAAAATCATCGGCCTCACCGGCTCCATCGGCATGGGCAAATCGACCGTCGCAGCGATGTTTGCCGAAGCCGGTATCCCCGTGTTCGACGCCGATGCCGAAGTGCGCCGCATGCAGGGGCCGGGCGGCGAGCTTGTCCCCGCAATCGAAGCTGCCTTCCCCGGATCGACCGGGCCCGAGGGTGTCGACCGCGACCGGCTCGGCCATCAGGTGTTTGCCGACAAGGCGGCGCTGGCGCGACTCGAGGCGATCGTCCACCCCGCCGTCGCCGCGAAACGCGCCGCTTTCCTCAAAGAACACGCCGATAAACGCGCGGTGGTGTTCGACATTCCGCTGCTGTTCGAACGCGGCGGGCACGAGGCGGTGGACACCATCGTGGTCGTCTCCGCGCCCGAAGATGTACAGCGCGCCCGCGTGCTCGCCCGGCCCGGCATGACGGAGCAGAAGTTCGAGCACATCTACGGCCTGCAACTGCACGATTCGGAAAAACGCGAACGCGCCGATCATGTTATCGACACCGGCACCTCGCTGGAGGAAACCCGCCGCGAAGTGCTGGCGCTGGTCGCGTCACTTTGATGGCCGGGGCCTCTTGCCAGCGGGCCATTCCGGGAGGATAGTGCGGCAAATGCGGGAAGTGATCTTCGACACCGAAACCACCGGGCTCGACCCCAAGACCGGGGATCGCATGGTGGAAATCGGCTGTGTCGAAATGATCGGCCGGGTCGAGACAGGCCGCACCTTCCACGCCTATTTCAATCCCGAACGCGATATGCCGGTAGAGGCCGAGCGGGTGCACGGCCTCAGCGCCGCATTCCTTGCCACCAAGCCGCGCTTTGCTGAGGTGGCGGACGAATTGCTCGAATTTCTGGGCGATGCACCGCTGGTGGCGCATAATGCCGGGTTCGACTTCGGCTTCCTGAATAACGAGCTTGAACGGATCGGCCGGGCAGCGATCGATATGGAGCGGATGGTCGATACCGTCGCCCTTGCCCGCAAGAAGCATCCGGGCGCGAAGAACTCGCTCGATGCGCTGTGCACGCGATACGGGATCGATCGCAGCCACCGTGTGAAGCACGGCGCGCTGCTTGATGCCGAACTGCTGGCGCAGGTCTATGTCGAACTTACCGGCGGGCGGCAGATCGGGCTTGGTCTGGCCGAGGCGGAAAGCCTCACGGTGGTCGAAACCGCGACAATCGCCGCCGCACCGGCTGCGGGCCGGGTGGCGCGCCCGCCGCGACCGCACGCCGCCTCGCCCGAGGAACTGGAACGTCACCGCGAATTTGTCGCGGGGATCGAAAACGCCATCTGGGCGCGCTGAGGGGTCGGCGCGCCGCACGCATAACGGGATCCTCATCTTGGACGGAGGGCAATGACATGGATATTCGGATTTCGGGCCATCAGGTTGATACCGGGGCGGCTCTGCAGGAACACGCCGCCGACCGTTTGGGCGCGGTGGTCGAGAAATATTTCGACAATGCGCTGTCCAGTCATGTGACCTTCGGCAAGGCGCCCGCCGGGGCCTTTACCTGCGACATTGTTACCCATGTGATGCAGGGCCTGATCCTCAAGGCGCAGGGTTCCGCGCAGGATGCGCACATCGCGCTCGACGATGCGGCAGCCAAGATCGACAAGCAGTTGCGCCGCTACAAGCGCCGCCTGAACGACCGTCACGAACAGGCCGATCATGCCCGCGGCGAGGAAGAGGCCGCCTATACCATCTTCGCTATCGAGGAGGACGAGGAACAGGAAGTCACCGCCGATGCCCCGCTGGTGATCGCCGAAACCCGCGTCGATATCCCCACGGCCAGCGTCGCCGACGCGGTGATGCTGATGGACCTGCGCCACACGACCGCGCTGTTCTTCAAAAATGCTGGCACCGGACGGCATAATATGGTTTATCGGCGCGCCGATGGTTCGATCGGATGGGTCGAACCGCGATAGGATCCGCGCCTGAAGTGTGACGGGAGGCCCGCCCCAATGGCGGTTGTCACTGGCAACGGATTCACACGGCAACAGCAGGAGGGGCCATAGCCCCCGCCACAGGGTTTGATCGAAACCCTGCCGGACGGGATTTGCTCTGTTCGCTGGTTTTTCAATCGGGACTCGCAGAAAAATGGACGTAAACCTCGCACTCTCTCCGCAGGCGATTCTGTTCGACAAGATCGACAGCAAGTCCGGGGTGCTGGTCGCAGCGGCGCAATTGCTCGCCGATGCCTACGGGCTCGACCGGCACGAGGTGCTGGAGAATCTGGAAGCGCGCGAGGCGCTCGGCAGCACCGGGTTCGGCCGCGGGGTCGCGATCCCGCATTGCCGCAGCAAGGATGTGCGGCGTCCGTCGCTGGCGCTGATCCGGCTGGAGCAGCCGATCGATTTCGCCGCCGCGGATTCGCGCCCCGTGACGCTGGTTTGCGCGCTGGTCTCGCCCGAGAATGCCGGCGCGACGCACCTGCACGCGCTGGCTGCGATATCGCGCCTGACCCGTGACGAGGCGAAGTTGCAGATGCTTGCCGATGCCCCGAACGCCGAAGCGGCCTATGCACTGCTTACCCGACAGTTCGAACGGGATGCCGCCTGACGCGCGGCCTGCAAAAAGACAATGACCGGAGAGGAACACGCAAACCCCGCCATCGGGGCCGAAGGCCATTACCGCGCGTTGGAGCGGCTCTATGCCTCTGCGCCGGTCAACGCCAAGTTTGCATCGCAGCTGCACATCCCGGGCGAGGGTCTGTCGCGGCTGATCTTCACTGTCACGCCCGAGGATTACCACGCCGCCGGCGCGGCCCACGGGACGATCTATTTCAAGATGCTCGACGATGCGGCCTTCTATGCGGCCAATACGCTGGCGACCGATCGTTTCCTGCTGACCACCAGCTTCAACCTCCACTTCACCAAACCGGTGCGCAGCGGAACTGTCGTCGCAGAGGGCCGCTGGGTATCGGGCAAGCGCCGGGTGTTCGTGGCCGAGGCGCGGCTGGTCGATGAGGAAGGCGAGGAAATCGGGCGCGGCACGGGCACCTTCATGCGCTCGCGCATCCCGCTTTCCAGCCTGCCGGGCTACACGGCCGGCGCGTGAGCACGCGGCTTCCCGCGCATCTCGAAGTCGGGGCGATTCTGCGCCTTGCCGAATCGCAGGGCGGCTTTGGCACCGTGCTGGCCAAGGGCGAACGCGACGCCGGGACGATCCTGCTGGTAACCACGTGTCGTGGTGAAGCGGCAAGACTTTACGAAAGGATGCCCCAGCTCGACGGATCACGCAGCTTTGTTTCATCCAAAGAAGAAAACCCTGAAAATAAACAGGAATTTTCCGAATATCTGGCGCGGCGGCGGCGTCAGGACCCGGATATCTGGCTGATCGAGGTGGATATCGACGATCCGGAACGCTTCGTCGCGCAAATCGACGCGTTAACTTGACCTGCCAGCCCGTTTGGTTATGGGCCCGCGCACTTCCTGGCGCAGGCTGACGGGCGGCAATCCGGCCGTTCGAGCAGCACGCAGACGGGGAGCCGCCGGTAGGCTTTTTGAACCCCCCTCTCTTCGCGAACACAATCGCAACGGGTTTCCGCCTGCGTCGGAGCGCGCTCACCGCCCGAATAGTAGAGTACATGAGTCGCAAGACCGTCTCGATGCTTGCCCTCGCCGCTGCGGCGATCGCAACCATTACCCTGCCCGGCGTCGATGGCGCCGCGGTTCTGGCCCAAAGCGCGGATGCGCAGGCCAATGACCAGCTTACCCTGTCCGGTGAGGCCGATGCGGCCCCGGTGGCGGAGCTGGTTCCCGAAACCCCCATCTTCATTTCCGCCGAAGTGGTGCAGCCGCTTCCCGAGGCGCCTGAAGCGCCCGACGCCACCGTGCTGACCGAAGCCGGATCACTGCGCGAACTGGTCGGCATGGTCGATACCGACACGCCGCTGAGCGAAGAAATGCGCTGCCTTGCCGGCGCGGTCTATTTCGAAGCGCGCGGCGAACCGCTCGCCGGGCAGCTTGCCGTGGCGCAGGTGATCATCAACCGCAGCGAAGACACGCGCTTCCCCGGCAGCTATTGCGGCGTTGTGCGCCAGAAGGGCCAGTTCTCCTTCATGCGCGGCACCCGCATGCCGAATATCCGCACCGGCACGCCCGCATGGTCGCGCGCGGTGGCGATCGCCGAAATCGCGCATCAGGGCCTGTGGGAATCCGAAGCGGGCGAGGCAGTGTTCTTCCACGCCAAATATGTCCGCCCCGGCTGGAGCCTGCGCAAGACGCGTCTGGCGCAAATCGACACGCATATTTTTTATCGCTGAAGTCATCCGTCATCCCCGCGCAGGCAGGGATCAATCACGGGTTGCAGCTTGGACAGCAGAGGCCGGATAGGCCCCTGCCTGCGCAGGGGTGACGGTCTAGCGCAACCTGACCCAGACAGGCGCGTGGTCGCTGGCCTTTTCGCGCCCGCGATGCGCCTTGTCGACGCCCGCGCTTTCCAGCCGGTCGGCGCATTCGGGCGACAGCAGGATGTGATCGATGCGGAAGCCGTGGTCGCGCTGCCACGCGCCGGCCTGGTAATCCCAGTACGTCCACACCCCGCCGCGCGGATTGTGGGTGCGCAGCGCGTCGGTCCACCCGTCATTGAGGAACCGCGCATAAGCGGCGCGGGATTCGGGCTGCATCAGCGCGTCGTCGGCCATCGCCTTGACCGACCAGACGTCGTCATCTTCGGGAATGACGTTGAAATCGCCCAGCACCACCGCGGGCACTTCCTCGGCCCAGATTTCCGCCATGCGTTCGCGCAGGCGTTCCATCCATGCCAGCTTGTAATCGAACTTCGGCCCGGGATGCGGATTGCCGTTGGGCAGGTAGAGACAGGCGATGCGCACGCCGTTCACATCGGCTTCGAGATAGCGTGCCTGTTCGCCCTCGCCATCCTTCAGCCCGTCGATCCCCAACCCGCGCCGCACCTCGGCGATTTCATACCCTGCGCGTTTGTCGGCGAGGATTGCGACGCCGTTGAAGGCCTTCTGCCCATGCCAGATCGCGGTATAGCCGATTGCTTCGAAATCGGCGACGGGGAAGCCGTCGTCCTGCGATTTGATTTCCTGCAGACACGCGACCGCGGGGCGCGTTTCCTCGAGCCATTCGATCAGCCGCGGCAGGCGCGCCTTGATGCCGTTGATGTTGAAGGTGGCGATTTTCATGCGCGCCCTGATGCCTCAAAGCGCAGCCCGGGTCTAATTCAAATCCCGAAACTGGCCCCGCAACCGCAACCGGCGGCGGCTTGCGGGTTTTCGACCTTGAAGGCCGCGCCGCCGAGGGATTCGACGAAATCGACCGTGCTGCCCGCGATCAGATCAAGGCTCACCGGATCGACCACCAGCCGCACACCGTCGGTTTCACTCACCATGTCGTCGCCCTCGGGCGCATCGGCGAGGTCGAACTTGTACTGGAAACCCGAACACCCGCCCCCTTCGACCGCAAGGCGGAGAATGGGCGCGCGCGCCTGCTTTTCGGCGATTAGCGCGATCCGCCGGGCGGCGGCGGGGGTGAGAGTCAGGGGTTCGGGGCTCATGGGTGTAATCTAGTGCGCGCGGCCGCGTTCCTCAAGCGGTCAGACCGCCTGAATATAGTTGCGCAGCGCCTCGGCCTCGTGCTCGACCTCGTCGATTTTGTGCTTCACCAGATCGCCGATCGAGATGAAGGCCACCAGCGTGCCGTCCGCGACCACCGGGAAGTGGCGGAAGCGGCGGCGGGTCATCATGGCCAGCGCCTCGTCGACGGTGGTGGAAGGTTCTACCGTGACGGCGGGCGACGTCATGATCTGTTCGACCGGCAAGTCGAGGCAGGCCCCGCCGCGATCGGCCAGCCGGTAGACGATGTCGCGTTCCGAAACGATGCCGACCACCCGCCCGTCGCGCAGCACCGGCAGGGCGCCGATACGCTTTCCGGCGAGGATCTGCACTGCCTCGGCCACCGGAGTCGTCACGTCGCAGCCGATGATGTCGGACGGATCGCGCTTGGCGATGATGCTGGCAATGTTCATGGCCGTCTTCCTCTCTCTCGTCAGGGAAGGAAAATGCCATGCCTGCGGTGAAAAAGCGAATCCGCTCGTAGCGATCTATGCATGGCGCGAACCAAAGGTTGCGTGCTTTGCGCGTTGCAAAGCGCCCGCGCGGGGGCCATGTCGCGCCAATGGCTCGCAAATCCCCGCTCGACGATCCTGTGAATGCCGCCCACGCCTGGGCGCGTTATCGCCGGATCATGAAATTACTGCTGGCGGTCACCGCGTTGGTGGTGGCGCTGGCCATGGGGCTGCTGTTTGCCTCCAACGGTATGATTTCGGTGCATTTCTACATCGCTGTGGCACTGGGCATCAGCCTCACCATGCTGCTCGGCGGCGGGTTAATGGGGCTGGCTTTTCTGTCCAACGGGACGGGGCACGACGAATCGGTCGATAATCGCATGCCCGGCCGCGACGAGCTGTGGAGCCCGCCCGAGGATTAGGCCGGAGGCGTGAGTCGGTAATCTGTGACCGGTACGCCGCCCACCAGATGTTCCTGAATGATCCGCTCAAGCACCTTGGGCGAGCACGAATGATACCAGACCCCGTCCGGCCACACGACCGCGACGGGCCCTGCCGCGCAGATCTGCAGGCAATCGGCCTTGCTGCGTTGCACGCCGCCACCCGGCCCGCGCTTGCTGTCCTCGCCGCGTCGCGGGCCGACCAGCCCTAGTTCCTTCAGCCGCGATTTGAGGAAGGCCCAGCTTTCCTCCCCCGCCTCGCGCGAACAGCATTTCTGCTTGTCCGAAACCGCGCACAGCATGATGTGCCGCGCGATCGCGGTGCCCTTCGCCGGATCGCCGTAATGCTTGGCGAGCGAGGTTTGCGCGGACAGAAGCTCCTGCCGGCTCATTCCGGCTGCTCGGCCTTCAGCCAGCGATCGAGCCACGCGAACACGGTATTATGCCATTGCAGCGAGTTCTTCGCGCCCAGCACCCAGTGGTTTTCATCCGGAAACACCAGCAATTGCGACGGGATGCCCCGTTCCTGCAGCGCGGTGAAGCTTTGCAGGCCCTGCGTGTAGGGCACGCGGAAATCGAGCTCGCCCGTCACCACCAGCATCGGCGTCTGCCACTTGTCGACGTGGTTCGCCGGGTTCCATTTTTCGTAAGTCTCGCGCGCCTCGCTGTAGGAGCCGCCGAAATCCCAGCGCGGGAACCACAATTCCTCGGTCGAATAATACATGCTGCGCATGTCGAAAATGCCGTCGTGCTGCACGATGCAATCGAACCGCTCCGGCCATTGTCCGGCGATCCAGTTGACCATGTAGCCGCCATAACTCGCACCCATGGCGCAGGCGCGCTCGCCGTCGATCTGGCTGTCGAGCGCAAGCGCGGCGGCAAGGCCTTTCTGCAGGTCTTCCAGCGGTTTACCGCCCCAGTCGCGGTTGATCGCGTCGGTGAAGGCCTGTCCGTATCCGGTGCTGCCGTGGAAATCGACCGAGATCACCGCATAGCCCTGACTGGCGACGACGCGCGGGTTCCAGCGGCTTGACCAGCTGTCGTTGAAGCTCCCTTGCGGCCCGCCGTGGATATAAAGGATCGCAGGGATCGGCCCGGTCTGGTCGGCCAGCCGGGTAATCTGGCCCCACACGGTGTCGCCATTGGCGCCGGCAAAGCTGAAACGGCGGGTGACGATGTTCGCCAGTCCGCCCATGCGGGTGGTGGCGACATCGGTAAGCGGGCGGGCCTGCCGCATGTTGTCCGACAGGTAGAGCTCGGACGGCGCGCCGACCGAATCCCGCGTGAACAGCAGCCGCCCGCCGGGCAGGGCGGCGAGATTGCCGATATGCGCCTCGTTCCCCGCCATCAGATCCAGCCGGGTGACCTTGCCGCTCACCGGATCGATCCGGAAAGCCGGGGTATCGAGCACTTCCTGCGCGGTGGCGATCAGGCTCTTGCCGTTGGCTTCCCAAGTCAGGCTGCCGAAGCTGAGATCGGTGTCCTTCGTCAGGTTGCGGACCTTGCCCGTGGCGAGATCGAGCAGGCGGACCGATAGCCGGTCGGCCTCGTAAGTCGGCCGCTCCATCGCCAACCACGCGAGATAGCGCCCGTCGGGCGAAGGCGTGGGGGCGGTATCGGTGGCGGCGTTGCCGGCGGTGACAAGGATCGGTGCCGCACCCGAAAGATCGGACACGTAGATATCGAGATTGGTCGAGGTCGGCTCGGTCCCGTCGGCTTTGCGCGCTACGAAATAGACCTGCTCTCCATCGGCGGACCAGGCGATATCCTCGCCCCCGCCGAAGGGCATGGTGGGGGTGTCGCCGATCAGGCCGGTTTCGGGGTCGGTCCCGTCAACCGGCACGCCGTCACCGACCGCCTCGCCGTTTTCCATCCCGAACACGAACACGCGGTTGGGGATGCCGGGTGTCGCCCAGCGGTCCCAGTGGCGGTAAAATCCGTCGGCGCCGTCATACAGCCGGCCGTTACCCGGCCCCGGCAAATGCTTGGGCGTGGTGTCCGGGCAGCCGAAGCGCGGGCAATCGCGCGGTATCGCAGCCCAGAGCGCGATCGCCCTGCCCGTGGGTGCGAGCTTGAACCCGGCAATGTCGGTGCCGGCAATGTCCGCCACCGCCTGCGGCGCACTGCTGCGACCATCCTTGCCGAGGGTGACGCGCCACACACGGCTGCGTGCTTCGGCGCCGTCGTCAGGGTGTTCGCTGCTGAGGAAATAGAGCGCGCCGTCGGGTCCGAAGGCGGGTGCCGAGGCTTTCAACCCGAGTTCTAGCTTCACCGGCGTCGCACCCGGCTGCGTCAGATCGAGCAGGTAAAAGGCTGTGCTGCGGGTCAGGGTCGCGGCATCGGTGGTGGTGACGCCATAGACCGCCAGCGTGCCTGCCGCATTGATTGTGGGTGCACCAAGCCGCGGCATGGTGACCAGATCGCGCGCGCTCATCGGCGGGGCGGCGAGACCGGGGATTGCCGTGGTTGCGGAAGAAGTCGTTCCGGCCGCGTCCTGGGCGGCGAGCGGAGCGGCGATCAGGGCGGCGATCAGGGCGGCGGCGATCAGGGCGCCGGAAGCAGTCGGATAACGCATGCGGCAGGATTAGCCTGCCGGAAGGCGCTGCGCCAGTGGCGAGACGCGCGGCTCAGGACTTCTTGCCGACGATCCGCGCGATTTCGGCCTGCACCAGCTTTTCGACCATGCCCGGCAGGTTGGCTTCGAGCCATTGTGCCAGCATCGGGCGCAGCAATTCGCGGGTCAGCCCCTCAAGCGAGGTTTCGCCCGAACGCACGATCTGCGGCTTGGCGCCCGGTTCGGCCAGCATCGCCAGGGCGGCGAGATTTTCCTGCATCGCATTGCGCACCGTGTCGGCGATCAGCGGGGTTTCATCCGCCATCCCCTGCACATTGTTCAGCGGCAGCGCTGCAGCTTCACTTTCGGTTTCGGGCGGACATTCCATGTCGGCCAGATCGAGCACTTCGTCCTCGTCGCGGACCTTGTGCTGCGCCGGGGCCGGAACATCGGCTTCATCGGCGGCCACTTCGCGCCGGCGGCGCGCTTCAAGCGCAACGGCGCGATTGTCGCGCGCGATCACTTTCTTGATCGATTCGAGAATTTCCTCGACCGAAGCTTCGCCTTCGTGCCCCATTTCAAACCCCTGAACGTGCCGGACGCTGTCCCGAATCGGGACTCACTTCTCGCCGGGCAGCAATTGCGGGCCGATTGTTGCGTCGGGGGCGGGAATGTCAACGGTGCTGGTCGATTTCGCCTGCGGCCCGGGATCGCGGTCCCAGTCCCAGATCTTGTCGTGGACACGCTCGTAATTGACTGCGGGATCGTAGATCACCACGCCGTCATCAAGGTTGAGATCGCGCGCTTCGGCGCGGCCCATCAGCGCCAGCAGGTTGAACCCGGCAACATAGGCATTGCGCCGTGCGGTCACCAGCTGGGCGCGGGCATTGACCAGTTCCTGTTCGGCATTGAGCACGTCGAGGATGGTGCGGTTGCCGATCGAGTTTTCGGCCCGTACCCCTTCGAGGCTGAGCTCTGCCGCTTCCACGGCGGCCTGCGAGCTTTTGATCACGGCATTGGCCGCCTGCCAGTTGGACCAGGTCGAACGGGTTTCGGCGATGACGCTGCGTTCGGCGGCGATCACGTCTTCCAGCGCGGCGCTTTCGCGCGCACCGGCCTGACGCTGACGCGCGGCGGGAAGCCCCCCTTGAAACAACGGAACCGTGACGCGCACACCGGCATTGGCAGTGGTTTCGCGCTGCACGAATTGCGCTGCGACCGGCCCGCCGAGCGTGCCGAAAAAGTCGCTGTACTGGCCGTTGACGAACAGCCCCACGGTGGGCAGGCGGCCCGCGCCTGCGACCTTGGTGTCATAACCCGCAGCCTCGGCCCGTTCCTTGGCCGCGACGAGGTTCGGATTGTTCTCCAGCGCGCTGACGATGGCTTCGCCCACGGTGTCGGGCAGGCCGGGCAGCGGCGGCGGCGCCTCAAGTTCGCCGGGCGCGCGGCCGACGAGGCGGATATAGGCTTCGCGCGCGGCGATCAGGTTCGCCTCGGCCTGTTGCAGATCGCCCTCCGCCACCGCGAGGCGCGAGCGCGACTGGGCAACGTCGGTGATGGTCAGATCGCCGATCTGGAAACGGTCGCTGGTAGCTTCGAGATTGGTGCGCAGCACTGCGACATTGTTGTTCGCCAGTGCGGCCAGCGCCTCGGTCCGCAGCACGTCCATATAGGCGGCGACGACTTGGCTGAACACGGTGCTTTCGGTGTTGCGCAGATCGGCGGCGCCCGCATCGACGCGGTTCTTGGCCGCCTGCACCCCGTTGCGGATCGCGCCGCCCGAATAAACCGGCACCAGCATCTGCGCCGTCACCCCGAGATTGCGTTCGGGCGCGGTGAAGGAGTTGGCCGATTGCCGGATGAATTCGGTATGCGTGGCGGTGATGTTGGACGAAGGCAGGCCTTGTGCCCGCTGGATCGTCACGCCTTCATCGGTGGCGCGCTGGTTGGCACGCGCCGCTTCGAGCGTGGGATTGGTGTTGTAGGCACTCGCCAGTGCCTCGCGCAGGTTGTCGGCGAGCGCCGGCGATGCGCCGAGCGCGAGCGCCAGAATGCTTGCCGAAGCGACCCGGCGCAGCGAGGCCGACGAGTGCATCACGCGAAGGTCCAGCCCTTCGGCGCGTCGAAGGCGTGCAGCACCGGAATGCCGAGATCCTCGACCGGAGTCAGCGCGACCTTGGCGCCGACCTTGCGGCCCGAGGCGAGGCGGGTGACCTGCCGCAGCAGCAGCCCGGAAACGATCCGGCCGCCTTCGGCCAGCCGCGCGGCGAGCGCTTCGGGCAGGGTTTCGACCGCGCCGTCGATCACGATCAGCGAATATTCGCCCTTGCCCTTGCCTTTTGCGGCATCGGTAGCGTCGAGCGTGGCAAGTTCGGCCACCAGCGGGCGCAGAAGTTCGGCCAGATAGCCCGTGCCACCTTCCACCACCAGCACCCGGTCTTCCGGCATCGGTGCGGCTTCGAGCAGCAGCTTGCCATAGAACAGCGGCGAGCCGAGGTGCCCGCTTGCCCCGAGCGAAACCGAACGGTCGATATAGGCCTGCACCGCCTTGTCCGCGGGCAGGAAGTCCTCGCGCGGGACGGCCAGCATGCGGGCCAGTACATATTCCTCGTTCACGCCGCTGGTGCGCAGCTGGCTGTCGATCATTGCCCTGCGTGCGGTGCGGGTGTCATTCTGGGTTTCACGGGTCATGGTAAGTTCGGTCATGCTTGCTCCGGAAGCTGTATTAGACACATAACACAGCTGGTCAACTCTTCCTTAGACGCGCCCGCGCCTTGTTCCAAGGTCTTTGCGCCTTGCCGACCGCGAGGTTGCGACCGGTTCATTTCGGGCTTTGACCTTGCCGCCCGCCGGTGCTTAGGGGAGCGCGCAATCAAGCGGGATTGTATTCGACTTACGTGAAGGTGGCTTCGATGAGTGACATGACGACTGGTGGCGGGGACGTGCGGATCGAGACCGATTCGCTGGGCGAAGTGGCGGTTCCGGCGCACGTGCACTGGGGCGCGCAGACGCAGCGCAGCATCGTCAATTTCCCGATCGGCGGCGAGAAAATGCCGCCTGCGCTGGTGCGCGCGCTCGGTATCCAGAAGCTGGCGGCGGCCAAGGCCAACATGAAGCTCGGCGTGCTCGATGCCAAGCTGGGCGAGGCGATCGTGCAGGCCGCGCGCGAAGTGATCGACGGCACGCTGGCCGACCAGTTCCCGCTGGTGGTGTGGCAGACCGGATCGGGCACCCAGTCGAACATGAACGCCAACGAGGTGATCGCGAGCCGTGCCAACGAGATCCTGACCGGCAAGAAGGGCGGCAAGGATCCGGTTCACCCCAATGATCACTGCAACATGGGCCAGTCGTCGAACGACACCTTCCCCACCGCGATGCACATCGCTGCGGCGGGCGAGGCGATCGAGCATCTGGTTCCGGCGCTGAAGAAACTCCACGGTGCGCTCGACGCCAAGGCAACCGAGTTTGCCGGAATCGTCAAGATCGGCCGCACCCACCTGCAGGATGCGACTCCGATGACGCTGGGGCAGGAATTCTCCGGCTACGCCAAGCAGATCGAATATGGCATCGCCCGCGTCGAAGCCGCGCTGCCGCGCGTGCTCGAACTGGCGCAGGGCGGCACCGCCGTTGGCACGGGCATCAATTCCAAGATCGGTTTCGCCGAGGAATTCGCGAGCCAGGTCGCGGCCGAGACCGGCCATGCCTTCGTCACCGCGCCCAACAAGTTCGAGGCACTGGCCGCGCATGACGCGATGGTCGAGATATCGGGGGCGCTCAACACGCTCGCTGTCAGCCTGATGAAGATCGCCAACGACATCCGCCTGCTCGGCTCCGGTCCGCGCTCCGGCCTCGGCGAGCTGTCGCTCCCCGCCAATGAGCCGGGCTCCTCGATCATGCCGGGCAAGGTCAACCCGACCCAGTGCGAGGCGATGACGATGGTCTGCGCGCAGGTGATGGGCAACAACGTGGCCGTCACTGTCGCCGGATCGCATGGCCACCTCGAACTCAACGTGTTCAAGCCGGTGATCATCTACAACGTCTTGCAGTCGATGAAGCTGCTGGGCGATGCCAGCCACGCCTTCACCGATAATTGCGTGGTCGGGATTGAGGCCAACCAGACCCGCATCACACAGCTGCTGAATGAAAGCCTGATGCTGGTGACCGCGCTCAACCCGCATATCGGTTACGACAATGCGGCCAAGATCGCCAAGAAGGCCCATGCCGAAGGGACGACGCTCAAGGAGGCCGCGCTGGCGCTGCGCCTGCTGACCGAAGAACAGTTCGCGCAATGGGTGGTGCCGGCTGACATGATCAAGCCGCGGGGATGACCGGATCGTTCTGCGTTTCGACCAAGGCCTGACCCTGCCCGACGACAAGCGCCCGCCCCGGTAGCATTCGTGCTGCCGGGGCGTTATCGCTGTCCGCCATAATGGCGACCATGATTTCCCGCGACCCAGCCCCGCAAGGCTCCGGTGTGACCGTGCCTTTCCGCACTGTGCTGGTATCCATGCTGGTGCTGTGGGCGACCTATTTCGCGCTCACGACCCTGCGCAGCCTGGTGATGGATTTCGGGCTGCAATTCGAAATGGCCTGGCGCCGCCTGCTGGTGACGGCCGTCGGTGTGGGGCTGACCATGGTGCTGTGGCTGTTGCTGCGGCTGTTCGATTCGCGCCCGCTCTGGACCAAGATCGCCGCAGCGATCGCCTTTGCCATGCCGGTTGCGCTGGCGATCGGGCAGGTCAACCAGTGGACCTTCGAGGATATCCAGCAGGCGCAGGAAAAGGCCTATGCCGAGAAGTATAATCTCAACCTGCGGCGCGACGAATCCGGCAATCTTCTGGTCGATGTCCCCGTGCGGCGGTTCAGCCCCTCGGGCGGGAATACCGAAACACTCGATGACGAAGTGGTCGAATCCGAAAGCGTGATCATCGCGCCGGCGGAAACCTATGCCGATTTCTGGCGCAAGCTGCTCGACGTGGCGCTCGGGCGGTACTTCCTGCTGCTGGCATGGGCCTCGACCTATTTCGCGCTGCTGGCAGGCTATCAGGCGCGTGCGGCGGAACGGCGCGAACAGCAGTTCCGCTCTGCCGCCAAGGCCGCCGAGCTGCGCAGCTTGCGTTACCAGGTGAACCCGCATTTCCTGTTCAACACGCTCAATTCGCTGTCCGCGCTGGTGATGACCGGCAAGGCCGACCGGGCCGAGCGGATGATCCAGACGATCAGCCGCTTCTATCGCCACAGCCTCGCCAACGAGCCGACCGCCGACGTCGCGCTGAGGGACGAGTTCGATCTGCAGAAGCTCTATCTCGATATCGAGGCGGTGCGCTTTCCCAAGCGGCTGGTCTGCGTGTTCGATCTACCCGCCGATCTCGAAGAGGCGCGGGTGCCGGGCATGATCCTGCAACCGCTGGTGGAAAATTCGGTCAAATACGCGATCTCTGCGGTGGCGCGCACGGTCACCGTGACGCTCGCCGCGCGCGAGGAGTTCGATCGGCTGGTGATCACCGTAAGCGATAATGGCCCCGGGGTGCCGCAGGGCGCGCATCATGGTTTCGGCATCGGCCTTGCCAATGTGCGTGATCGGCTGGAGGCGCGCTTCGGCCCCGATATCGGCTTCACCTCGGCCCCGGTGCCGGGCGGATACCGCACCGAAATCCGCATTCCCCTTACCCGATCAGCGACCCGCCATGACTGAGACCCAGACCGAATCCACCGCCCTTCGCACCCTGATCGTCGATGACGAACCGCTCGCGGTCGAACGCGTGCAGGTGATCTGCGCCGAGATCCCCAGCGTTCGGGTGGTCGGCACCGCCAGCGACGGCGCCGCCGCCTTGCGGCTCGCGGAAAAGCTCGAACCCGATCTGGTGTTGCTCGACATGACCATGCCCGAGCTCGACGGGCTGGGCGTGGCGCGCAAGCTGGCGGAACAGGAACAGGCGCCGGTGGTGATCTTCGTCACAGCGCATGATCATTTTGCGGTCGAGGCCTTCGATTGCGAGGCGGTCGACTATGTCCTCAAGCCCGTCGCCGCCGACCGGCTGGAACGCGCGATCGAACGCGCGCTGGCACGCCGTGGGCAGCGCCGTCAGACGTCGAGCCGCTATCTCGACGAATTGTGGGTGCCGCACCGGTCCGAACTGCTGCGCATCGCGGTGAGCGAAGTGCACCAGATTGATGCCGAGCGCGATTACGTGCGCCTGCATGTCGGCGGCGAGGATGCCGCGCGATCCTACCTGCTGTTGCAGACCATCGCAGGGCTTGAGGCGCGGCTTGATCCGGAAGAATTCATCCGCATCCACCGTTCCACCATTCTGCGGCGCGACAATATCCGCGGGCTGCGGCACGACGGGCTTGGCGTCTGGTCGGTGGAGCTTCAGAACGGCGAGGCGCTGCGCATCGGCCGCACCTATCTCGCCCGTGTGAAGGCGATGGCCGGACGCTGATCCGAGGGCCCTTGCGCCGCCGCTTATCCTGTACCTTCAAACACAAAAAAACGGCCCGAACCCAAGGGACTGAGAGGGTTCGGGCCGCATCCGCTGCACCGCGGGGACGGGCGCAGGGTAAAGCTGCGTGGTTCAGCCGCCGCGCTGCTTGTCTCCGGTGAGCGCCGCGACTTGCTCGCGCGCATCGGCACGGGCTTTGGCGAGGCAGGCGCGGGCATCCCTGTTTATGATCCGGGTGCCGGTCTTCACGTCGGTCACGCGGCAAACGGTGCGCACCGCACGCTCGATCCGCTGGTCGAGCAGCTTCTGGCCCGATGCGGTGCCAAGGTTGATGTCGCTGAGTTCGACTTCCAGCGACATCTTCTCGCGCTCGCCGGCAAAGGCGGGGGTGGTGGTGCAGGCCAGGCCGAGCACGGCGGCTGCGATTGCAAAAGTCTTCATGGTCATCCTCCATCGGCAGGCTGCCTGTGATCGGGCGGGGGTGCCGATCCGGGGGTTGCCAGGCGTTCTGCCGAATTAAGGAATAGGGGGATTCGCGAGCGGCTTCAGCCGGATGTCGATCAACCCCTGCTGCCCGCTCGACCGGCGCGGCAGCATCCGGACGGATGCATCGCAATGGCCGACAAATGGCGGTTTCCAATCGACCGGCGCATCGCCATAGTGGCGGCAATGGGATGGTCGACAATCGTGATCTTTGTTGCAGGCGTGGTGAATTTCGCGCTCAACCGGGCTGTGTTCGATAGCGGCCACCCCTTGCTGGCGCGGCTTCCGCGGGCGAGCCGCAAGCTTGGGCAGCGGGCTTCGCTGGTGACCGAATTTGCGGTGCTGTTCTTCGCCCTGCTGCTGTCGGTCAACGGCTGGCCGGGGTTTGTGTGGGCCTATCTTGCCTATAGCCTGTTCAACGGGGTAGCGGCTTGGCTCATCCTCGGGGGAAAGATCTGATCCGGCCATGACGACCCGTCTGTTCCATATCAGCGACGTGCATTTCGGTGTGGAGGATCGCACCGCGCTCGACGCCGTGGCCCGCGCCGTGGCCGAAGAGCGTCCCGATGCAGTGATCTGCACCGGCGATCTCACGCAGCGGGCCAAGCATTCCGAATATGCGCGCGCGCGTGAATGGTTCGCCTCGCTCGGCGTGCCGGTGGTGCTGGAACCGGGCAATCACGACATGCCCTATTACAATCCGTGGGAACGCTTCACCGATCCGTTCCGGCGTTACAACCGGCTGAGCGCAGCGGTGGGCAATGGCTTCGAATCGCCCGACGTGGTGTTTGTGCCCCTGCGCACCACGGTGCCGATCCAGCGCCGGATTCCGTGGTCAGACGGCGTGATCCGCCCCCCCGCGCTGGCCGAGACGCTGGCCCGGCTGGAGGCGCTGAAGGGCGATCCGCGGACGATTGTGGTGCTTGCCCACCACCCGCTGTTGGGGCCCCGCGATGATGGCGAGAACCCGACCATCGGCGGGGACGCAGCCTTTGAAGCGATTGCTGCTGCCGGTGCGCACGCGGTGCTTTCCGGCCATGTCCATGTGCCCTTCGACGAGGTGCGATCCCGCGGCGGACATGCGATGCGGATGATTGGCGCGGGGACATTGTCCACCCGCCTGCGCCACGGCGCGCCGGCATCGTGGCGGACCATCACCTGCGCGCCGGGCGGTGTGATCGAAAGCACGCTGCGACTGGTTGGCGCGGGCGTGGCAGCGTAACTTTACCCGCCCCGGCCTTAACCTTTTCCAGAATATCGATCTTAAGACTTTATTGGTGGAATTGCGGCGCAAGGACGGCGGTTCCGGCCTTGCCTGTTTCGCCACCCCTTTTCGCTACACTCTCTTGGTCCGGAGGTACGAGGATGGATTTGTTGAAGGCAATCACGCTCGGCGCGATACTGTCGGCGACGATCGGCATTGTGATCGGATCGCAGGGTACCAGCGCCGGTCCGCTCGCCATTCAGCTGCTCGCGATTGCCGATGCCAAGATCTACTGGTCTTGGCCGGTATTCCTTTCGGGCACCGGTCTTGCCTGGGGGCTGATGCTGCTCAATCGCTGACGATTGCCGGCGCTGCCGACAAACAAAAAAGGGCGGCTCCCTTCCGGGGGCCGCCCTTGATGTATTGGGTGGCGAAACGTCTTAGCGCTTCGAGAACTGGAAGCTGCGGCGGGCCTTGGCCTTGCCGTACTTCTTACGCTCGACCACGCGGCTGTCGCGGGTGAGGAAGCCGGCCGCCTTGACGGTGCTGCGCAGCTCGGGCTCGTACTTGGTCAGCGCCTGCGCGATGCCGTGCTTAACCGCACCGGCCTGACCCGACAGACCGCCGCCGCGCACAGTTGCGACCACGTCGTACTGGCCCGAACGATCGGTGATGCCGAACGGCTGGTTGATGATCAGACGCAGGGTCGGACGCGCGAAATAGGTTTCCTGATCGCGACCATTGATCGTGATCTTGCCGGTGCCGGGCTTGACCCATACGCGGGCAACGGCGTCCTTGCGGCGGCCGGTGGCGTAGGCGCGGCCCTGCTTGTCCAGCTCCTGCTGGCGCAGCGGCGCGGAAACGCGGGCGATTTCGGCAGCGTCACCCTGCGGGGCGTCGCCGGCGATGTCCTTGAGATCGGCGAGATCGGACACGGTGGTGGTTTCGTCAGCCATTATGCGGTGACCTTGTTCTTGCGATTCATGGAAGCGACGTCGAGCACCTGCGGCTGCTGGCCGTCATGCGGGTGCTCGGTGCCGGCATAGAGGTGCAGCGCCTTCATCTGCTGACGGCCGAGGGGGCCGCGCGGAATCATGCGTTCAACGGCCTTTTCCATCACACGCTCGGGGAAACGGCCGCCCAGCACCTTCGCCGGGGTGGTTTCCTTGATGCCGCCGGGGTGGCCGGTGTGCTTGTAATAGACCTTGTCGCCCATCTTCTTGCCGGTGAACTGCACCTTGTCGACGTTGATGACGATCACGTGATCGCCGCAATCAACGTGCGGGGTGTAGCTCGGCTTGTGCTTGCCGCGCAGGATGTTGGCGACGATCGCGGCGAGACGGCCGACGACGAGGCCATCGGCATCGATGATGTGCCACTTCTTTTCGACCTCGGCCGGCTTGATCGACCGGGTCTGCTTGCTGAGCGCCTTCATGGCTGTGGTGTCCTTGGTTCGAAACGGGTGTCCGGCCCACCGCATCGTTGTGAATGCAACGCTGCCGCTGCCGGAGAATCGCCTGCCGATCAGCCGACCGGACGGGCAAGTGGGCGCGCAAATGTCGTTTCACCCCGCGAAAGTCAAGCAAAAGCGCCGTTTCCGCATACGGTAAAATAATACCGTATGGCCTGTGGCGTTCATGCGGAGCGCAGGCGCCACACTTCTTGCGAGCGGCGTTCGAGCCCTTCGATGCGCGTGGTGATCGCGCGTTCGCCTTCGGCCAGCCAGCCTGCATCCGGCACCGCCCGCGCGCGCCAGCTGAGGGCGAATTCGCCGGTGAGGCCATCGGGCAGCGCGACGCTTTCGACCTCCTCCACCGCCTCGCCGGAAGGATAGAACAGATCGGCGGGCAGGGTTTCGAACAGGCCCGAACCGGTGCGGTGCAGTTCGGCAAGATAGCGGCGAATGTCGTTGCGACGGGCTTCGGACTGGGGTCTCGCGGCGATCATGCGTTCTGCCGCACGCATGGCTGCGGCGAGATCGTCAGCCGGAGCCTCGCCTTTGCCGCCAGCCAGAATCCGGCCGCTGTCGGACAGCATGATCGGGAACATCGCCGCGGTGTCACGCTGCTCCTCGATCCGGGCGAGCGCGGCGAGGTTCTCCGGTGCATCGACGGCGACCGCAACCTGGGCTCCCGACACCACGATCCCGCGCGCCTGCTGTGCGAAGCCGATGTCCCAGCTGCGCCGCACGGTCACTGCCTGCCCGCCGCCAAGCGAGCGCACCAGTTCGCGCTCGAGCCGCATCGCGCCTTTGGGCAGACGCAGCGCGGGCAAGGCTGCCAGCAGGGCTGCCGGACGCGCGATCAACCCGCTTGCGAAGCCCGCTCCGATCAGACCGGCCAAAAGGGTCCGGCGGGTGCTCCCGACCATGCAATCTCCCCCCAATATGCGGCCCTGCGGCCCGCCTTGCCTGTCCCGCCTCACCCGTATTGCGGGACCGTCAAAGCGTCGCCATCAGCCATGCGATGGTTGATGGATGGCCCGCATCGCAGCGCCATCCGATAATTGCCGGTGTATCATAGGGGTGAAGTTCCCCCAACCGCGCGATGGTGCGATCGAGCAGCGCGGCGCGAGTCTTGAACAGCACACCGGTTTCGGTTTCGCTGTTCCGCGCGCCCTCCCAGAAAAACACGGATTCCATGTCGCCGAGAATATTGGCGCAGGCGATGAGGCCTTCGCCGAGCAACTCTCCGGCGACTGCGCGCGCGATGTCACGATCGGGAAAGGGGCACCACACCAGTGCCGCGCTGTCCGCTTCGCCGCCGGTCATCCGTCCGCTTTCGCCGCGCGCCGCGCCAGCCCGTCGCTGTGCATTGCCCACGCCGTCGCAGCGACTGTCAGCGCGCCAACCAGCTGGTGCGCGGCGGCGATCCACAGCGAGACCTCGCTCATGACGGTCGCGATGCCGAGCAGCACCATCGTGCCGAAGGCGGTGTGCACTGCGACCGAGGCGAAGCGGTCGGTCTTGCGCACCCGCCGCGCCAGCCAGACGAGCGCTGCGACCGCGACCCACGCCCACCAGCGGTGGAGGAATTGCAGCAGGAACGGATCATGCGTCAGCGTCCAGACAATCCCGCCCGACCAGTCGATCTCCGGCACCAGCCGCCCGTTCATCAGCGGCCAGTCATAGGCGGCGTGGCCGGCATTGAGCCCCGCGACCCACGCGCCGAGCAGCAATTGCACGAACAGCACGCCCGCCACCAGCGCGCTGCCTGCGGTCAACGGCGCCGGCCGTGCCGACGGTTCGCGTGCCACCAACCGCATGTCGCGGGCTGTCCATACCAGACCGGCAAGCAGCGTCAGCGCGGTCAGCAGGTGGAGCGAAAGGCGGAAATGGCTCACATCGGTCATGTCGCCGACCAGCCCCGACTGCACCATCAGCCAGCCGAACAGCCCTTGCAGCCCGCCGAGCGCGAGTAGCGCCAGCAACCGCCCCTTGAACCCCTGCGGGATTGCGCCGCGCCACCAGAACCAGGCCAGCGGCAGGGCGTAGACCAGCCCGATCACCCGCGCGATCAGCCGGTGGACCCATTCCCAGAAGAAGATGAACTTGAAATCCGACAGGGTCATGCCCGTCAGCGCCGCTTCCAGCCGGTATTCGGGCGTCGCCTGATACTTGGCAAACTCGGCCTGCCACGCGGCCTCGGACAGCGGTGGAAGGATGCCGGAAACCACATTCCATTCGGTAATCGATAGCCCGCTTTCAGTGAGGCGGGTGATGCCGCCGACCACCACGATCATCACCACCATCGCGGCCACGATCTCGAGCCAGCGGGCAATCGCGAGCGGTCGCGCCTTGCCGCGCGGGGCGGCAGCGAACAGGTTCGATACGGAGGCGGAAGTGGCCATGGCGTCGCGCTCTTTGTGCCTGCGCGCGCCGATGCGCAAGACTGTTCGGCGCAAGTCCCGGTGCGGCAAGCGCAAATCGCGGGGCGCTTCGGGGTTGCAGAATGTAACAACATCACATATCTGAGGCGACAGCATGTCGACGATCCTTCCATCTGCCGCGAGTCGGCCCAGTCTGCGCCGCCGGCTCGATCAGGTCGGGATCGGCCTTGCCGGGCTGTGCGCCCTGCACTGCATTGCCACGCTGGTGGTGGTTTCGGCGCTGGGGCTGGGCGGACACTTCCTGCTTGACGAGAATATCCACCGCGTCGGCCTGTTGCTGGCGCTGCTGGTGGCGGCCATCGCGATCGGCTGGGGTGCGCTGCGCCATCGCCGGGTCGTGCCTTTCGGTGTCGCAGCGGCGGGACTGGGCTTCATGACCCTGGCGCTGGTGGTGCCGCATGGCATGAACGAATTCAGCCTGACGCTGGTCGGTGTGGGGCTGGTCTCGGTTGCCCACTTGCTCAACCTGCGCGCCGCGCACTGAGCGCGCGTTCCCCCTCAAACTCGTGGTTGCACCCTGTGGGCGAGCGCCTATGTCTCGCGCCATGACCAAGAGCATCACTCTCAACGGCGATCCCCGCCGCACCACTGCCGCCACGATTGCCGATCTCGTGCGCGAGCTTGACCTCGTGCCCGAAAAGGTCGCGGTGGAGCGCAATGGCGAAATCGTTCCGCGCTCGACGCTGGGTGATGCACCCTTGGCCGAGGGCGACAAGCTGGAGATCGTCCATTTCGTCGGCGGCGGCGATCATCAGGGCGCGGCGGCGGACACGTGGACAGTCGCGGGCCGCACTTTCACCTCGCGGCTGATCGTTGGCACCGGCAAGTACAAGAACTTCGAACAGAACGCCGCTGCGGTCGAGGCTTCGGGTGCGGAGATCGTCACCGTCGCGGTGCGCCGCGTGAACGTCAGCGATCCCAAGGCACCGATGCTGACCGACTATATCGATCCCAAGAAGATCACCTACCTGCCCAACACCGCCGGGTGCTTCACCGCCGAGGATGCGATCCGCACCCTGCGGCTGGCGCGCGAGGCGGGGGGTTGGGATCTCGTGAAGCTGGAAGTGCTGGGCGAGGCGCGCACGCTTTATCCCAACATGGTCGAAACCATCCGCGCGACCGAGGTGCTGGCCAAGGAGGGCTTTCATCCGATGGTCTATTGCGCCGACGATCCGATCGCGGCGAAGCAGCTGGAAGATGCGGGCGCGGTGGCGATCATGCCGCTGGGCGCGCCGATCGGCTCGGGGCTGGGCATCCAGAACCGCGTGACGATCCGCCTCATCGTGGAGGGTGCCAAGGTGCCCGTGCTGGTCGATGCGGGCGTGGGCACGGCGTCGGATGCCGCGGTCGGCATGGAACTGGGCTGCGACGGCATCCTGATGAACACCGCCATCGCCGAGGCGAAAGACCCGATCCGCATGGCCCGCGCGATGAAGCTCGCGGTCGAGGCCGGACGCGAAGCTTACCTCGCGGGCCGCATGGCGCGGCGGATGTATGCCGATCCCAGCAGCCCGCTCGCGGGATTGATCTGACCGTGGCCGATACACCGATGATCGAACTCGAGGAAACCGGCAGCAAAGGCCGCTATGTGCTGCGCCCCGAGGGCGAGAGCGAGATAGCAGAACTGACCTTTTCGCGTGCCTCGGACACCCTTGTAATCGTCGATCACACCGGCGTGCCCGATGTGTTTCGCGGGCGCGGCTACGGCCGGATGCTGGCTGAACGCGTGGTCGCCGATGCGCGCGAGAAGGGCTTTCGGATCGTGCCGCTGTGCCCCTTCTTCAAGGCGCAGGCGCAGCGCCACCCGGACTGGGCCGACGTGATCGCTGGCTGAAGCCCCTTTTCACCTAACCCTAAATTAACCATGGCGTGCGACGTTCTCCTTGTCCGAAGGAGACGCATGCCATGATGATGCCGATTGCCGAGATGCGCGAATTTGCGGGGTTTGCCCCGTGCGAGCAGCGATACATCAAGCGCAGTCTCGACATCGGCCTTGCCCGCACCGACGCCTTTCGCCGCTGGGGACGCAGCGAGGCGGAGAACACCGCGATCCGCCGCCAATATGTCGCCTATCAGGATCTGAAGGCTCTGCGCGCGCTGATCCCGGTGGAGGGCACCCCGAACGAGATCGAACGCTTCCTCGGCAAGCTGGTGCGCATCGCCGCCTTCGATCTGGAGCAGGAACGGCTGGCGAGCTTTTCCGCCTTCCGCTTCCTCTACGAACGCCTGCTGGGCGCCAAGGTGCGGCCCTACCTTCCGGCCGCCTTTTGCGCCGCCAGCGCGCTGCCGGCGATCCGCCCGGAACGCCGCAAGATGCTACTGCAATCCCTGAGCGAAGCCGCCGCCACCGCCCCCGGCTGGTCGGAGCGCGAACCGGGCTTCTACCCCGAATATGTCGACGATTTCGAGGCGGCCTAAAGCTCTTCGATCATCAGATAAGCGACAGTCGTTTCGCCTATATTGACCGCTTCGTGCCAGTCCACGCCGGTGCTCGAAAAACTCGAGCCGGCCTCGACCTCTGCCTCTCGGATGCCGGCTTCGCTGGTCAACCGCATTGTGCCCCCGCTCAGGGCATAACCGAAATGGGCAGGATGATAGTGCCGCTCATGCCCGACGCCCGGGGGAAACGTACACAGCAGGACGCGGTGTGTAGCGGCCTGATGCTGCAATTCGCACACCGGCTCACCTTGCCACCCTGCCGCCAAGGCATCAGGCAGCCCGGCGCTTTGCGATTGGCCCGCAGTGGTGGCAAATATCGCAACGACGACTGCGAGGCCGGTGGCAACGGCAAGCTTCTTCACGAGCGATAAAGCCCGTCGATGCGCTCCTGATACCGCTCGCGGATCTTGTGGCGGCGGATCTTCATGCTCGGGGTCATTTCCTCGTTCTCGATGGTGAATGCCTCGTCCGCGAAGGCGAACTGGCGGACCTTCTCGATCACCGAGAGATCGGCATTGGTGCGATCGACCGCCGCGCGCACCGCGTTCTTGAACGCAGGAAGCTGCTGGAGCGCGGCCAGATCGAACTTCTCGCCATTGGCCCGCGCCCATTCCAATGCCCATTCGGCGTCGGGCACGATCAGGCCCACGACATAGGGCCGCTTGTCCCCGCTCACCATCGCCTGCGCGATTTCGGGCTGGAGCGTCAGCATGCCTTCAACCTTCTGGGGCGCGATGTTGTCGCCCTTGTCGTTGACGATCATGTCCTTCTTGCGGTCGGTGATGACGATCCGGCCCTTGTGATCAAGGTGCCCGATATCGCCGGTGTGGAGCCACGGCGCGCCAGTCGGATCGGCTGGATCATGCTGCAGCGTGCGCGCAGTCTCGGCCTCGTTGCGCCAGTAGCCGTGCATCACCAGCTCGCCCCGCACGAGGATTTCGCCGTCCTCGGCGATTTTCACTTCGACGCCGCGCATCGGCGGGCCGACGGTGTCCATCTTCAGGCCGACCTTGGGGCGGTTGCAGCTGATCACCGGCCCGGCCTCGGTCTGGCCATAGCCTTGCAGCATCGTGAGGCCCATCGCGTCGAAGAAATTGCCGACTTCGGGGTTGAGCGGCGCGCCGCCCGACACCATTGCCTTGATCCGCCCGCCGAACTTGGCGCGGATCTTGGGGCGCAGGGTCTTTTCGACGAGCAGGTCCAGCGGCCTGTCGCGCAGGCGCTTCCTGCCTTCTTTGGTATGCTCGGCGATCTTGAGCGCGCTATCCATCATGAAATTGGCGACTTTGCCCTGCTTTTCCACCTGCTTCATAATGCGGGTGCGCAGCACTTCGAACAGGCGCGGGACGACGACCATGATGGTCGGGCGCGTTTCCTCGATATTGCTCGCGAGCTTCTCCAGCCCTTCGGAATAGAAAATCTCCGCGCCGACCCCGATGGGGAGATATTGCCCGCCGCTGTGTTCATAGGCGTGGGAAAGCGGCAGGAACGAGAGGAAGCGTTCGTCCTGGATGCCGAAATCCTCGATCAACACTTCGGCCGCGCCCGCAACATTGCACAGGATCGCGCCGTGGTGCTGCATCACGCCGCGCGGTGCGCCGCCAGTGCCGCTGGTATAGATCAGGCACGCGGTTACCGAACGCTCGATACGGGAAATGCGCTCGTCCACTGCAGCCCGCGCGGCGGCGGCATCGCCGGTCACCAGCGCGGCCCAGTCGTGATATTCGAAGCTGCCCGACTGCTGGCGCTTCAAGTTGTCGATCCCGATTACATGTTCGACCATGCCGGTCTGCCCGATCGCGCCGACCACGGGGGCCAGCAGCTTCTCGGTCGAGACAAACACCGCGCGTGCGCCCGAATTGTCGAGGATATGTGCGTGATCGCGGCGGGTGTTGGTGGTGTAGGTCGGCACGGTGATGCAGCCCGCCGCCATGATCGCAAGGTCGGCGATGCACCATTCGGGGCGGTTTTCGCTGACCAGAGCGACGCGGTCGCCATCTTCCAGTCCCATGCCCCGCAGCGCCTCTGCGAGCAGGCACACCTGCTCCGCCGCCGAGCGCCACGACTGCGTCACCCATTGCCCGCCTGTCTTGTGGCCGAGAAAAGGTGCATCGCCCTTGGCATCGGCGCGCTTCAAAAACAGTTCGACGAGGTTCTGCGCGCCGTCGATATCCTGCAGCAGCGGATCATCCGCCGGGTTGATCGTGACGCGGGCGGCCCTTCCCGATTCTTGGGCAGGCAAGGTGGGGGAATGCACTGGCAAAGGCTCCTGATCCCTTCGAGCATGTTGCCGGGGCTCTGGATCGGCCCCGTAAGCAGCCAGATTAGAACCTGAACGCCGTAGCGGCAAGCGCCCGCATGGCGCTGGCCCCTGCCGGATGTGTCAGGGCGTAACCACGCCTGCGAAGCGCGGTTCGGTCGCCACTTCCCAGCTGCCGTCGGCCCGCAGGCCCAGCGCATTGGCCTTGATCGGCGCGGGCGAGATGCGGAAGCCCTTGTGGCCGAGCGCGGCGAGATCATCCTGCATCGCCACCAGTGCGCTGCCTTCCTCGATCAGCAGGGTGTCTCCGAAAGCCATGGCGAAGGGCAGGGCGAGTGCGTCCTGCGCGCCCAGCCCGAAGTCCAGCACGCCGATGATTGCGCGGGTTACGGTGACCGGGATGGTCGGGCCTCCGGCAGCGCCGATCACCAGCACGATCCTGCCGGTATCGTCATAGACGATGGTGGGCGACATCGAGGAACGCGGGCGCTTGCCCCCTTCCACCCGGTTGGCGACCGGCTTGCCGCCCGCTTCGGGGGTGAGGGTGAAATCGGTCAGCTCGTTATTGAGGTAGAACCCCTGGTGGAACAGCCCCGATCCGAAGGCGCCTTCGATGGTGGAGGTGTAGCTGACCGCATTGCCGCCTGCGTCCACGACCGAGAAATGGGTGGTGCCGTGCTCCGGTTCTTCCGGCCCGTCGCCGCGGGCAAGCGGCGCACCGGGCGGCACGCCGGCTTCGGCCTTGGCAATCGTGCTGTCGGCTGAAATCAGCGCCGCGCGGCTGCGCATATAGCCTGCATCCACCAGCCCTTCGACCGGCACTTCGATGAAGTCGCTATCGGCCACGTAAAGCTCGCGGTCGGCATAGGCGAGGCGCTGGCTTTCGATGAACAGGTGCCAGAACGTCGGGCTGTCCGGGCCCATCGCGGCGAGATCGAAACCTTCGAGCTGGCCGAGCATCTGCGCCACGGCCACCCCGCCCGATGACGGCGGGCCCATGCCGCACACCCTATAGACGCGGTAGCGGATGCACACCGGCGGCCGCTCCTTGGCGGTATAGGCGGCGATATCCTGTGCGGTCATCCTGCCGTCCTGCGGGGTGTCGGCCGCAACATGGGCGGCGAGCGCGGCGGCGGATTCGGGGCCGTAGAATGCTTCCGGCCCGCCCTTTGCGAGCGCTTCGAAGGTCGCGGCGAGCGCGGGCACTTTCACCGTCGAACCCACCGGCAGCGGTTCGCCGTCGGCACCGAAATAGATGGCGCGTGCCGCATCGGTCCGGTCGGCGCGACCCTTGTTGCCGGCGAGCGATTCGTACAGCCGCCGGTTCATGACGAACCCGTCGCGGGCGAGCACGATGGCGGGTTCGAACAGCTTCGCCCAGGGCAGCTTGCCATATTGCGAATGGGCCTTGGCTGCGAGCGCGAGATTGCCGGGCACCCCGACGCTGAGGCCCGAAAACACGCGGGTTTCACGCGGGAGGATCTTGCCGTCGGCGCCAAGAAAGCGGTTGGGCGTGGCAGCGGCCGGAGCGGTCTCGCGCCCGTCGATGGTGACCAGCGTGCCGTTACCAGCATCCGCACGCAGCATGAAACCGCCGCCGCCGATGCCGGAGCTTTGCGGTTCCACCACGGTCAGCGCCAGCATCACCGCAATCGCCGCGTCGGTGGCCGATCCGCCTGCGGCAAGGATCGCCTCGCCCGCCTCTGCCGCGCGGGGATCGGCAGCGCTCACGGCGCCGGTTGCGGCAGCAGGTGCCGGAGCGGCGACCGCTGCCGGGGGCGGGGTGGCGGCGCAACCCGAAAGGGCCAGCGCCAGCGGAGCGAGGAAAGCAGGAAGATAACGCATCGCGATGCGTGCTATTCGCTTCCGACCGCTTCGGCAATGCTGGCAAAGCCGTCGCGCCGCATCAGCCTGTCGAGCCCCCGGACAATCCGCGCGCCCAGACCGGGGCCCTCATAGACCATCGCCGAATAGAGTTGCACCAGGCTCGCCCCCGCGCGGATGCGCTCCCACGCATGCTCGGCGGTGGCGATGCCGCCCACGCCCACCAGCGGGATCGCACCGCCGGTCGCCTTGCGGAAATCGCGCAGGCGCTCAAGCGCGAGCTCCCGCAGGGGGGCACCCGACAGCCCACCGGTCTCGCCCGCATGGTGCGATCGCAGCGCGGGGCGCGAGATCGTGGTGTTGGAAACCACCAGCGCGCCGAGTCGCTTGTCCAGCGCGATGCGGGCGATGGCGTCGATATCGGCCGGTTCGAGATCGGGCGCGACCTTGAGAAACACCGGCGGCGGCGAATCGGGCGCGGATTCGTCGCGCGCGGCGATCACGGCATCGATCAGCGCGCTCAATGCCGCTTCATCCTGCAAGGCGCGCAGGCCCGGCGTGTTGGGCGAGGACACGTTGACGCAGAGATAGCTCGAAAATGGAGCCATCTTTGCGGCCATCACCGCATAGTCGGCGATGCGGTCGGCAGAATCCTTGTTCGCGCCGATATTGACGCCCACGATCCCCGGCCGTCCGACCCGCGCCCGCAAGCGCTCCAGCGCAGCTTCGGCGCCCGCATTGTTGAACCCCATGCGGTTGATAACCGCTTGATCTTCCACCAGCCGGAACAGCCGCGGCTGCGGGTTGCCTGCCTGTGGCAAAGGCGTGATCGAGCCGACTTCGGTGAAGCCGAAGCCGAGGCCGAGCAGCGCGTCGGGCACCTCGGCATCCTTGTCGAATCCGGCGGCCACGCCGACGGGATTGGGGAAAGACAGGCCTGCCACGGTGATCCCCAACCCGCCCGGAACAGGCATCGGGCCGCGCAGCGGCAGTGCCTTGAGGCCGCGGATAGCCAGACGGTGGCCGGTTTCGGAATCGAGGGCGAACAGGGCGGGTTTCAGCAAGCGGAACAGCATGGCCACAGCGCCTATGTCAGCCAGCCACCGCTGTCGAGCGTCGAAGAAATTCTGTCGATCGGGAGGCCGATTCGGCACTATCCGTCAGGATGTTAACGTTGCCATGCCCGATCGGGCGCGGTTTCCTGTCGCTTGCATACAATCGGCGGAACGATTCGCCCGCTATACGCTGCCCTGCGACCCGAAGGGCTCGGAGCAGCAATGCAATGAGTTCCTCAACTCAGATGGGCGGTGTTCCTTGCGGAGCGCCGCCCCTTTTTTCGGGCACGCGCGGTTTTGACAGGGAAACAGATGGCTTGGTAGTCGTTGCGGCCTTGTATGGACGTCACACTGCCCCCGCCTGCAACCGACTCACGACATGAACCTGTCGCGCCTGAAGCGGCGCTGACGCCGCCGGGCCTTATCAGCATCGATTATATCGAACCGCCCGCGGCGATCGCGCCGCTGGTTACCACGCTGTACCATTTCCGCTGCGACGAGCCGGTGATCCGCGATATCCAGCCCGCCGCGATCGGGCAGGTCTGCCTGTTTCCCCACGGCAAGGGCGAGTTGCATTTCGCCGACGGGCGGCGCGATCCCAATCACGAAGTGGGCGTGCTGACCCCGCTCTCCCGGGCCACGCCGATGGTGGTCGAGGGGCCGTTTCATGCTTTCGGTGCGGCACTGACCCCGCTCGGCTGGGCGGCGCTGACAGGTCTGCATGCAGGCGAGCATCGCGACCGGCTGCTGCCTGCCGCCAGCGTGCTGGGCGATGCCTTTGCGGAGACCGGTATGACGCTGCTGAACGCCTATCGCAGCGGCACGATGACCGGGCCGGACTGCGCGCGGGCGGTGGGAGACTTCATCGGCCGCAATGCGCGTCCGATCAATCCGCGCCATCTCGATCTGGTGGTGGCGGTGGGCCGCTGGCTGGCGGCATCCTTCAATCCCGACACCAATGATCTGGCCGGAACCGCAGGCTATTCCGCGCGGCAGGTGCAGCGTCTGGTGGAGCGTTATTTCGGTCTGCCGCCGCGCGCGCTGGCGCGCAAATACCGCGCCTTGCGGGCCGCCGCGCTGCTTTCCGCGCCTGACCTTGCGCCCGAGGCCGAGGCCGAACTGGCCGAAGCCTTTTTCGATCAGCCGCACATGATCCGCGAGATCACGCATTTCGTCGGGCGCACGCCGACGCGGCTGACCGACCCTTCCAACCCCTATCTTGCCGAAATGATCGGTTCGCGGAACCTGCGCGAACTGAACACCTGAACGGCCCGCAGTCGCGGACATCGCGGCGCGGTTGTCAGGTTGGCCCGAGCAAGGCTAGATCGCGCCCCGGTTGTCGCAAACAAGACAGAATCAAGGAACTGCCATGACGCTTCGTCGCCTGCTCGCCGCCCCGGTTTCCGCACTTGCCCTGGCCTTTGCGCTCCCGGCCTCGCTGATCGCGCAGGATGCGGCTGCCGACCCTGCGGCGATGATCGCCGATCTGCCGGCCGAGGCGTCGATCGACGAACTCTTCGCCGCCTATGAAGCGGCGACTCTCGCGCTTTCGCCCCAGACCAAGGCCTATCGCGGCATTCGGGATGCGGATTACGGCAAGTGGAACGATCCGTCCGATGAAGCCGAAGCGCGCGCCGACGCGCTGCTCGATGCGACGCTGGCGACGATGCGGGTGCGCTTCGATCCGGCCTCGCTGGATCCGCAGCAGGCGCTGTCGTACCGCCTGTTCGAGGCCATGGCCGCGCGCCGCGCATCGCTGCGGCCCTATCGCGACTACGGCTATATCTTCGACCAGATGAACGGCGCGCAGAGCGATCTGCCGGCCTTCCTAATCAATATCCACCGCGTTTCGACCGTGACCGATGCCGAGGCATACAGGGCGCGCATCGCCGGCCTCGGCCCGCTGATCGACGCGCTCACCGCACAATCGCGTGAGCGCGCCGACAAGGGCGTGATGCCGCCGCGCTGGGTCTATGCCTATGTCATTTCCGACATCCAGAATCTGCTCGATGCGGGCAACAACAACGCGGTGCTGGAGGACTTTGCCAAAAAGGTCGCCGCTCTCGACATCGCCGGGGAGCAAAAAGCTGCGCTGGATGCCGGAGCTGTTGCTGCGTGGGAGGCATCGGCCGCCCCCGCCTACGGGCGCCTGCTTGCCGAGATGCAGCGCCAGCAGGCGATTGCGCCGACGGACGACGGCGTGTGGCGCTTTGCCGAGGGCGACAAGTATTACGCCGCGCTGCTGAAGAACTACACCACCACCGGTCTCACCGCCGATGAAATCCACGCCATCGGCCTGCGCGAAGTTGACCGCATCCACGGCGAAATGCGCGCGATCATGGCCAAGGTCGGGTTTGACGGCACCTTGCAGGAATTTTTCGCCTTCACCCGCGATGATCCGCGCTTCTTCCATACCAGCCGCGAGGACTATCTGGCCGATGCCGAAGCGCATCTGGCGCAGATGACCGCCAGGCTGCCCGAATTCTTCGCCACGCTTCCCAAGGACCCGCTGGTGATCAAGCCGGTCGAGGCGTTCCGCGAAAAGAGCGCCGGCAAAGCCTTCTACCAGAGCCCGGCCCCGGACGGTTCGCGCCCCGGCACCTATTACGTCAATCTCTACAACCTGCGCGACATGTCGAAGAACGAGCTTGAGGCGCTGGCCTATCACGAAGGCTTGCCCGGACATCACCTGCAACGCTCGATCCAGACCGGGCTTGGCGATCTGCCTGCTTTCCGCCGTTTCGGCGGGGTCACCGCCTATTCGGAAGGCTGGGGCCTTTATTCGGAAGAACTCGGCAAGGACATGGGCTTCTACACCGATCCTTATTCCGATTTCGGACGGCTCGGAATGGAGCTGTGGCGCGCCGGGCGGCTGGTGGTCGACACCGGGCTGCACCACAAGCGCTGGAGCCGCGAGGAGGCGATCGGCTGGCTGACCGAAAATACGCCCAACCCGCCGGGCGATATCGAAAAGGCGATTGAACGCTACATCGTCTATCCGGGTCAGGCGACCGCCTACATGATCGGCAAGCTCAAGATCATGGAGCTGCGTTCAAAAGCACAGGCCGAGTTGGGAACAAAATTCGATATCCGGGAATTTCATGACACGATCCTGACAAGCGGTCCGGTGCCGCTGTCGATCATGGAGGAGAATGTCGCGCACTGGATCGCGTCGCGCCGCGCACAATAGGGTCGCGCCTATTGGTAAAGGGGGCTGCACAAGCGGACAAGGCATAGGTGCAATTCAAGCTCGAGCTCGTCCCCCCGCCGCTCGGTCTGGCGGGGCGGATCAACACATTTTACGTGATCGAAACGCACGAGGCCCGGATCGAGGAAGTCCTTCCGGCCTATTCCGCGCAATTGACCGTGATGATCCGCGGCCGTCTGGTCATCGACCGGCCCGGCGACCCGCCACTTGAGGCGGGCAGCGTGGCGATCAACGCTCCGCAGCTGCGCGCGTCGTCCTGCGTGCTCGAAGGCCCGGCGATGGTGGTGGGGGCCTCGTTTACCCAGATCGGCTGGCAGGAGCTCGCCCACCTGCCAGCGGACGCGGTGCATGACCGGCTGCTGCTGCCCGGGACGATTTTCTCGCCCGAACAATGCGCCGCGCTCGAGACGGCGGCGACACAATGCGCTGGGGGAGAGCTTCCGGCAGCCGCGCTGTGCGCCCAGATCGGAGAGATGCTTGCCACCCCGCGCTTCGATCTGCGGCCCGATCATGTCGCCACGGTTGAAGCGATCATGCGCTGGCTCGGCAGCGGGCTCGATCCGGTGCTGGACGATCTATACGCCATGGTCGACCTTTCGCCGCGCCAGCTGCAACGCCTCTCGCGGCGCTATTTCGGGGTGCCGCCCGCGCAGGTGCTCAAGCGCTTTCGCGCGATCCGCGCAGCGATGGTGCTGGCGAACCCGACACTGCCCGATTCCCTGCGCGACCGGATGCTTGCGAGCTTCTTCGATCAGGCGCACCTGATCCGCGACATTCGCCGCTACACCGGGCGCACACCCACCCAGCTGCGCGCCAAGACGCTGTCTGCCGGCCTGCTCGATCCGAGCGGCCATGGCGATACGGCGGGCCCGATACGTGACCAGATCGGCTGAATGGCTACACACGGGCGCCTTTGCGGTTGAAATCCGAGCAGATCGGTCGTAATTGGAAATCGGAACGATTTTGTCCGATTTGAGAACCGCTCGCAAATGCGCCTGTCCAACCTCGCCGATTACGCCGTGATCACCATGTGCCAGGCCGCCGCCCATTGCGGTGACGGGCGGGTGAGCGCGGCCGAACTGGCGAGCGAGACCGGCCTTCCGGTGCCGACGGTGCAGAAGCTCGTTTCAAGGCTGACTGCCGCAGGCCTGCTGCGTTCGGTGCGCGGGGCGCATGGCGGGTTGCAGCTTGGGCGCCCGGCGGCGGCGATTACCGTGGCGGATATCGTGGAGGCTGTCGAAGGGCCGATCGCGCTCACTGCATGTGTCGATCACACCCCGTGCGATTTCGAGGCCGGGTGCAGCATGAAGCCGCACTGGCCGATCATCAACAACGCGCTGCGCGGCGCGCTGGCGGGGATCACCCTCGCCCAGTTGCGCGCCCCCGCCCCGCGTCCCATCACTTTCGAGGAACATCCGGCATGAGCGACGAAACCGATCTGCAAGATCGCGAAGCCCGCGAGGCGGCGGCCAAGGTCGCCGATTACGAGCATGGCTGGTCGGCCGAAATCGACACCGAATTCGCGCCCAAGGGCCTGAACGAGGACACCGTCCGCTTCATCAGCGCCAAGAAGAACGAGCCCGAATGGATGCTCGAATGGCGGCTGAAGGCCTTCCGCTTGTGGCAGACCATGGAAGAGCCCGACTGGGCCAAGGTCGGCTATCCCAAGATCGATTATCAGGACGCCTATTACTACGCCGCGCCCAAGAAGAAGGCGACGATCGCGTCGCTCGACGAGCTCGATCCCGAGATCAAGGCGGTCTACGACAAGCTCGGCATCCCCGTGGCGGAGCAGGAAGTGCTCGCCGGCGTCGAAGGCGCGCGCAAGGTCGCGGTGGACGCGGTGTTCGATAGCGTAAGCGTTGCGACCACCTTCCGCGAGGAATTGAAGCGCGCAGGCGTGATCTTCCTCTCGATTTCAGAAGCGATCCGCGAATATCCGGAACTGGTGCAGAAGTGGCTCGGGAAGGTCGTGCCGGTGCGCGACAACTACTTCGCGGCGCTGAACTGCGCGGTCTTCTCCGACGGCACCTTCGTCTATGTGCCCGAAGGCGTGCGCTGCCCGATGGAGCTTTCGACCTATTTCCGCATCAATGCCGAGAATACCGGCCAGTTCGAACGCACGCTGATCATCGCCGACAAGGGCGCCTATGTCAGCTACCTCGAAGGCTGCACCGCGCCGATGCGCGACGAGAACCAGCTCCACGCTGCGGTGGTGGAACTGGTCGCGCTCGACGATGCCGAGATCAAGTATTCGACCGTGCAGAACTGGTATCCCGGCAATGCCGAGGGCAAGGGCGGCATCTACAACTTCGTCACCAAGCGCGCGCTGTGCCAGGGGGACCGTTCCAAGGTCAGCTGGACGCAGGTCGAAACCGGCTCGGCGGTGACGTGGAAATACCCCTCCTGCGTCCTCAACGGCGAGGATAGCGTGGGCGAGTTCTACTCTGTCGCGGTCACCAATAATTACCAGCAGGCCGACACCGGCACCAAGATGATCCACAACGGCAAGAACAGCCGCTCGACGATCATCTCCAAGGGGATTTCGGCGGGCAAATCGAACAACACCTACCGCGGCCTCGTCCGCGTCGGCCCGACCGCCAGCGGCGTGCGCAACTTCACCCAGTGCGACAGCCTGCTGCTCGGCGATCAATGCGGCGCGCACACCGTGCCCTATATCGAGGTGAAGAACCCCAGCGCGCAGATCGAGCACGAGGCGACCACCTCCAAGATCAGCGACGAACAGCTGTTCTACGCGATGCAGCGCGGGCTGGGCGAAGAGGAAGCCGTGGCGCTGATCGTCAACGGCTTTGCCAAGGACGTGCTGAAAGAGCTGCCGATGGAGTTCGCGGTCGAAGCGCAGAAGCTGCTGGCGATTTCACTGGAAGGCTCGGTTGGATGACCACGCGCAAAACCCTCGCCCTCAACCCCGAGGCTGCCACCGCCGAAACCCCCGCGCTCAAGAAGAAGGGCCGCGGGTGGGAGATTTCGGAGAAGCGGCTCGATGCGCTGCACGAACAGGCGCGCGAGCTGCGGCGCCATTCGTCCGAGGCGCACAAGGCGCTCGCCGCGAAGTTCGCCGCCGCCGACATGGGCCGCTACACCTTCAAGCGCTTTGCCGTGGTCGGCAGCGCGATTGTCGATTTCAACTGCCACAACCTCGGCCTCGCGCTGGCGATCGACGAGGAGGGGCAGAACGATGCCCTCGCCAAGCGTCGCGACAAGAGCCTCGAAGCGGTCGGCATTAAGGTGATGCGCATCGCTGCCGCCGATATCCTCAATGACATGGACGAAGTGCTCAAGCGCCTCACCATCACAATGCGCGAACGTATCGCCGAGCGGAAGGAAGCTGCCCGCGCGCACAAGGCGGCGAACCCCAAGCAGACCTATTCGCGCCCCAAGCCGCGCGGGCAGGATCGCGACGACAACCCCAAGCCCCGGAGCCGGACGTGACCCTCGCCACTCTCCTCCTTCCGCTGCTCGCCGTGCAATCGGTCGGTGAAGCGCTGGTGGCCGTGAAGAACGACAATCCGGAGACCTGGACGGTCGAATATCCGCGCCTGATCCAGCCCTATGTGCAGGATTATCGCCGTTGTCTCGCGGTCACCAATCGCAACGTCACCGGCACAGCCAATTTCGAGGCGCAACACGCCGCCGATCTGCCCCGCTGCGCTGACCGCCGCGCCAAGGCGGTCGCGGATTCCAACGCTGCTCTGGCAGGGGCGAAAACCGGCATGACGGCAGAAGAGATCGAACAGCTCTTCACCAATATCGGCCGCATCCACATCGCGCGTGGCGCGGATCTCGACAAGCAGTTCCGCCAGCGCATGGCGGGTGCCGAGGCGGCCAGCGCCAATTACGAAGCCACCCGGCCCAAGGGGCTGGTGATCGAACTGCGCGACGCAAGCGTGGTCAAGGCGCGCACCGACGCGACCGCCGCTGCCGCCTCGCAAAAAGACAAGGACGCACAATAATGCTCACCATCACCGATCTTCACGCCAGCGTCGGCGACAAGCCGATCCTCAAGGGGCTGACTCTGCATGTCCCTGCGGGCGAGATTCACGCGATCATGGGCCCCAACGGCGCGGGCAAATCGACGCTCGCCCACGTGCTGGGCGGCAAGCCGGGCTATGAAGTGACTGGCGGCAACGTGGAGTTCCGCGGGCAGGACCTGCTGGCGCTGGAACCGCACGAACGCGCGGCGGCCGGCCTGTTCCTCGGTTTCCAGTATCCGGTCGAAATCCCCGGCGTCTCCAACGTCCAGTTCCTGCGCGAGGCACTGAACGCCCAGCGCAAGGCGCGCGGGGAAGAGCCGCTGTCGGGCGGCGAGTTCCTGAAGCTTGCCAAGGACAAGGCCGCGTTGCTCAAGATGGACATGGAAATGCTCAAGCGGCAGGTCAATGTCGGCTTTTCGGGCGGCGAGAAGAAGCGCGCCGAGATGGTGCAGATGGGCATTCTCGACCCCGCCTTCGCGGTGCTGGACGAGACCGATTCCGGGCTCGATATCGACGCGCTGCGGATCGTCGGCGCAGGGATCAACGCTATCATGCGCGCACCCGACAAAGGCGTGCTGCTGATCACCCACTACCAGCGCCTGCTCGACGTGGTGAAGCCCGACAAGGTCAGCATCCTTGCGGGTGGCCGGATCGTCGAGACCGGCGGGCCGGAACTCGCGCTGCGGCTTGAGGCCGAAGGCTATGATTCGGTGATGGCGTGACCACAGCCACTCTCCCTACCCGCCGCGACGAAGCGTGGCGTTATGCCGATATGGACGCGCTGGCGCGGCTTGGTGCGGACGCGCTTGATGCGTGGCAGGACATCGCCGTGCCTGCGGGCGAAAGCCTGACGCGCTGCATGGTGGTCGGCTCCGACGCGCCCGAACTGCACCGGCTGCGCGTGACATTGGGCGAGGGCGCGAATGCGGCCTTCTTCGTCACCAATGCCGGCGGGGATTACACCCGTGTCGAGATGGAAGTGCGGCTCGCACGCGGCGCCCATTTCGAATTCGGCGGAGTGACGATTGGCGGAGCGGGCGTGACCCGTGAATTCGTGACTCAGGTCGTCCATGCCGAGCCCGAGGCGACCTCCAACCAGACCGTCCGCGCCGTCCATTGGGCGGGCGCCACCGGCAATTTCCTTGGCGAGATCAAGGTCGCGCGCCACGCGCAAAAGACCGACGCGGCGCAGGATTTCAAAGGCCTGCTGCTCGAAGCGGGTGCCAGCGCCAATGCCGTTCCGCAGCTCGAAATCTTCGCCGACGACGTGAAGTGCGCGCATGGCGCAACCGTGGGCGAACTCGACGAAGCCGCGCGTTTCTACATGATGGCGCGCGGGGTCGATCCGGCCACGGCGCAACGTCTGCTGGTGCAGGCCTTTGTTGGCGATGCCTTCGTTGCGCTGGAGGACGACGCGGAGCGCGAAACGCTGCTCGATGCGGCGCTGGCGGCATTGGAGGGTGCAAGGCTGTGAATGCCCCCGCCACCTTCGACCGTGATTTGCGCGCCGACTTCCCCGGCATGGTCACCCATGACGGCCAGCCGTGGCATTACCTCGATACGGCTGCCACCGCGCAGAAGCCGCGCGCCGTGATCGACGCCATGGCCCGCGCGCTGGGCGAGGATTACGCCACCGTGCACCGCGGGGTCTATGCCCGTTCAGCCGAGATGACGCTCGCTTACGAGGCGGCGCGGCGCAAGGTCGCAGGCTTCATCGGCGGGCACGAGGACGAGCTGGTCTTCACGCGCGGCGCGACCGAGGCAATCAACCTTGTCGCGCAGACCTGGGGCCGGGCGAACCTGAAGGCAGGCGACCGCATCCTGCTCTCTCAGGCCGAGCACCATTCCAATATCGTGCCCTGGCAGATGGTGGCGGCAGAAGTTGGCGCGGTGATCGACGTCTGCCCGTTGACCGATGACCACTGCATCGACTTGGGCGCTGCCGAAGCGATGCTGACCGAGCGGCACAAGCTGGTTGCGCTCGGCCATGTCTCCAACGTCACCGGCGCGCTGCTCGATGCCCCCCGCGCCGCCGCCATGGCGCACAAGGTCGGCGCCAAGCTGCTGCTCGACGGGTGCCAGAGCGCGCCGCACATGGGTGTCGATGTTGCCGCGCTCGATTGCGATTTCTACGTCTTTTCAGCGCACAAACTCTACGGTCCGACCGGTATTGGTGCGCTATGGGCGAAGGCGGAGATCCTCGCGGACATGCCCCCCTATCAGGGTGGCGGTGCGATGATCGACCGGGTGACTTTCGAACGCACCACCTATGCTCCGCCCCCGCAGCGTTTCGAAGCAGGGACACCTGCAATCACCGAAGCCATCGCCTTCGCCGCGGCCGTCGATTACGTCGAGGGCATCGGGCTTGATCGCATCCACGCGCATGAGCAGGCGCTGGTCGCCCGCCTGCGCCGTGAACTGGCGGCGATGAACGACGTGCGCCTGTTCGGCCCTGCCGACAGCGCCGGGATCGTCAGCTTCGCGGTGGGCGACATCCACCCGCATGATCTCGGCACGATCCTGGATGAAAGCAATGTCGCGATCCGCGCGGGCCACCACTGCGCCCAGCCGCTGATGGACTATCTCGGCATTCCCGCCACCGCACGCGCCAGCTTCGGCATCTATTCGACCGAAGCCGATATCGACGCGCTGATGGCCGGGATTGCCCGCACCCGCCGCATTTTTGGAAGAGGATGAGAGCCATGGACAGCTCTGCCGATCATTCGGACACTGCCCCCGCAAAGCCGCCCCGCGCCCGGGTCGAGGACGCGGTCGATGCCGAGATCGAAGCCCCGCGCACCCGCGACTATCTCGACGGCTTTCTTGCCGCCAAGCCCGCTCCCGATGCTGTCGGCGGCGATGGCAGCCCGTTGCAGGAAGCGGTGATCGAGGCGCTGCGCGAGATCTATGACCCGGAAATCCCGGTCAATATCTATGATCTGGGCCTGATCTACGGGGTCGAGGTGGACGACAATGCCGATGCCACCGTCACCATGACGCTCACCACGCCGCATTGTCCGGTGGCCGAGACCATGCCGGGCGAAGTCGAAATGCGCGTCACTTCTGTGCCCGGCATCCGCGACGCTGAAGTGGTGCTGGTGTGGGATCCGCCGTGGGGCCCGCACAAGATGAGCGACGAGGCGCGGCTCGAACTGGGGATGCTTTGACGCCCATGCTCTCGAGCGCGCCCGCCCTTACCATCGGTCTCGCCGATTACACCGACCCGCGCGATGGGGCGGATGTGGTGGCGCTGCTCGATGCCTATGCCCGCGATCCGATGGGTGGGGGTGAGCCGCTGGCAGAGAATGTGAAGGCGCGGCTGGCGGGCGATCTGGCGGCCAATCCCCACGCCTTTTCTTTGATAGCGCGGCTTGACGGGGAAGCGGTCGGCCTTGCCAACTGCTTCATGGGATATTCGACCTTCGCCGCCGCGCCGCTCGTCAATATCCATGATCTCGCGGTGCTTCCGGACGCGCGCGGCGGAGGGATCGGCAAGGCGCTGCTCGCCGCAATCGAGGCCGAGGCCTTGAAGCGCGGGGCCTGCAAGATCACATTGGAGGTGCTGAGCGGCAATCCGGCGCGCCATCTTTATGCCCGCGAAGGCTATGGCGATTACCAGCTCGATCCCGCCACCGGGCACGCGCTGTTCTGGCAGAAGAGGCTGACATGACCGAGACCACCACGACTTCTCGCCCCGCCCCCAAGGCTGCCGTCACTCTGACGCCCTCGGCCGAGGCGCGCATTGCCGAACTGATGGGCAAGGCCCCCGAAGACGCGATCGGCGTCAAGCTGTCGACCCCGCGGCGCGGCTGTTCGGGCCTCGCCTATTCGGTCGATTACGTCACCGAGGAAGCCAAGTTCGACGAGAAGATCGTCACCCCCGGCGGGGTATTCTATATCGACGGGGCGAGCGTACTCTACCTGATCGGCAGTGTGATGGACTGGCGCGAGGATGATTTCACCGCCGGTTTCGTGTTCGAAAACCCCAACGCCAAGGGCGCCTGCGGCTGCGGCGAGAGCTTCATGGTCTGAGGCGGGACTCGCCAGTGCTGTGTTGGTGTGATATAACACCTATGTGGCAAAGCGCAGTGAAAACAATCCGCTTCAAAGGGTCGAGGAACTCAAGGCCCAGCGTGCGCGCGAGTTGCAGGCGATTGTCGACCGGCTGACCGGCGAGGTTGCGGCGCTCGAAGCGCGGCTCGCCGCGACCGATGACCAGAGCGAGCGGATCATGCTCAAGGCCGAAATCGTGCATTTCAACGCCGCGCTCGATCGTTTGCAGGGCGGGGCTTATCGCACCAAACGCCGCAAGCCGCCCGAAAGCGGCCTTCCCGTCCCGGCCGTTCCGCCAGGCGGCCCGCTGCCCAAACAGGGCGGTGCCGCCGCCCCGCTCGATTTCGAAAGCTAGGCGATCAACCTTCCGCCGCGATCCGCGCGAGCAGACGGCTTTCCAGTTCGTCGATCTCGCCATCGGCGCCGATCATCTTTTCCAGCCATTCGCTTTCGTGATCGGTCACGGCCTCGCCCTTCGCGGCGAGTGCGGCGTAATCGGGGGCACCCTGACGCTTGCCGAACACCTTGCCGAAATGGTTGCCGATCTGTGGTGCCTCGCGCGCGACCTTGCCCATGAAGCGCGCGACATTGGGCGTGTTGTCGGCAGCGAAGGCTTCCAGCTCCAGCTTGCGTTCGTGGCTGACTTGCGCATTTTCCAGCGCGAAGCCCTTGAGGTAATTGGCCACCCCGTCGACGAACAGATCGTCCCACTCGGCGGCGTTTTCCTCGGCGAGGGTCTCGTCCTTCAGGCGGAACAGCATCTCGGCATCGAAGCGGGTCACCGCCGCCGGGCCGTGACCACCGCTGGCGAAGATCACCCGGCGGATAATGCGGCATTCGGCGGCGCTGATGTGGGTCGCCGAAAGCTCGCCGCCGCAGCGGGTCGGGCCGGTGCCGTTCAGCACCTCGCGCTCGACCTGCGCCAGCACGTAGCTCTTGAGCCGGTCGGGGGTGTTTTCGGCGCGCTCGATGATGCGCACCATGCATTCCAGCTCGGCCATGCTTTCGACGATGCCGTCATGATCGATCTGGGCGATCAGCCATTCGGCTTCGGCATCGGAGCATTGCAGACGCGGCGGGGTGCCGTTGAGTACGTGTTCGCCGATTGCTTCAACGAAGAAATCGACCCACGCCTGGCTGCGTTCCTCCAGCGCGTTGTTGAGCGCGAACAGCGCCTCGGCCTCTTCGCGGGTGATGATGCCATCGCCCCAGCCCTGCCGGCGGAGCGCCAGTAGCTCCTCGGCGGTTACCTGTCCGTCTGCGGCGGCGCGCTGGGCGAGCTCGATGAAATGCGTGGTCATGGCGCAGTCAAATCCCCTAGGTTCGGGATCGCTCATGCCACGAACAGGCTTAAGACGGGGTTACCGGAGCGATTTCGAGCGCGGTGGCCAGACCGCGCGGCGCGGAAATCGCCGCGACTAGCGGTTTTCAATCTCGCGGATGCAGGCCCCGCGATCCACCGCTGCACCGCCCTTTCGCAGCCGCGCCTCGACATGCGCGGCGACCGGCGGGATGCCGGGACGCTGCGGATAGAGGTAGATGTCGAGCACGCAGCTGGCGCCGCCGAATTGCAGCTTGCGCGCATCGCCTTCTGCCACGTCGAGCCGCGGGACGCCGAAGCGCCGGGTAAGTGTCGCAGCGTCCTGCCCGATCACGCCTTCCAGCCCTTGCGGGGCCATGACCTGCGGCACCCGCACCACGCCGGTGCGCGACGGAGCCGAGGCCGGAGCGGGCTTACCCCCGCCGCCCGCACATCCCGCCAGCACAGCCGCCAGCGCAACGGGGAAAAGGCTGCCTCTCTTCATTGCCCTTGCACTCCCTGCTCCAGCCGCCGCAACACCAGATGCGTTCCTGCCGCCGCTCCCAGCACTGGCGCGACGAGATTGACGAGCGGCACCAGCATCAGCCCGGCAATGGCTGCGCCGAGCAGGAACCGTTCCGGCTGCGGCGCGGGATTGCCCCGAACATCGCCGCCGCAATGACGCAGCCACGTCATCTCGGTCAGCTCGCGGCCCAGCAACACGGCGTTGACGGCAAGGAACACCAGTGCCGGGCCGATTGCGGTAAAGGCCAGCACGCCTGCCACCGGCAGCGCGAGCAGGTTGTAGCCCAGCGCCCGTGCCAGCCCCTTGACCGCGATGCCGAGCTCGCGCCGCAACGGCAGGGTCTGCGCCCCGGCTGCCCGCGCCGGATAGTGCCGCGCTTCGACCGCCGCCACGATCTCGTCGGCAAAGAATTGCAGCACCGCGAGCGCCACAATCCGGAACAACAGCCAGATCGCCACCGGCACCAGCAGCACCGCAAGCACCCCGGCCCAGCCTGCATGGACGCCGACGCGCCCCGCGAGTTCGGCGAGCGCAAGATAGAGCCCCGCACCGAGCAGGCCGAACAGCGCCAGCGTGATGCCGACGCTCTTGGCGATCACGCGCAGCACGGCGCGGTCGGCAAGCTGGCCGAATGCTTTCGCAAGCGCGGCGGGAACGGCGGTCATGGTCTCCGGTCGATGCGGGGATGCCCGCCCGAAGTCAACGCAGCCGCGCTGCACCGCACACAGATGCTTGGCGTGAGCGGAGAAGGCGGCTAGGCGGCGCGCAGACTTTTTCCCGAGGAACCTGCCCGTGCCCGAAACCACCCCGCCCCGTTACGACGTGATCGCCATCGGCAATGCCGTGGTCGACGTGATTGCTTCCTGCGAGGAGGAGCTGATCGAGGAGCTCGATCTCAATCGCGGCGGCATGACCCTGATCGACGAGGCGCGGGCCGAGGAACTTTACGAGGCGATGCCCCCGGCGCGCGAGCTTTCGGGCGGTTCGGCGGCAAACACGTTGGCGGGGCTGGCCACGCTCGGCCTGCAATGCGCTTTCATCGGCCAGGTCGCCGACGACCAGCTCGGCAAGGTGTTCCGCCACGACATGCGTGCCACCGGCATCGATTTCGATACTCCTGCACGCGAAGGCGAGCCGGCGACCGGCCGCGTGCTGATCTTCGTGACGCCCGATGGCGAGCGGACGATGAACACCTTCCTCGGTGCAGGCCAGTTCCTGCCCGCCGCCGCGCTCGATGAAGATCTGATCGCCAGCGGCGCGATTCTCTACCTCGAAGGCTATCTGTGGGATCCCGAAGAGCCCCGCCGCGCAATGCGCCGGGCGATCGAGGTCGCACGCGAGGCCGGACGCAAGGTCGCCTTCACCGCGTCCGAAAGCTTCGTGATCGATCGCCACGGCGACGATTTCCGCGCGATGATCGATGATGGCGTGATCGACATCCTGTTCGTCAACGAAAGCGAGCTGGCGACGCTGACCGGCGAGGACGATTTCGAGGCGGGCCTCGCGGCGGTCGCGGGCAAGGTGCCGGTGCTGGTCGCCACCCGCAGCGAAAAAGGCGCGGTCGCGATTGCCCACGGCGAGCGCGCCGAAGTGGCGGCCGTCCCGGTGGTCAAGGTGGTCGACACCACCGGCGCGGGCGACCAGTTCGCTGCCGGCTTCCTTTCGGGCTATGCCAAGGGCGAACCGCTCACCCGCTGCCTCAAGCGCGGAGCGATCTGCGCGTCGGAAGTGATCGCGCATTACGGCCCGCGGCCCGAAGCGGATATGATCGCGCTGATGGAAGAGCGGCTTTAAAGTCCTCTCAGTCCTCTCAGGCAGGCTGCGGAACGTGTTTGCGCGGCGGCTTTCCGGCCTCCCACCCGAGCCAGACAGTTGCCCCGCCGGCGAAGACTCCTAATGCCATGGTTAGCGCCGGCGGGATCGCAGCATAGGCCCCGAAGGCGCTGCTCAAAAGCGGCATCGACGGCGCAAACCACGTCACCACCGCTTGCAGCGCCATAAAGGCCGAGGCGATGAGCCACGGTGCGCCATGCTTACGGTTCATGAAATACAGCGTCATGGCAAAGATGATCGCGATTGCGTCAGACAATACGATGCCGTCGAGGATGGCATGCGGCCCCTCGCTTCCGATGATGTTCCACGCCGGGAAAAGCGTGTCCATGAACCGGCCGAAGGGCGATTCGAACAGGATCAGCGGCGTCGCCAGCATGTACCCTGCGTGCAGCTTCACGTTTCTCCGGTGCTTGAGCGCCAGATAGAACAGCGTCAGATAGGCAGCGATCGCAATTGCCATCGCGACCCCGAAAGCCGGAGCGATATACAATGCGAAATCGCTCGGCTGCACCGTGAACCTTTCCGCTGTGACGTTGATGATCATCACAAAGCCGAGGATCAGGAACGGGAACAGCGCGAAGCTCGCCAAGCCCATTTGCTTGTGCATTTCATTGGCGCGGCGATGGATCGCCACATGCTGTGCGATAAGCAGGCCAAGCCACGTCATCGATGACACCGCATGAACATGGAATGCAAGCGGCACCCCTCCGGCGATGGAGAAATAGCTGGCCCAGAAGCCAACGACGATTACGAATAGAACAAAGCCAACGAAGTAATGTGCATGGCGATAAGGCATCGAGACCCCCCTTCTCGAACGCGACCGAAGGGAAGGTAACACAGTTCTGCAACCGCGTTAAGCAAGCACCTGCGGCATCCGTCACTCGTCGGGGACGTATCCGGCCTTGCGCAGGCTCACCATGTAATGCGCGATCTGGTCGATCTGCGCGCGGGTGAGCGTGAAATCCATATCCTCGGGATAGTTGTGCGCTTCGGCCAGCCAGTCGGCGAGCGACTTTTCCGACAGGCCGCTGCGGTTGGCGATCGCGGCGAAACTGGGCGAGGCGGGGTTGGGCGAGAGGAACGGCGGTTCGACGGCATGGCAACCGCCGCAGGCCGCCTCGACAAAGGCGGGCGCGCGTGTGTCGGCGGACGGCGCGGTGCGCTTGCCCACCATCGGCGGCGGGTTGTCGGTGCCGGCGGTCTGGCAGGCGGCGAGCGCGAGCAGCGCGAAGGGGGCGACGAAGGTGAGGCGATAGGTCATGTTGTTCTTATCCTCTCTGTCCGCCCCGCTTTCCTTGATCGGGATCAATTTCGCTCCGACGCCTCGCGCGCCACTTCGCGCCAGCCGATGTCGCGGCGGCAGAAGCCGGTGGGGAAGGATATCCTGTCGACCGCCTCGTAGGCAATCCGCTGTGCTTCGGTGACGTTGCGGCCCATCGCGGTGACGTTGAGCACCCGCCCGCCGTTCGCCACCAGCGCGCCGTCTTTCAGCGCGGTGCCCGCGTGGAAGATCTTCGCGCTGTTCGCCTCGGTGTCGTTCAGATCAATCGCGCCGCCCTTTTCGGGCGTGCCGGGGTAGCCCTTGGCGGCCATCACGACGGTCAGCGCAGTCTCGCTGCTAAGGGCGACTTCGACACCCGCGAGCGTGCCCTTGGCGCAGGCCAGCATCAGCGTGACGAGATCGCTCTCCAATCGCATCATCAGCACTTGGCATTCGGGATCGCCGAAGCGGGCGTTGTATTCGATCAGCTTGGGGCCGTCCGCCGTCAGCATCAGCCCGGCGAAGAGCACGCCCTGATAGGGGTTCCCATCCTCGCGCATCGTCCGCACCGTGGGCTCGATGATTTCTGCCATGACGCGGGCCTGCAATTCCGGCGTCAGCACCGGCGCGGGGGAATAGGCGCCCATCCCGCCGGTATTCGGCCCCACATCGCCGTCGCCGACGCGCTTGTGATCCTGTGCCGATCCGAAGGGGACGATGGTGGTGCCGTCGGTCAGCGCGAAGAAGCTGGCTTCCTCGCCTTGCATGAATTCTTCGATCACCACCTGCGCGCCCGCGCCGCCGAAAGCTCCGCCGAACATGTCGGCGAGCGCCGCCTCGGCCTCTTCGAGCGTCGCGGCGATCACCACGCCCTTGCCTGCCGCGAGGCCATCGGCCTTGAGCACGTAAGGGGCGGCAAAGCGCGCAAGCGCGGCGCGGGCTTCCTCCAGCGAGGATGTGCGCACGTATCCTGCGGTCGGGATGCCCGCGCGGGCGCAGAGGTCCTTGGTGAAACCCTTGGAGCCTTCAAGCTGCGCGGCGGCCTGCGACGGACCGAACACCGGCACGCCCGCTTCGCGCAGGGCGTCCGACAGCCCGTCCACCAGCGGCGCTTCCGGCCCGATCACGACGAGGCCGATCTCATGCGCCTCACAAAAGGCGATCACCGCGCCGTGGTCGGTCGCATCGAGCGCCACCAGCTCGGCTTCCTCGGCGATGCCGGGATTTCCGGGGGCAGCGTAAAGCCGGGTGCAGGCGGGGGATTGCGCCAGCTTCCACGCCAGCGCATGTTCGCGGCCTCCCGAACCCAGAAGCAGGATATTCATGGCTCCTCCGCCGACCAGTGATGACCCAAGCGGTCTTAACGATGCCGGGCTGGTAGCGCGTGAGCGGCAGGGCGACAATGCGCAGCCGCTGACCATCAGCGAGATTTCCGCGCTGCTGAAGCGCACGGTGGAAGACCGCTTCGGCTACGTCCGCCTGCGCGGCGAGCTTTCGGGGGTGAAGCGGGCGGCCTCGGGCCATTTCTACTGCGCGCTGAAGGATGAGGGCGCGGTGCTCGACGGGGTGATGTGGAAGGGCAATGCCGCCCGCCTCAATTTCCGCGCGGAAGACGGGCTGGAGGTGATCGCCACCGGCAAGCTGACGACCTATCCGGGCCGCTCGAAATACCAGATCGTGATCGATAGCCTCGAATTGGCGGGCGAAGGCGCCTTGCTGGCGCTGCTGGAGAAGACCCGCGCAAGGCTTGCGGCAGAGGGCCTGTTCGACGAGCGCCGCAAGCGCCGCTTGCCGTTTCTGCCGCAGGTGATCGGTGTGGTGACGTCGCCCACCGGCGCAGTAATCCGCGATATTCTCCACCGGCTGGCGGATCGCTTCCCTTCGCATGTCGTCGTCTGGCCGGTGCTGGTGCAGGGGCAAGGCGCGGCGGAGCAGGTGGCGGCGGCGGTGCGGGGATTCTCGGGCCTCGAACCCGGCGGCACGATCCCACGCCCCGACGTGGTGATCGTTGCCCGCGGGGGCGGCTCGATTGAGGATCTGTGGAGCTTCAACGAGGAGGTGGTGGTGCGCGCCATCGCCGAATGCTCGATCCCGGTGATCTCCGCCGTCGGCCATGAAACCGACACCACGCTGGCCGATTTCGCCGCTGATCGCCGTGCGCCCACGCCCACCGCCGCCGCGGAAATGGCGGTGCCGGTGCGCGCCGATCTCGCCTTCACCCTGTCCGATCTCGGTACCCGCCAGCGGCGCGCGGTGTACCGCCCGGTCGAACTGGGGCGTGAGCGGTTGGAGAGCCGGGCGCGATTGCTCCCCAGGCCGGAAAACCTGTTGCAACCTCAGGCCCAGCGGCTCGACGATCTGGCCGAACGGCTGCGGCGCGGGCTGGGCGAAAGGTCGTCCAAGGGACGCGAGCGGCTCGCCGGAGTCGCCGCGCGGCTCTCTCCGAGCCTGCTGACCCGCAGCGCCGGCGAGGCGCAGCGGCGGCTGGAGCGTGCGCGGCTCGGCCCCGCGCTGGTCGAACGGCCGCTGAAATCAGGGGCCGACCGGCTCGCCGCGCTGACGCGGGTGATGAGCCAGCTTCACCCCGAAAAGCCGCTGGAGCGCGGTTATGCCATCATCCGCGATGCAGCGGGCAAGGCGCTGACCACGCGTGCCGAGGCGGCGGGCGAGGCGGCGCTGGTGCTGCAATTCCGCGACGGCACGCTCGATGCCGTGCTCGCAGGCAGCGCGCCTCCCGCCCCCAAACCCCGTCCGGCTCCGCTGCCAAAGCGTTCCGGCCCCGGCCCGACGCAAGAAGATTTGTTCGGTTAGCGACACGGTGCTATCGGGTTCGCCATGCTGATGTCCTCCGCCGACAAGACCGCCAAGCTGTATTACGGCCCTTCGAGCTTCCGCGTGCTGCGCCCGGGCAACCACGTGTTGTGCGCAGTGACGGGTGAGGCGATCGCGCTCGCCGAACTGCGCTACTGGAGCGCCGAGCGGCAGGAGGCCTATGCCTCGTGCGAGATCGCGACACGCCGCCTGCTCGGCCTCGACCGCGCCTGACCTACTGCGCCCGCGGTTCCCGGTGCGCGCGCGGACGTTTCGCTGGCTGATTTTCGTCATTGTCGTTGCCGGGTTGGCCCCCGGCACCTTTGTCCGTACCCGCACCGGACTGCGCAGCGATGTCGCGGTCGTGACGATCACGCCGGTGGCCGAGCGGGAGGGGGTCTCGGGTGATCTGACCCTCACCGGCGCATGGGAACTGACATCGGCGCATGGCTGGTTCGGCGGCTTTTCAGCCCTGGTGAAAGGCGAGGGGCAGAGGCTGATTGTCGGCAGCGACCGCGGCTGGCTGCTCGACCTTGATCTTGACGGAGGTGCGCCCCGTGCCGCGCCGGGCAGCTTCCGCTTCATCGGCCGCGAAATGGCCCCGCGCAAGGAGCTGGTCGATCTCGAAGCCCTCACCCGCGATCCTGCCAGCGGCACCGTCTGGGCCGCTTTCGAGAACTTCAATCTGATCGAACGGTTCGGGCCGGATGGTTCGCGCCTTTCGCGCCGCCCGCCCGAAATGGCGCGGTGGAGCAGCAATAGCGGGCCGGAGACCATGGAGCGCCTTGCCGACGGGCGGTTTCTGGTGCTGGCCGAAGGCGCGCAGCGCGGCAGCAATGCTGAACATCGCGGATTGCTGTTCGCAGGCGATCCGGTCGAAGCGCAGACGCCCGAGGCGTTCCGTTTCGCCTCATGGCCCGGTTATGATCCGGTCGATGCGACGCAATTGCCTGATGGACGGGTGCTGATCCTGCTGCGGCGGGTCGAATTTGCGATCCCGGCCCGGTTCGACACGGCCATCGCGATTGCTGATCCGAGCAAGATCAAAACGGACGAGCCCTGGCCTGCGCGAATCATCCAGCGCCTCAGCGGCGGGGTGTTTGCCGACAATTTCGAGGGAATCGCCTTTGTTCCTGCGGCGGAAGATCCTTCGCGCGGCGCAGTGTGGCTGGTGTCGGACGACAATTTCTCGATCTTCCAGCGCAGCCTGCTGGTGCGATTCGACTGGGGCGCGCGGCCTGCGCAACCCGAGGCGAGAAAAAACGAAAAAGCGCCCGGAAACCCGGACGCTTGATCGAATCGCTGCCGTCCCGCGGGGGACAGGCGCGGCTTAGGCGGCGGCCTGTGCCTTGATCAGCTCGCGCTTCACCTTCAGCGCGTTGGCCGAAAGCTTGTCGTCGCTGGTCTTGAGCAGCCAGTTGTCAAGCCCGCCATTGTGTTCCACCGAGCGCAGACCGTGGGTCGACACGCGGAACTTGAAGCTGCGATCGAGCTTCTCGCTCATCAGCGTGACGTTCTGCAGGTTGGGCAGGAACACGCGCTTGGTCTTGTTGTTGGCGTGGCTCACGTTGTGGCCGACCTGGCGGCCCTTGCCGGTCAGTTCGCAGATGCGCGACATGGTGTGTCTCTTCTCGTAAAGTTCGGATGTGGTCCGGGAAAGCGGCGCGCATAACGGGGCAAGGCCGAATCGTCAAGCAAGTTGCGCCCCTCGCTCGCCCCGGCTAGCCCGGCAGGGATGACCAACTGGCCGCTTCCCTTGCCGATGCAACGCGCGCTCGCGGCCGCGCGGGCGGCGGCTGACGCTGGCGAAGTGCCGATCGGCGCGGTGATCGTCAAGGACGGACGCGTGATCGCCGAGGCGCATAATTCCCCCCGGACGGACCACGATCCCACCGCCCATGCCGAAATCCTCGCGATTCGCCGCGCGGCGCAGGCGCTGGGCGATGAACGTCTGACGGATTGCGAGCTGTGGGTGACGCTGGAGCCCTGCGCCATGTGCGCGGGCGCGATTGCCCATGCGCGGATCGCGCGGCTCTATTACGCTGCCAGCGACCCCAAGGGCGGTGCGGTGGAGCACGGTGCGCGGGTGTTCGAGCAGGAGCAATGCCTGCACCGGCCCGAAGTCTATTCCGGCATCGGCGAGGCCGAGGCGGCAGAGTTGCTGCGCGGGTTTTTCCGCGAGCGGCGGCAGTAGCGATCAGCCCCGCAGCCACGCCAGCGCGGCGGCGTCCTCACCATCCGCAAAGCTGCGCACTTCGGGTTTGACCAGTGGGCCGAACGTGTCCGCCATCTGCCGCAGCCAGCCCGGGCCGCCGACCAGAGCATAGCGATCGAGCCTTGCGAGCAGTTCGATCTTGCCCTGCATCACATGGGTGCTGAGCGCGGCATCGGGATCGAAGCCGTGCCACTTGCGCACCACCACCATCAGTTTGCGCGCGCCGCTCATGTCGAGCCGCGCACGCACCAGATCGAGCCCGTTTTCGGCTTCAGTGCGATCCAGTCGGCCGGTCAGCTCGATCACGACGACGTCCGTGCCTTTGTCACGCGCCTGCACTGCGCCGCTGTGGGGCCGGTTGCTTTCCTCTAGCACCCAGGCGCGCGCGGCTTCGGCCTCGTCGGCGTCGTAGACCGCGTAGACCACCCCGGGCAGCAATGCGCTTTCAAGCCGTGCCATGCTGCGGATCCAGCCCTCGTCCGCGACCAGCGCGATCCGGTCGAGCCGGTAGAGCCACTGCATCAGCGCGGGAACATGGGCCAGTTCCTCGGCCACGGCAGCCCATGAAAAGCCGGCCATGGAGACCATGTCGATCAGGATATTGCCGCCTTCGCCCGCTTCGTTCTGCGCCTTGGCAAAGGCGACGAACTTGGCCGTGTCGTCGGGCGTGATCTCGCCATAGACGGCCATGCGGTGGGCCTTGGGCGAAATGCGTTCGATATCAATCATGGCGTATCCTTCTGCCGCGGGGCAAAACAAGTTTACGCCTTTGGCACCAGCGGCGCCACCTTGGGTTATCCCTGTGTCCGCCCGCGTTCCTGTACCGCGGCACGGCGGGCTTCGACCTCTTCAGGCGCAACGGCACTGTTCGCGGCGCTGGATCGTTCGGCCTCCAGCGCAAGCCCCTCGCCGAAGCTCTTGGCATAGCCGTCGTCGATCAGGCGCTTGTAGTTCGCCAGAAAGGCGGGATCGATCCCCGCCATGTCGGCGGCGAGCCTGCGTGCCAGCGGGAGCATTTCGTCGGGTGCGACCACGTGGTTCACCAGCCCCCAACTGTGCGCGGTGGCGGCGTCGAGGAAGTTGCCGGTGAAGGCCAGTTCCTTGGCGCGGGAAATGCCGATCATGCGGCTGAGTTTCTGCGACAGCCCCCAGCCCGGCACGATCCCGACCCGCGCGTGGGTATCGGCAAAGCGGGCATTGGTGCTGGCGATCAGGACATCGCAGGCGAGCGCGACTTCGAAACCGCCGGTGATCGCGACACCGTTGATCGCGCCGATCACCGGCTTGCGGCACAGCTCGATCGCCTTAACCGGATTGTCCGCCGGATCGGTGGCGTTGGCGCTGCCCAGCGCGCCTTCCTCGCTGCCGAGTTCCTTCAAGTCGAGGCCGGCAGTGAAGGCGCGCTCTCCCGCGCCGGTCAGGATCACCGCGCGAACGGCCTCGTCGGCATCGACGGCCCGCATCACTTCGGCAAGCCGCTTCCTCAGCGCGCGGTTGAGTGCATTCATCGCCTGCGGACGGTTGAGGGTGACGGTAGCAATACCATCGGCCACCTCGAGCAGGACTACATCATCGGACATTACAAACTCCAGTCGATTGCGCCGCGACCATGGCTTTCGAGAAAGGCGTTCGCCTTGCTGAACGGGCGCGAGCCGAAAAAGCCGTTATGCGCCGATAGCGGGCTGGGGTGGGCCGAGCTCAGCACCAGATGCGCCTCGCTCCGCCCGAGTGCGGGGATGCGACCCGCTTTCTTCTTCGCATGGCTGCCCCACAGGATGAACACGGTCGGCACGTCGCATTCCGCCACCGCGGCGACGGCGGCATCGGTAATCGCGTCCCAGCCCCGGCCCGCATGGCTACCCGCCTGCCCTGCCTCGACCGTGAGCGTGTTGTTGAGCAGCAGCACGCCTTGCTTCGCCCATTTCGACAGGTCGCCGGTTGCCGGGCGCGCCAGGCCAAGGTCGCTTTCCAGCTCCTTGTAGATGTTCACGAGGCTGGGCGGCGGGCGCACCCCGCCCTGCACCGAAAACGCCAGCCCGTGCGCCTGTCCGGGGCCGTGATAGGGATCCTGCCCCAGAATCACGCAGCGCACGTCCTCCAGCGAAGTCAGCGCGAGCGCGGCGAGGCGGGTTCCGCGCGGCGGATAGATCTGCTTGCCCGCGGCCTCCTCAGCCTTCAGCCAGCCGCCCAGCCGCCGCGCCTCGGGTGTGGCAAGTGCTGGTTCGAGCGCGGGGCGCCAGCTTTCGGGAATGCTTTCCGACACACCAGACTCCCTTCGCCTCGAGCGCAGTCGAGGGGCCCGATCAAAGGCGTCTCGGCAGCGCTCGACACGAACGGGTTAGGCCAGGTTCGCAGTCCGCGCCACAGAGCCCTTTCCCTCTTTCCCCAATCGGCGTAGGGCGTGCCCCATGGCTGTGCATTTTCACGAAGAAGACCTGCCCGAAGGCGTGCTCGCCGGCGCGGGGGCGATTGCAGTGGATACCGAGACCATGGGCCTTATCACCCCGCGCGACAGGCTGTGCGTGGTGCAATTGTCCGACGGTTCGGGTGACGAGCATCTGGTGCGCTTCAATCCCGGCAGCAGCTATGACGCGCCCAATCTGAAGGCGGTGCTGGCCGATACGTCGCGGGTGAAGCTCTATCATTTCGCGCGCTTCGATCTGGCCGCGTTGCAGCACTATCTCGGCATCATGGCCGCGCCGGTATTCTGCACCAAGATCGCCAGCCGCCTGACCCGCACCTACACCGACCGTCATGGGCTCAAGAACCTCGTCGAGGAACTGCTCGGAGAAAGCCTGTCGAAGCAGCAGCAGTCGAGCGACTGGGGCGGGCCGGTGCTGTCCGATGCACAGCGCGATTACGCCGCGAGCGACGTGCGCTATCTCCACCGGCTGCGTGACGAACTGGTTGTCCGGCTGGAACGCGAAGGGCGCACCCATCTGGCGCAGGCGTGCTTCGACTTCCTGCCTGCGCGCGCCCTGCTTGATCTTGCCGGGTGGCCCGAAGCCGACATCTTCGCTCACGCATAAGGCTGCGCGCGGGCCATGATCAGCAGTCACACCCAGATCGAGACCAACGAAGCCCGGATGCTGCGCAGCCGCCGCCAGCACTTCGCCGCGCCCGGTGGTTCGCATGATCGTCTGGTGGGCTTTCTGGCGCGGGCCTTGCCGATGCTGGTCGGGATCGTCGCCGCGCTGATGATCATCACCCCGCTTTCGCCCCGCGGCGAAGTCAGCTTTCTGCTCGATCGCAACAAGGTGGCGCTGATCGACGAGCGGCTGTCGGTCGACAATGCGATGTATCGCGGGCGCGACGACAAGGGGCGCCCCTTCTCGCTGATGGCGGGCGAAGCGGTGCAGCGTTCGAGTATCGAAGGGCTGGTGCGGATGCGCGATCTGGTCGCGCAGATGGTGCTCGCCGACGGCCCCGCCCGGCTGAGTGCGCAAGGCGGAACCTATGATATCGAGGCCGAAACCGTGGCGGTGGATGGACCGGTGCGGCTGACCGCGAACGACGGTTACAGCATGGTTGCGCAAGGGGTCTCGGTCGATCTCAAGGCGCGGCTGATGCGCGGTGACGAAGGCGTGTCGGGCGAAGTTCCGGCCGGCACATTTTCCGCCCGGTCGATCCGTGCCGATCTTTCCGCGCGCACCATCACCCTTGAAGGCGATGCGCGGCTGACCATGATCCCGGGCAAGTTGAGGATGCCGTGATGACGAATCATTCCACCCCCCGCGCGTCGCGCCGCCGCCTCGCCGCAAGCTGGGCGACCGGCGGTTTCGTCCTGACACTGGCCCTGGCCGGCGGGATGGCCTTGCGCGCCCAGTCCATCGCCAGCCACGATTCACGCGCGCCGGTGGATTACCAGGCAGGCCGGATCGAATTGCAGGACCGCGCCAACCGGGTGGTGTTCAGTAACGGGGTGACGGTAACCCAGGCCGATCTCACCATCCGTTCGGACCGCATGCTGGTCAACTACACCGACGGCGACGGGCTGGAGATACAGCGCATCACCGCCACCGGCGGCGTGGTGGTGACCCGCGGCGACGAGCGCGCCAGCGGCGACAATGCAATCTACGATTTCAACCGCCGGATCATCACCATGGCTGGCGATGTGCGCCTGCGCCGCGGCAGCGACACGCTCAATGGCGGACGGCTGGTGATCGACCTTGAAAGCGGCATTTCCAGCGTTGACGGCAGCCCCTCGGGCGGTGCGGCTGGGGCTCCGGCGCGCGTGACCGGCACCTTTACCGTTCCGCAGCGCGACAAGGACAAGCCCTGAGGCAGCTGCGTCAGTAGGCGTTTTCGTGCTTGAGCACCATCAGGGTCCTGAGCACGATTTCCAGATCGCGCAGCAGTGACCAGTCGGCGATATATTCCAGATCGGACTGGAGCCGGTCGGTCAGGTCCTTCTCCAGCTCGGTCGCGCCGCGATGGCCGCGCACCTGCGCCAGCCCGGTCAGGCCCGGCTTGAGGCTGTGGCGCTGCCAGTATTTGCGATCGACTTCCCAGAAGAACTTGTTGTTGGCCTGACTGCCGAGTGCGTGCGGGCGCGGGCCGACGATCGACATGTCACCCTTCAGCACATTGAGCAGCTGCGGCAGCTCGTCGATGCTGGTGCGGCGGATAAAAGCCCCGATGCGGGTGATGCGATCGTCGTCGCGCGCGGCCGAGCGGCTTCCGTCGTGATCGAGCTTCTCGACCCGCATCGAACGGAACTTGTACATATCGAAGAACTGGTTGCCGCGGCCAAGGCGGCGCTGGACGAACAGCACCGGGCCGCCGTCCTCAAGCTTGATCGCCACGGCCACCGCAATCAGGATCGGCGACAGCACCAGCAGTCCGCCCGCCGCCGCCAGCGTATCGAAGGCGCGCTTCGTGATCCGCGCACGCAGGCCGAGCGGGCCGGTGGAGACCACCAGCGTGGTTCGGTCGAGCGCGTCGTAGTGATGCACGCCGACCGCGCCGAGGCTCTGCGCAGGTTCGCTCACGATCTCGCCATAGACCCCGGCCGATTTCAGCAGGAAGGCCCATTGTTCGCGCCGCTCGCGCGGGCAGCTGATGACGACGTGATCTTGGTTGCGCAGCAGCTTGCCCAGCCGATCAAGCATGAAGGGATCGTGGCTGGCGGGATCGAGCCTGTATTCAGCGGCCGAAATCACCACGGCATCGGGGCTGGGAAAGCCCGATCCGCCGTCGTCGATCACCAGCCGATTGATAATCCTGCCCTTCCAGCGCCGCCGGATCAGCAGGGCCATCGCGCGGCGCAGGGTGATGACGAAGATCGCCGTGAATAGCAGGGCGAGCGTGACCGACGCGCGCGAGAAATCGTCGTTGGACTTCGCGTAGAAGGCGATGAGATTGATCAGTCCCGCCGAGATCGCCAGCCCGACCATCGCCTTGCGCACCGCGAACAGCCAGTCCGATAGGGCTGTGAGGCCATAGGAGCCATTATACAGCGCGATGGTGTAATAGACGGGCAGCAACGCATTCGCGGCAAGCATCGTGCGCGGATGTGCCCAGACTGCTTCCCACACCCACCCGGCCAGAGCGAAAGCGAAAAAGATCAGCAGCCCGTCTGCCAGCATCATCAGCGCATAGGCACGCAGCCTCCGCCGCTCGAGCGAGGGAGCAAGGTTACGCTCGACATTCTCATTCCGGACCGAGCCCGGGAGTTTCGGCGTAACGCGATTCATTCTGACCTTTCCCCCAAAGGTGCGACCCCCCATGAGGCATTACCGTTGGGGGTTCCTTAGATACGTAATGTTACAGAGGGAAGGGGTGTTTGTGCGGTTGCGAAATGTGGCTTGTCACGTTTTGCTACCGCTTTGCGGCAAAACGGGCAATTTCGGCGAGCTCCTGCGCCAGCAAAAGCTCGGCCGCCTGACTATTGGCCAATAGCGTGCGGTGCAATTCCGCAAGCCGCGGGATCAGCCGGTCAAGCCGCGTTTCGCGCGAACCGCGTGTGGCGGGCTGGCGCCAGCGGTCAAGTTGCTGGCGGATGTCGCGCGCTTCCTTGAAGAAGATGCCGAGCCGGGCCTGTTCGCCCTTGTCGAGCCGGTCGAACGCGCCGCGCGGGCCGAGATAGGCGGTGATCTGGGCCAGTTGTGCCGCGCGCCGCTCCAGCGCCAGCGCCAGCCCGACCGGGTTGAGGCCGAGTTCGCGCATCCGCCGCACCTCGCCGCTCACGCGGTTGAGTTCTCCGCCTAGCACTGCATTGACCAGCGGGGCGAAGCCATCCTCCTCGGTCGCCGCGCCGATCGCGGCGTGGTCTTCGGGTGTGGCAGGCTTGGGCGACCGCGGGTCGGCATCGCAATAGAGCGCCAGCTTGGACACTTCGGACTGCGCCAGACGCACGTCGAGCCCGGCGGCGCGGGCGATGCGTTCGGCCAGATCGCCCCCCAGCCTCAGGCCCGCGGCGTCAGCCATGCCCCGCACCGCGCTCGCCACCGCCGATAGGTCTGGCGGATGGAACATCGCCACCAGCGCATCCTTGCGCTTTTCCAGCAGCTTGGCCGTGCGCGACTTGTCGGTGGCGGAGGTGGCCACCACCAGCACCGGTGCGGCTTCGCCCGCGCCCGCCTCGCCGGTTTCGATCAGGGTCTGGAGCGCGTCATGCGCCTCGTCTCCGGTTGCGCGCACCCAGATATGGCGCTTGCCGCCGAATAGCGAGGTCGAGCGCGCTTCGTCGCCCAGCAGCGCGGGATCACGCTTGATGTCCGCCCCGGCGAGCTCGATCCGCTCACCCGCATCGGGCAGTGCGGCAGCGACGCGGTTGGCGGCGGCGCTGGCTCCGGCTTCGTCGGGGCCGCAGAAGAAAAAGATCGAACAGCTTTCGGTCCCGCTCGGGAGACCGCGCAGAAAATCGCGTTGGGTTGCTTTCATGGCGCCGTGTTGGCGCGCGCCCGCAAAGCCAGCGAGACCTGCGTCGCCATTTGTTCGGCCACTTCGCGGGCGAGGTTTTCCAGCGCCTTCTGTTCGGCCGCGATGGTCGCATATTCAGAAGAAACCACGTCGATCCCGGCATCCGAACCGGCGGTTGCATCGAGCAGGATTTCGCCGCTCGCGGCATCGACCAGCTGGTACCGCGCGCGCAGGATCCGGCGCTCGCGGCTGATGGTGTCGTCGTTAAGCACGCCCAGCGCTTCGAGCGAATCGTCGAGCCGCACATCGAGCCGGTAGGCAGCCCCCGCCTCGCCTGCGATGCCGAGACGGTTCTGCAACGCGTTTCTCACCAGCCAGCCGCCCTGCCCGGGAATCGCCGGCACCTCCACCGCTGCCAGCCCCTGCGCCACCGCCGCCGATCCGCCACCCGCATACATCGGCGAAAGGCCGCAGGCGGGAAGGGCGAACAGAGCCAGCAGGGCGAGGGCGTTGCGCATCAGGTGACGATATTCACCAATCGGTCGGGCACGACAATGACCTTGCGGATCGCCGCGCCATCGACCGAGCGTTGCAGGTTGGCCGAAGCCAGCGCCAGCGCTTCGAGATCTTCCTTCGAAGAACCCTTGGGCGCGGTGACGGTGTCGCGCAGCTTGCCCATGTGCTGGATCGCGATGGTAACCTCGTCATCCACCAGCAGCGCGGGATCGATTTCGGGCCAGGGGGCGTCGGCAATAAGGCCCGTCCCGCCCATGTTCGTCCATGCTTCCTCGGCGAGGTGCGGCATCATCGGCGCGGCGAGATGGACAAGCGCGCGGATCGCGGCGGAGCGGCTGGCGGAAGGCGCGGCTTTCTCGGTCGCGCCGGTCAGTTCGTAAATGCGCGCCACCGCCTTGTTGAAGCCCAGCGCCTCGATGTCCGAGGCGACCGCAGCGATGGTCTGATGGGTCTTGCGGTCCAGAGCCTTGTCCTCGCCCGTCGCGCCCGCATCATGGGCGCTGAACAACCGCCACAGGCGCTGGACGAAGCGCGCGCAGCCTTCGATCCCCGCATCGGACCACGGCAGGTCGCGTTCGGGCGGAGAATCCGACAGCATGAACCAGCGCACCGCGTCTGCCCCGTGGCGGGCGATGATTGCATCGGGGTCGACGACGTTCTTCTTCGACTTCGACATCTTGATGACGCGGCCGACTTCGACCGGAGCGCCATCGGCGAGCAACAACGCACCCTCAGAAGTCCGGTCGACTTCCTCGGGGCCGAAGAACACCGGCACGCCGCGCGCTTCGTCGATGCGGCTATAGGTCTCGTGCGTCACCATCCCTTGCGTGAACAGCGCCGCAAACGGCTCCTGCACCGCGATCTTGCCGGTGTGGGCCAGCGCGCGGGTCCAGAAACGGGCGTAGAGCAGGTGCAGGATCGCGTGCTCGATGCCGCCGATGTAGTGCTGCACCGGCATCCACTTGGCGACCTCTTCCGGGTCGAACGGGCGGTCGGCGGGCTGGCTGGCGAAGCGCAGGAAATACCACGAGCTGTCGACGAAAGTGTCGAGCGTATCAGTCTCGCGCCGCGCCGCTTTGCCGCATTTGGGGCAGTCCACATGCTTCCACGTCGGGTGGCGTTCGAGCGGGTTGCCGGGAATGTCGAAGCTGACATCCTCGGGCAGAGTGACGGGCAGCTGCTCTTTCGGCACCGGCACCACGCCGCAGGTATCGCAATGGATGAAGGGGATCGGCGTCCCCCAGTAACGCTGGCGGGAAACGCCCCAGTCGCGCAGGCGCCATACGGTACGGCCTTCACCCCAGCCGCCTTCTTCGGCGCGGGTGATGACGGCGTGCTTGGCGTCCTCGACACTCATGCCGTTGAGGAAGTCGGAATTGACGATAATCCCGTCGCCCGCCTCGGCTTCGCCCTTGAAGGGTTCATCGGCCTTGGCCGGATCGGACGCGACGACGCGCGCGATCGGCAATCCGTATTTGGTCGCGAATTCGAAGTCGCGCTGGTCGTGGCCCGGCACGCCCATCACCGCGCCGGTGCCGTATTCCATCAGCACGAAGTTGGCGATGAAAACCGGCAGCGCCGCCCCCGTGAAGGGATGCTTCGCAGTGATCGGCGTGCGATAGCCCAGCTTTTCCGCCGTTTCGAGCGCTGCGGCCGTGGCCGCGCCCTTCTTGCACTGATCGATGAACGCGGCGACCTCCGGATCGCTCGCCAGCGCTTGCGCGATCGGGTGGTCCGCGGCGATGGCGCAGAAGCTCGCGCCGAAGATGGTGTCGGGGCGGGTCGAATAGACCGCCAGCTTGCCGCCGTCCGATAGATCGAACGAGAATTCCAGACCGGAAGACTTCCCGATCCAGTTCTCCTGCATCAACCGGACCTTTTCCGGCCAGTCCTCGAGGCTATCGAGCCCCTCGAGCAGATCGTCCGCAAAGTCGGTGATCTTCAGGAACCACTGGTTCAGCTTGCGCTTTTCGACCTCGGCACCCGAACGCCAGCCCTTGCCGTCGATCACCTGCTCATTGGCGAGCACGGTCATGTCGACCGGGTCCCAGTTGACGGTCGATTCCTTGCGGTAGACCAGCCCCGCCTCATACAGATCGAGGAACAGCGCCTGTTCGTGGCCGTAATATTCGGGATCGCAGGTGGCGAATTCGCGCGTCCAGTCGAGCGCGAAGCCGATGCGCTGCAATTGCGCCTTCATCTGCGCGATGTTCTGGCGCGTCCAGCCGCCGGGGTGCACGCCCTTTTCCATCGCGGCGTTTTCGGCCGGCATCCCGAAGGCGTCCCAGCCCATCGGGTGCAGCACCTCGAACCCGCGCATCTTCTGATAACGCGCCAGCACGTCGCCCATGGTGTAGTTGCGCACGTGGCCCATGTGGATGCGCCCCGAAGGATAGGGGAACATCTCGAGGATGTAACTTTTCGGCTTCGCGCTGTCGGAATCGGCGGTGAAGGTGCCGGCTTCAGCCCATGCGCGCTGCCAGCGTCCGTCGGCGACAGACGGATCGAAGCGGGTGTCGGTCATGCGGAATGGCCTTGCGGAATGGGTCTCAGGACGAAGCGAGCGCCTGACGGCGCAGGTCGCGCGCCTTGGTGAGGATGATGTCCTCCAGCTTCTGCACCGTCGCCGCCTGCACCGGGGCTTCGACCCAGTTGCCGCTTTCCGAAACCTGACGGCTTGCCGCGACACGCAGCGCATCGGCGCGCAGATCCTGGTCAAGGATGGTCACGGTCAGCTTTACGCGTTCACCGGGGTTGGCGGGATTGGCGTACCAGTCGGTCACGATCACGCCGCCATTGCTGTCGGCCTGAAGCAGCGGGGCGAAGCTCACCGTCTCCAGCGCGGCGCGCCACAGATAGGCGTTGACCCCGATGGTGTTCAGCTGCGCCGCCTGCAATTCGGTGCGCGGACGCGCGCTGCCGCCGCAGGCCGAAAGCGCGAGCAGCGCGCCGCCGGTCAGTGCGGCGGTCATGACCTTTGTCAGGGTCGGGCGAAAAGTGGCGGTTTTGGCGCGTGTCACTGCCGGGAATTCCTCATCATCTCTGTCGCCCCCGCTCTATAGCCCCCACACCGGGTGCGGCAAGCGCCGATGCAAGCTTTGCACCCCGACGGGATGGCGGCTGTGGCCCGTCAAGGGTCGCCGCGCACACTCCGGCAGGCGGGCTTTACCCCTGCTGAACCGGCTGCCGCGGAGATTCTGTGTGCCTGAAGCCACAGGTGCCGCGCGAATCCCGCCGCCGTAGGGGCAAGGCCATTGCAAGCGGGACTCGTGCCCCTATCACATGGTAATGTTCACAAGGCGACTCACCTCGGGTTAAGGTTGCCTATGGTCAGACAAAAGCCTGATCGGAACAGATGAACGGAGAAGATTGGCGCAATGGCACAAGGGCCGGACAGCACAGCAAAGGCACAGCGCAAGCTGCCGCTGCTGGCGTGCGGCGTGCTGGCGCTTGCCTTGCCGAGCGCCGGTCTGGCGCTGGCTGGCAAGAGCATACCGTCCGCGTCCGCTTCGATTGAGGCGATGGGCCTCAATGTTTTCACTCCGGCTTCCGTCGATCCCGAACTGGCTGCGCGCGTGGCCGACAAGGCACGGGCGCGCGGCATCCGCTTCACCCCTGCCGGGGCGAACCCGGTTTCGCGGGAGCGCACGGTGACGGTCGCGGTGCGGATCGACAATCAGGAAGCCCGCGCGATTACGGTGCGCAAGTCGATCGACGCGGGCCTCGGCCGCGGGATCGGTCTGGGCGGGCCGGAAGCCAGCCGGTTCCAGCTGGGCACGGCGCGCGGTTACAAGAGCTTTGCGCGTCCGGTCGAGCTGCCTTCGGAAGTCCGCCGCATGGCACTGCCCGATCTGGCGCAGTTCGAACCGTCCCGGCCCAAATCCGAAGACAAGCCTTCGCGCTTGCAGCCGCGGATCGAACTGGAAGATCGCGAAATCGCCGGTCGTTCGCCCAACACGCTCGATTCGATCGGTGCGCAGACGGTGGGCGTGGGTGGCAGCTTCCGGCTTTCGCCCAATCTCAACGTGACCGCGGGTGTGCGCTATTCGCAGGAACGCGAACGGCTCGATCCGCTCACCAATTCGGTGCAGGACAGCCAGGCCGTTTACGTCGGTACGCAGATCAAGTTCTGATCTCCCGTCCGCGCGGCCGGCTTTACGCATAGCTATTCCCCGCTTTCCCTGACGTTACGGCACGGCTAGATTGCCGCGCATCTGCTGCTGCATGAGGGGAGGGAGTGCCATGGGCCGGGTTGCTATCGTTACCGGAGGAACGCGCGGGATCGGGGAGGCGATCTGCAAGCGACTCCAGCGCCAGGGCCACACCGTCATCGCCAATTACGCCGGGAATGAGGAAAAGGCGCAGGCCTTCACCGCCGAAACCGGTATCCCCGCGAGGCGGTGGGACGTGGGCGATCACGAAGCCTGCCTTGCCGGATGCGCTGCGGTGGAGGCCGAGTTCGGCCCGATCGACATCGTCATCAACAATGCAGGGATTACCCGCGACGGGGTGCTCCACAAGATGAGCTTTGATGACTGGAACGAGGTTATGCGCATCAACCTTGGCGGGTGCTTCAACATGGCCAAGGCGACCTTTCCCGGCATGCGCGAGCGTGGCTGGGGCCGGATCGTCAATATTGGTTCGATCAACGGGCAGGCGGGCCAGTACGGGCAGGTCAACTATGCTGCTGCCAAGTCCGGCATCCACGGCTTTACCAAGGCACTGGCGCAGGAGGGCGCGAAGTTCGGGGTGACGGTCAACGCCATCGCGCCGGGCTATATCGACACCGACATGGTTGCCGCCGTGCCCGCGCCAGTGCTGGAAAAGATCGTCGCCAAGATCCCTGTCGGGCGGCTCGGCATGGCCGAGGAAATCGCCCGCGGCGTGGCCTTCCTCACCAGCGAGAACGGCGGCTTCATGACCGGTTCGACCATGAGCATCAATGGCGGCCAGCACATGTATTGAGGCGTGCCGAGCGCGGGTTCGCGCGGCGGCCCGCTCGCACCATTCGAAGTCGGCGCTCTGGTTGCGCTCCAAAACAAACGGCGCGGGAGTTGCCTCCCGCGCCGTTGTTGTTCGTGCCGCGAAGGTTCTGCTCAGAACACTTCGAACAGGCCGGCCGCGCCCATGCCGCCGCCGACACACATGGTGACGACGACGTACTTGGCACCGCGGCGCTTGCCTTCGATCAGCGCGTGGCCGGTGCAACGCGCGCCGGTCATGCCATAGGGGTGACCGATCGAGATCGAGCCGCCGTTGACGTTGAGGATGTCGTTATCGATGCCCAGCTTGTCGCGGCAGTAAAGCACCTGCACCGCGAACGCCTCGTTCAGTTCCCACAGCCCGATGTCGTCCATCTTGAGGCCGGTCTGCTTGAGCAGCTTGGGGATCGCGAAAACGGGGCCGATGCCCATTTCGTCGGGCTCGGTGCCAGCCACCGCCATACCGACATAGCGGCCGAGCGGTTCAAGGCCCTTCTGCTCGGCCAGCTTGGCTTCCATCAGCACGCTGGCCGACGAACCGTCCGACAACTGCGAAGCGTTGCCGGCGGTGATGCACATGCCCGGGCCCATCACCGGCTGAAGGCTCTGGAGACCTTCGAGCGTGGTCGAGGGGCGGTTGCCCTCGTCCTTGGCTAGGTTGACTTCGACATGGCTGATTTCGCCGGTTTCCTTGTCCTTCACTGCCATGGTCGCGGTGACAGGAACGATTTCGGCGTCGAACTTGCCCGCTTCCTGTGCGGCGGCGGTGCGCATCTGCGATTGCAGAGCATATTCGTCCTGCACTTCGCGGCTGATGTTGTAACGCTTGGCCACGGTCTCGGCAGTGCCGAGCATCGGCATGTAGACGTCCTTGTGCATCGCGATCAGCGAACGATCGGGCGACACGCGCATTTCCGGCGTCTGCACCATCGAGATCGAATCCTGACCGCCGCCGACCACGATATCCATGTTGTCGACGATGATCTGCTTGGCAGCGGTGGCGATCGCCATCAGGCCCGAGGAGCACTGGCGGTCGATGGTCTGGGCGGCGACGGTGACCGGGCAGCCGGCGCGCAGCGCGACCTGACGGCCGATATTGCCGGCCTGGGTGCCCTGGGTGAGCACTGCGCCCCACACCACGTCGTCGATTTCGCCCGCATCGATCTTCGCGCGTTCGATCGCGGGGGTCAGCGACAGCGCGCCCAGCGTCGCGCCGGGCGTGGCATTGAAGGCGCCCTTGTAAGCGCGCCCGATCGGCGTGCGGGCGGTGGAAACGATTACGGCGTCACGTGCCATGGGGGTATTCCTTTTCGAGAGGTTGGCCCCCGCGCGGGGGCGGGGGCATGATCGGAAGGTGTGTCGGCGCGGGGCAACCCGCCGGCCGGATCACACGAAGTAGAGCGTCATCCACTCGCAGATCAGGGCAGGCTTGTCCTCGCCTTCGATCTCGATCGTGATTTCGACGGTCTGCTGCCACTGGCCGGGCCGCTTTTCGGCCATTTCCAGCAGCTTCCAGTGGCCGCGGATGCGCTTGCCCGAACGGACAGGGGCGATGAAGCGGGTCTTGTTGCCGCCGTAGTTGACCGCCATCTTGATCCCGTCGACGCGCGGCATGTCGCTGTTGGCGGAAAGATAGGGGATCATCGACAGCGTCAGGAAGCCATGCGCGATGGTCCCGCCGAATGGGGTCATCTTGGCGGCTTCTTCATTGATGTGGATGAACTGGTGATCGCCGGTGGCATCGGCAAACTGGTTGATGCGCTCCTGGCTCATTTCCACCCATTCGCTGGTGGCGAAATGTTCACCGACCTTGGCGGCTATTTCCTGCGGGGTCATCGGCTCCTCCTCTTGGCTGGCGCTGACGGAATCCCGTGCCCGTCGCGCTGGTTTTGCGCGGGCTTCATGGCGCAACAACAGGGGCAGCGCAACTCGCAGTGCTATGCCGCTACGGCACTGCCGATCTTGCCGCCGATCGCATCGCGCCGCCTTGCACTGCGATCGCGCAGAGCGCGCGCCGAATCGATCCGCGCGCAATAGGAATTGAGCCCGATCTGCAGGCCCACCAGCATCAGCATCACCGGCTGATACCCGATCCCCTGAAAGGTCGCGCCGACAAGGTAGACCAGCGTGCCTATCTGCAACGCGGCGGCAAAGGGCGCGATCCACACTTCTTCCTCGGCGGTTTTGCCTTTCCAGCGGCGATAGATGCGCTCCATCTGCCACAGTCCCAGCCCATGCAGCGCCAGCCAGATCAGCAGCCCGGGCCAGCCCTGTTCACCCAGCAGCTCGAAGATCGAGGAATGGAATGCGCGGCCTTCGTCGACCACTTCCTGATACTGCACCGTGGTGGTGTTTCCATCGACCTGCTTGACCGGCATGACATAAGAAAAGCGGTTCGAGCGATAGGCATCGAACCCGCCGCCCAGCGGCTTTTCGGCGACGTAGTCCAATGTCCATTGCCACACCGCCATCCGGGTCGAAGCGCTTTCGTCGCCGCCCGGTTCGGCAAGCGTCGCCATCCGGTTGTAATAGCTTTGCGGCAGGAACGGCAGCGCGGCGAGGCCGAGCATCCCGGCGCCCGCAATGAACAGCAGCCGCCGCTTGGTATAGCGCAGCAACAGCACGCCAAGCGCGGCGATGCACAGCAGGCCGGTTCGCGCCTCGGTGCCGATCGGCACCAGCAGGCAGGCGAAGGTGAGCGCCACCGCGAACCCGGTCACCATCCAGTGCCGGGGGAAAACGGTGCCATGGCGGGTGAACCACCAGATCAGCGGGATCAGCCCGATCGCCACTGTCGCCAGGGTCGAGCTTTCGTAGACTCCGCTATTGTCGTTCACGAAGAACTTCAGGTTGTCGTATCCGCCCCCGCCCAGAAGCGTCTTCATGCCCGTCCCGATCACGATGGTGGCAATGGCCAGAACCAGCATCAGCCCCAGCGCCTCGATCCGGGCGCGGGTCGTCAGCGTGAAGGGCAGAAAGATCGCAAAGAGCAGCGCCTTCCACACCCAGTCCCACTTGGTCGCGGCGGCTTCGGGGAAATCGGCGTGGCCTGTCGTCCACCAGCAATAGACGAGCAGCGCCAGCATCAGCCCTTGCCGGACCGAGAAACGCGCGCCCTCCTTCCGGTCGAACACCAGCCAACCGCCGAAGGCTGCGGCAAAGGCGATCAATGAAACCGGCAGGCTGGCGATCAGCGAATAGCCGATCCGCTGCGGCGCGAGGATGTCGATATAGACATATAGCAGCACCCACAGGAACGGCCGCTTCAGCCCGAGCAGCAGGATGTAGCCAATGAAGGCGAGGAAAACGAGATCGAGCACGGGCTAGGCACCCGCATCCTTGCCCGCCGGATCGTTGCCCGACTTTGCACGGCGGGCGGCATTGCGACCGGCAGTGCTCGCCGCCATGCGGTTTTCCGCCGTATCCTTCTTCAGCCGCCCGATCAGCGGATCGGCGTCGAGATCGGCGCGCAGCACCAGCCGCAGCAGCGCGATGGCCATGAGGCCATGGCCGAGGGCAAGCGCGAAATAGTCGATCATCGGATGCGGCTCCAAAGCGGCGCGGACAGGCAGCCTTACCGCCACCCGGTTGACGCCGCGTTAAGCACAGCTGCGCTAGGGCACGGCGCATGACCCGCGTGCTCCACGTCCTCGACCATTCACTGCCGCTCCATTCCGGCTACACCTTTCGCACCCGCGCGATCCTCAAGGCGCAGCAGGGGCACGGGCTGGAGGTGCGCGGCATCACCGGCCAGCGGCATAATTGCGAGGCACCGGACAATGGCTCGCCGGAGGAGGCTGACGGGCTGATCTTTCATCGCACGCCGGGGCGACCCGAAGGCCCGCCTGCCTTGCGCGAGATGGGCGAGATAGAGGCGCTGACCACGGCCATTCACAAACTCGCGCAGGACTGGCGGCCCGACATCATCCATGCTCACAGCCCGGCCTTGTGTGGCGCGGCGGCAGAGCGTGCGGCACGCGCGCTTGGCATTCCCTTCGTCTACGAAATCCGCGCCTTCTGGGAAGATGCCGCCGTCGGCAACCTCACCGGCACCGAGGGGAGCCTGAAATACCGCCTCACCCGCGCGCTGGAAACGCGGGTGGCGCGCGCGGCGGATGCATTGTTCACCATCTGCCACGGGTTGAAGGATGATTTGGCGGCACGCGGGATTGCCGTGGATCGCATTCATGTCATGCCCAACGGCGTCGATCTGGACCTGTTCGGCGAGCCGGTGGCGCGCGACGATGCACTGGCAGCACAGCTCGGTATCGCAAGGCAAGCACCGGTGATCGGCTATATCGGCAGCTTCTACGCCTATGAGGGGGTGGACGATCTGATCGCCGCGATGCCGATCCTGCGGCAATCGCACCCCGATGCCCGCCTGCTGCTCGTCGGCGCGGGGCCGATGGACGCCGCCTGGCGCGCCGCCGCTGCCGCCCTGCCGGACCCGCAAGCGGTGATCTTCACCGGCCGCGTGCCGCATACCGAGGTGGAGCGCTATTACTCGCTGGTCGACGTGCTGGCCTATCCGCGCAAGAGCCAGCGCCTGACCGATCTGGTCACGCCCATGAAGCCGCTGGAGGCGATGGCGCAGCGCCGGCTGGTCGCGGCATCGGCCGTCGGCGGGCACCGCGAACTGATCACCGACGGCGAGACCGGCACGCTTTTCGCGCCCGACGATCCGGCCGCCTGCGCCGCGGCGCTTGCCCGGCTGTTCGGCGCGCGCGAAAGCTGGGAGGCGATCAAGGAGCGCGCCGTTGCCCATGTCCGCAACCGCCACGACTGGGCCGCCAATGCGCGTGATTATCTGTCTGTTTACCATCTCTTGCTAGCCCGGGACAACGAACAGCGAAAGGCGGGATAAAGGCGCATGACACGGGGGCAGAAGGACAAGCCGGGCAAGCGCAAGCACGCGCGCAAGCAGCGTCGGCCGCTGGCCACCCATCCGCTGTTCGCGCCGGTACTGGGCCTGTGGGGCGCGGCGCTGGGTGGTCTGGTGGTGCTGGTTCTGCCGCCGGCAACGGCATTTGCCGCCGCGGTGGCGATCGGGCTGGGGGTGCTGGGCGGTATGGCCCAGTTTGTGCTCGCCGCGCTGGCCGCGACGGTGCTTGGCACAGCGCTCTTCGTGATGGGCCGGAAGGCCGGACGCAATTCGCCGCGCCCGGCCAGTGACCCTTCGCTCGCCATGATGGCGCTGCGCCGGGTGCAGACGATCGACCCGGCAAGCGAACTGGGCAGCGCGAGCCTTGATGAACCGATCGAGACCATGCCTTTTGCCGCTCGCGAGCCGGAGGCCGAAGCCGCCGCACCGCAAGTAACACCGCCCCCGCCGCGCATGCTCGACCTGTCCGAATTTGCCGAATTGCCCGGTCGTAATGCGGTGTGGGTTGAAGAGACCGATGTGGCACCCGCTGCCGTTTCGGAACCCGATCACGTGCCCGATCCGCTTCCGGAAAGCGCACCTGTCGCCGCCGCCGTTGCTGCCTCGCCCGCGAATCCCGGTGTGATCGCACAATTGCGCGCGGTGCCGCCGAGCGAACTCAGTCTTGTGCAGATGGTCGAACGCTTTGCCGCCGCGCTTCACGAACGCCAGGCCGGCCCCGGGCCTTCCGGCCATCGTGCCGATCCCGCCGCGCGCGAAGCCGTGCTGGCCGAGGCACTGCGGGCGCTGGCGGCGTTGAGCGATGCGGACGATTCCGGTGCCGGGAGCGAGCCCTTGCGCGACGCATTGACCCGTCTGCAGGAATTGCGCGGGGCAGCCTGACCGCCAGAGATTCTAGCGGCGATTCCGCGCGAATCATGCAACCTGCGGGTCGCATTGATGCGAGACGCGCAATCTAACGATAGTCTGAATAGGCCTGCGGGAAATAAAGCTTCGCGCAAAGCCATTGCCAAAAGTGCTTCCTGTCGGCATGAGGGGGCCGAAACCGGGCAAGAGCGGCCGCCCGTGGCCCAACGCGCCCTATGGACCTGCCGGTGAGCGCGCAATCCCCTGCGAGCAGTCATGCTCGCAAAGCGCGTCTGCCGGCATCTGACAGATCGGACTTTTGCCATGGGATACCCCGTCTCCCAGGGTCTTTACGACCCCCGTAACGAACATGATGCCTGCGGCGTCGGCATGGTTGCGCATATCAAGGGCGATAAAAGCCACGCGATCATCGCGCAGGCGCTGGAGATTCTGGAAAAGCTCGATCACCGCGGCGCGGTGGGTGCCGATCCCCTGCTGGGCGACGGGGCGGGCATCCTGATCCAGATTCCCGATCCGCTGATCCGTCGCTGGGCCACGGAAAACGGCCATGATCTGCCGGCACCCGGCGATTACGCGGTCGCGATGTGCTTCCTGCCGCAGGACGATGCGGCGCGCGATTTCGTCAAGGCGCGCATGGAAACCTTCACCGCCAAGGAAGGCCAGCGCTTCGTCGGCTGGCGCGCGGTGCCCACCACGCAGGACGGCCTTGGCATGGCGGTGATCGCCTCGATGCCGGTGATCGAAATGGCGGTGATCGCGCGCGGGGCCAATTGCGCCGATCAGGACGCTTTCGAGCGCAAGCTGCTGGTGATCCGCAAGCAGGTGCAGAACCCGCTTGCCCAGCTGGCCGAACGCCACGGGCTGCCGGGGCTGGTAGACACCTACCTGCCCAGCTTCTCCAGCCGCACCATCGTTTACAAGGGGCTGCTGTTGGCGACCCAGGTGGGCAGTTTCTACGATGACTTGCGCGATCCCGAATGCGTGTCCGCGCTCGGCCTCGTCCACCAGCGTTTCAGCACCAACACCTTCCCCAGCTGGCGACTGGCCCACCCGTTCCGGCTGATCGCGCATAATGGCGAGATCAACACCGTGCGCGGCAACGTCAACTGGATGAACGCGCGCCGCCGCACGATGGAAAGCGAGCTGCTCGGCCCCGATCTCGACAAGATGTGGCCGATCATCCCGCACGGGCAATCGGACACCGCCTGTCTCGACAACGCGCTCGAACTGCTGATCGCGGGCGGATACTCGCTTGCCCATGCGATGATGGTGCTGATTCCGGAAGCCTGGGCGGGCAATCCGCAGATGGATCCCGATCGCCGCGCTTTCTACGAATATCACGCCGCGCTGATGGAGCCGTGGGACGGCCCGGCGGCGGTGTGCTTCACCGACGGTCGCCAGATCGGCGCGACGCTTGATCGCAACGGCCTGCGTCCCGCGCGCTATTGCGTGACGAAGGACGACATTGTCTGCCTCGCCTCGGAAAGCGGCGTGCTGCCGTTTGCCGAGGAAGACATCGTGCGCAAGTGGCGGCTTCAGCCGGGCAAGATGCTGCTGATCGATCTGGAGCAGGGCCGCATCATCGAGGATGACGAGCTGAAGGCCGATCTCGCCGGTGCCGAGCCCTATGCCAAGTGGCTCGAACAGGCGCAGTACAAGCTCGAGGACATCACCGATATCATCCCCGAGCTGGCCGCGGTTCCGCCCGAGGAAACCACGCTGCTCGAACGCCAGCAGGCCTTCGGCTACACGCAGGAAGACATCAGCCGCTTCCTCGAACCGATGGCTGTGGCGGGCGATGATCCGGTTGGCTCGATGGGTACCGACACGCCGCTCGCCGTGCTGTCGAACCGGCCGCGCCTGCTTTACGACTATTTCAAGCAGAACTTCGCGCAGGTCACGAACCCGCCGATCGATCCGATCCGCGAAGAGCTGGTGATGAGCCTCACCAGCATGATCGGCCCGCGCCCCAATCTGCTGGGCCATGATGCGGGCACGCACAAGCGTCTGGAAGTCGACCAGCCGATTCTCACCAACGAGGATCTGGCCAAGATCCGTTCGGTCGAGGAGGCGCTGGACGGCGCCTTCCGCTGCGCCACCATCGACATCACCTGGGACGCATCGACCGGCGCCGAGGGCATCGAGCTGGCGATCAAGGAAATGTGCTGGGCCGCGACCGAGGCGGTGCTGCAGGACCACAACATCCTGATCCTGTCCGACCGCACCCAGAGCGACACGCGCGTGCCGATGCCCGCGCTGCTCGCCACGGCGGCGGTGCATCATCACCTCGTGCGTCAGGGCCTGCGCATGCAGACCGGTCTCGTGGTCGAAACGGGCGAAGCGCGCGAGGTGCACCACTTCTGCGTGCTGGCGGGCTATGGCGCGGAAGCGATCAATCCCTATCTCGCCTTCGAGACGCTGGAGGCCCTGCGGGCCAAGCGGCACCCCGATCTGAGCCCCGAAAAGGTGCAGCAGAATTATATCAAGGGCGTGGGCAAGGGCATCCGCAAGGTGATGTCCAAGATGGGCATCTCCACCTACCAGTCCTATTGCGGCGCGCAGATTTTCGACGCGGTCGGGCTGTCGTCGGCCTTCGTCGAGAAGTTCTTCACCGGCACCGCCACCACCATCGAAGGCATCGGCATTACCGAGGTCGCCGAGGAAGCGCTGCGCCGCCACGGGCAGGCCTATGGCGACAACCCGATCTATGACGGGATGCTCGATGTCGGCGGGATCTACCAGTATCGCCTGCGCGGGGAGGAGCACGCCTGGACGCCGCAGAACGTCGCCCAGTTGCAGCACGCCGTGCGCGGCAATGATCCGAAGAATTACGAGGAATTCGCCAAGTCGATCAACGAGCAGTCGGAACGCCTGCTAACGATCCGCGGCCTCTTGGAGTTCAAGAAGGCCGACCAGCCGATCCCGCTCGACGAGGTCGAACCCGCCTCCGAGATCGTGAAGCGCTTCTCCACCGGCGCGATGAGCCTCGGCTCGATCAGCCACGAAGCGCACTCGACCATGGCGATTGCGATGAACCGCATCGGCGGGCGCTCGAATACCGGCGAGGGTGGAGAGGAGCCGTTCCGCTTCAAGCCGCTCGACAACGGCGATTCGATGCGTAGCCGGATCAAGCAGGTGGCAAGCGGCCGTTTCGGCGTGACCACCGAATATCTCGTCAATTCGGACGATATCCAGATCAAGATGGCACAGGGCGCGAAGCCCGGCGAGGGCGGCCAGCTGCCGGGGCACAAGGTCGACAAGCGTATCGGCGCGGTGCGTCACTCGACTCCGGGCGTGGGCCTGATCTCGCCCCCGCCGCACCACGACATCTATTCGATCGAGGATCTCGCCCAGCTGATCCACGATCTCAAGAACGTGAACCCCGTTGCCCGCATCTCGGTGAAGCTGGTGTCCGAAGTGGGCGTCGGCACGGTCGCTGCGGGCGTGTCCAAGGCGCGCGCCGATCACGTCACCATCGCCGGCTATGACGGCGGGACGGGTGCCTCGCCGCTGACCTCGCTGACGCACGCCGGCTCTCCGTGGGAAATCGGCCTCGCCGAAACCCAGCAGACCCTGCTCCTGAACGATCTGCGCAGCCGCATCGCGGTGCAGGTCGACGGAGGTTTGCGCACGGGCCGCGATGTCGCCATTGGCGCGCTGCTGGGCGCGGACGAGTTCGGCTTCGCCACCGCCCCGTTGATCGCGGCCGGGTGCATCATGATGCGCAAGTGCCACCTCAACACCTGCCCCGTCGGCGTCGCCACGCAGGATCCGGTGTTGCGCGCGCGTTTCACCGGCCAGCCGGAACACGTCGTCAACTACATGTTCTTCGTCGCCGAGGAACTCCGCCAGATCATGGCCGAGATGGGCTTCCGCACCGTCGAGGAAATGGTCGGCCGGGTCGACCGCCTCGACACCCGCCGGATGGAGCGCCACTGGAAGGCGCGCGGGATCGACCTTTCGCGCATCCTCCACCGGGTCGAGCTCAAGGACGGCGCTCCGCTCCACAATACCGAAACGCAGGATCACGGGCTGGAAGGCGCGCTGGACAATGCGCTGATCGCCGATTGCCGGAGCGCGATCGAGACCAGGCAGCCGGTGCAGCTGGCCTACGACATCCGCAACGTCCACCGCACTGTGGGCGCGATGCTGTCGGGCGAGATTGCCAAGGCGCACGGGCATGAAGGTCTGCCTACCGACACCATCCGCATCAACCTGACGGGCGTGGCCGGGCAGAGCTTCGGTGCGTGGCTCGCGCATGGCGTCACGCTCGATCTGGTCGGCGATGCCAACGACTATGTCGGCAAGGGGCTTTCCGGCGGCCGCATCATCGTGCGCCAGCCGGAAGGCGCGCCGCGTGCCTCGAACGAGAACATCATCGTCGGCAACACCGTGCTCTACGGCGCGATCGCGGGCGAGGCCTATTTCAACGGCGTCGCGGGCGAGCGCTTCGCGGTGCGCAATTCGGGCGCGATCGCGATTGTGGAAGGCACCGGCGATCACGGCTGCGAATACATGACCGGCGGCGTGGTGGTCGTGCTCGGCAAGACCGGGCGCAACTTCGCCGCGGGCATGAGCGGCGGGGTCGCCTATGTCTATGACCCGGACGGCGCCTTCACGAACCTCGTCAATCACGCGCAGGTCGATCTGCTACCCGTATCGGGCGAACCGGACGCCGAGGAAGGCACCGGACGGCCGTCGCAGCGCCCGCGCTCGGTCAACGACTTCGGCATGGGCGACATGCTGCGCCACGATGCCGAGCGGCTGCGTATCCTTGTCGAGCGCCACCAGCTCCACACTGGCAGCGCGCTGGCGGGAGAACTGCTGGCCGACTGGGACGTGGCGCTAACCCGCTTCGTCAAGGTGATGCCGCGCGATTACGCTGCCGCGCTGAAACGGCTCGAGGCGGAACGGATCGAAGCGGCAAGCGTCGCAGCGGAATAAGACTTCAGGAACGAGACCAAGACATGGGCAAGGAAACCGGATTTCTCGAGCTGGATCGCCGCGATCGCGATTATCTCGATCCGAAGGAGCGGCTGAAGAACTACCGCGAATTCGTCATCCAGCCGGATGATGCGACGCTGGGCGCACAGGCCTCGCGCTGCATGAATTGCGGCATTCCCTATTGTCACAACGGCTGTCCGGTGAACAACCTGATCCCGGACTGGAACCACCTCGTCTACGAGGCGGACTGGAAGCGGGCGCTGACCATGCTCCATTCCACCAACAACTTCCCCGAATTCACCGGCCGCATCTGTCCTGCCCCGTGCGAGGCGGCGTGCACGCTCAACATCATCGATCAGCCGGTGACCATCAAGTCGATCGAATGCGCGATCGTCGATCGCGGGTGGAAGGAAGGCTGGATCACGCCGCAGGTGCCGGAAAAGAAGACCGGCAAATCGGTCGCCGTGGTCGGTTCCGGCCCTGCCGGGCTCGCCTGCGCCCAGCAACTCGCGCGCGCAGGCCATTCGGTGACCGTGTTCGAGAAGTCCGACCGCGTCGGCGGTTTGCTGCGTTACGGCATCCCCGACTTCAAGATGGAAAAGCACCTCATCAATCGGCGCTGCCAGCAGATGGAAGCCGAAGGGGTGACCTTCAAAACCTCCAAGGAAGTCGGCGTCGATATCTCGTTCAAGAGCTTGCAGGAAAACTTCGATGCCGTGGTGCTGGCAGGCGGCGCGGAAGATGCGCGCCCGCTGTCGATCCCCGGTGCGGAGATGCCCGGCGTGCGGCTGGCGATGGAATTCCTCACCCAGCAGAACAAGCGTGTCGCGGGTGACGACGAATTGCGCGCCGCGCCGCGCGGCAGCCTTACCGCGACTGGCAAGCATGTGGTGGTGATCGGGGGCGGCGATACGGGCAGCGACTGTGTCGGCACCTCGAACAGGCAGGGTGCCAAAAGTGTCACCCAGCTCGAAATCATGCCCAAGCCGCCGGAGAAAGAGGACAAGGCGCTGACCTGGCCCGACTGGCCGATGAAGCTGCGCACCTCGTCGAGCCACCAGGAAGGCGTGGAGCGCGACTGGGCGGTGCTGGCCAAGCGCGTGCTGGGCGACGGCGAGACCGTGACCGGCCTCGAATGTGTGCGCGTCGAATGGGTCGGCGGCCAGATGCAGGAAGTCGCCGGCAGCGAATTCACCATTGCCGCCGATCTGATCCTGCTCGCCATGGGCTTTGTCGGGCCGAAGAAGGCGGGCCTGCTCGAACAGGCGGGCGTGGCGCTGAGCCCTCGCGGCAATGTCGATGCCGACACCGAAAGCTATGCCACCAGCGTGCCGGGCGTCTTCGCCTGCGGCGACATGCGGCGCGGGCAGAGCCTCGTCGTCTGGGCGATCCGCGAAGGCCGCCAGGCCGCGCGCGCGGTCGACGAGGCGCTGATGGGGGCTTCCGAACTGCCGCGCTGAGGCATGTCCGCTCCGCCCCTTCCCAAGGCGCTTGCCTTCGACGTATTCGGCACGGTCGTCGACTGGCGCACCAGCGTCACGCGCGAATCCGCAGCATTTCTTGCGGCCATCGGACGTAGCGATATCGATGCCGCGGCCTTCGCCGATGCATGGCGCGGGCAATATATCGCGGCGATGATCGGGATGCGAAAATCGGGTCGCGATTTCGTCCCGCTCGACGTCCTCCATCGCGAGATGCTCGAAGCCGCGCTGCGCGAGCGCGCAATCGACCCGGCAAGCCTCGACGAAGAGCTGCTGGCCGACTGGAACCGCGCCTGGCACCGGCTCGACCCGTGGCCGGACACGGTTGCGGGACTGACCCGGCTGAAGGAACGCCTGCCGATAGTCACGCTCTCGAACGGGAATGTCGCGCTGCTGCTCGCCATGGCGCGGCGTGCCGGCTTGCCGTGGGACGCGATCCTCGGCGCGGACGTCAGCGGGGCCTACAAGCCCGACCCTCGGGCCTATCTGCGGACCGCCGAATTGCTGGGTATTGCACCGGGCGAGTTATGTCTGGTGGCCGCACATCATGGCGATCTGACGGCGGCGCGCGCCTGCGGGCTACAGACTGCCTATGTCGATCGCCCGGACGAATATGGCGGCGCGCCGGCGCCTGACGCGCATTACGAACAGACGTGGGAATGGTCCGCGTCCAGCCTTACCGAGCTTGCCGACATGCTGGGCTGCTGAAGCCGCGCGCAGCCCTAGTCGTCCACCCGCTCGATATCCGCACCCACCAGCTGGAGCTTCTCCTCCAGCCGCTCGTAACCGCGATCGAGGTGATAGAGGCGGCGCACGGTGGTCTCACCCTCGGCGGCGAGTGCGGCGATGACGAGGCTCATCGAGGCGCGCAGGTCGGTCGCCATCACTTCCGCGCCGGTCAGGTGCTCGACACCCTTGACGATCGCGGTGCGGCCTTCGGTGGTGATGTCCGCACCCATGCGCGCGAGTTCTGGCACGTGCATGAAGCGGTTTTCGAAGATCGTTTCTTTCAGCACGCTGGTGCCCTCGGCCTTGCAAAGCAGCGCCATCAGCTGCGCCTGCATGTCGGTGGCAAGGCCGGGATAGGGCGCGGTGGTGAGGTTGGTGGCCTTAAGAGTGCCGTTAGCGCCGACAGTCACGCTCTTGGCATCCCACGTCACCTCGCAGCCGATTGCCTGAAGCGCGTGGATCGTCGCCATCATCTCGTCCGCGCGCGCGCCTTCAAGCCGCACCTCGCCGCCGGTGATCGCCGCAGCACAAGCGTAGGAGCCGGCCTCGATCCGGTCGGGCATGACGCGGTAGGTCGCGCCGTGCAGGCGCTTCACGCCGTGGATAACGAGGTTGGAAGTGCCGATGCCTTCGATCTCTGCACCCATCGCCACGAGCATGTTGCACAAGTCGACAATTTCCGGCTCGCGCGCGGCGTTGAACAACCGGCTGGTGCCGTTCGCCAGCACGGCGGCCATCAGCGCGTTCTCGGTCGCGCCGACCGAAACCACCGGGAAGTCGAAATCCCCGCCCGGCATCCCGCCGTCGGGCTGATAGGCCTTCACGTAGCCTTGCGCGAGTTCGATATGCGCGCCGAATGCCTCCAATGCCTTCAGGTGCAGGTCGATCGGACGGTTGCCGATCGCGCAGCCGCCGGGCATCGACACCGTCGCCTCACCCGCGCGGGCCAGCATGGGACCGAGCACAAGGATCGACGCGCGCATCTTGCGCACCAGATCATAGGGCGCGACGGTAGAAGTTATGCGGGTCGCCTCCATGCTCATCACCCGCCCGAAATCTTCAGGGCGCGTGCCCTGAATCACGGTGGTGACGCCGAACTGGTTCATCAGGTGCTGGAACCCGTCGATATCCGCCAGCCGCGGCAGGTTGCGCAGCGTCAGCGGCTCCTCGGTCAGCAGCGCGCAGGGGATCAGCGTGAGCGCGGCGTTCTTCGCACCGGAAATCGGGATTGTGCCGGAAAGGCGGTTGCCGCCGCGGATGATGAGTTTGTCCATGTTTTCCGCCTTAGCGAAATGTGTTTTTCGCGCAACTCGCAGGCGCGTGGTGGCGATCAATCATTGACCTCGCGGGACGCGCACGGCACGGGTTGCGCGGGGCGCACGACTTTCCGATCATAACCAGCGAGGGTGCCGAATGTCTCCCAAACCGATCCGTAAAGCCGTGTTTCCCGTTGCCGGTCTCGGCACCCGCTTCCTTCCGGCGACCAAGGTTGTGCCGAAGGAATTGCTCCCCGTGGTTGACCGTCCGCTGATCCAGTATGCGGTGGACGAAGCGCGCGAGGCGGGGATCGAACAGATGATCTTCGTCACCGGACGCGGCAAGACGGGCATCGTCGAGCATTTCGACATCGCCTTCGAGCTCGAACAGACCATGTCCGAACGCGGCAAGGATCTGTCGGTGCTCGAATGCACCCGCGCGACGCCGGGCGATGTCATTGCGGTGCGCCAGCAGGTGCCGTTGGGCCTTGGTCATGCGATCTGGTGCGCGCGGGCGATCGTGGGTGACGAGCCCTTCGCGATCTTCCTGCCCGACGAGTTGATGGTGGCGCGCGAAGGCGGCACCGGCTGCATGAAGCAGATGGTCGAAGCCTATAACGACGTGGGCGGCAACCTGATCTCGGTGCTGGAAGTCCCGATGGAACAGGTTTCCAGCTACGGCGTGATCGATCCCGGCAAGACCGACGGCGCGCTGACCGAAGTGCTCGGGCTGGTGGAAAAGCCCCCTGTTGACGAAGCGCCCTCTAACAAGATCGTCTCGGGCCGCTACATCCTCCAGCCCGAAGTGATGCGGGTGCTGGAAAACCAGGGCAAGGGCGCGGGCGGTGAAATCCAGCTGACCGACGCAATGGCCAAGATGATCGGCCAGCAGCCGTTCCACGCAGTCACTTTTGACGGCGCACGCTATGACTGCGGCAGCAAGGTCGGCTTTGTCGAAGCGACGCTGGCGATTGCCCTGTCGCGGCCCGACATGGGCGCGGATGTGCGGGCGATTGCGCTCGATCTGCTGAAATAGGCTGGCGGGGCAGCGTTGCTGGTATGGAAAAGCAGATGTCGCTTCATGCCTAAATCGCATCACACGAAACAGTCATCAAAAATTCTGCCAGCGACGATAGGCCGAAACGACTGGTGCAAGGCTGGCGAGCGTGGACGAGGAACATCGGGTCGGGTAGTACCAATAGTGATGAATTTTCCGCGACTGATTCATTGGCTCAGAAGCAGCATTGCAAGCCTGTTTGGGGTGAGAAGCAGTGAAGCAGCTGATGGTCGATGGTGGGAAATTGATCTACTCATTGTACTTATAGCTGGGTCGCTTGCTCTTGGGGCAATGGCTTGGATTGTATTATGATTTGTTTGCACTGACGTCATTGCCGCTGGCCCTCAAGCGAATAGTGCATTTGAGGTCTCTCCCAATCGCAAGTACTTGAAGTGCTTGAGTCGAAAAGGTTTTCCTGCTCCGGCGAGTCCAACCGGCTCGTTGGGTCAGTTCAGTGTCTTCTGCTGCGGCCAAGTGCAAAGGAAAGCTCAATGCAATCCTAGGCCAGCACTCTTGATGGGCTGCCTCGGGCTTGGGAACGGCGCGTCACCAGAATTGTCGAGTTAAGTCTCTCGGCTAACGCCGGCACGCTAAGATGTACACACATCGCGCGCACTCTATGCCAAATTGCCTCGACGGCTTGAGCATAACCCGCCAGGGCAATTTGGCCGAGGTCTGAGAAATTATTCCATACGCTCTGGTTTGATGGCCGCGCCAACCTGAGCAAACAGGAGCCGCTCCGGCAATTCAGCTGAATAGCCAAACCAAAGCTGGGGCCAGCAGGCCATGGAGACCGTCGGAACAGATAGAGACATGCCTCGGCCTCGCCACCAAAGCTGCGCGAACCCTCTGAGGTTATCCTACCGTTAAGAACTCTATTTCAGACGACGGCGACTACGGAATTGCGACGACAACAAGTATTTACCTTTTACGAATGCTGTAGAGCAGACGATGAACAAGCTCATGATCGGACTTACAGTCGCGGCCTCGCTAGTTGGCTCTGCCGCGAATGCCGCAACCTTTGTCTGCGACAGGTTCGAGGCAAGCTATCGCTCGCCAACCTAACAGAATGCCTCGATCGACAGCGGCGAGGCAGCCGTTTCCCCAGTCGCGCAATTCTTGATTCCGACAGGGAGCATCAATCCCACGGCAAGGATTTCGGCCTCGAGCATCGCGATAACCTTTGCCGCAAGCGCAATTTTCAGGCCGGCGGATTTCAATGGCATTAACCTCAAGAACCTCTCCCGCAGCAATATTGCCAGTGGCCTGCTGGATCCTGGCAGTACCCTTAGCGGGTTCGGCTAAGGCCGCTTAAGCTTCACATCAGACCCCGTCTTCTTCAATTTCGAAGGGTTGTCCGTTCGGGCCTCTGACCGCATCACGGCGAATGTCGAATTTATCGATACCGCGGTTCCCGAACCGACCGCCTGTATGCTGATACTGTTCGGCATTGGCCTTATCGGTAGTGCGATGCGCGCGGGCTCCATCAGTCGAATGCGCAGATCGTCTGCGTGACGCACCGCACGAACACCTAAAGTGCAGACACGAAGTCGGAGTTAAATACCGGGCTCGAAGTGTCCCGAAATGATACACCCGTAGCAACGCACGACTTACCCGTTGAAAGCGGTTAGCAAATCGTTAATAATCGGCCTACCTTGAATAATGTGGCCGATTCGATTGGGGAAGGGATCACTGACGTGCCCAAAATTGCATCTTGTTTGCTCCCGCTCGTCGCTGCGAGCCTAATTGCTGCAACGCCTGCTGGGGCAGTGACCTTTGCTGTGGGCGCCGAAGGCGCTGCGAGCGGTCAGGACATCGTCTGCGATTTCGACGGCAAGAACTGCGAGAGCAGAATTTCCGGAGATGCCGTTCGGCTTACGTCGAGTGTTGGCAGCGTAGGCCGAACGGTGAATGGAACAGGTTACTTGGCTATTCCCGGCATACGAGGGACCGGTGATTTCGTCGGATCGATCAATCTTGCTGACCTGCGGTCGACGGTTTTGAGTTTCGATTGGGGTTCGATTGACCGGTATAATTCGGTTCGTATTTTCACCAGCGATAATCCGACCGGCGTTGTGGTCCTTGCGAGCCAACTCGGCGTTGCACTTGGCGCCAATTTGGACCGCAACTTTAGTGCCAGCACAGGTAATGCCAGTGTGTTTTTCACCCGCGTTGATTTCCTTTCGACTCAAGCAGCGTTTGAGATCGATAACGTCGCCGTGAAGATTAACAGCGCTGTGCCTGAGCCCGGCACATGGCTGCTCATGATCCTCGGTCTGGGTGCCGTTGGCTTTGCAATGAGGCGCCGGCCGACAACTTCGGTACGCTTCCAGTTCGCTTAGGCCGTCCACACCAAACTGTGATAAGATAAAGGATCGGCCGACAAGCCGGTCCTTTATCTTTTGGGGGTACGACCTTGCATAAGCGCCATCATCTCAGCTCGAGGTGGCGATCAAATCCGCGCTTACCTTGGCGAGCCGCAGCACTGGTGCTTTTGCTTCTTTCCTTGTTCGCGCTTGCGCCCGCGCCGCATGCTGAACGAACTGAGAACCGACCCGGCGAGGAGCTATGGTACTATAACTCCCAATCGTCGCTTTCGGCACCGGCATCGAAAGTGGATGCCGCGACACTGAATGATGCAGTCCGCAGCTCGCCTCAATCCATTGTTCCTGCAAATCCTTGGCGATTGGGGAGCGCGGGCGTAGACGAGGCATCAAGGCTCCTGGCGATCGACTGCCTAACAGCTGCGATCTATTATGAAGCAGCCCATGAGCCTTTGATCGGCCAGCGTGCCGTCGCTCAGGTCGTGCTCAACCGATTGCGCCACCCTGCGTTTCCCAGCACTGTTTGCGGCGTCGTATTTCAGGGATCCGAAAGAGACACTGGCTGTCAGTTCACCTTCACTTGCGACGGAGCTCTTGAACGACGACCGGCACCGGCCGGCTGGCTAAGGGCCCAAGGTGTAGCCGCGGCCGCACTTGGCGGGTTTGTTGAACTCAGCGTCGGTCACGCGACGCACTATCACGCCGTCTATGTGCACCCGCGATGGACAACAAAGCTGATGAAGCTCAAGACCATAGGATCACATATCTTCTATCAGTGGCCCGGCCGATCGAGCTCTCCCGAAGCATTTTCCGACCGATATGGAGGTAGCGAGACCGTCCCGGCCTGGGCCAGCAATCTCCTGCGCAACAAGTGGCAAAGGAGCCTTGATACTACACTAAAATCGGCCATCGATGAGACTGAGGCAAGCTTGGTAAGTGTTCAGGAGCGGCCGAATGCAGATCCGGCGTCAAGTGGCCCTGCAGGCTATCCATCTGAGACGCTCAGCGGTCGCCAAACTGTTGAAAGCACCCCACGTCTGAATGTTGCCTCGGGGAAGTTGAAAGAGCCCACAACTCAGGCGACGCTGATCGAAAGCCGCAGGGAACTAAAGGATTAGATATTTGGCACCGGTCCTGGTGGTCCAAAATTCAAGTCAAAGAGTGGGTTTTCGTGATACAATCAACAATGGGACAAACCTCCAGCGGTTCGGAGCAGGACACACAACACTCTCGGTAGTCGACAGTAACTGCGAAGACGTGAACCACAAAGAACCGCCGCCCCTCCTGCTGCGCGCAGACCTTGCTTCCCAACACAAGCATCAACCAAGTTGCTGCGGAACCGAAAAGGGGGCGCAGACTGCGCCCCCTCTGTACAAGCTCAATGTGTTTTGCCGGATTAGGCAAATTGCAGACGAACCTGAGCCTTCTGACTGCGGCGCATCGCGAAACCTACAGCTCCTAGGCCGAGGATCATGAGCATCCATGTCCCTGGCTCCGGCACCGACAAAGTCCCGTCAAAGGCGAACGCCATCGGCGAGGCAACGTTTCGGGTGTTTTCAACCCGGAATTCGATGGTGCTTACCTGACGGTTGATGTTAATCGAACCGATGCTACGGCCATCAGCCGCTCTGAATTGTTCATCAAAGGGGTCAGCAGTAAACAACGTGCCTAATGAGACGCCGTTGATAAGAATGTCGAGCAAACGGTTATCTGCCCAGTAGATGCCGGAGAGGCTATTGTACCAACCCGGCTCATCGAGTTTGTAGATAAAGCTGTAAGTGCCGGGCGGAACCGAAGTACGACCACCGGTAACGCTCGAGATCCACTTCAAACCCGCAGGAAGTGTAACCCAGTTGGGGTTTGGGCTAACTACGACAACCGCATCCTGAAGCGGCGTGGTAGGCCCCGACACCTTCCAGTTCGTAGCCGTTTCGGTGTCCACATCCACCGTTGTAGCAGCAGCTGCCGGTGCGGCAAATAACATCGCGCCAGCGACAAAAGCCGCCCCAAGTTGAGATTTCCACATTTTTCTGATCTCCGTCAAAGTACCATAGCGCACGGCCAAACAAGCGTCAGCCAGGTCCCAACCCGCCATGCAACCCTCTAGTCAGGATTTATACTTACCCCTGTACCTCTTCACCATTAACGATATCCGCAAACTAGTCAACGACGTGAGCCAACAAATATCGACTGAATGCCTGTGAGCCTGACTTAAAAACTCATCCGACCTCGCAATGGCATGCGAAGAAGTGGGTGAGGAGGCGGATCTGGATAATGGTGGTCCAAGCGGTGAAACTCTCGATAGTCCGTTCCCAGTCTTTTACGAGGCGTCGCCATCTGCCGAGCCAGACGAAGGTGCGCTCGACCATCCAGCATCGCGGGAGCAGAACGAAGCCCCTGGCCGTGTCGCAGCGGCGACAAATCTCAAGCGTCCGTCCCGCGCGCCCATGCGGCGCGCCGATGAGCTTGTCCCCGACATAACCTCCATCGGCGAACAGCTGGCCCAGCCACGGAAGCGGTAGCGAGCCGTCCAATCACGATCCTGAATGCTGGGAGCGTGGATGGTGACGAACAACATCAGTCCGAGCGCATCGGTGATGATGTGACGCTTGTGGCCCATGATCTGCTTGCCCGCGTCGCAGCCCCTTGGCCCGCCGCTCTCGGTAGTCTTGACGTTCTGACTATCGATCACCCCGGCGCTTCCGCTGGCCTCACGCCCTTCGATTTGGCACGAAGCCATCACCAATAGGCGGCTCACCGTCTGCCACATGCCGCTGTCGCGTCAAGCATAGAAATAGCGCAGAACCGTCGAGAGCGGAGGGAAGTCCTTAGACAGCACCAGTAATTGGCAACCACGGGTCGCCAGATAGAGGATCACGTTGATCACCTCGCCCTGGCTGGTGCTGGCGGCCTGGCGCCGAGCGTTGCCAAGGGAAGCAACGGCTCGGTCAACGCCCACTCTGCATCGCGCAAATCGCTTGGATAACGCAGCCCCTTACGGCTATGCCGCAGTCGGGAGGCATCGGCCCACATCACTCGAGCCTCGGTCGTTTCTGGCGAAATTTCGGGGAGCGAAGCTGTGCAAAGCAAATTCTGCAGTGCGCCAGTGCATTAAGCACAATTTACTGGTATATAAAACTTATTTTTTGAAGACAAGCTCTGAAACAGTCGGCGTTTTTCCGCCGCGGTAAGTTTGGCTGGCGATCACGCCAAGGGTTTGCTTGAAATCCGCTGGCATAAAGATCGCGCTCACCTTCACTCAGACCGCTGTCCCAAAACATGAGGTTGCGGGAGCGTGGCGGGGCGCAGCCGACCCGAGCATGCCGGCAATCAGGGAAGCGCACTGACCTTACCGAGCCTAAGTTGGTCGACAATACACCTATACGGACAGGTGAATTGGTAGGCGCTCACTCACCAAATATAGGAGGCAGAAAAGAGGTAGGCAGAGAAAAATGCTATTACTTGTAATATGATCCATAGTCGTCAGTATAACCGTATAGATCACCATATCCGCCCCAGTACCTATTGAAGACTGTACCGATCAACTTCTTTGAACCAAGAAGTTGCAGCGAAGTCTCGAGCTGTCTCTTTGTTGTCACACCTTGCTCAACGACCAAGACGATGCCATCGAGATGCTGCGCCACTATCAATGCGTCGTCGCTGACGAAGAGTGGTGGAAGGTCACATATTACGAGCCCATCATCTGCAAAAGTTCGCAGGCCGGAGATAAGCTCGGCGAGACGTTCTCCGGACAGCAACTCAGCAGAATTACCGCCCCCCACAAAGGAGGGCGCAATGACCAGGTTCGTCTCCTCGACCCCCCGCACAAGTGAGGGCAGCCCATCCACTTCGCCTAGAAGATACTCAGTGATGCCTGGCGGATCCACTATACCGAACAGCTCGGCGATGGTTGCGCGTTGAAGATCGAAGTCGGCAAGGACGATCTTGTCGCTCGCAACCCTGCTCATGGCGGCCGCAAGATTGGATGCCAGGAAAGACTTGCCCGCATGGGGCGAAGGTGAGGTCACGCCGATGATTTTGTAGCCCTCGCTAGCCAATTTCCTGCCCAGCAAGGTCCGCAGCAGCTTGAAAGGCCGGGCCCGAATGTCGCGCTCGGAAAAGCCGATGAGCGAGGGGCTTGCTTCCGGCATCGGGATCATCGTTAGGGGTGGTTGTGGCTGCAAGAAAGGGGACTCCGGCGAAGAGTGTGGCGCGCTTGGGGTTCTGCCGCTTCGAGATATGGTTTGGCTAGCTGACTAACTGGAGTCTTCCAAATTCCCTCTGCGGCGGGGGAGCAGAGATCTGGTGCGCTTCCAAACCCCCTCCCGAGGTTCACCGATGGTCGGGATCGCGACGAGAGGCATCGTGCCGGTCACGGCTTGGATGTCAGCCATGTCGCGAATGGGCCTGAAGAACAATTCGGCAGCAAGCGCAAGCAGAAGGCCTGCGCCCAACCCTGCAGCAATGCCGCCTGCAATCAGCAGCGGTCGGTTGGGCGAGATGGGCTCGTCCGCCACGACCGGAGGATCGATCACCGACAAGCGCTCGCCTTTCTGCTCGCTTTCTGCGCGGGCGCTTCCCTGCGCTTGCATCAACCGGGTCGACACGCTTTCATATTGCTGGTTAAGCAGATCAAGCTTCTGCTGTTCCTGTGCGATCTGCTGTTCGACAAGCGGGGCCTGCGCCATCGCTCTTTGCGCCGTCGAAAGCCGCGCAAGTTCCTGTGCCTTCATCGCGCGTATAGCTTCAATCTGTGCGCTGTTGGCAGCGATCTGCTGATCGACAGTGTCGGGCGGAAGCTTGGCCTGATTGCTGGCAGCGAGGCGCTCGGCCTCCCGCAGGCGCCGCTTGGCAATCGCAATATCCGGGTGGTCTTCGGAATAGCGTGCCTGCGCCGCAGCAAGGTCGGCTTCCGCCGCAGCAACGATCGGGTCACGCTCGGCGGCGGTCTGCCGGGCGGCGCGCTGCGCCTGAAGGAGCGCATTGTCGCGCTGCAAGGCGATGATCTGGACGTCGAAACTGCCGCTATTGCCTCCCATCGCCATCATGCCCGGATTGGAGAGGGCGAGGCCGTTCTGGGCCTTGATCTGCTCGATAAGCTTTTCCGCATCGGCAATCTGGGTTTGCAGAGACGCAGCCTGATCGGTCAGAAACTGAACCGTGCTTTCGGCTTGCTCAGAGCTTTTGGTGGCGTCGAGCAGAAGAACCTGCTCGGTCATGTCCTGGGCCACCGCCTGAGCGAGGGATGCCGTTTCGTAGTCGAAGCTCAGAGAAAAGGCGATCGTCGTCGACCGGCCTGCGCCGCGCTCGAACTGCGCGGACACCGGCTCGATCCTGGTCGCGCCCCGCATGTCCTCGATGATTTCCGAGAGCGACTTGGCTGCCCGTTCATCGGTGTAGAGACGATGCTTCTGGATCAGTTCGATCAGTCGGGGCCGGCTCAGTACCTGCTGACGGAACTTAGCAATCCGCTGATCGATGATATCGACGCCTTGATCGCCAAGCACGTCTTCCGGCAATTGCGGCGATTCAACCAGCAGCGTTGCCGTGGAACGATAGACAGTCGGCAAGATAAAGGCTGCAGCGATGCCCGCAATCGAGAGCAGAAGCGCCGGGATCACAACGAGGAGGTAGCGCTCGCGCAGTACAGCGGGCAAATGCATGAGCAGATTGCCACCCTCGGCCCCAGCGGCCTCATATTCGTCGTCTCTCATCGGGACCGCCCCAGATTAAACGTTATACCGACCAGACCCTGCACATTGGTTGCGCCGCCTGGAAGATTGCCGGTCGTGTTTAAATAGCCTCCGCTGACAAAGAGACGAAGGCGCTCATCGAGTTGCCGCTCATAACGCACAAAACCGTTAATGCTCTCAAAATCGTTCGGTCCGACGACATTCGTCACAGGTTGTGAGGCCGTCGCATAATTGCCGCTGAACTGCAGCGTGTCGCGCTCTGACACCTGTAGCGAATAGGAAAAACCTGCCGTGGTCTGGAGCAGAGCGCCGCCGATAGCGGCAGGAAGCACCTGACGCGATCCATTGACGCACAGATTGCTCCGTTCGCCGCGGTTGCACAGGGACAGATTGCCGGCAACCGCAGTGGTTGTATCTTCCAGATCGCCGAATTCGAGGCGCGTGATCGCAGCCCCTACACTCCCCGTTACCTCGAGCCGAGGCGAAAGATCGGCCCGCACCTGCAGCTGCGGGGTGATCGTCCGAGCGCTGCCGCCTGATGCGCCGATGAAGTCAATCAGGCTGGCATCGACGATAGCACCGATCGAGAGCCCCTCGTCGAGCTGGCGCGAATACTGGAGCTGCTGTGCAAGAAAATTGGATTCGATGAGGCCGTCCCCTTCAAACCGGTCTGCTCGTCCGGTCAAAGACCAACGGAGCTGATCCCGCTCGCTCATTGTATAGGTCAGCCCCGCATCGGCACCGAATTGCGTGCGCCGCTGCCCCTGCCCAAGCACTGTTATGTCGTTGCCGGTCGGCGGAAGGGGAACATCGGGCGCGAGGTCATCGACGAAGAAGGGGTTGGCGAGGTTGGTCGCAAGCACATTGCTGCTGAGCAGCAGGCCTCCGTCGATCTCGAGCCTTTCTGTTGCCCGATGCGAGGCAGCGAGGTCAGCTCCAAAATTCTGGAGCGATTCGTAGCGCCCGAGATATTCGATGTGCTCTACGCGGCCCGAAAGGCGGAAGGTGTTGCGCTCGCTCGAGCGTGACAAACTCGGTGCGAGCTGGAAGCGGATCGACGCGGCCGAGGTGTCATCGAACCCACCGAGGAAGGGATTGCTGTCAAAACCGGCGGATGCTGTCGCGACAAGGCTCTGGTTCAGACCCAGAAAGCCATTGGTCCCTCCCCCCTCGCCACCTCGCGCAAGGCCCGCGCTGCCTGTCGGGGACGACTGCATGCCAGCAAGGTTGATGGCCACAGTATCACTCACAGGGTTGGAAGCGACAAGGATCCCTGCCTGCTCAAGCAAGCTGACCGGAATGTTGGCCTCGAATGCCGGTGATCTTCTGAACCGTTCCAGCTCGACTGGATCGAACCGTTCGCTCAGAAGTTCAACGAGTGCCCCAAGCCGGATCTGCTCCGGCATGTTCATCGCAGTCTTGTCCGTCCGCGGCGCTGCTTCATCCGCCAACGGTGCAGATGCCATCTGCAGAGAAGCTTGCCCTTCCCACCCCTCAAGAGGCCCGATATCTTGATCTAACGTGGCCTTGGCCGGAGCGTTATCGGAACCAAATGGGAGGTTGAGGCTCGGCAATTCACCGGTTTGAGCAAGGTTGGCTGACGCCAATTCGAAAGAAACAGCTGGTGCCATGGAAGACGCCTGGGCGTCGGCATCCTCACCATCGGAGGTAAAGCCAGTGGGATCTTGAGACGTGATCCTTACTTCTAAAAGTTCGGATTGCTCGAGCCTCCGGGGATGCGCATTAGGAAGGCGGATAGACAGAGGTGGAGCGGGCCAACCGTGACCACGCGGTGCAACGAAATCACGCGCGGCAGCCGGTTCGAGGGCAATAGAGACGGGGAGAGGCTCTCCTGCGCGAAGGTCAATAGGAGAGATGGCAGCATGGAGGGCATGCACTGCGGTGCCATACGTCACCTCAATCTCGCCGGGCATGGCGTCGAGCGGAAGCGGTGCATAAGCGATCTTGGGCTCGGCCCAAATGGCCCCGGCACCCCCTTCACCCGAGGTCTTTGCACGAATGCCCCGGGACAACGACGCCGTCGCCTGCTTAACTTCGACGTTCTCCAATGGGTTGAGGGGTGCATGAGATTGCTGGGGCGCCCCCAACTTGCCTGCCGTCGGCCGCGATTTCAAATGAGGTTCAGCAGATTTCCCATCCCATCCAAAGTCCGCCTGGATTTGCGGAGCGATGAGCTCAACAACAGTTGGGAAAGCATCTCGCGCTTCGAAAGTCGCCAGAGCGTCCCTTGGGCTTTCGTCTGGCTGGGAGAACAGCCGGGTCCCAAGTGTGACGCTTCCCGGGGTGAGGTCCCTAAGCAATCCGTGATCTTCAAGAAGGAAGTCGGGCTGCTTCCCGGTATGGGTGAGCAAGATAGCGGGCCGTGAAGACGAGGCAGGCTCTACTGGCCCAGCATCCCTCGCAAGGACAACGCGTATGTGGGGGACCCCTTCTCTGCCATCCCTGGCCTCTAACTGGTTTTCGGGAATGGCAACCAGAACGCAGCCAGCCAAAAGACAAGGAAGCACCCGCAATCCGAGCGAGCGCCCGAGCGCGAGGCTGCTCACGCCGCGGCCCACGGATACATGCGGACCCAACACACTGCGCGCAGGCCGGCTGGCCGCTCTTCGCATTGCTGAAGTCTCATGCATCATGTGCCCCTTACCCACGCGCTCGTTCTGGTTCGTCTGCTGTCAGGCCAGCGCAGCGATTACGACAGATCTGCTCGCCAGCCAATGCATTCACTCGTCCCCCGCTCGAGAACTTTCACGCTCATCCGAAAAAAAACATCCGGTTAGGCTCAAGGGACAATGACCGTATCCCCACTGCGGATGAGCGGCAAGGCATTCACAGCCGCAGCGCTCACGGACCGACTGCGGAGGATATCCGAGAGCTTCGCCGGGATTACCACAAGACTATCCCCCGACTTGCGCACAACCACGACATTGTCGAGGCTCGCAAACTCGTCGACGCCGCCTGCGAGGCTGAGCGCTTCGAGCAAGGTAAGATAACGTCCCGGCGTGAAAGTCCCCGGCGAGCGCACCTTGCCTATGACGGAGAACTGCAAGCCACTCGTCTCCGCGACAGCAACCGTTACGTCAGGGACGTTACCGTCGACATACTTGCTCGCCAAACCCGTAGAGATCGCCGCTTCAATCTCTCGCGTAGTCCGCCCTGCCCCCTCGATCCTGCCGACAAGCGGGAAGCTGAGCGTCCCATCGGGCAGCACCCGAACAGTGCGCTGGAGTTGGTCCTCGCGCCATACGCTGATCTGGAGTTCGTCGCCAGGATTGACCCGGTATTCCGGAAGCGCCACAGCGGGAAGGGCTTCGCCGGCAGGGGCAGGAACGGCCTCCTGAGCCAAAAGGATGCTGGACACATTAAGCCCCGCAAAGATAACGAGCGCTGCTCCAAGCATACGGACCGCTGACGGCTTGCTCACACTTTACCTCATATCCTGCGTGATGATCCAGAAATGTTTTCCTGTTGCCCTACCCGCGAGATAAGCCAACCATTTCTCAACGCGCACTCGCTAACAACCTCATGACGAAAGACCAAGCAAAAAGCTTTGGGTGCTGAAGCCTCACAAGGATGCAACTTTGATCCGATCATCCTGTTACCTGCGCAAACGCATGTCGGGCCTCGCGATGGCGTGTTCGCTGCTCTTTGCGGGCTGCAGCGACAAGGTCAGCGAGGCCGCCGAGTATGCCGCAATAGCGCAGGTCCAACTTGAAGCGGGCAACCTTGATGAAGCCCGTCAGAATGTGCAGCAGGCGATCATCGCCCGAGATGATGTCGCTGACTACTTCGTGCTTCTCGGGCGGATCGAGCTCCAATCCGGAAAGCTCCCCAGCGCCTTCAATGCCTATTCCCGTGCCCTCGACCTACAAGCAGACAATCTCGAAATCCTGCAAGCGATTGCAGAGCTGGGGCTGCAAACCGATCGATTGAGCGAAGCCGAGGAAGCCGCCGACCGCATGCTGTTGCTGTTCCCGGGGGCCTCGCGGGCCATGCTGGTAAAGGGCTTCCTCGCAATCGAAGCCGGGCGCCTTGAAGAGGCAGAGCGCTTTTCCGATGAGATTCTGGAGTTGAACCCGAATGACGAGGGCGGCGCCATTCTTGCTGCCCGCCTGCTGGCTCTGAAGGGACAATTCGAAGACGCGGTTGCAGCCGTGTTAGAGACGCGGGAGGCCATCGGTGAAACCGAAGCGCTAAACGCAACACTGCTTGAAATTTACCGGGCGCAGGGCAACGCCAAAGGCATGCGCGAGGCATTCCCGAAGGTGATCGCACAAACTGGCGAAGATTCGAACTACCAGATCGACTTCGTCAATTTCCTCTACAAAACCGGCAATATACGGGCGGCGCGCGCGGAGGCGGCAAAGGCGATTGCGGCGCAGCCCAATGATCGCACGCGCCTCGCATTGCTCAATCGTCTCTTCCTCGAATACGACCGGGCGCCAATCAGCCCTGCGCAGCTATCGACGATGGCGGTGTCGGCAACGCTGGCAACACGCCTGGCTCTTGCCCGCTTTTATTTCGACAGCGCGCAATACAAGGAAGCGAGGAGCCTGCTTGCGCAACCGCTTGCCGAAGGCGTCGTCGAAGCACAGGCGCACGCGGCGCGGATCGCACTTTCCGAGGGACGTGTCCAGGAATCGGACAGACTCATAAATGCCGTCCTTGCCCGTGACCCCCGCAACCCGGATGCGCTCGTCGCGCGCGCCGAGAGACGGCTTGCATCCGGCAAGATTGACGGAGCAATCGAGGATGCAAATATCGTTGTGTCTGATGCGCCGCAGGAATATGCAGGCTATGCTGCACTTGCTAACGCGCATCTTGCTAAGGGAAGCGAGGTCAGAGCCAGGCAGGTGTTCGAGCGGGGGGTAGATTTCTTGTCGCAGTCCGGAATTCTTGCTGCACGCTATGAGGCTTTCTTGAGGAAGGTCGGCGACAGCGCACGGATCGTCTCGCTTTATGGCGATCTTGCGATGGCCAAGCCCTCGTCCGAAAAGGCATGGCAGGAATTCGCACGGGTGTGCGAAGAATTCGGCAACCGGGTCTGCAAGGCCAAGATCGAGCGCGGCCTGGCAGCTGCCAAACAGAGCTTCGTGATCGATGACCCGCCCGGCACACCGCGTGCGCGCGGGCTGTTCGCAAGGATCACGCCCGAGCAGATCTGCCGGTCTTCAGGGGGCGTATGCACGGGCACGTAAAGCCCTCTCCCCGGCGCAGCAGCGGCCATCTGCGCTTCACCTCGAACGTCTTGCGCACGCTCGGGGTGGTGAATGATGCTGCCTGCTTCCTTGGTGCCTACTTGTTGGCAGCAGGCGCCTATGCGGCTTCGATCGGCTATTATTACGACAGTCGCCTTCATCACAGCGGCGCCATCATCCTTTGCATCAATTTCCTGCTGATCCGGATCTCTCGTGACGGCTATGTCGCCTTCCGCGGACAGGGCAAGGACGTTGGCGGCAGTGCCATCGCGGACTTCGTCCTTGCGGCGGCGCTGACGGGCCTAGTGGTCGTCCAGCTTGATATGCTCGACGAGTTTTCTCGAGGCTTGGCGCTCTATTTCATGGGATTCACCATTGTCCTTCTGTTCCTGAGCCGCATCGGCTTTCGCATGCTGGTATCGCGGTTGATGAACGAAGGGCTGATCGGCCAGAGAGTTGCGGTTTACGCCGAGAGCGCGAAAGTCGCTCAAAGAGTGTCACAGTTACTCGAGCTCGAGCGGCTCCCGCACTTGCGGCTTGCGGGTTATGCCGATGAGCGGACACGTGGCGAGAGGAGCGAGATCGACCTTGCCTATCTCGGCGATCTCGATGACTTGCTCGAACTTGCCCGCACCGGACGCCTCGACCAGGTCATTATGGCGGTTCCAAGAATTTCCCAAGCGCGCCTTGACCAGATCTCCGAGACACTGAGCGCGGCTTCCATTGACCTATGCGTGTTACCGCGCGAGACACTTGAATTGACGACCAGCTACCGGGTGAATTTTCTCGGTTCGCTTCCGGTCTTTGCCATCTGGCAGCAGCCGATCCGGGATATTGACGGGATTCTCAAAGAAATGATCGACTACACGGTGGCAATCATTGCCATCGTGCTGCTGGCTCCGCTCCTTATCCTGACTGCACTTGCCATTCGCCTCGAAAGCAAGGGGCCCATCCTGTTCCGTCAGGCTCGCTTCGGGTTCAACAATAACGAAATCTCGGTGCTCAAGTTTCGGTCGATGTATGTCGATCGGCAGGATCAGAGCGGTGCGCAGCGAACCCAGAAGAACGATCCACGGGTCACGCGTGTCGGTCGCTTCATAAGGCGGACCAGCATTGACGAGTTGCCGCAGCTCTTCAACGTCCTAAAGGGTGAGATGTCGATTGTCGGGCCCCGCCCCCATGCCACCATGATGCGGGTGGGCGACAAATACTACTTTGACGCCGTGAGCGGCTACTCCGCACGTCACCGGGTCAAGCCGGGGATCACCGGCTTAGCCCAGGTGCGAGGCCTGAGGGGCGAAATCGACACGGCCGAACGTGCGCGCAAGCGCGTTGAATATGATATCTACTATATCGAGAACTGGTCTCCCCTGCTCGACATCCGGATCATCCTCGAAACCGTCTTCAAGGTGTTCTGGGATAAGCATGCTTACTAAGCGCGCCACGACCGAATTCCTGGGGGTCGAGTTCGCCAACCTGACCTATGAGGAGGTGGCGCTCGAACTTGACAGGCTGTCGCGGTCCGAGAGCTTTTCCTACGTTGTGACGCCTAACGTCGACCACGTTGTGATGCTTCACGAGCATAAGGACGAAGACATCAGAAAACGTTTCAGCGACGCTTACAACGATGCTGCTTTCCGACTTTGCGATAGTCGTATCTTGCAGCTTCTCGCAAAGTTCCGCGGAACCGAGCTCGAGGTTGTCACCGGCAGCGATCTGACAGCGATCCTTTTCGAGAAAGGTCATCTGAATGGAAAGAAGGTCGCGATCATCGGCGGAGATGATGCAATGCTTCCCGAACTCCGCGTTCGTTTTCCCCAAATCAATCTAGTTCAACACATACCGCCTATGGGCGTATTAAGACGGCCCGACGCAGCTAGAGAGATTGAAGCTTTCCTAGCCTCTGCGTCGAGCGACTATGCACTTTTGGTTTTCGGTGCCCCGCAAAGTGAGATTATCGCAAACCAGTGCCTCAACGCCGGCCGAGCTAGGGGCGTAGGTCTCTGTGTAGGCGCGTCCATTGAGTTCGTACTCGGAAGGAAAGCGAGAGCACCTACATGGGTACGGAAATTCCGCCTTGAATGGGCTTTCAGAATGGTGATCGAGCCAAGAAGGCTATGGAGGCGTTACCTGATAACGGGGCCGAGAATTTTTCGGCTTACGTTGCTCGAAGCTCGCCCTTGAATATGCAGATGCGTAACCAAACAGGGTGATAGATACCTTCGCCGCATCATCGTCGTCAGCGCATTGCCTCCCTTTACGCCATCAAGGACGAGATCCGCGGCCTATCCGCTGACAAGCGTATCCATCCGGCGCATCGCAAGAACATGAAATTACCACGAATAGTTAGTCGTCTGTGAAGAATGCGATTTGCGTTTCGGATTGGGGTAGATTGCACAGGAGAGCTGGGCTGGTTTTTCAGGCAGCGGCCATTTCACGGGGCGCTACGGGAAGCCAAGCCGTGAGCAAGGCGCGCAAAAGCGCGTTCAGTCATGCGACGAGCAACCTCAGATTGTGACCTGCGGCGACCAGGATCGCGTTGATGGCATCGCCGGTGGCGCCGGCGAGGTGATTGCGTTCCAGCAGACCGTCGGATTTGGTGTGGCCGATGATCGGCTCGATGGCATTTCGGCGTCTGAGCTCGCGCCTGATCGTAGGTGAGGCGATGCCGCGGGTGTGGGCGATGTAGACCTTGGCCTCTCCGTCATGCTTGTGCCCTTTGTAGCCGCGGTCCACATAGGCCCGCTCGACGGTGATGCCGGTCAGGCGCTCGACCTGCTCGATCTGCCCGGACAGGGTGTGACCATCGTAGGGAGTACCGGGCAGGGCCTGCATGCCGACGATGAACTGGCCGCCCGCGGTGCGCGCGTTGGTGACCGCGATGGAGGTCTTTACCCCGAACTCGTAGCGCGTCCTCGCCTTGCCCTTGGCGATGCATTCCACCTCAGGCGCGTGCAGCGCGTAGAGCTTGTCGGTGCTGTCCGCCTTCTGGGTCAGGATCCTGGCCACCCGCTCACGCGCGACGGCAAAGGCAGCCTCGAGTTCTTCATTGCCGGCGATCTTACGGCCGATGTCGCGGTCGAGCCTGCCCAGCCAGGTGCGCAGTTTGCGAACCCAGCGCATCGCCTGCTTGTGTCCACGGCCATGGATTAGCCGTGAGACATCACGCCGAGCCTGACGTCCGACGCGCAGGAATGACTGCCTCAGCTTGAGCCCGTGTTTCCTGGCCAAACGGTTCAGCCACTCGATACCACGCATCAGCAGATGACTGTCGGTGGGATGGGCAACCGCCTTGGTCTGGACCGTCGTATCCACCGTTACGCGCTCGCAAGCCTGCGGCGGCATCGCCCGGGTCTCCATCGCAAGGCGCAGTGTCTCGGCCAGCAGCAGTTCGAGCTTGTCAGCGCCGATCCGCCCGCGCCAGCGCGTCATCGATGACCGGTCCAGCGGCAGCTTGTGGCGGAAGTACTGCTCGCCGCAGAAATACTGGTAATACGGGTTCTCAACCCACCGGGCGCAGACTGCGTCGTCGGACAGACCCTCCATGTGCTTGAGCAGGTGCAGTCCCGCCATCAGCCGCGTCGAGAGCCCTGGCCGCCCCTTCTCGTGATAGAACCGGCCAAACGCTTCATCGAACCGCGACCAGTCGATCAGCTGCGCCAACTTCACCAGCGCGTGCCCCATGTCGATCATGTTGTCGAGCTGGCTGCGGAACAGCTCGTCACTGCGCGGGGCGGGTTTCTTCGGCGGCATCGGCAAACCTCATCGTTTCGGCCAGCGCACTGAATCACGGCCCGATCTGCCAGAAAAGCCCCTACGTGCGCGGGCGCACAAAATCACAAGCTTTTTGCCCAACCCGGCACCAAACCTTGCAAATCCGATTACTTCAATCCCACCAAAAACAACGCGTTTCCAACGCTTTCAGCGTTTTTCACGGACGACTCGCTACGCCCGAGCGCCACGATCAGCGGCCCGCGGAACACTTCAAAATCCACCACCGCCGCCAAACGCTCCAGCGGATCGCCCGCCGCGCTCAACGCCGCATAACGGTCCGACAGATCAAAGAAACCAGGCTGCCCCACCATCTTCGCCTCCGATCATCGCAGGGGCATTGAATCAGGCCGCAGCCTCAAAGGCGAGAGGTTTTTCGAGGCATCCATCTGACGAATGAACCAGAGATCACGTCGTCTGGGAGCCCCAATTATTAGCATGTGAACTAAGCTCAACAAGCTCCTTTGCCAAAATTGGCGGAACATCAATGCCCATACTATTTAGGAGTTCTCGCAGTCGCCAACGCCAATCTAGTTTTGCAAGAGCGTTTCTATAGTTTAATGATGCGACTTCCGGCCGCCATGCTGCCCGTGCTTCTTTAAGGGCAGCTATATTGTATTTCAGATCAATGCGATCAAAGTCAAGAAATGCTCCTGACCAAAGCAAGCGATCGAAACTTCTATCGCTCCGAGGCTGCACACCAGCGACGACCGCTCCGCACGCAAGAGCATCTGTCCACCGAGCCGTAATATACTCTTCGCGTCGGTGCGTGTAAGGAGCGGGGGCTGCGAGGTTCGAGTGCGCTATAAGATAACGCGATTTCGCCAGCACCCTCATGACAGACTTCTGGTTTTCTGATGGATCATCCAACAAAGGGGGGCGTCCTTCAAAGCTCAACCCGGCTTGTCGACATAAAGACGCCGTTATTATATCATCATTCCATTCTCCTGGTTGGCGGCCAAGCCGTAAGATATCTACCGACTTATCGCCGGTTCCGCTGCCAAAACCAAGTACATCGCTGCCCCAACCTAGAACGATCACTCTTCGGGGGGCAATTTTTTCAAAATTTGCCTCATCGTTCGGCCGCATAACAGCGACGATATCAATATCCCTGAGACTAACAGCTGGAGGAGTCCACTGATGATTGAAACTATCGATAATCCATACGGCGATATTTTCGTATCTACTCTTGAATTGAGCCATCGCCCGAAGCTGAGAGATATCTTGAGGATTTCGAATTATCCCCACCAAATGATCATTTGAGCGCCTGATGCTTCTACGGCGTAGATTTATCACCTTATGCCATTTGCTAGGAACAGGAGGAAGAAAAAGAAGCTCACCCCCCAAAAGCCTCGCCGCAAGATGTGCCAGGTGCGTAATTGGTGCCCATCCCGGGCTCCTATCAAAAAAGAAGGCAACATCCACAGCCATAGTTTCGTTTCTGACAGGCGTATCTTTATGTCAAGGATCTGGACACCCGCAAAAAACGTATGCGGCAGACCTCAGCGACCGGCGTTCCCTCCTAGCCCTGCTCGATGACGAACGCCTTCTGCGCGTCCGTGAACTTCGATGCCTTCACGCCAAACCTCCTCGCCCAGCCAAGGATGTTTACAGCGAAAAACTCTAGCCGCGAATGGTCCAGTTTTCAGGTGGCAGAGGAGCAGGTGTAGATCAACGCTGAAGAAATATCGTGATGGCGGCACACCTCGGCAACGCACGCGCCCGGTGCGAACGCCTCGGACAAGATCCGCAGCCGTTCCTCATCAGTCCACCGTCGGCGCCGCTCCGGCCCCGAAAACACCGTCACCTGACCCATCGACCACTCCCCCGCGCGCTCAAAAGAGCACGCTTAAGAGCGATCACTCCCTACCCATGCAAGGCGGCCCACGCCGGATGGGTACTATGAGCTCGGGGTAACCGAGCACCATCATGGGCGTTGGCAGCACTCGCGTCCAACGTGCGGATCAGCCCGTGAGCCCGGTCGATGCCGATGTGATTTTTGCAGCCGAACAACGGGATGGCAAGATCCACTGGCTTGAACGCCTTCGGATCGCACGGCATCGGGCACTCGGCCATCGAGCCCCAAGCCAAGGAACCGCTGGTACGAAAGCCGGTCCTTGATCTGGAACTCGGTCGCTTCGTCCGAGAGCGAATAAAGCGCCTGCAGCACCAGGACCTTGAACATCATCACCGGATCGAACGGTGGCCGACCACCTTTTGCTCCGATCGATCTCAAAAATGCGCTTCTGCCAAAGTAGTGCTAGATCTCTACAAGTCTCCGTGATCGTCGAAATCAGCAAAACTTCTCTACTTATACTCAATTAGGCTTTGTCGGCGGCGGAAAAGTCGCTCTGACCAATGCCTCAGAACCCCCGAAACCTGAGCAAATTTCCCAATTAGAAGTAATCCTCCGTATGTTACTGAAAAACCCCATGGTTGGCCGGAGCAGCGCTTTCGCCAAGTAATGCGAGCGGCTTGAATTAGGTAGAGCACCGTCAGCGCTGCCATCAAGATGCCGGCTACGTCTGACGCCAAAGGTGCACTTGCTGCCGCTACGACCAGGATGCTGGATGGCAACGCCAACCCCCAGAACACGATGCTCATGAGCGCACGACGCCAATTCGGAAGAGACTGTGCGCCATGATGCGAGACATGGGCGGCATAGGCGAACCCTGCGCGCTTGGCTCTTTTCCACCAATTTGAAAATTGGAGAATATTCGCATCATGCAACGTCATCTCGGCATCTATGCGCCGGACGTGCCAGCCGAACCGCGAAAGCCGAAGGCATAGGTCGGGCTCCTCACCAGCAATCAAATCGTCGCTGTAACCGTCTGCATCACGCAAGGCCGTGGCCCGGATCAGAGCATCGCCGCCGCATTCACTGACAATGCCGACGGGCACGTCCCATTCATCGTCACAAAGCTTGTTGTAGATACTTCTTTCGGGAAAACGCTCGCGCCGCCGGCCGAACACAATCGCAAGGTGGTCATCTGACCTGATGGCAGACAGCGCCTTGCAAAACCATCCGGCTGCGACCTCGCAATCACCATCTATGAATTGGACAAACGACGTGTCCGGATCTTGATCGAGCAGCCTTCGCCAGCCAGCGTTACGCGCCCTGGCGGCCGTGAAACCCAGACGATCGTCTAGCTCGACGACAATCGCTCCGGTCGAATGCGCGAACTCGACACTGTCATCAATGGATCCGGAATCGACATACACCACCTGATATTTGGAGGGTATCGATCGGAGGCACCGCTTGAGCCGCTCACCCTCATTCCGGCCTATTACGACGACCCCAATGCGGTCTAAGCTCATGTGACGGTCGTCCTCCATGCTAACCCCACAAAATAGCACTGCCGTCTGAACGTCAGTCGAAGAAGATCGATAGCGTTTCCGCGTTTTCCAGCCATGCTTAGTCGCGCTTGGTTCTAACCCAGCCAACGCGCTTGCCTGCAAGGAGTCGACTATACATCGGAAGTTTCCACAGAAGATAGAGCGGCAAGGCCGCCAACGCTCTTGGCGTTAACCAGAGATGTCCTTCCAGAGCCCAATTGAGCAGAACGCCTGAAAGCGCCGCGACTAGTGATGCCACCAGCACAGCAAAGGGGAGCCAGTCGCCAGTGAAAATTGTCACGCCACCAAGGATGGCTGCGATTAGACCGCAAATTGCCATTAGGAGCGTCATAGGAGGGACAAGTAGGTGGAGGCCGAGCAAAATCGCTTTCCGATCCAAGCTTATCAATCCGTACCCAAACAGCGGTAATGCATGAGACAAGGAGACCGTCAGAAAGCCCTGCTCCCAACGAGATCGTTGGCCGATGGTTGCCTCTTCACTGGCTGGGGCACTATAGACAGTGGCCTGTTCCAGGTAACAGGGGGACTCGCCGGATCGAATAAGGTCGACTGACAATGAGAGGTCTTCCACAATGCTCCCTGTTGCCAAAGGAATCCGATCAAACACCTCCCAAGGAAATGCCATCCCAGTACCGGTGAGAATGGCGCCTCCGCCAGCTCGATAAGTCCCTCTTTGCCGCACGACATTCTTGATCCAGAAAGCAAAACTTGAGACCTGCACCTTAGCCGATCCGGCCTGCGTAGGTTCAAGCACATTGCGAGCCTGAACAGCTGATCGGGCATGGCAGGCGCAGCGCGCGAGGTCAGCGACCGAGCGCGCATCCGAATAGCAATCCGCGTCGATCACAATAACACATTGGGGTGGGGCAGCTCGCAGGTAGTCTCGGCCGAATGCCAGCGCGAACCCTTTGCCGCGGTCTTTTGCGTTGAAGCGTTCGACGACCTCGAAGCCTTGCTCTCGGACTAGCGCCGTGGTTTCATCAGTGCAATTGTCTGCGACGACCAAAACTCTAATTGTCTCAGAAATGGCGGGCCGAAGACGCTCAAGAGTCTGGACAATGCCCCTCGCCTCATCATGCGCAGGGATCAAAATGCAAGTCTCAGGTACTTGCCCAGTGTATTCGACCGATTTCGTCCGCCCGATGCCGAGCCACACCTCTAGACTGAAAATGAGCACCAGCAGTGCAAGCGGCATGACGATCAGCCACAGCAAGGCGGTCAACAGCTCAATCATGTATGCCGACAGCCTCGCGAAAGAGTGCGTTCAGTTGCCGTCCGTTAGTCGCGGCATCGTGCATTGCCGCCACCCGGGCGCGGCCGATCCTTCCCATGGCCTCGAGATCCTTTGACGAGCTATCGAGAGCCGCACGCATGGCTTCTACGAGTTTCTCGACCGATCCCGCCGGGACCAGCCAACCACATTCCTCGTCTACGAGCTCGGGTGTTCCAGCAATCGTCGATACGACAACAGGTCTCGAAAGAGCTAGCGCCTCCATTATCACGACCGGCAGTCCCTCGGCAAAGCTCGGCAGGACCATGGCGCGCGCATCGAGAATATGTTCAATCACTTCGTCGGAGGAGGCTAAGCCAGCGAGCTTAACGCTATCATGAAGGCCATGGCTTTCAATGAGATCGCCCACCTCTTCGCGCATTTCGCCATCGCCGACAATCGTTAGGCCAAATGTCTTGCCTTCTTGTTTGAGACAGGCGGCGGCTTCTATCAGTAGCGGTATGCCCTTCTGAGCGCTGAGGCGTGCAATGGTGCAGAGCCGTGGCACATGCGTTATACTTAATACAGGTGAACGGTGGAAAAAACTCTCGTCGACGCCGCAGCGCACGACCTTGATTTTCGACCAATCATGAAAAGCGCTCCAGCGCATGAGTTGGCTGCGACCGTAGCTGCTTATGGCAACGCAGAAGGCACAGTCGGCAATCTTGCCCTTCAGGTCGAGTTGAACGGGCGCATCAAACTCGTCTGGCCCATGTACAGTGAAACTGTAAGGAATGCCGGAGAGAGCGCTTGCCAGACGAGCTACCATAGCTGGGTTGGTGCCAAAATGCGCATGTAGATGATCTATCGACTGCTCCGCCAGTCGCCTCGCTAAGGCAGCGCCTTCTATAAGGTATGCAGCGCGCCTGATGACATTGCTAAGCCGCCAGTCGCAACCTGCCGAGGCGATTTTCAAGGCACGGAGACCGCGAAGTGGGTGGGTGGCTAGGGTTTTGGCCGCTTCAACGAGAAGGCGCACCGCCCCTATCCGAAGCAGAACTACTGTTTGAGCGCGCTCCGCCTGATCTCTCGGGTCTGGAAGCTCAGATTCCTCAACAGCACGGATCGAGAAGCGAGCGACGTGTGTCCCGCTCGCCTCGACGGCGTGGATCTCACGGCGGATGAAGCTGTGGCTTGCGGCGGGGTATCGGTTCACCAGATAAGCTACGCGCATGTTATGCCCTAACCCTTGCCAGGCAGACGCCTAAGGCCTTTTTTCGTCATTGCAACCGTCCACGTCGCTACAGATGCGATCAGAGTGGTCAAATCACCCGGAACCTCGTAAGCTTGCCGAAACGTTGAATTTGGATGGATCAATGAGCAACCAGCCGGGCCGATCTGCGCTGACAGCGCCGGGTTTGAAGATGGATAGGCGCAGCCTCATAGTCGGTGCGGGGCTCGCAGCTGCAGGAGGCATTTACTATGCGCGAGCCCCTGTGCGGCTGGCGATGCCGGTTAAACAGGAAAACTTCACCGCTGCGATCCCGGAGAAGGTTGGCCAATGGACTTCCCGGAAGAGCCAAGAGGTTGTGCTGCCGCCGCAAGATGACAGCAACGCGCTCTATGAGAACTTGGAAACCCGTATTTATGAAGGCGCGGGTCTGCCTACGATAATGCTGCTGATCGCCTTCAGCAGCAAACAGCAGAATGACATCCACGTCCATAGACCGGAAGTCTGTTACCCTGCCGCAGGCTTTCCGATCCTTTGGTCCCGCCCCGCGGAAATTAGTCTCGCTTCGAAATCGCTAACAGGACGAGAACTCCTCGCCGACCGCGGCGGCCTGCGGGAGAGGATTTTTTACTGGGTGCGCGTTGGCCATGCATTTCCGATAAGCTGGTTTCAGCAACGTCTGACAATGGCCGTGCAGAACCTTCAGGGCACAGTTCCAGATGGCGCCCTTTTCCGGGTTTCAGCCATCGAAGAGCCGGACAACCCAACTTCAGGGGCGATCATGGATTTCATCGAGGCGTTTCTTGCGGAAGTTCCTCCGGCTTTTCGAGACGCGATCCTGCTGTGATGCGAACGCCCTCACATCATGCCCGAAGCGGGATGCATGAAGGTCCCGAACGTACGCGAAAGACACACTCCGACCTTTGCACCCAAATGCTGTTTTCACTGGAACAGTCGCCTTCCATCAGAGACCGGAGCGCGCCAATGACTTGCCCTAGTGCCACCGGAAATCTCGCCAGCTTGGAATGTCCCGCCGTTTCGAAATGCTGTTGGTTCGCTTGAGCGAAAGCTCAGCTCGCCTATTACGCGAGGCAACGGGCCCAATCATGGAAACGGCGCTGATCAATGCCTAATACCGTAGCTTACATCGCCTTGCTGCTTTGGCCAGCTGTGACGCTGGCATTGTTCGCATCGATGCGGCCAGCGCCAGCGCTCATCTGGTCCCTGCTTGGCGGCTACCTCTTGCTGCCAGTCAATACCGCTTTCGACTTTCCCGGCGTGCCGGCGCTCGACAAGACGTCCATCCCGAGCATCTCAGCGTTGGTCGGCGCGCTGATCTTCGCAAAGGGGCCCGTCGTGCGGCCTCCTCGCGAATGGTGGCTGGTGGCGCTTTTGGCGCTCTACATCATATCGCCGATGTTCACCGTGCTCACCAACCGCGATAGCTTGATGTTCGGCAGTTTTATGCTTCCCGGACTGAAGCCCTACGATGCATTCTCGGTAGCTGCTTACAAATGCATTGACCTCATTCCATTCGTGCTTGGCTACAGCGTGTTGAGAACAACCCGCGCCCAGGATTATTTCCTGCGCGCGCTGGTTGTCGCAGTTCTCGGTTACAGTCTTCTTATGCTGATCGAGGTTCGCCTGAGCCCCCAGTTACACACGTGGATTTATGGCTTCTTCCCCCATAGTTTTGGACAACAGGTGCGGGATGGAGGCTACCGTCCGGTGGTTTTTCTTGGCCACGGACTGCTTGTTGCCATCCTCACTGCAATGGCGATTGTTGCTACCGCCTACCTGGCCCGGCGCCGGGCAACGATATTCGGCGTTTCTGCCTGGGCATGGCTAGCCTATCTGGTGGTCGTCATGATCCTGTGCCGATCGCTCGGTGCATTAGTTCTTTCCGCTGCAGCGCTGTTTGCGATGATCGTCATTCCGCGAAAAGGAGTGCGTCTTATCTGCGCCCTAGTGGCAATCATGGTCCTTTTGTATCCGATCCTGCGCGGCGTCGATGTCGTGCCGGTTCAGGCGTTTGCCGATCAAATCGCCGCGGTGAACGAGGAGCGATCCGGCTCGCTCCAGACCCGGATCGACAATGAAAACCAACTTCTTGAGCGCGCTAACCAACGGCCGTGGTTCGGTTGGGGCGGCTATGGTCGCAATCGCGTATACGACGAATACACAGGAAGGGATCTTAGTATCACCGATGGGACGTGGATCATCATAATCGGATCCAACGGATGGGCCGGTTACATCGCGGCCTTCAGCCTTTTTTGTCTGCCCATGGTTGCCGCGTGGCGAAGAGGTGCCCGGCTGAGCCCAGCGAGCGCCGCTTTGTCGCTTATCCTGGCTGTCAACTTGCTCGATCTGTTGCCAAACTCATCGCTGACACCGTTGACCTGGCTCATGGCGGGGACTTTGGCGAGGATGCTGCAACGATCCCTTCGAACGACCAGTGACACCACCTATTATCGGGAACAGCCGGATAACTCTCACTTGGCCTGACCAGTGCCTTCGAACACAAATATCATGATTTCGCCCGGGGGCAGGGACGGAACAATCAAAATGGGCAAGGTTTCCGGTACCGGCACGCTCTCTGAGACAAGGCGAGTGCCTTCAGAGTCAACGTTATGGCTCGTCCAATTGCCACTTTGGCTGATGCGCGTCACGCTCTTCGCTCTGGTTATGGGAAGATCCACCGTGACGGTGGTCGAGCCATCATGGTCCATGTTCGGATAGCCCGGAACTCGGCGAGATATGATGAAAAGGACCAATCTGTCATCTGAACGAGTGGCGTAAACAGCAACTAATGGGCCGTTCGAGACGGCTTCGCGGCGGCGGGCAGCCGGAAGATCGATGGTCGGCACGCGCAAAGTCTCAACCTCGAGCATATCGCCGAGGGCTTCGTTGTTGAAAAAGGCCAGCAAATCCCAGGCCGGATAGGTCTGACCGCCCTTCTGCCAGGGCGCATGGGAGGTCCAGCGCTCGCCGCTACCGTAGGTGAAGTAGTTCTGCAGTTTCTGACCGTGCGCCGCCCGCATGAGGAAGGCATCCAATGTGGCGGTGCCGGCGGCTACGGTCTTCATCGCGACCTCCTGGTCAGCCGCCTGTTCAGGCGTCACTTTAGCTCCATTGAGGCCGTTCATCGCGTAGCCCGGTCCCGCTTCATAGGTGCCTGTGAAAAGGGGGACACCGCGCTCAGCGCCGATCCGAACCGCTGCCTTGCGGTGGCGCTCCGCACGAATGAGACCGGTTTGCAAAACATGGGTCAAAACGCTGGAAAGTCCTGCATCATCTGGCCGCACGGGACCTTCATTCTCATCCCAGCCACCATTGTAGGCTGCGTGGGTCATGAACGGCGTGTTCGGCGAGGCAAGCGAGGCGTCAAACCCGTAATCGAAGCCCGACCAGCCTCCAATCACCGGCGTCAGCTTGGGAGCCAGTTCCGGCCAGTGCGGACTGTCCCGGAAGATTGAGAGGACATATTCTTGGTAGAGGCCATAGACCGCCCCGGAACTATAGCGTTTTCCAGTCGCCGCATCCGTCATTGGCGGGAAAGTCCACGGGGCGAAGAGGCGATTCCATGTCTCGTTACCGATTTCGAAGAGAATTCGATCGAAGCGGCCAACCCAGGGCTGGTGCCCTTGGGCCGAACGCTTGGCAGCCCATGGCCGCGATGAGGGATCATCTTTTTCTGGATCGAAAGTACCGGCGAGATACTCCGCAAGGCCTAGCCATTCGTCTCGCGAAAGGTGCGGTTCGATCTGAAGCCAAGGGTCCATTTTCAGCCGGGCGATCTCCGCAAGGGTCTGCTCGAGCGTATTGCCGCCATCCGTATTGCTCACTCCGCCGGGGTTCGTGATCTCGTTGAGATCGTAGGTAGCAAAACCGGTCTTGATGAAGCCGTGCGTGCGCAGGGCCCCCATGCCGGATGCCTCGAGACGAGCGACATCCTCAGGTAGAAAAGAGAGGAAGTCAGCGTCATCTCGGTAGATACGGAAATTGTCGATGTCGACCTCACCGGGCCCCTCGATGCGCAGCTGCATCTGACCGACCTGCTTCGATGGGTGAACTTTGGAGACCTCGAATGTGCCCGAGTACCTCTTCCATTCCGATGTTATCGAAAAGCGGATCGGATCGACGCGAGCTTCGTTGCTGCCGTAAAATCCGGCCAACGAGAAGGTCACGGGACGCGCGGATCGTCCGCGCATCCACACTTCGAACCGGTAGGAGCGGCCGGGTTCCAAGACTTCATACCAACTCTGCTCAAGTCCAGAGTGATTGTAGCTGCCGAGAACGACCTTTTCCCGTTCGGCTAGCGACAAGCGCAGAAACGTCTCGCCCGGCTCGCTCACCGGCGTTTGCGTGTCGTGGGAAACGAGCGTCCAGTTTCCATTGCCCGGCTCATCGGACCAACCGATAAGCTTGTTCTTGAACGGCCGCGCGTCCACATTCGCATTCCAAACCCTATTGGTCAAACGCTTGCCCCGTTCGGCACGAAAGAAGCGAGTTCGGATGATTGCGAGGTCGCCCGCTTTGATGGCCGGTCCTTTCCCCTCCAGTTCAAGAAAGTGGCCTCGATGTTCGCTAGGCGGCACATCCGAGCGAAAGATCACATACCCTTCGGCATCGTGCACAGCATCCCAAGCGAACCGGACCGTACCTTTATCGGTCAGCACTGCAGAAAATCCCGTAGGCGCCTCAAGCCTGCCACCGGTGTCTGACCACTTCATTTCTCTGAGCGAATTCTGCGCTTCAGGTCTTTGCCTAGGTAACGCCTTTGGCGCATTTACAACAACGAACTTTGCCGCCGGAGACAGATGCCCGCTTCCATCAACAGCACGTACGGTAAAGTAATAAGGAGCATCGGGCCGGTTCCAGGGCTCCCAAGTGAATTCAAAACTTGGCGTGGCGTGCGCGATAATCTTGTCGCGCTGCGTCACCGGAAGCCATCCAGAAGCCTGGTGACCACCAACCGCGACACGATCCGTGCGGACGGACCGGAAGGCCCCGTCCACAATGCGCAGTATTTCCACCTCCGCGCCATCGAGCGCGCCAGTACGCCATGAATCGTAGTGCGAAATGACATTTGCCGGCGCGATTATCCGGTTCGCCGAAGGCGCCGTTGTTTGTATCATTGTCCGGAAGACTAGAGGCTCAAAACCGCTGTCCACGCTCAGGCGATGCCCGTTGCCTATCGCCCCGATCGTAGCGGTGAAAGGCTGCACATCAGCGCTCAAGATGGTGTTCGTTACGACGAAGTGAGCATCATCCGAGGCGGCGGACTGAGAGCAACCGGAGCCTGCGACGCAAATGCTGAGAAAAGCGCTGAAAAATATCCCCGATTTTCTGAAAAACGCAATCATTAGCGCCGCCTAAATAAAAAGACCTATAATAGTAAAGTCGACAAGTTACATGAGAGCATCGGCCCACTTTTACCTCTAGATTTTTGCTACGTTTCCAACGAGCGGTCGCATACTAGCACGGAACCGCATGGATCGGATGGCCGCATCGATATTAACTCGTCTGGAGCTGGTGCAATCAGCCCATCAAATCGCTTTTGATCAACTAAACACCTCGAGCCAAGCGCCGGAATTTATCGTAAAAAAGCTTAAATATCAGAGGCCTTCAGCCGGGCTCAACAAAGTTGCTTTTGATACCTGCGTAAAGAAGGCGTAGCGTCTGTTGGGAAAAGGGCTTTGCGAAGACAAACCTCCTAGCGTAGTGCCAGAATGTTGTCATGTTGCCCTCCGAGTGCGCCCACCAAGCCCATTTGAGGAAGATATCAGACAACTGCACTTCCGCTTCTGTTTGCCTAGGTTCTGGCAGAGTGAATATCTGCCCACGCCTGGCGGCCGCATCGCGAGCAGCTCGCCACCCCGAATGGCGCTGCTCGAAGCGCTTTTTGTATCCAATACTTTCCGTGTGCTGGCGGTAGCGAAGGACGACCTCCTCGAGGTTAACGAGCGAACCGACCTCAGCCAACCGAAGGAAAAGGTCGACATCTTCAGCAGACGTATACGTATCTCGATAGCCTCCGATGTCACGGATCGCCGAAGTCCTAATAATCGCCGTAGGATGGCAAACGGCAGAAACGCATGCCTCCATATGGAATCTATCGATGGCAGCATGGTCACACGGTACAGGCAAGCGGCAGAGTGCCCGGTCATCCTGGTCCATTAAAATGACCTGACCGCCCACCGCGACACAGGTCGGGTGAGCCATGAGATACGCTACCTGCCTTTCAAAACGGTCTGGCAGCGCGATATCGTCCGCGTCCATGCGGGCAATGAATGTACCCCGCGCCACCTGCAAACCGGCATTCAGGGCCTTCGTCACCCCACCGTTCTGCTGTCTGCGAACAACTACACGCGGATCTCTGCCTGCAGCCTCTGCAAGGATGTCGGATGAGCCATCAGTCGATCCGTCATCCACTGCAATCAACTCAAAATCGATAAATGTCTGGGCGAGAATACTGTCGAGCGCAGCGCCGAGAAACCTACCTGCGTTGTAGACTGGCATTACGACGGAAACCAATGGCGATTTCACGCGCCTCGCACTCCCGTAATACGATCTTTTAAACGTCGCCCTATCACGGTAAATGCAAATCGAACATACGATAGTGCTTCCTTGATAGATGAAGGTGGGGCGATTTTCTTTTCCAACATTTCCATTCGGCGACGCCAAATTTCGGGATGAATAATGTCAGTAATAAAGAAATCTTCGCGGAGCCCAAAATTTTGAAGACTGTCACGATGCATGAAAAGAAGTAAATTTTGTCTGTACCAGTAAGGAATTTCTGTAATTCCCCAAATCCGAGGGCGCACCACATCAACCGGAACGTAATTATGGTTTGCAAATATGGCGCACCAGTCCGACAACCAGCGTTCGTTGACGTGATCAACGCCACCTTGATAGGGTACGGCTGCGGAAAAGAGCACCACCGGAGCGGCACGACACAGGCTAGCTACGAACTGCTCCGAGGCGCCCGGCGGGAGATGCTCAGCCACCTCAAGGGAACAGGCGAGGTCGAAGTGCCCAACATTGATTGGCTGCCTAAAATCTGCAGCCCGAAAGCACGACTGGTCAATCCGCAGCTTTGACTTGGGCACCTGACCACCCTCAAGCCCGAGAATATCGACTGCCCCACAACTCTTAAATTGCGCTAACCAGCCGCCCACCCCACACCCGAAATCCACAACACGCTCCGGCTTAACAATTTCATAAATTATAGGTACAATTACACTAGCCGAATAAATCGACAGGTCGGCCTGCTCTTCATAAAAGTCAGCGTCATATGAGCTCAGTGCATCCATTTCTTAACTTTCTTAATAGCTAGAAATGCGCGGCGCATCTCGCTTCGCAAGACAATTAGCAGCGCCGAGTCCGCAGATTTTTGTAACACAAACGCCTTGTCCACAAGCTTCCCTAAAGGCCTTAATGTGCCAGTTCAAGGTATCTGAAGTTATAGAAGTATGACGCAACAATGACGGCGCATCCGACACTCAGAAACAACACATCGTGCTTGATATCCCATGCCCCGAGACGTCTCGCATAAGCAAGATTGAGAGGGGCCGCCGCAAGCGTCCCAGCAATCGGAGCTAGGCAGGCCCCAATAATCCCGAAAGCATAGACCCCATAAAAAAGAGCAATAAGTTGCGCTACGGCCGTAACAGCAACGACAATGAAAAACTTCCTCGATTCCCCAGCCGCCAACAGGCACCCGCCATAGCTGCCCCAGAGCAACGTCGGCATTGTTGCGTAGGAAACGAGCAAGAGCAACGCGCCAGCTCGATGATATCTGTCATCGTAAACAAGCTGAATGAACTGACTTCCAAATATTGCAAGCACCGCCCAGGCTGAAAATCCAATCGCCGACAGACCGTGCCGAGCTTTCGAGATATCAGCGAAGTTCTTTTCACTTTGCCATGGGGGGTGCTTACAGTAGAGAGGAAACAGTACGGAGTCTATAAGCGCACGATAGAGCAACGTGGAAGCTGTAGCGAGGAAGAAGGCAATGTTGTAGATGCCGAGCACTTCTAGGTTTAGCAACCGCCCGATGACCAGCTTGTCTGCATGCGAAATGACGAAGCCCGCGATAGTTCCCAATGTGATCCATTGGCCGAACGATAATAATTTCTGGACATCTTCCGTATCCCACCTGAGCCTGTTGGTAGGCCCTGGCAGCACCAGATAGTAAAGCGAGAGCTTGATAGCCTCCCCAACCAATGTGCCGATGACCAGTGCTAGCGGACCCCGCAACACAACGGCAAGCAGGACCATCGTGCCAAGCCCGGTGATCTGGGCAAAAAGGTCAATGAGAACCACGCGCTTTAGGCTAAGATTCTTCTGCGCCACATAGAGCTTGGTCGGGTACAATCCGGCCAAGATGGCGGTCGCCGCCGCGAGTGGGATAAGCGACGCCATCTCTTCTGAAGCATAAAAGTCCGCAATCTGCCCAGCGGCCGCAGTCAGAACGACCCAGATCATAAGGCCGCGCAGAACCTGTATCGTCCAGGCGGTATCGAGGAACGCTTGATCATTCTCGCTTTGGCTGCGAATAATTGAGGGCTTGATGCCGACGTCGGACATCATCGCTATGCCGGTGATGACCGTTTGAATCACCGCCATAACGCCGAATGCCTCGGGATAAAGCAACCGCGCCAAGATGAGATTGCCTGCGAAGCGAAGCGCCTGCGAGCCCCCCAGTTGCGCGATCGTCCAACCCATGCTCGCTAGGGCACGGCGCCGAAGCCCCCAAGAAGCTTTTTCGTTGGTCGCAACCGCACTCATATTAACCAGCCTTAACTGCGATAGCTAAAGTAGCCACGTTCCTGCAGCGGTCCGTCACACCGTCGCCGAGCCCCCTCATGCCTTCCGAACGCCATCCAGCAGCGCCCTCTCGAACAGCTTAGCCGATTGTTCCCAGGTAAACTCAAGGCTCCGCTTGTGCGCTGCTTCCGACATCCTTTGCCACGATGAGGCATCCAGCGTAAGGACCTTGGTTAGCCGGTCAGCGAGGGCATTAGGATCTTCTGGGTCAACGACGTAGCCACTATGCGCCTCTTCAATAACATCTGCCGCACACCCTGTGCGCGTCGCGACTACTGGAGTACGACAAGCCATCGCCTCTAGAATAGGAAGGCCAAACCCCTCCGATCGGCTTGCAACTAAAAAGACATCACACGCCGCATAGATATTGCGAAGCTCGTGTTGTGGTGGATCAAAAAAGAATTGCGTTTGGGCAGGCAAAGGCAGCCCCTTGGATGGGCGCTCTGCGCCAAATGCGACAAGCCTGAGGAATGGTTGCGATTGGCGGACCAAATCGATTGCCTCTAGAGCAACATCAACGCCTTTAAACTCCTTGAGGGAGTACATCAATCCGATGGTAGGCTGGTAATTCTTTCTGCGCTTACTTGCGAAAAATAGGTTATGATCGACAGCATTTGGAACGAGTTTTACATCACCATCTCCATATACATTAGACATAACGTCTATGATCCAAGAGGAAATGGCAATCTTTTTTAGAGGCATGAAATAACTACCCCCAGAGATGTGCTTGGAAGATGATTGTGAATCTCATGATGCTGCACGAAGTAGAATTTACGACCTTTGGACTCAGGAAGGCGCACGACTTCGAATGCCGTTTCCCACCAAGTAGCAATAATAGCGTCAGCGTCAGGAACATCTTCTATTGTAATGGGTCCCGAATGGGAAGGTATAATCAGCTTCGTCTTCATTCGATCGAAGTGGGTTTCACGAAAAGATACAAGGGATTTTTCGCCACGCACAAAATTTAGAACTTTCCTTCGGGTAGATTGCAAGGGAGGGCGGCGAGCAACTACAGCCACGTCATGTCCAAGCGCTGCCAGTTGGTCTGCATAGATCGCTATGACCCTCTGACCGCCCGAGATATTCGGCGGAGGACTTAGGAAAGTAATCTTCATCTTCTGCTCGGCATGAATATGGTGCACCTATCTTCTCAACGAACGCAACGAACCCCAAAGTGGCTTGCGCGTGACATGCTGATGGAGCGGCTCCCCTGCCAACTGAACGGCCCAACCATCCAGTCTGCCAGACGATAACGCACTTATCTCGAACCACTAATCAAGGCCAATGTGATGCAGCCCACAGGCGTTGCGTTCGTGTATTCAAAACAAAAGCTTTACGCTCGATGTATGAAGAGACGGTTTTCAAGATTCGGGCAAGGAGTGGATACACCATTCCGAAAATTCAGCGAGTCTCCCTCCATTTTTGGGTTTGATCTCAGCGCAATTGTCATGTTCAATGCAGCTGACTAAACCGTTTTAACGTTTGTCCGCACAGCTCCACAAAATCACGGTAAAGGACTGAATTACTTGGATAAGTCTGGGCATCAACGGAGAGGCCACGATATCCTGATTTCCATCGTTAACTTCCGGACTGCCAAGCATTGCATTAGCTGCCTTGCGTCACTGGTAACTGAGCGGGCAGCAGCCCCTGGCTTTCGCGTGATCGTTGCTGATGGGCATTCAGACGACGGATCGGTTGAGACGCTTGCGAAGTGGATTAGCGAAAGCGGACATGCGCATTGGATCAGGGTGCTACCTCTTGGCATGAACGGCGGCTTTGGCTGGGCCCACAATCAGGTAATGCTGCGCGCACTGCAGTCCGATAATCCGCCAGCTTTCATATATTTCCTGAACCCCGACACGGTTCTCGAGACCGGCGCGATAGCGGCTTTGCGGCGAGCATTTGACCAAGATCCAGAAGTCGGCTGTGTCGGAAGCCAAATGATCAACGGTGAAGGGGGGTTACAACCAGCCGGTTTTCGATTGGCTACCGTTCGCACCGAATTCGCTCGAGGGGCGCATACTGATATGTTGGTACGCATGCTATTGGCAAAGCACCCCCTCGTCGCGGCCGATGGGGATAAGCGCGATATAGAGGCAGTGTCAGGGGCAAGCTTCATGGTTCGCGTCGATGCGCTCCATAGGGTAGGCTTGTTCGACACGGGTTTTTTTCTCTATTTTGAAGAATTTGAGTGGATGAGACGCTTTAGGGCTCATAGCTGGAAAATCGCACATGAACCAATGTCTCGCGTTCATCACATCGGCGGTGTGGCCACCAAGCTCAGCCGAGATCGCAAGATCCTCGCGCAGTCGCCCCGCCCCTTTTTCTGGTATCAGTCGCAGCGGCGCTATCTCTACAGAACCTTGGGCGGCACACGCGCCAAGCTGGCAGGAATGGCATGGTTTCTTGGCTACCTTCTCATCGCTTGGCCGCGGGCGCTCTTGTCGCGGGGAGTGCGTAGCCGTCTGGTAAAAAATGAAGGCCGCGATATGCTGCGAACTTGGCTAGCAAGCGATCGCTTTGATCGGCAAGCTTTCATACCCTTCCCTACTGATCCGATCGATGAACCACCAGCCTGGATGAAGAGACAGAAATAATGCCAACCCTCGACTGCTCAACACAAAGCCAAGCTGTGGCTAACACCATGCCTCACTTCATCATCATCGGAGCGATGAAGTCGGCTACGTCGACGCTACATGTCCAGCTAAGCCGTCAGCTTGGCTTCTGGATGTCCGAGCCCAAAGAACCGAACTTCTTCAGCGATGACGACGTGTGGACGAAAGGGCTCGGATGGTACTCCGCCCTCTTCGAAGGCGCCGCCCCCTCAGACCTGCGTGGAGAGTCCAGCACACATTACACAAAGCTCCCGGACTACCCCGAAGCGCTCGCAAGGATGCGTGAGCACGTTCCGGATGCCAAACTCATCTACATTATGCGTCATCCGATCGATCGGCTTGTTTCGCACTATATGCATGCATGGCTTGAGGCATCCATGGAGGGAGACATCAATCAGGCAGTCGAACGATATCCGGCGCTGGTGAACTATGGACGCTATACCATGCAGCTTCAGCCATTTCTGGAGACCTATGGCCCGGACAATGTGTTGCCGGTCTTCTTCGAGAGGCTAACCAAGCATCCACAGGAGGAACTCGAGCGGGTTTGCGCGTTCCTGGGATACGAGGGCGTCCCGATCTGGAGCGAAGAGGAAAGTCGGCAGAACGTCTCGACCGAGAGGCTACGTGTCGATCCGCTCCGAGATCGCATTGTCAACTATCCGCCCATCAAGTTCGTTCGCCAGAAGATGATCCCTCGCAGTGTCCGCAACCGGGTCAAGCAAGCGTGGCAGATTACCGAGAAGCCCGAGCTCTCGCTGCCTGTACGCAGGGCTCTGATGGCAACGTTCGACCAGGATCTGCAGACTCTGGGCGAATGGCTTGGAGCCGACTTGGACTGCCTGACATTTAAGGAAGCAGTACGAGCAAAGCCACTCAATTGGACCAAGGCTGCTCCTTTTCAAGATCAGTGGACCTTATCCCCCGCCACCTAAATAGTGACTTGTGGCAACCTGATCTGCTTCCGCGCAAATCCCAAAAGATCGGCTGAAAAACCGTTACGGTGAGCGAAAACGCACTCAGGGCTGTCCTGAACCTATCTTGCATGGGGGTCGATCGAACGGTAGTTCAACGGCTCATTCCGGCGGCTTCACCGCTGAAACATCGAAAGCGGACTTTGGAACACAGGGCCATAACAGCGAGGCGGGACAGGTTCTCATGGTCGTGGATGTCGGTTGCCTGGCCCGCGCTTTTAGGACTTCTGATCATCGCATTCCCGACACTGCGTTACATCGCGGTGGAAAGCTGGGCAACCGAGCAAGGATCGCACAGCCCACTGGTGCTCGCATCAGGATTGTGGCTGTTGGTCAATCTTCAACATGAAATCCGTCCGCTGCAGGAGCGCCCACCGGTTGCGCTGACATCTGCAGCGATCATCGCGATGGCCGCAGCGCTTCTGGTCTTTCGTGCTGCGGCGGTCATAGAGCTAGAGGTCTACGCGCTTTACGGTCTGTTTGTTGCCGTGCTCTATGCCTTCATCGGTTGGCCGGCACTCAAAGGCTTGTGGTTCCCCCTCCTCTACCTCGGCTTCGCGGTGCCGCTGCCCGATAGCCTGATTGCTGCGATCACCAATCCGCTCAAACTCTGGATCAGCGAGACGGCGGTGGATCTGCTCTATCTTGCGGGATACCCGATAGCGAGTTCCGGCGTCACCATCCAGATCGGCCAATATCAGCTGCTTGTCGCTCAAGCCTGCGCAGGCCTTAATTCGCTCATCACCCTGAGCGCACTTACGCTGTTCTATGTCTATCTTACCCACCGTGCGGAGTGGCGCTACATGCTCGGCCTCACGCTCGCAGCCGTACCCGTCGCCATCTTCTCGAACCTTGTGCGCGTTATCATTCTTGTGCTGCTCACCTATTATGCGGGGGAGGCGGCGGCGCAGGGCTTCCTCCACTACTTCGCCGGAATGACGACTTTCGCGGTTGCGTTGGTGTCGATCTACCTGATCGACAAGCTGGCGCAGCAAACCCTTGGCCGTTCCCGCCAGCAGCGCAGCCAAGACTAGTCGCCCTCCTCGCTCGCGCGGTCGAACGGCTTCAGAACGAAATATATGTAGGCCATCGTGGCTACGGTCATGCCGACAGCAGGAAGCATGTAGCCTTCGTTGCCAAGGTAATTGGAAACCGCGCATCCGAGCGCCGGCGGCAGATAATGCACGATCTTGTCGCGCGGCCTATCTTCTGACGAGCGCTGCAGAAACAGCACGGCCAGACCTGCAAACACCGCCACGGTGACCCAATCGTAGACAGTTTCCAAATTTGCTTCCCTGCCCGTGCTAGGGTCGTCATGCGAACACTTGCAACCCCACCCTGAAACCCTCATTGGACGTCAGAATTGATTGGGAGGACTAGGTGAAATACATCCGGACTGCAAGACTGGCCATGCTGGGCCCCGCGCTGCTTTGCCTGCAGGCCTGCAATGGCGAGCCCACGGGTCAGGTCGTCGCTATCGTGAATGGCGAGGAGATCACTCAGGCTGAACTCAACGCCGAGATTGCCGAACTGCCGGCCACGATCGGCGGTGACAAAGAAGCGATCCGGCGCCAGATGTTGCAGCAGATCGTTGACCGCCGCCTCATGGCGCAGGTCGCCAAGGAAGACGGTTTCGACCGGGACCCGCTGTTCCTTACCCGCGAGCGTCGCCTCAGGGAGGAACTGCTAGTCCAGATGTATGGTCAGAAGCAGGCTGAAACCGTGCGCGTCCCTGACGCTGCAGCCGTCAAGAAATACCTTGCTGACAATCCCGGAAAGTTCAGCGAGCGCGCCGCATATCTGGTGGATCAGATCGTCTTTGCTTTCCCTTCCGACCCGCAGGTGCTGAAGGCTCTCGAGGCTGACAAAACCCTCGAGGAGGTCGAGCAGACCCTCAAGCGGTTCAACGTCGAATATGGTCGCGGTAACAACAGTCTCGATTCAAGCACCGTACCCACGCCGGTTCTCAAACAGATCCTCGCCCTCCCGGCAGGTGAGCCTTTCGTGATTCCCGCGCAGGGACGCGTAACGGTCAGTGTCATCACCGGCCGTCAACCGGTTCCCACAACGGAACAGGAAGCTGCCCCGATCGCCGCGCAGCAAATGCGGGCAGAAAGCCTCACCGACCTGCTTCGCACCCGACTGAATGAGGCGCGCGCGAAGGCCGATATTTCCTATCAGGACGGGTTCGCGCCAGAGAAACCAATCGGACCGAGCGAGGTCGATAAGACCGGATAAGGATTAAATTATGCGGCTCCACCCACCCTGCCGAGAAGTTGATAGTTGAAAATTAAACGTCTTGGGGGCACGGCTAGGTGAAGTTACTGGGGACAGAAGTGAGCGACAGGGAAGCAAATGTTGTCCGTGCGGGCTATCGCAAGGTGAGCATTCTGCTCATGCTCGGCCTCGCAGCGATCGGTTTCACCCGGCTTGAAGATCGCGCCATTATTGGCGCACCCGGCTCGCCTGCTAACGCAATGGCAGCGCTCGCACTGTCAGATGAAAGCGATCCTGCCGAATCCTATTCCGGGCCTCCCGATGATTCGGTTTCGCTCGGAACGGCATCCCGGACACCCACTAACCGAATTCGCAGGGTCTTGCGCGAAAGAGACGTGCCAGTCGTAGCATCAAGGCAGATCCTTGCGCGTGACGGACTTCGGAATCCGAACCCAGGCGAACAGCAGAGCGCCCCCGGAACGGATGCGTCTGCCATTCAGGCATTCTCGGCCATTGAGCCCTCGGGTCCTTCTTTCGCATCTCTCGCACCACCGCTTGCAGGTCAGGGCTCACCAGTCTTTGCTGCCGCCATTCCCGCTTCCGGGGGTGGTAATGGCGGTGGCCAAGGTGGTGGTGGCGGTGCCGGCGGAGGCCAAGGCGGTGATAGCGGCGACGACGAGGGTGGTGGCCAAGGTGGCGCTGGCGAAGGAGGCGAGGTAGTTGTCACTCCGGTTCCCGAGCCTGGAACGTGGCTGATGCTGATACTCGGCCTGTTTGCCATCGGCAGTGCCATGCGGCACCGGGGCGCAAGCCGGGCCGAACGCTTCAAGCTTCCGACCGTGTAACGCGAACGGGCGGAACTTTGATGAGATCACAGTCACTTGCGCGGCTTGTGTCGCTGGCTATTCAGGCATGGACACTCATCTGCGGGCTATACTTCCTTTGGGAGGCGCTTGCATATCGGGGCTTGTTCGGCCGTCTCGCCGAATTTCAAATTGCACGATTCGGCAGTTATGTTCCGCTCCTCACGTACCTTGTGCTCTTCACGCTCGCCCTCATCCCTGCATGGATCATAGCCTGGTTTTTTGCGAGGCGCCGCGAGGAGGACCTTGACCTCGCCGCTTTGCTTGAACTGCGAATTTCGCAGGCGCGCAAGCTGCGTCTCCTGATTGTTGCTCTTGCTACCGCGAGCGTTTCGGTTGCGGCAGGATTCGCCATTTATGCGTTCTGGTTTCTTCCTGGACAGGACGGCGAATTGCGTACCATTGCCGCAAGCGAGTTCGGCGCTGTTCCAATCAATGAGGGCCCGACCCGCATCGTGGGCGGCGAACTCGGAACGGTCATTTTCTTCGGACAGGACTGGTTTATCGGCGATGACAGGATGGCGTTTTCGCCCTATCGGCCCGTTGCAGATGGCGACGGCCTATCTCGTGTCTTCGTCCAATTGGAAACAACCGGCACGAGGGGGCGCGAGGCGATTGTGCAACGCCCCGCCTGGTCCGGTATCATTGTCGAAGGCGGCCTGCCAGGTACAGTCCGTGTGCTTTTCAACTATATCGGTGTCGGCATTTCCGATCCCTATTACACCCTCTACCAGAACGAGTATGCGCTCAAGGTCAGGTTCTGGCTCCAGGCGATGCAGTGGGCTTTCCTCACGCTGTTCCTCACTCTCCTGATTGTGTCGCAGACAAGAACGATCAAGAAGCTCGAGCGGCAAAAAGATGCCGCCGCCCCGCCGGCTTACTGAGCCTCTCCATGAGTTCAGATGGCGTGTACCGAAGTTCGCCCCAAGTCACTATATTTTCAACAAAAACAGTCGATAGCCCAAGCTAAATCTGCGGAGTGGGCGCGGCAATCCTACTTCGCTGTTAACCGTGTTCTAAGGACGATACGGAAAGAACTTGCCGGCTAGAGAGGGGCGATGTGGCAGCCACCTCTTTCATACCTATGCCTTGCGACAGCGATCATTGCTTTAACGGCGTCTCGCGTCGACGGGGACGGCGCCGCGTCAGCAATGGCAGCACGCGCGGTCACAGCGCAGCCATCTCAGAATTCCGCAACTAATGGGATAATGCGGGCCTCGAACGGGCTCTTTTATGTCACTGCAAACGTCGGTTCCGGCGAGGCCCGCTTTCTTGTCGATACAGGAGCAAGTCACGTCATTCTCAGCCATTCTGACGCGAAGAAGTCGATAAGCCGATCGAACCGACAAAAGACCCAAGATCTCGTTACGGCGGGCGGGGCAATTGCGGTTGACTGGGTGGTGCTCGATACAATCGTCATCGAAGGACAGGTGCTGCGGCAGGTCGAAGCGGCCGTCCCTCGCCGCGATGTCGGCATTTCCTTGCTCGGGCAAAGCGCGCTTGCCCAGTTTAGCAGCGTCCGGATCGAAGGAGATCAGCTATCGCTCACCAAATGACAGGTCGTCTCCGTCACTTTGGTGAAAATTCGGGCAGCGCCAACGGGAAACATGTTTAAGCGGTCTCAACCGCCCCGGGATTGCCGGAGGCCAGTTTTATCAAGTTATGCAGCCATGGGCGTGTCCTCCAGCATGGCGTAGTAGCGCTTTCGGCCTCGGCAGGCGGGATGTTACCGATGGGCTCGAGCAGCGGGCGGTTGTTGAACCAGTCCACTCATTCGAGCGTGGCGTATTCCACCGCTTCAAATGAGCGCCATGGGCCTCGCCGATGCATGACCTCGGCCTTGTAAAGGCCGTTGATCGTCTCAGCCAAGGCGTTGTCATAGCTGTCGCCAACGCTGCCGACCGATGGCTCGATCCCGGCCTCGGCAAGGCGCTCGGTATACTTGATCGACACGTATTGGCTGCCGCGATCGCTATGATGGATGAGACCGGCGCTGACCGGCCCCCACTGAGTGGTCCGTGTTGATTGTTAGTGCAAGATTGTCTCCGGCGCCATGGCTGTCCGGAGGTGAAGCGGAGCGGAACCGGAGGACAGCCATGGCGGCGTGGCCGTTTCCGGAGCCGGAGGCCGATAGCCCAGGGAGCTGTGCGGCCTTACGGTGTTGTAATGCCGCCGCCAGGCTTCGATCAGGATCTGAGCCTCGGCCAGAGTGTAGAAGATCTCTCCGTTCAAGAGCTCGTCGCGCAACGAGCCGTTGAAGCTCTCGCAGTAGCCGT
>NZ_JAQQXQ010000019.1 GCF_028595285.1 Erythrobacter fulvus | reverse complement strand
AGAGGATCATCATGACCGACAAGGGGGCAACTCCACCCGGGGCTTGCGACAGTTCTGAGCCCGCTCCGCGCATTCTGGACTTGGTGGAAAAGGCACTCGAGCTGAGTGACCTTTCGGGCTTCACGTTCGTGGCGATCGATCTTTCGTCGGCGCGCGATAAGCTGTTGGCGATGAGACACGACGGTCCTTCGACGAATGGCTGATCTCAACCTACCAGTGGTAAGGCTTGGCCGATAAACGTAGCCTAACTCTTGAAAGCGCCGCTGATCTGATCGGATGTCGAAGGCAAACTCTCAGGTCTTATCCCTGGCATAGGGGCTGACGCCAGAAACGTATTCTGCTTGTGTTTACCTTGCATATGCAGGGTGTTTTCATGGATCTGTGCTCTACCTTAGAGGATGAGAGGATTCAGACTCCTTGCCTTTCTCGCGGTGGCTATTGTTCCATCGGCTGTTACGCATGAAAGTCCTGCGTATGCCGCACCGGAATTAATTAGCCGGCCGGCTGGGGCTTCGGAGTCTCAAGGCGAAGTCCCCACCGCCGATAAGAGAGTAGAAAGCGCAGAGACAGTGCGCTCTGGAAGGTCAGGACAAGCTCGCGGCATTCCTCGAATTTCGAAAACCCGTTGCGCTCTCATTGGCTGCGAGCCTCAGTGCAGCATTAAGGGCGCGAGGGATACACGAGGCAACTTGGTCTACCGCACGCTTGCCAGCCCTGCATATGGTCAGGTGACAGCAGAAAAAATGTTCTGCACCCAGGCCGATGCAGAAGCCGCAGGATACCGAGCGGAAGGCTAAGGATAGCCCTGGTCCTGATCGATCGGTAACCTGTCATTCTCAAGACGGCCCGGAGCGAACGCGGAGCCTTAACGAGCCGCAAGCGACGCCCGCATGAGGCTTGAAGCCGAACTCAATCAGGCTGTTGCCTGCCCGGCCTACAACTCAATGAATTGAAAAACTTGTTAGCGTGCACTGGGTTTGCCAATCAGTCAGCTCGCCAGGCTCATTCATATCAAGAAGATAGGAAACATGCCCAACTGCGACCCATTCCTGACGGAGTTCAAGGGCGTGCTTAAGCCTCACCAGAGTGACGAACGTTGCCCAATCCATGAGCGTTAAGACGAGTTTCGAGCGACATTCTTTATACGTGCAACACCATATCACTCGTCGGAGTGCTGACGCAGTGGTGGGCCTGCTTAGTTGCGAGACAGGATTCCAGCGTCAGTTATGCGCATGACTTCGTTCGACCTCACGCCCAACTCGCTTGTAAAGCCGACAGCCTCAAATCCACGCAGTTGCGGTCTTTCGCCGCGATCAGCCGCGCCCTTGAAAACGGCCGGGCTGCTAAGGCGGGATTTCACCGAAACCTGCCGTTCAGGAATCGCCCCCTATAGGCGATCATCAGCCGCATCATTGCCCAAAGCGGCCCAGTGATTGCTGCCGCGATCATGCAGGTAGCAAAATCAGGCTGATACAGGAGCAGCGTGTTGAGCGATCCGCCGAAGAACCCGGGGGCGATGGCTAGCAGGAAGCCAGCCATCACAAGCGTTGTGGCGAGCGGAAACCATAGACTGAATATCCCGGGTGCCCCCTGCACCCGCTTGCGCTGCAGCCTTTCGCGCCGATGCCAAGCCCAGCCCATGCTGGCGAGAAACAGCAGTGGCAACAACACCATCATGACATAGGTCGCCTTAGGCCAGACGCGTGAACCTTCGCCGCGATATTCCTGCCGCAATGCCAACGCGGTGATACCGTTGAGCAAGGCTCCATTGTCGGCAAAGCCGATTCCGCCATTAGCGTTGATCAGCACGATCGCCGCCTTGCGTTCGGCCGGCACGAGCGTCAGCAGCGCCTCGCTGCCGGGAACGAGTCCACCATGGGCTGCGGTTCCTGCTTGCCGGTCGATAAACCAGCCCAGTCCGTAGAAAGGCGATTGCGCGCCGGCGGGGCGGAGCATCTCCGCCTTACCCGCAGCACTGATGATGTCGTCGCGGCCATTGAGCATGATCGCGGCATAGCGCGCCAGATCATTGGCGCTGGCAAAGATGGCTCCTGCCGGGGCTGCGACCTGCCCGCCCTCGCGCTCGGTGTAGGCCTGCTTGCCGCCGAACCATGGGCGGTGGCCGCGCGCCACCCCGCCAGGCTCTTCACCGAGGGCAACGAAGCTGTGTGTCATTCCGGCCGGTGCGAGGATGCTGCGTTCCATATGGTCGGCGAAATCCTCTCCCGTCACCGCCTCGATCACCGCACCGAGCAGGTGATAGTTGGTGTTGGAATACTCCCAGCGTTCGCTCGGAGGGTAGGCCGGGGTCCACCTCGCGACCATCACGGCATGGGCGGCGAGGGTCTCCGCATGGGGACCGTTGCCCTGCACGGTCGAATAGCCACTGGTGTGGCTCAGCAACTGGCGCAGGGTGATCGCGCCGCCCGGCCGCCCGGCAAAGGCACCGAGATAGGTGCCGATCCCCGCGTCAAGATCGAGCTTCCCTGCCTCGACCAGCCGCATCACCGCCAGCGCCGTGAAGCTTTTGGACACGGACCCGATCAGGAAGGGGGTATCGGGTGTGACAGGTTCTCCCGCGCCGGCCAGGGTGGTTCCTCGCGCACCGGCGGCGACCTTCCCATTGTCGATGGCTGCATAGGCAAGCCCCGGCGCCCCGGATTCGGGCCAGGCGGCGGTGACGAAGTCCTCCACCGCTTTGAGGGGAACTGAAGCGCTGAGGCTAATTGGCAGAAGAGCCAAAATTACCAGAAGCATGCTGCGCAATTGATGTCTCCGGCTGCAAAACGCGGACGAGATGCTGTGCCTTGTGCAGACCGCCTGCACCAATCACAAGGTGCAAGCCGGAAGTTCATTTGTTACCATCGAGGTCATCCTGGATTTTCGATATGATTTGAGACAGGCCATTGGAGGTCAAAACACAATGTCCATTTTAAGAATGTTTACGTCAGGATTGGCGCTCCTTCTGGCGCATTTGTCTTCTGTAGTTGTGGCGAACACTTCCGGCACTTACTTGCTGGACAATGTCCAGATTCTCGATCTTGACGGGGATGATGCCGTGGTCCGTTCGGACATGGCGATCCTCATCGAGGACGGAATTATCGTCGCGGTCATGCCCTCAGCCGAGACGCGCTCCAAGGAAGGCGCGGCGATCATCGACGGAGCTGGCCGCGTCGCCATGCCGGGCTTGGTCGATATGCATGTGCATGTCTGGGACGAAGCCTCGCTCGGCGCTTATCTCGCCGCGGGGGTGACGACCGTCCGCAATGCCTCGGGCATGCCGTTCCACCTGCGCCTTGCCGAACGGATCAAACGCGGCGAGACGCTGGGCCCGAGGCTGATCACCACCGGGCCGATCCTCAACAGCCCCGGCGCCAACGCGCAGATCAACCACCACATCGTCACCACGGCGGACGAAGCGCGCGCCGCGGTGCGGCAGCACCATGCCGCCGGTTATCGCCGGCTCAAGGTCTATTCCAACCTCACCCGCGAGGCCTACGAGGCGATCCGCGACGAGGCGAAGCTGCTCGGCATGACGATCATGGGCCACACCCCCGAAGGCGTGCGTGCGCCCGGAGTGCCTTACGACAAGCCTTTCGCGATTGCCTTCGAGGAACTGCTCGACGACGGCTTCGTGACGATCGAGCACACCGAATCCGTCGTCTGGCACGGCCTGCGCGATGCGCATGACGAAGAGGCCGGACGGGAACTGGCGCGGCGCATCGCGGCTGCCGGGGTGCCCGTCGATCCGACGCTACTAGCCTTCTACAATCTGCTGCAGGTAGCCGAGACGGATGGAGCCTATCTCCACCGGCCCGGCACCGAGCGGATCAATCCATTGCTGGTGGCGCAATCGCAGGCCGAATATGATCGCTGGACGGCCGAGGACCCGGCGCGCCACCGCGAGGCTTTCGCCTTCTACCAGCGCATGACGAAGATGCTCGCCGAGGAAGGCGTGCTGCTGGTGGCGGGCAGCGATGCAGGCATCTTCACCAACGTGCCGGGCGTGTCGCTGATCGAGGAGCTGGAACTGCTGGAAAGGGCAGGAATAGGCCGAGCCGACGTGCTGCGGGCCGCGACCCGCAATGCCGCGAGCGCACTGGGCGAGGAAGCGGTGTTCGGCCGTATCGCGCCGGGTCAGCGCGCCGATCTGGTGCTGCTGGAACGCGATCCGGCTGCCGATCTTTCCGCGCTCAGAGCGGTCTCCGCTGTAATCGCCGGTGGTCGCTACCTGGACCGTGGGCAGCTCCATGCGTTAATCGCGCAGGCAGCGGATCACGATGTCGCCCGCACGCAGCGCCATCTGGTCGAAGCGCTCAAGGCACAAGGCATCGATACCACCGCACTTGGGCTGTGACCGCGAAACATGCGTCCGATGCCATCACGTGTTGTGGCCTTGCGCCAGATTTTCACCCAGCTTTGGTGATGAGCGAGGCCGAGGCGCGTTGCCGAAAGCCGGTGGGCAGCTTCAGAGGGTTTGTCGCCAGCAGCCGACATTCCGGAAGCGACCCCATAGCTGCCCTCGCAAGGGGGGTAATTTAATGTTCTCATCGATTTAGATCTTCTTCGACATCACCCTCATCTGCGTCCATATTTGCAAGTTCGCTCAAAACGGCTTCCCTGTCGAATTCACGACCAAAGATCTGAGCCTCTTCTAGAGCCTTCTGTAACTCAGCTGGATCAAAATCATTCAGCGTTTCTTCGAATTTGATGCCGAAGCTTTTATCCCAGCGCCAAGCAATTGTGCCGAAAATAGCTAACCCATTGACGTTAAGGCATACGTCGCGGCGCGAAGGAGGAGGGGATGAACTAATTAACCTCACCCCAGTCGCCGAATAGTCGATGACCGTTACGGTCTGACGTGACGCGGGCGTTTCGACGAAAGCTGGTGAATTGGCTTTCAAGCGCTCAGACCTGCGCTTTTCGCGTGGTGAGATAGCAGACTTTCTACGACCGAAACGTGTCACCAGCATGCTCCTTTCGCGCACGTGTAAAGACTCGAGCCCGGTTAAGGCGAGGTAATCTCGTAAGACGGTTCTTGGTAGACTAGGCTGGGGATCGCGCGTTCAGGCGGCTTACCTACAATGTAAGAAGACCCAGTGTAGTGATCGCTAATCAATAGAGTGCACTTTCAGTAGGCAGCTTCGGCCGCGTCGCGATCAGCCTTTCTAGCGCCAAGTTCCGAAAACTCCTTCCAATCGTTTTGGAATTGCATAATCGGGCCTTCGACTTTTCCAACAATATCTCGTGCGCAAAAATTCAGTGCATCTACGCGACAAGTTCCTTGAAAAGCAAAAACATACTGATCGAACACGTCATCAAATTGTTTTCGAATCAAAATTGCAGAGTAGAAGGTAAATTCGTCTTTGTCTGACGTGAGAAGGATTATTTTCCATCCATCATCGGCGTCTTCACTTGCGCGCAATAAGTGACTGGCGGAAACCTCTCTGGTCACCTCGTCTGCTAGAAGTTTGCCTATCCTACTAACTTCAGCGTGCTGGATAGACAGCGGGGCGGATGAGGCGGGGAAACGAGCAAATGCCAAGCCAGCGGCTGCGCCGAGCGCAAGCCCGAAAATGCAGAGCACCTTCTTCAGTCTCCCCATTTCGACAAGTTAGGCTCAGGACTCATTGCGGCAGCCAGAAGATGACGGTTGCGGCGATGCAGATGGCGGACATGAACGTGTGCGCGCAGCGGTCATAACGGGTGTGGATCCGTCGCCAGTCCTTGAGCTTG
>NZ_JAQQXQ010000018.1 GCF_028595285.1 Erythrobacter fulvus | reverse complement strand
GATCTCCGCTTCACGCAGCTTGCCGATGATCTCTTCCGGCCTGTGCTTCCTTGCCATTCCATTCCTCCTTCGTGACCAATTCTAAAATAGAAATTGGGCCACTCAGAAGGGGGCAGATCAGTCGGAAAAGCCAGCCTGAGCGGACAAAGCGCTGCCCATGGTTGGAGCGTGAGGAGATATTGGCCCAGACGTTCTTGCCAACGACAGCTTTACGGATGGCGTTGCTGTCGCATACGCCGTCACAGAGCAAGGTTGCCTCCTTCAGGATTGCTTCCAGCAGAAGCGCGGCTTCGCGAGGCCCGTGGACCGGACCACCAGTCAGGCGCCGCGCGAAGGCACGATCATCAGCAAGAGTGAGCGTTTAAACCTTCCCGCGTGGCCGACATCGGAACGTGCCATGCCGTTATCGTCGGATCTCTCTCTACCTATCGTACCGTGTGGCCGACGCGGACATAGTCGGATCCAATCATAACGATCGCGCCGGCTGAAACCGCAAGGAGCAACCGACCCCACGCCCTAATTTTGCAGCGGCGGACGAAACGGGGTCAGCAGGTCGCCGAAAGAGCATGGCGCCAGGAGATATCGACCAGCGGAGAGCGGGGGGCGCCACTGAATGCCCTTAAGCACTCAACAATCATCGACAGGGGAAAGTTGCGTAGTATGTCGGATAGCAGCAGTTCATCAACCACTCACCGGCCTGTCAGTTCATATAGCCGCCACCGCAGCAACCCTCAACAGCACTAACAAGCCTGAACACGCAAGCCACCAATCCCCAAGTCAATTTATGAGTTCAAGGCGCAATAGACTGTGGGACTTCAAGAGTCATCCAAGGGCGAGCAGGACTCCCACGCCGATACACATCCATAGAGCAGCGCTGACACCGATGATTATCGTCAATCTGATAGCACCGCTAAATTTGTGGTCGCCATCAACAAGGGTATCGTCAAATTCCTGCGACGTTGGTTGAATTGGTGGATCGATCGAAATGTGTCGTGTTCCGGCACCGAATTTCGGCCACACTACTGAACTTGTCTTGATCAGGTCTCGCAGCTTCACATCGCTCATAGGCTCTGAAAATGTGGCTCCATAGAACTTTCCACTGTTCCAGACAGTCCTGCAAATTTTGGTTATCTCGCCCGGCATTTCAACAATCAGATAGGCCCCGGTTCCTAGCGGCTGTTCAGTTTCGAGCAGCATGCCGGAAGATGACAGATCAAGGATCGTCAATAATTGGTCTGAAGGTTTACCGTCGAGCCTGCGCGCGCCAAGCTGAACTCGCCAGCGCTCCTCGCAACGATGGTCGCCTGCCTCTTCACGGATTAGGGGTGCTCGGAACGCCAAATCTAATCACCTCATCTTTCAAGGAGTTTGGCAATTCTGTTCTTTACTAAGCTCTAATGCGACTCTGCGGGCAAATGCATATGGCTTACGCTTAAGGGAAAATACGCAGCCGGTAATTTGTCGTTTACCATGATTTCCATGCGAGGTTGCTCCGCACAGAAAAGGGGTAACACGATGCAGAGCGAAGATTTCTTATCCAGCAAGGCTATGCTTCATGTTGTTGAAGCTGACATGAATGTCCGGGCTGAGTTGTTCCGGTTGGGGCTATCGCTTGGTTATCACTGCGAGATCTTTGCCGACTTTAACGAGCTAGCCACCCACCCTCCCCGATCAGGAATCATCCTATTGAGAGATCGGCCGGAAGATGGTGGTATCGGCTTTGCAATCGATCGGCTTATAAACCTTGGGATTTGGCTGCCGGTGATCGCCATGGATTCTCAGCCGGCGCCGGGCAGGATCGTGCAAGCGATAAAGGATGGCGCCCTTGAGTACCTCTCCTTGCCCCTTGATCCTGAACGGCTCACAGCATGTCTTTCACGTGTGAAGAACGAAGCGAAAGCGGTAAGCGACATTCGTCGACGCACGGTGCATTCACGAACACGGCTAGCGACGCTGTCTTGTCGCGAAAGGGAAGTGCTTGACGCGCTCGCGAACGGCGGTTCGAATAAAGAAATCGCAAGGGAGCTCAATATCAGCCCGCGCACAGTCGAGATCCACCGCGCCAATATGATGGGAAAGCTGGGGGCTAAACATGCAGCCGATGCAATCCGGATAAAGCTTGAACATGAAATCGGCCGGATGTCACACTATTCCTAGCCATAGGATGAGGCGCACCAATGAAATCGGCACATCATCTTCCGCAAGTCACTTACATTGAAGAATTAGGCAACCTTCTTGATATTATTAATTTTGAATAGGACGATTTTCATATCGCCAGGTACGCTAGATTGAGTGAAGAAAAGAAATAATCTGCAGTCGAGAAGAAAGGCGGAACGACTGCGAGCCAAGAAATATTCGAATTTTACGTCCTCCAACCCCACTAAAATCTCAATGATTCTAGCACTATATCGATAGGAGCGGAGGGATAAAATCACTTCGAATGCACATCCGGGTCACAAAACGCCTGCGCTAATAGTACATCCGCGATGCGGCGACTGGCGCTGCCATCACCGTAAGGATTATGGGCCCGCGCCATCGCATTATACGCGGCCGGATCATCAAGCAGCCTGGCAGTCTCGCACACGATCCGTTTCGCATCAGCCCCGACCAAACGGCCAGTGCCGGCTGCAATGCCCTCTGGCCGTTCAGTCGTATCACGCATCACCAAGACCGGCTTGCCGAGGCTGGGGGCTTCCTCCTGAATTCCGCCTGAGTCGGTCAGGACGATGTCGCAGGCGGCCATCATCGCCACGAAATCGAGGTAATCGAGCGGCTGGATCAGAGCGATGTTGTCATGGCCCGAAAGTGCCGGACGCATGACCTCGGCGACATTTGGATTGGGGTGCAGCGGATAGATGATCGCGACGTCGTCGCGCGCGGCAAGGAGCTGCAAGCCTTGTGCTATCTGTTCCATTCCTGCACCGAAATTTTCTCGTCTGTGGGCGGTTACAGCGATGATCCGCTTTCCACTGAAGCGCGTCTTAAGCGGCGCAATTTTTGGTGCGAGGCCAGGATCGACTGCTATTCTCGCTTGGGCAAATAGTAGCGCATCGATCACGGTATTGCCGGTGACATGTATGGATCTTTCGTCAACGCTCTCAGCGCGCAAAGCTGCTGCGGCCGTCTTCGTGGGAGCAAAATGCAGATCCGCAACCACTCCCGTAACCTTACGATTCACCTCCTCTGGCCAAGGCGAGTAGATGTCTCCGCTTCGCAAGCCAGCTTCGACATGACCCACTGGAATCCGCCGGAAGTAGCACGCCAAGGTAGCCATCATTGTCGTCAGGGTGTCACCATGAACCAGCACACGATCAGGCCGCAAGCTGTCGAGCGCCTCCCCGAAGCGAGTGAGGATCCGGCTCGCCAGTCCGTCCAGTGACTGGCCGGGCTCCATTAGGTCGAGGTCGAGGTCAGGCCTGAGAGAGGCGAGTGCCAGTACGGAATCGAGCAATTCGCGATGCTGCGCGGTCACCACCACCTTCACATCGAACCGGCCAGTGTCTTGCAGCGCGGCGACCACCGGGAACATCTTGATTGCTTCGGGCCGTGTGCCGAAGGTGACGAGAATACGCGGCTTCGCGCCAGCTTCGCACATCACTTCAGCATACCCCGTGTATCGAACACCAGCTTGCCTGCCAGATCGGCGGGGGCGAGATGCCTGAACGCGGTGTGATCAACAAGCACTACCACAATCTTGGCTGCCCTGATCGCCGCATCAAGTGTCACCAGACGTGCGCCCGTTTCGGCAAACGTTTCGGGCAGATCCTCGGTGAAGGGTTCGACTAACAGGACGCGTTCGCCGTGGGTGTGGGCCAAGGCCGCGGCAATCTCTAGCGCGGGGCTTTCGCGGAAGTCGTCGATGTCGGGCTTGAAGGCAAGGCCGAGCAGCGCAACCTTGCCGTCGGGCGAAGCCTCTATCAGCGCGCGGATGCGTTCCTCGGTGTGAACAGCTTTATGATCATTGACCTCGCGCGCAGTGCGCACCAGCCGCGCTGCTTGAGGTGCACCCGCTACAAGAAACCACGGATCGACAGCAATGCAATGCCCGCCCACGCCGGGGCCGGGCCGGAGGATGTTGACGCGCGGGTGACGGTTGGCCAGTCGGATCACATCCCAAACATCGACACCGATCACATCGGCAATCATCGAGAGTTCGTTGGCAAAGGCGATATTCACATCGCGGAACGAGTTTTCGACCAGCTTGACCGTCTCGGCGACGCGCGCGGTCGTGTAGAGGCAGTCACCCTTCACGAAGCTGGTATAGAGCATCGCCGCTCGCTCGGCACAGGCCGGGGTTACACCGCCGATGACGCGATCATTGTGCACCAGCTCGTTGACGATCCGTCCCGGCAGCACGCGTTCCGGGCAATAGGCGAGCGCAATGTCCGCCTCATCGGTGGTGCCATCTCGTGGCACAACGATATCGGGACGCAGTTCGGCGATGATTTCGGCCACGCGTTCGGTGGTGCCGACCGGCGAGGTGCTTTCGACGATCACGCAGGCCCCAGGCTGGATCTTGGGTGCCATCGCACGAGCGGCAGCTTCGACATACGAAATATCGGGCTGGTTGTTTTCGCGCAGAGGAGTGGGTACCGCGATCATGTAAAAGCTGGCACTCGGCACTTCGGTCGAGGCTACCAGTGTCTGTCCGGCAATCGCATCGTGCACCAGCTTATCGAGATCGCGCTCCTCGATGTGTACCCCGCCAGCATTAACCGTGTCGACCACGCGCTGCGACACGTCGACACCGCAGACGCTCCAGCCATATGAGGCAAGCAGCGCGGCGGTGGGCAGTCCGATATAGCCGAGGCCAATCACCGCGACCTCATAGTCAGGCGCGCGATGCTCGCCTGCAGTCTTGCCGAGCGTGTTAGCGGCTTTGAAAGGAGCGTTCATGCAATTGTCGTCCCGGTTGCAGAGACCGCAATGGCCGCAAAGCCCTTAAAATCGCGTTAGGCTTGCCAAGAACTTACGGTTGTGTCCTGGCCCAGCGCAAACCAGCAGCTGGCTGATGCCGACCGAAACGGCCTGCTAACATGTCGGACTGTCAATCGGCATTCAATCGCCGCTCTATCGGCGCTAAAGGGCATCCTTGTAGTTGCGAGGTTTGGTTGATGTTTGGCGCGGTGTTCGCGCGGTTGGCGGCGTGGGCAAAGCGTGTCCCAACCGGGGTCAGCAGCGCGAAGGCGTTTTCTATTTGGTTGCTCTGCCATCTGAATTTTGGACCATTTGCAGGTAGAGATTTCCGCCGTAGCCATCCTTAGCTGGGCTAGGAATTACGGCACGACGGCATCACAGCTCAAGGACGCACAGAAGGCGTTCGTCATCAGGCAGTATGAACAGGGAACGGCTGTTGCTGAAATCTCCTGCAAGGCAGGCGTCAGCTAGGCGCCGTAGTTCAATTAGAAGAAGAAAGACGCTGGGCTGATGCCATCGGAATTACGGCGTCTGCGCGAGCTCGCGGGCGGGAACAGCCGGGTGCACAAGATCAAGGCCGAAGACCACCGCTGATCGCGAGGAACCGAACAGCGCTTGTTGCGCTTGGTTCAATGCCGGGTGAGGTTCGTCTGCTAGTCGGCCCAGGCTTCATCCTGCCACCATAGTCCTGTTGGCGTTCACTTGGGGAAGTTCGTGCGGATTTGCTCGAGATGCACGTCGAAGCCCACTTTAAGAGCGGAGGGTCCTCGAACTTCGCGAACGCAGCACAGATGCAAACAACAGCCAAGCATACTATCCCGGCGTCGTTCAGGCAGGGATTGCCTTTCAGGATTGCCTAAGGTCACAGCTGCGGGCGGATGCTGCACTTCCTCGAGAAGGCGGCACTCAACGCTCCACAGAAACGGCTCAACCGACCCAAAGGGTTTTGCGACCAGGTTGACCGGCCCCCACTGAGTGGTCCGTGTTGATTGTTAGTGCAAGATTGTCTCCGGCGCCATGGCTGACCGGAGGTGAAGCGGAGCGGAACCGGAGGACAGCCATGGCGGCGTGGCCGTTTCCGGAGCCGGAGGCCGATAGCCCAGGGAGCTGTGCGGCCTTACGGTGTTGTAATG
>NZ_JAQQXQ010000017.1 GCF_028595285.1 Erythrobacter fulvus | reverse complement strand
AAGCTCAAGGACTGGCGACGGATCCACACCCGTTATGACCGCTGCGCGCACACGTTCATGTCCGCCATCTGCATCGCCGCAACCGTCATCTTCTGGCTGCCGCAATGAGTCCTGAGCCTAGTTCGGAACAGGCGAGGATTTTGCGTCCGGCAAGACGAACTATTCGCGGGTTTGGCTCTCTGGCGCTGATATTGGTCCGGCAGGGGCGCCTGATTGTCGCAAGGCATGATGAAAGCGAAATGATCAAAGCCGATAGCTGCCGCAGCGCAGGGTTCGGCGACAATGCCTTAACCCTCCTGAAAAGGTAGCATTCTGGGATCGATTATATCGCAGACGCTGCCGCGCTATGGCTGGCAAGATAGAATGGGCGTGCTTCGCAGGGTGCGCGGCAGGCTTAGAGGCCTATTTGTCAGGCAGAGCTCTTCAGGATACTTGTGACTGCCTCGCGACCACGCGCGGTCAGCCGTAATGCTCGAAATCCTTCGGCAGGCTCACCATGGACCCGAACGACGAGGTTGGTGGCGATCAGGCCCGCGATCTGGCGCAGGGCTGTATCGTCGGAAATATTCCAGCGCCTACCGCACCCGTTGGGCTCAATATCCATAATCATCTTATCAGAGATGTATAAGTCCAGAAGAATTGCCCAGCCAGCATCTCCTGCGAGTTCAATGGGAAGATGCGCGGCGCGTGTACGCATTCTTTCCCTTTCGCGCCTTGCCGCCGTTACGAAAAGATCACGCATTTCTTGGGGCGCGCCTGCTGCCTCTGACGACCCGGCTTGTGATCTCGGGGCATTTGCCTTCGTCTTTGTTTCGGCGGTCTCAATGAGCTTCTCGAACCTAGCGAGATCTTGAGAAAGCGACAGGTGGTTCGTCATATGAGCCCTCTCTCTTTCATGCTGACCACCTCGCGAGCGCCTACGATAAGATGATCTTCGATCGATAGGCCAAGTTCGTCTGCCTGTCGGCAGAGTGATTGCGTCAGTCGAACATCCTGTTCGCTTGGTTCGGCCCACCCGGATGGGTGGTTGTGCGCCAAAAGGATCTGCCGTGCATCAAGGTTCAACGCCCGCCCGAAAATCTTGCGGGGAGTGAATGCGACATGCGCCTCACCGCCTTCTGCAAGCACTTCTTCGGCGATGACGAAGCCCTCTCTATCCGCAAAGATTGCAACCATGCGCTCTTCTCTCAGATTCCGCATGGTCATGAGCAGATAAGTGAAGAGCGTTTGTCGATCATTCCCGAGACGAGTGCGGAACAATTTCTCGCGCATACCATCGTGAATGAGTTGGCGGATGCCGACAAAGGCCTCGACCCAGTTCTCCCCGACAAGGCATATCTGTCGCAGTTCGGCTTCCGTCGCTTGGGCGATCCGAGCAATCGAACCGAACCGGTATAACAGGCGTGCTGCAAGATTTTCCGGTTGATTGTGAAGGGGTGTCAGGAGCGTGCTCAGATGTCGCTGACTACCGCCTGTTGTCGGCGGTGATGCAGAAAAGTCCCCGCTGCGGTGATAAGCACCGCCATCCAGACTGGCCAGCGCTCCATGATGACGTAGACGAGGGCAGGCATCGGCACTGCGATAGCTCGCAATACGTGCGCCATCACCGCGATCAACTGGACCGAGCCTACCCACAAGGTCCACCAGCGTTCATAGCGCAACGCAACAAAGACGATGCCGGCGAGGGCACAGCAATCAAGGGTGAAGCGGAAAACGTGCAGCCCAGCATAGTCTGCCGCGGTTTCGCCGCCACCAAGCAAAGCGTCCGCTGTCGAGGCCAAAAGCATGGCAAAGTAGATTGACGCGACATGGCGTTCGGGTTTTCCTCCTGCGCGCAAGGCGGCGATGAAAACGACACAGATCAGCAGGGCTTGAGCGAGGAACCGGACCATCACCGGCAGATCTGTCGCTTCATCGCCGCAAAGGCAAGTCAGGCAGCGCGCTGCTCCGCGATGACGGCCGTCTTTGGCGGACAATAGGGCGTTTCCGTGGCACCCATCGCCTGGCCGATGTCGAGCAACTGGCCGTGGACCCTTCTCGCTTCGCCGCGGGCTTCGATCAGTCCATGGATCATCTTGTTGAGATGCAGAAGCACCGACTGCACCTTGACTTCGGGGACGTCCGAGATGTCATGATCTGCAAGCGCGGCCGAGTGCAGGAGGGCGCTTGCCGCGACCAGCGCGTTTGAAATCGTCTCTTCTGATGATTTGAGTTCTCGGACGATGCGGGCGGAAGCGGCGTCGATGGAAAGTGACATGGAGTTCTCCTTTGGCTGTGCAGCCCGGGAGAATTTCAGCTGCTGATCAGGGTCGTGAGCGCGTTGATGCAAGCCACAGAGAGCACGGCGACCATCAAGATTGCAACCGCGCCGCCAAATATGACTGCCAACTTTCCACTCAGCCCCAAATCTGACGGCGTCAGCCCCGGGCGCAGCCAGACCGGATCACGTTCCCACGACGCACGCGCGTCAAAGGAGATGCTGTCTTCGAAAACCAGCGGTCTTTCCGTCGGCTGCGTCGTGGTCTTTGGCGCATCTCCGGGCAGCTCACCTAGTATGATCAGATCATCTATGGTGCGATCATACATGGTGTCCCGGTTATTTTCTTCGCGCCAGATGACATAGAGGCGAACCAGATCTGAGCGCGGGATGCTGCCAAGTCGAGCGCGCACGGCTTCGATACGCTTGTCGATGGTGACTGGCGATACGCCCAGCTGCAACGCGATTTGTTTCGACGTCAGATGCAGCGCCGCGAGTCTGAGCGCGTCGTGCTGCTTTTGTGTAAGCGAATCAAATACGAGGAAGGCAACTGCTGGCGCCATAAACGTGACCGTAGGGCGTTTGCAGCCCCACGGCAACGCTGCCTCACTCGGCAGTTTGTTGTGCGCGCAGCGCGAGAAGTTTATCGAGAGCGGTGGAAAGATCGATGGCGACGAAGACGAAACCATGCTCGTCGCACTCATTGAGCGCAACTTCAATCAGGGCAATGGCCCTGTCGATTGCTTCCTGTTCGCTCTTTTTATCGGTTTCCGTCATCTGGCAAAAGATATCCCGGCGCGCTGATAGATGCCAAAACCATGGATAAGCAAGCCGATAATGGTTAACTGCGTGAGATCATGCGTTAGAGCGCTAAAGAGAGCGCAAATCGAAGTCGCCGACGTCCCATTAAGGCTCAATCTGGTTCGCATCATTTTCATCGGCGAGGTATTCCTTCGGGTATTGGGCGATCCGCACGGGACTGTGCCATTAAATTCGGATCATGATGAATGAGCGATGACGCGGCAGAGTTCTAATGGACGCCGGCATGCTGGATTTTCGAGATGATCCTGAGAAATAGCAAATTGTGTCCATCTGGGGATATCCATCGTGGGCGCTGGCAATGAACCGGTGCCGTCTATACGCAGTAATACGGATTCGCGGCGAGTCGCTGATGAATTAACCGTGTTTTGGTAACCGCTCGTCGCAAAGCCGGTTAGGTATTGTTCCGGATCACCTTTCTCTCAAGGAGGCGAAGTTGGAAGGTCTTCACGTGAATGCGCAGTCGAGCCAAGCGGGCCGCGTTCCCTCGGTTGGTCAGTTCGAAAATACCCAAGGTATTGCCGATCGCATGGAGGCCCTGGCGATTGAGCTGAGAACAATGTCTGACCACGAGCTTGGGACGGTCCCCTCCAAGCAGACGCTTGCCGGGCTGGCAGGCAAGATCTATTCCGCCCGCCGCAATGTAGACGAAGTCTTTGGAATGCAGGGCTTTGCCATATCCCCAGCTTGGGACATCATGCTTGATCTCTATCAGGCCGACTGCAAGGGTAGCCAGATTTCGGTGACTAGCGCATGCATCGGAGCGGCATGTCCGGCCACAACCGCCCTGCGGTGGCTCAATGCACTCGAGGAAATGCTCCTTATCGACCGCCGGCCTGACAGCGACGATAAACGGCGTTTCGTGGTCGAGATCAGCGAGCTGGGCCGCTTGAGGGTGGAGCAAGCGCTTAGGTGTCACCTTTAAGGCAGGTCTGTCTCTTACAGGGCTCGCATGGCGCGCAACGGAACTGTGATGGCTGGCCTATAGCCCTTGCTCATCACAGGCTGAATGTATGTGCTAAAAATCGCTTTGTTCGCTGGAGCAAGTTCACGACGGGTTCGGCTGATCTGGTCAGTGCGCCCTGCCGACTAATGATGGTCGCGCAGAGCGGCGCAATCGATCGATTCTGATATTTTCGTCATGTGATGGATCGATTGGGGTGGATGGACGGGCGCCAAGCCGATCTTATGATCAAGGCGCGCATAAGCTGCGAACCTAATCGGTTGCAGTGTCTTCAGGCAGCGCTGAGCTGCCTGGCTTCATCTTATCGATAGACTGCGGTGATATCGGATGCCCGGCGCAGAAGTGCTTCAGGCGCGCCATTGAAGGTGGCAAAAATTCATAATGAACGCTTTCGTAACCATTAAGGGAATATACGGATCTCCACGCTCGACCCTTTAGACGAGCAATCTAGATTGGAGATGCACCGTGATTGAGAAGACAAAATACGTCGCACTGTTTGTGCTTGCTATGGCTGCTTCACTACCCACTGGGGCGCAGGCGGAATCGAGGTTTGTGACCGGAACCGACACGCCGCTGACGGCCAGCGCAAATCTTGACTTCACCGTCACCATACCGAAGTTCGTCTATGTGCGCATCGGGACCGGCACCAATGCCGCGAACAATACCACTGTCGACAATCTTGTCTTCAACGTGCCTGCTGCCAATGTTGGTGACGGAACGGCCGTCTCCGGCACTGGGGGTGATTTGACGAACGGCACTGTCACAGCGCGCGTCACCGGCAACAATGGCACCATTGCGTTCAGCTCCACGACCCTTGGGCCCCTCAACAATGGTGCGGGCGACACAATCTCGTGGTCGCAGATGAATGTCGCTGTCGCGACAAGCACGACGTCCACCGCGCTGGCGCACCCGACCCTAGTTGACGGTGCCACCACGAGCATCAACCTCACGCCCACGACTGGCACCAAGGTCACCAATCTCGACGCTCGCTGGACGTTTACCTACCTCAACCAGAATGTCGTTCCGGCCGGTACTTATGGTGGCGTTAATGCGCAAAATGGCCGTGTGACTTACGCAGTGTCGATGCCCTGAATTCCTTGTCTCAGCTGGGCCGAGGGATATTTTTCCTCTCCCCGACTAAGGGTTTGCCGCCGTCCCCGAGGTGGTCTGTCCAGCTCATCATCGAGAACTGGGGCACAATGAACTACTTTGAGCCCCTCACATTGACGGAGCCAATCAAACTTAAGAACCTCCGCACCACACCGTTCTTCGCACATGCGCAAACCAGAGGGGGTGCATGTGAAGGTTGGGGCCAATTTCGGGTTCTGGGGGCGTTGCTCTGTATGTGCGGGGGCCCTCGCTGCATGTGGGGCGCAAGCTGAGTCACGGTTCGAAGTGACGGCCTCTGAACGGGTCGAGACGAAGGCGCATCTCGATATCACGATCATGATCCCGCATGCCGTCTATTTGGAGCGTCCAGGAGAAGATGCTGAGACCGGGACGACCGAAGTGTCCTTGCCCGTGAAGTCGAAAGACGATTGGGCGTCGGATCCCTTTATCGCCAAGTCTAACGCTGGAACTCTTGCATTTTCTCCCTTGATAAAGTCCCGCTGGCAATTGGCGGGGGCTTTCGCGCGCAAGGACGATCGCGCCTCCGCGAGCACTTCTGAACCGGATAGTGCATATTTGGTGGCGACACCTTGAATTGACCGCAGAATAACGTGAAGGTGGCATCGCTACGTATTCTTCCGGAGTAAGGCACGCAGACATGGACAAGCGCATTTCCACGCACGCCTTCAAACTCGCAGCAGGTCTTTTGGGTCTTCGTTCGCATTTTCGGCGAGCTGTGATTGCCGGCCTGGCGCTGGGCACTCTGGCTCAAGCCCAGGCCGCGCAAGCTTATGTAATCACCATCACCGGGGGGCCTCGCTCCATTTATTTGCAGGTTGGCGCCGGCGGCTACACGGGGGTCTACACGTCAGGCGGCAGGCCTGGCAACAATTCTACGGTCAATGTTGTGTCGGTAACTGTTCCGTCGGGTGTTGTTGGCTCAGGCGCGCCGCAAACAATGGCGTCGAACAGCAATGTTTCTCAAAGCCCGATTGATGGCTTCGTGTTCTGCAATCCTCCGTCGCAGGTTTACATCGGCGCCTGGTCCCGCCCTGGGCCCGGATCTGGTGTGGCGACCCTCACGGTTACCGCGCCCGCCAATCTGACCAGTGGCGGTGACGCGATCCCTTTTAGCCAGATCAGTTGGGTCATGTCGGGTAATGGTGACACAATTTTCCAGTTTCCCAACGGATCATTCACAGGCGGCACGCAAGTTCTTGCTACTTTCCCGGCCAATACGTGGAAGGAGCAGTGCATGACATTTTCTTATGCTAACACACTTGTCCCGGCTGCGGGCACCTATTCCGGTCGCGCAACCTACACGCTGAGCCTCCCATGAGGCGCTGCAGTGCTGTGTTGCTTTTGCTTGCCGGATCCGCGGTGATAGTCGCACCCGTGGCTGCTCAAGATGAGGTGCCGTCAGCGGGCGTGTCGCGTGCCTACAGGGTGGATGACAGTGGGACTGTCGTTCTCGATCCCGTTCTCCAGATGCAGTGGCAGCCGCCGGGACGCAGCGGTTCGTCATCTATTGTTTCTGCCTCCACTCGCGTGAGTGTCCAACTCAATCTTGGTTCCTGGGTTGGGCGCTCAGGGCGGATATACATGACCTTGCCCCGCACGGCCGGACCCACGGTCCGCGCTACGTGGCGGACCGGAGGAACCTTGCTTGCCGGTTCGCTCGTATCGGGTGATCGCGCGCTGGTTTACGCGGGTGCTGTGACGGGCCCAGTGATCCGGGACCTGATTGAAATGAGCCTGCAGACTGACGGATCGCGCCTTGCGCAGCCGGAAGCTCTGGCATTTGGCTTCGAAATCGAGCTGGATCGATGAGGGACACGTTGCGCTTTTTTTGCACATTTATAATGAAGCTGGCCACGTTGACGGCGATGCTGGCAGTTCCGTTTGGAGCTGTGATTGCGGAAGATTTTGCTCTTGCGGTGTCGCCTCCGCGATTTGAGCTCTCCGCCAAGCCGGGGGAAACGGTCCGCGCAGTTGCTGAGCTGAGCAATCGTTCCGATGGTTCGACTGAGCTGACTTTTGCCACGGCTGAATGGGATCTGACACCGGAAGGTGGCGTTGTGCTGAGCGAGGTGCTTAAGCCCGGTTCTTGCCGCCCGTGGGTGGCTATTGAGCGGCGGCAGACGCTTTTGCCGGGACGCACGCAGTTGCGCTACCGGTTCGAGGTTACGCCGCCGGCCGATGCGCCTGCCACCGAATGCCGTTTTGCAATTGTCATTTCGGGCGGCGAGGAGGAGGTGTCCCCAACGGAGAATGTCAATTTCCCGGTCAAAGGCCAGATCGCTCTGATAGTCTATGTTGCCGTGGGCGATGTGAAGCCTGCGCTCAAGATCGTCAAAGCCGATGTCATTGAGCTTAATGGTTTGCAGACACCCGTACTAATGGTCGAAAATACTGGCAATGCACACGGCAGGCTTTCGGCCTTTCTGAGTGGTACCGATGCTACGGGGTTGAAGCGGGAGTTCTCACCCTCGACCTTGCCGATTTTGCCAGGCGAGACGAGGATGATCGCTCTCAACCCGGACACGGGTGATGATACGATCGCGTCGCAGGCTGCCGGCATGAGCGATACAATAGCTGCAAAGCCTATCATTTTTCCTCTGGCTATGAGCGGCACGATCAATGACTCGGTCAATTCGTTCCGGTTCGAAGGGGTATTCGAGCCTTGACCATGGGCCACAAGATCCACATCCGGATCTGTAATCGGCTCTGTTGCAGATTTGGTATTCGGGTGCTGATCGCGGCCAGCGTGGTCATACCCAGTCTGGCTAGTGCGCAGAATCAAGAGGATTCAGACATAGGCGCTCCAGCTTCTTCCGAAGCTTATGTTGATCGCCTGATTGATGACGGTAACCTGGAGCTTTCGCTAACTTCCGAAGTGGTTCGGGTCACAAACACAACGGGCAATTTGCGTTCGCTGGTGGCGGAGTTGAACGGGGCAAGGATCTCCTCAACCTCCAACGCGGATAGTATCGATACTTCGCCATTCGACAATGTGCAGCAGGAAGCCGGGGTTCTCGTATCTGCCAGATATCAGACTGACAATTTCGGATTGCTTGGTTTGGATGCGCAGCTTGGCCGGGGATCGCGTCCTGATCCATTCGCCGTGGCAAACGGCGACCGCTGGACCGGTTTGTTCGAACTAACCAGCAGCGGTCTTCCGTTGGGCTCAGGTTGGCTTATCGATAGTGCGTTAGGAACGACGTCGACACCACTGATCGGCCTTTTTGACAGGCAAGCGCGGTTCTTTTTGCCTGTTACCCCTATCTTGGGGGGGGCAGTAACCTTTGACGCCTATCGGCCTGTCGCGCCGGGGGAATCCTTTTCCGACCCGAAGCCATTTGCAAGCTTCAATCTTTCCGTAGGCGAGCCCGGTTTGCTAGGCGGCTTGCTTCTGACCGACTATACAGGCCTTTCAGGATTGCTGGTTTCAGCAGGAGGCCAGTCGGAATTGTCGCCAGGTCTGACGGCCGGTGTCCAAGCCATCGCGGTTGATGATACACGCGACCCCTTTGCTGTCATCCTCGGTAGTTCTGATCCAGGTGGTGACACGAGGTTTGTCAGCTCGCGCGCGATCGTAGGCTCGATGGGCTTGTCGCGGCAGAAGTTTCGCCTCCAGGCAAATGCGGTCTGGTCAACCCGTTCGAGCAATGGAGTTGCACCGTCAGAATATCTGGCCGATGGCGACGCTCATGGCGCATCTCTTGACGCCGTCTATCGCAGCGGTCGTAGCATCCATAATGGCGGAGTTTACTATTTCGGCCCCGGATTGACTTGGGGAACATCGGCGATCCTCAGCAACGCCTTTGGTGCATATTATCGGTTTTCGACCTCCTCTCAGCGGTGGCGTTGGACCTTCAATATTGATGCGATCGATTCAGTCGACAGCACCGGTTCAAGCGGTGTCGTTGTCAATGCGGATTTTCGTCGAAATATCGATTTCAACTCCGCGGTTGGGGTCAACGCAAGCTTGCGAGTGGCCAATGGCCAAAGCGCTGGCCAAGTTCTTGGCTATGTCGATTTTGAAACGGGGTTTGGATCGTCACGCGCCGAAGCGGGCTGGAGCTCGGATCGTCTTTCGAACCTTTATCGTATCGGTTTTATCCAGAATTGGTCGCTCCCCCAATCTCTGCCGGCGGGCAGCAGGCTCAGCACCCAGATATCCTACCAGCATCGCAGCCAGTCGGACCAAGCATCGCAGGTACTCAATCGCGATCTGACAGAGAGCGCCGACAGCTTCGGCATCGCGATGAGCGCTGGGCTTATGCCCATCAAGGACACAACTATCGATGCGACGTTTGCCTATAGTTCAGATGCCAGCGCGACGGCTGCGGAGTTTTTCGGTCCGTTCCAGTCGACCGGTGTTTCCTTTGGCACCTTAACGTCGCAGCAAACCGAATCGTTCTCAGCAACACTGGTTGCGTCAGCAAGACTCTCACCGAGCTTGAGCCTGTCCGGCACTTACACTGATGCGACCTCCAGTCTGATTTCACGCTTTGGCATTCCGCTGTTCGGTTCCCCCTTGGGGCTGAGCGATGATCAGCTCGATGATCTGCGACGAAGTTCGTTCCGATTACGGGCGGCTTATCTCACCTTGCGCTATTCCATTTCTGCTGGCCGGCCATCCGGTTTCATGGGCGCCCGGGAATATCCCGTTGGAGGTTTGGGGAAACTTGAAGGCAGAGTTTTTCTGGATGAGAACAGAAATGGCAAATGGGATCCGGCAGAGTCTGGTGCTCGGGGAATTGTCGTCATCCTCGATGGGATCCAGGCGGTGCGGACGGACGACGTTGGTCGTTACAGATTTGAAGGTGTCGCCGACGGAACGCATCGGGTGACAGTCAATGCCGACAACCTTCCTCTTCCATGGTTTATCGAGGCGAATGACAAGGAAGGCATCGGCGAACCATTTTCTGCCGAAGTCGAGATCGGCGTCAGAGGAACGACAGTGCTTGATATTGCGGCTCTGCAAAGACCGTAAAACCGCGCAGGGACAAAGCATTCCGTCTTTCTGTGAGGTTCGGCACACGGCCACAATGCAAGGGAGCACTCTGCTGCACTTGTCCTTGCTCGCCAGATGGCAGCATCCTGCTATCTGACGGGGGTGATGGTCGTCGTTTGTGGCCGGGCACGCGTTGGCGCGTTAAGGTTTAGTCTTGGCCACTGGCAGGCCTTGACATTCCGAGGCTTTTGCCATGTCGAGCAGAAGCTGGGAAACAGCTTCTGAAATGTAATTCACCCCTAGCGTGTCCTCGATTGCATCGCAAATGAGCACAAACACGGTTGTTCCCGACGTCGGTGCGCTGGTGACTGCGGGTGTGAGCTTTGCCACGGCCGCTTCAATCAAGGCGCGGCGTTGTGCTCCGTCAAGATTTCCCAATTAATGCACCTCCCGAACGCGGGCCGTAAGACCGGGTAAATTCGGTTCGAACAATCCCTCGAGCAGAAAAAATAGCCTGCCTGCCCCTTTCTCAATTCCGATGATCCAGCACTAATTGTTGCTCATACTTGGTTAGGCTCATCGCTTTTCAGCACTAACGGCAAAACCCTTATGCGCGGTTAACTTTGTGCTTACGAATAAACTTCACGATCGCCAAGGACGCGAGTTTTCATTAGCCGGCCTCGCGCGATTGAAGGTGTCCGGCCGGCTCAAATATTCGCTCTTCGGCGAGGTGGGTGGGGATTGATCGTTCCTTATGAGGAAAGTTGTCTATGCATGGGCGCTGAGATGCGCACCATCCGAGTTTGGGGCAAAGTTGGTGAGGCTAACGGCTTGGGCGCGTGCGCAGGGCTAACAAGATCGACAAGTCTCATTGCAAGCCCATGGAACGATGCGCGATCGGGCGAACCAAAATGCGCGCGCCAACGGAATGCAAACGTGTTGACGGGAAATCGGTTGAGGCTCTCCTCACCAACCTGACCGATGACGACATGCTGATTGAGGCTACGCCCGATCAATCGTTCAGGTTACATGAGATCTTCATGATCACGGTTGAGCGCGATTTCATTTGCCAATGCTATGCGATCCGCAAGCATCAAAACCGTTTGGGGCCACTACTAAGGATGTTCATACGCGAATCGGTCGTAAACGCCTTGGCGCGACGGTTTCCTCCGACCTGCAATGCTGCCTGAGAATTAACCCGTTTGCCCCCAGGCAGCCCGAGTGTGTGCAGAAAATACGTCCGGGAGGCTTGCTTTGACAGTAATCGAACCGCCCTTCTGATTTTGGCCACGGCAAGGGCATGAAGCGAGAGCGTTTATCGCGAGACTTCCTCAAGGTAACGTGTGATACTTTCATAGCCTTCGGGTGTCAGTCGAAGCAAACGCCGCCTGTTGTCGCTCGGGTCCTCTTCTGATCTGACCAAGCCTTCCTTGTCGAGTACTTCGAGCCATCGAAGGGCTGTTGCCGCCGAAGCTCCAGAACCGATTGTCGCGCTCTTCACGCTGACGCTCTCGTTGTGTGCCTGGTGGATGTAAAGGTCAAGCAAGATATCCCAGGCTGGTTCACCGAAGAGTTGTGTGTTTTCGAAATGCCTCCCGCGCTTTCGGCGTTCCTCGTAAGCGCGGACCGCGGCCTCCAAGGCAGTCTCCTGACGAGAGGTGACGCTCAGCCGGATATCCTTGGACGGTTCAATCCCGGCCTCTCGTCTCATTTCATCAAGAATGACTTGAGCTGCTTCAATCTTCGTCGCTAGCAACTTTACGTCCATAACCGCTCACCTGAAAGATGCTGCATGAACTTCAGCTTGACCATGGCTGTGTAGCGAGCGCCGCTCACGCAGCAGCTTCAAGCAGCACGATTCTATTACCAAGCTCTGGACCCCAAGGATGATGAAATTGCGGAAAATCGTCAAGCTTTTTCAAAGATTTTAGAAAGAATTTTTCTAGTTCAGACCTTTCGTGCCTCGATGGAATGGCCATGTATTGGTATGTGCGACGGAAAATTTAAACCTGATCGGTGCACAAGGTGAAATTGGATCGATAGAAATTTGAAAAATTTTCACCAATTGTGTTACGATTTGTTATACTGTTAATAATATCGCCCCACTCTCTTCATGTTCCGCCGGCTTTCTGGTGGCAGAACTAGTGTTTTTCGCAAACTCCGCTGCCGCTGTCCTCCCTTATGGCAACGAAGCGTGGGGCCTGTGACATAGAGCTTGGGTTGCAAAGATTGATCAAGCGCGAGCAGCCATGAGCATAGGATGCTGCCCATGCGGCTTTTGTCGCTGCCCTTGACAATGTTCGTTGGTCTGGACCGAGCGGCCACTAACTTTTTTTTACGGCCATCGGATAGGTGTTTCGTATCAAGGAGGCTGGCCGTTGTCTGGATTCGGAAAGAAACTGACTGTTCGTGCAGCGCCTGAAAAGCGCATGTCAGCCCGTACCCCTTTGGGAGCGGGGGCAGTTGTCATGACAACCGCTTCTCGAATGTCCGCAGTTATGATCGACATTTCGTCGAGCGGTGCTGGTCTTGCCGGTTGCGTGCCGCCACAACGGGGCCGAGATGTACAGCTTAGGGTCGGCGGATACACCTTATTTGGTCAGGTGGTCTGGAGGCGGGACGAAACCTTCGGCGTCAAATTCGAAGAGGCGCTCACCGATGACGAGTGGACGATAGTTGATGCGGCGATCAGGGAGGTAGGAGAGCAGAAGTGTATGTCCAATTGCGAAGTCACGCTTCTCGTGAACCGCAATGACGCTCTTTCAGAGCAATGAGGCTTCCACAAATCGCCAAGTCGGCTTGACGCTTCGGGACGTCCATGAGTTGGGCGACAGAATTCATAAAGAATTCATTTAATTCATTCTTGGCCCGCGCTGGCGCGTTTTCTCGTGAGGCGCCCACTTGTAGGCTGGCTGCGGCTAAAGATGCACCGACGCAAGGTTTTGATCCCAGGGCGGACCGAAACTCTTGACCTGAAACCGCAGTCCTTTCAGCGACGCATGACACATCGGGACACCTCGAAGAACCCGCTGTTTTCGGCCTGATGGGGGCGCAAAGGGTCTGATCGCGGTCTTTGTTGTGTGAGGGATGGTTTTTTCGGCCTCGTTTCGATGGTTTGCGGGGCTGATCTGCCCCCTTCTGAGTGGCCCAATTTCTATTTTAGAATTGGCCACGAAGGAGGAATGGAATGGCAAGGAAGCACAGGCCGGAAGAGATCATCGGCAAGCTGCGTGAAGCGGAGATCGTGCTGGCACAGGGCGGGACGGTGGCCGATGCGTGTCGTCGGATCGGCGTCACCGAACAAAGCTACTACCGCTGGCGCAAGGAATATGGTGGCCTGAAGATGGACCAGGCTCGGCGTATGAAAGAGCTGGAGAAGGAGAACGCCCGGTTGCGCAGGGCGGTATCGGACCTGACGCTCGACAAGCTGATCCTGCAGGAAGCTGCCAGGGGAA
>NZ_JAQQXQ010000016.1 GCF_028595285.1 Erythrobacter fulvus | reverse complement strand
AACGGCGACGCCGCCATGGCTGCCCTCCGGTTCCGCTACGCTCCACCTCCGGACAGCCATGGCGCCGGAGACAATCTTGAACTAACAATCAATACGGACCACTCAGTGGGGGCCGGTCAGGGCAAGCTGCTTTGCAAGGTCACGAGGCTGTTGCGAAGCTTATCGCATATGAGCTTGCGGGCGAATTCCAGGCGCAAATCATCGCGGCTTTGGGTTTCATACTGCCAGCGCAGCTTGTCGGGATTGCCGACAAATCCAGCGCCTGATGCGAACACGATAGGCTCACCGCCCCATTGAATTCTGGCGAGGGCAATGGGTTTTCGAGCAAGGAAGTGTTGCTCCAACCGAAATACAGCCGTTGAACTAGCTATCGCCAAACGCGACCGAGGCTCATCGGCGCCACAGACCCGCTGAGCAATGCAGTGTGGTCAACTACCTACATTTTTATAGTGATCACTATACCCCCCTCACGCGAAGGGGTGGTTCCTTGTGGAGACTTGCTACCGGCTAAGGCGTCCTATTCGGCGGCCTGCAACACGCCGTCGCTGCCGCCCAGCAATGCGGTTTCCTCGCCCATTTCGCGGACCAGCGAGGCAAGCAAGGTACCCATCGCGGCAATGCCCTCGCCCGGCTCGGCCAAGCGGTGATCGAGATAGGTCGCGCGGCAGACTTCCAACTGCAAGGCATGCACGCCCCGCCGCGGCTCGCCGTGCCGATCGAGCACATAACCGCCTGAATAGGGGCGGTTCTGCACGGCATGGCACCCCTGCATCTGCAAATGCCTCAACGCGCCAGACATCAGCCCGTGATGGCACGATGCACCGAACCTATCACCCAGCACGATCTGCGGGGCGCTGTCCTCACCTTCGACGGAACGTAGCGGCGGCATCGAATGCAGATCGATCAGCAGCGCTGCACCCCAGGCATCGCGGATGCGGGCGAGCTCGGAACCGAGGAAGTCGTGATAGGCATGGTGGATACCGCTTATGCGTGCGGCAAGCTCGCTCCGGTCGAGCCGTCCGCGCCAGATCTCGCCGCTGCCGGGAAGGCGCCGAGGCACAAGTCCCAACCCGCTGCGGGCACGGCGATTCCCGCCCTGCCCCGCCGCCGCACGCGAAGGCAAATCTTCGGGCCTGCCGCCTTCGATCATGTCCCAGTCGATATCGTCTTCGGCCCGGTTGAGATCCAGCAGCGCGCGCGGTGCATGCGCGACCAGCAGGGCCGCTCCGGTTGCCTGCGCGATTGCCCGGCCCAGGCGGTCAACCAGCCGATCCTCCAACCGCAGCTGCGCTGCCTGCGGATCGCGCATGCGCCCAACCACCTGCGGGGGATAGGCGCGGCCGGCATGGGGAACTGCCACCAACACAGGCAAGCGCATCGTGCGCGGCGCGACATAGGTATAGGCCGCCGTCCCCTCCAGACCCGGCACGCGTCCGCCGCTGATCCGCACAGGCTGACCAAGTGCGGAAAAATGGGGATCGGAAGAGCCGGGGAGAGCGGGCGACATCGCCTTTCTTGCTGCCGTCTTTGCGCCTGCCTGTCAAAGCCTGATCGTCAACCGCATGGCTTACGGTCGCAAACCGCGCATGCAGACAAAGATTTCTTAAGCCGAGGCTGCTAACGCCACCGTCATGAACGCGATCAATACCCCGCACATCCTGCTCGCCGAAGACGAAGAGGCGATGCGCACCTATCTTGCGCGCGCCTTGACCAATGCCGGTTACCGCGTGAGCGCGGTCGATCGCGGTACCGAGGCGATTCCGCTGCTCGAATCCGGCGATTTCGATCTACTTCTTTCCGATATCGTCATGCCCGAAATGGACGGAATCGAGCTGGCCCAGCGCTGCGCCGAAATCTCTCCGCGCACCAAAGTAATGTTCATCACCGGCTTTGCTGCGGTAAGTTTACGCGCCAGCCGCGAACAGCCCAGTGCCAAGGTGCTGTCGAAACCGTTCCACCTGCGCGATCTGGTGCTGGAAGTGGAGCGGGTGTTCGAGGAAGCAGGCTGACGTTCCGAATCGCTTGCACCTTGGCGGGTGCTGCGATAAAGGGCCGCTCCGCCCCCGACAGGGTGGCGATCCGATGGTGCGGGCGTATAGCTCAGTGGTAGAGCACTATGTTGACATCGTAGGGGTCGCAAGTTCAATCCTTGCTACGCCCACCATCGCCAGAAAGCCCCGCAACTCCCTCGAGTTGGCGGGGTTTTTCTTTGTCGGTCGCCGATCACGGACCTAATCACTGGAAAACTCCCCGGCCCGGCTTTGCGCCCTGCCCCCGGCTCCCTAAGCCCGAAGCGTGAGCGCGCAGATCGACATCGGCCGGGACAGCGGCGGGCAGAGCCTCTTCATCGATCTCGAGGAGCTTCTCGCCACGCGTCTGCTGGTGCAGGGCAATTCCGGTTCGGGCAAATCGCACCTTTTGCGCCGCCTGCTGGAGGAATGCGCCGGGCTGGTGCAGCAGGTGGTAATCGATCCCGAAGGCGATTTCGTCACCCTGGCGGATCATTTCGGCCACGTCGTGATCGACGCCGCTGCCTATTCCCCGCGCGAGATCGAGGCGCTGGCCGGCCGGGTGCGCCAGCACCGTGCCTCGGTGGTGCTGGCGCTGGAGGAACTGGAAGTCGAACAGCAGATCCGTTGCGCCGCGCTGTTCCTTACCGCGCTGTTCGATGCCCCGCGCGAGCATTGGTATCCGGCGCTGGTGGTGGTGGACGAAGCGCAGATGTTCGCGCCAGCCGCCGCGGGCGAGATGAATGACGATACCCGCCGCCTGACACTTTCGGCGATGACCAACCTGATGTGCCGCGGGCGCAAGCGCGGGCTGGCAGGGATTGTGGCCACACAGCGCCTCGCCAAACTTGCCAAGAACGTCGCTGCCGAGGCTTCCAACTTCCTGATGGGCCGGACCTTCCTCGATATCGACATGCAGCGCGCCGCCGATCTGCTCGGCATGGACCGGCGGCAGGCTGAACGCATCCGTGATCTGCAACGCGGGCAGTTCCTCGGGCTAGGCCCTGCGATCAGCCGCAGGCCGGTGGCGGTCAATGTCGGCGCGGTGCAAACCGGTGCCAAGACCGCCGGACAGGGGCTAATCCCGCTGCCCGAAGCGGCGGGCGAGGAGATGGAAAGCCTGCTGACCGACAGGCTTGCCGAAGCCGCCAGCGAAACCGCCCCGCGAGCGCCCGCCCCACCCCCGCGCCCGGTGGTCGATCTGGAACGCGCACTTTCGGCGGCGCCGGCCCTGCGCGAAGCTCCGCCCATGGCTCCCCCGTCTTCGCCGCCGGTGATGGAGCAAGAAGTCTCGCTGCCCCCCGCGCCTGACGCCAGCCCGGAGGCTGATGCTCCGCCGGGCGATCTTATGGACGTGGTGCGCGAACTCGCGGCAAGCGAAGGAGCGACTTTCCGTCCGGCGACCGCATTGTTCCGCGATTTCGCAGTCCGCTGCCGCCAGCAGGGCATCGCCAGCGCCCATGTCGATCTGGCTGCCTTTCGCCGGCTGTTCGCCTTTGCGCTCGCCGGGGTCGACCGGCTTGACGAAGCCCTGCGCCAGACAGTCGAGCGGATGGCAGGCAATGTCGACGACGACGTGCTTGCCCCCTATCTCGCGCTCGTGATTGCGGCGGCAACCGGCAACTCAATGCCCGACGAAGAGGAACTGGCCCGCCTATACGGCAGTGCCTCGCCCAGCCGCGTGCGCCGCCTGCTCGACCATCTCGAGCGCAGCGGACTAATCGTGGTACGCGAGGAATTTGGCGGCGGACGGAGCATCCTGCTGCCCGAAATGGTTGACCTGCCTGCCCGGTGACTGGCCCTGAAAGCAGTTGCAAATCATTTGCAACTGACGCGGGTTGCAAGCCCGCACGCCTCTGCTAAAGCCCCGGCGGGATCTTTCTAGACATCCTGTTCACTCACAGGCAGCCCACGGACGGGCGATGCGAATGGGGCATAATTGCAATGCAGAAAATCAAGGTGGCAAACCCGGTCGTCGAACTCGACGGCGACGAGATGACCCGGATCATCTGGCAGTGGATCCGCGAACAGCTGATCCTGCCCTATCTCGACATCGACCTTAAGTATTACGACCTGTCGATCGAGAACCGCGATGCCACCGACGATCAGGTGACGGTCGATTCCGCCAACGCGATCAAGCAGTACGGCGTGGGCGTAAAGTGCGCCACCATCACCCCGGACGAAGCCCGCGTCGAGGAATTCGGCCTCAAGAAGATGTGGAAGTCGCCCAACGGCACGATCCGCAACATCCTGGGCGGCGTGGTGTTCCGCGAACCCATCGTGATCGACAACGTGCCGCGGCTGGTGCCCGGCTGGACCGATCCGATCGTGGTCGGCCGCCATGCCTTTGGCGACCAGTATCGCGCCACCGACACGCTGATCCCCGGCCCGGGCAAGCTGCGGCTGGTGTTCGACGGCGAGGACGGCACCAAGATCGACCTCGACGTGTTCGATTTCCCCAGCGCCGGCATCGCGATGGCGATGTACAACCTGGACGATTCGATCCGCGACTTCGCCCGCGCCAGCTTCAATTACGGCCTCAACCTCGGCTGGCCAGTGTACCTCAGCACCAAGAACACGATTATGAAGGCCTATGACGGGCGCTTCAAGGATCTGTTCCAGGAAGTGTTCGACACCGAAGGTTTCGCCGAGAAGTTCAAGGAAAAGGGCATTGTCTACGAACACCGGCTGATCGACGACATGGTCGCCTCGGCGCTCAAGTGGTCGGGCAAGTTCGTGTGGGCGTGCAAGAATTACGACGGCGACGTGCAATCGGACACCGTGGCGCAGGGCTTCGGCTCGCTCGGCCTGATGACCAGCGTGCTGATGAGCCCCGATGGCAAGACCATCGAGGCCGAAGCCGCGCACGGCACCGTCACCCGCCACTATCGCCAGCACCAGCAAGGCAAGGCGACTTCGACCAACCCGATCGCCTCGATCTTCGCGTGGACGCGCGGGCTGATGTATCGCGGCAAGTTCGACAACACGCCCGACGTCGTGCGCTTTGCCGAAACGCTGGAGAAGGTCTGCATCAAGACCGTCGAAAGCGGCCACATGACCAAGGATCTCGCACTCCTGATCGGCCCCGGTCAGGCATGGCAGACCACCGAGCAGTTCTTCGAGACGATCGTGCAGAATCTCGAAAAGGAAATGGCCAGCTGGGCCTGATCGCTCGCCTGCGGGCCTGAATGCGTTACAGGGGGCGGGCTGTCTTCGGGCAGTCCGCCCTTCCTGCTTCGAAGAGCGGGAACAAGTCGCAGGCCAATCCGATTGATATTTAAGAACAGCAGAGGGATACAACCGCATGGCCAGCAGATCGAAAGCACGGCTGGAAATCCGCCAGGCCAAGCTGAAGGATGTGCGGGCAATCGGAGATCTCGTCCGCCGCGCCTATGACGATCTGCCTGCCTATACCCAGGGCGAGATCCGCGGCCAGATCAACAATTACCCCGAAGGCTGTTTCGTCGCGAAGCTCGACGGCGAGGTCGTAGGGTATTGCGCGTCGATGCGCCTCGACGAGCGGGTGGCGCTGTCGAACCATACGTGGGACGAGGTGACCGGCAACGGTTTCGGCAGCCGGCACGATCCCACCGGCGACTGGCTCTACGGCTACGAGATGTGCGTCGATCCGCAGGTGCGCGGCACCCGGCTCGGACGGCGGCTCTATGAAGAACGCCGCGCGCTGGCCGAACGGCTGGATCTCACCGGCATCGTGTTCGGCGGGCGCATGCCCGGCTATTCGCGTGCCAAACGCCGCAAGACCAATCGCGCCGAAACCGCCGAGGAATACCTCGCGCTGGTAATCGAGAACCGGATTCACGATCCGGTGCTGCGCTTCCAGCTTGCCAACGGGTTCGAGCCGCAGGGCGTCCTCCACAAATACCTGCCCGAAGACCGCGCGAGCCGCGGCAACGCCGTGCGGATGGTCTGGCGCAACCCCTATGTCGATAGCGACGCGCCGCCCAAGCACCGTCTGCCGCGCGACGTCGAAAGTGTGCGGATCGCCACCTGCCAGTTGCAGGCGCGTGCGGTTTCCGGGTTCGACGAGTTCATGAAGCAGGTCGAATATTTCGTCGACGTCGCCGCCGATTACGAAGCGGACTTCATCGTGTTTCCGGAAATGTTCACGCTGATGCTGCTTTCCGCAGAAGAACGCGAGCTTTCGCCGCAGGAAGCCATCGAGGCGCTGAGCGATTACACCCCGCGCATCCGCCAGCGCCTGTCCGAACTGGCGCTGGCCTTCAACATCAACATCATCGGCGGATCACACCCCACGCGCATGGCCGACGGTGACATCCATAATGTCGCCTATGTTTGCCTGCGCGACGGGGCGATCCATGCGCAGGAGAAGATCCACCCGACGCCCAACGAAGCCTATTGGTGGAACATCAAGGGCGGCGATTCGATCGATGCGATCCCGACCGATTGCGGGCCCATCGGCGTGCTGATCTGTTACGACAGCGAATTCCCCGAACTCGCCCGCCGACTGGTCGACGAAGGCGCGCGGATTATCTTCGTGCCATTCTGCACCGACAGCCGGCAGGGATACATGCGGGTGCGTTATTGCGCGCAAGCCCGCGCAATCGAGAACCAGTGCTACGTCGTGATGAGCGGCAATGTCGGCAACCTGCCCAACGTCGCCAATATGGACATCCAGTACGCCCAGTCCTGCATCCTCACCCCTTGCGACTTCCCCTTTGCGCGCGACGGTATTGCAGCAGAGGCATCGGAGAATGTCGAAACGCTGACGATCAGCGACGTCAATCTGGCTGACCTCAGCTGGGCCCGCGCGGAAGGCACGGTGCAGAACCTCGCCGATCGCCGCTTCGATCTCTACCGGATCGAGTGGGACAAGCGCGTCGGCAATATCAAAGACCCTCTGGGCGAGGAACGCGAACCCGGGGTTCCCCATGCTCCCGGCCCGCATGCCGGAAAGGGCGGATGACAGGTCCACGGGGCCGCGCTAAGCCTGCAGCGTGGCTGGTGAACTCTCTCCCTCTCCGTTCCTGTCTGATGCGCTGGTGATTCTCGGTGCGGCGGGGATCGTGATCCCTGTCTTCGCACGGTTCCGCATCACGCCGATTATCGGTTTCATCCTTATCGGCGTGCTGGTGGGTCCCGATGGCCTTGGCTCGCTGGTCGAACGAATACCCTGGCTCAAACATATAACCATCACCAATTCCGAACGCCTTGCGCCCTTTGCCGACTTCGGCATTGTGCTGCTGCTGTTCGCGATCGGGCTGGAGCTGTCATTCAACCGCCTGTGGCAGTTGCGCCGTCTCGTATTCGGCCTCGGCGCGCTCGAGCTGATCATCATCGGTTCCTCGCTCGCCGCCTTCCTTGGCCTGTCGGGCATGCTCGGCTGGACTTCGGCGCTGGCGCTGGGCTTTGCCCTCGCTTTCTCCTCGACCGCGATCGTGCTGCCAATTTCCGGCACCCGCACGCCGGTAGGCCGCGCCGCGCTCTCGATGCTGCTGTTCGAGGATATCATGATCGTGCCGATCATCTTCATCCTCGGTGCGCTTGCTCCCAATGCGCAGGGCGAAGGATGGGGCGGCCTGATCGAGACGCTGTGGCAGGGCGGATTGGTGATCGCGATATTGCTGGTGGCAGGACGCGTCGCCCTCCCCCGCCTGTTCGCCCAGGCCGCACGCACCAAGAACCCCGAACTGTTCCTTGCCGCTTCGCTTCTGGTGGTGATCGGCGCGAGCCTTGCCACTGCGGTTGTCGGCCTCTCCCCGATCGTCGGTGCGCTGATCGCGGGCCTGCTGATCGCCGAGACCGAGTACCACACAGAGGTCGAGCTGATTATGGAGCCGTTTAAGGGCCTCGCGCTCGGCGTTTTCCTGATTACCGTCGGCATGAGCATCGATCTGGTCGCGATCAGCGCCAACCTCGGCGCGCTGGCGCTCGCGGTGGTGGGCGTGCTGGTGTTCAAGGCGCTGGTCACCGGCATCCTGTTGCGACTGATGGGCGCGCGCCGCAGCACCGCTGCCGAAACCGGCGTCATGATGGCATCGCCCAGCGAAACCACACTGATCGTGCTTTCGGCCGCAACCGCCGCGCTGGTGATCGATTTCGAAACCGCGCAATTCTGGCAGACCGTTACCGCAATCGGCCTCACCGTCACGCCGCTGCTGGCAAAGCTTGGCCGGGTAATCGCCCGCCGCGTCGAGATTGCGCCACAACTTCCCGGCGAGGAAGAAAGCGACGAAGAACGCACCATCATCGTCGGCGGCGGACGCGTGGGCCGCTTGGTGGCCGACATGATGCAGACCCACGGCCAGCCCTATGTGATGCTCGATTCCGATCCCGATCTGATCGCCCGGGCCCAGCGCGACGGTTATCGCGCGGCATTCGGGGACGCATCGCGCGGCGACGCGCTGACCAAACTCGGCGTCGAGCGCGCACCGGCCGTGGTGCTGACGATGGACGAACCGGTGCTCGCACAGCGGCTGGTGAGCAAGTTGCGGCGCGAACATCCCGATCTGCTGATCGTCGCCCGTGCGCGCGACACCATCCACGCCGCCGAACTCTACCGCGCGGGCGCAAGCCATGCGGTGCCGGAAACGCTGGAAAGCTCGCTGCAATTGTCCGAGGCTGTGCTCGTCGACATCGGCGTGGCGATGGGCCCGGTGATTGCCTCGATCCACGCCAAGCGCGACGAATTCCGCGAACAGCTGGAACGCGACGGCGGCCTGAACGAAAAGCCCAAGCTGCGAACGTCGAATCTCGAGGCCTGACCGGCCCCGGCCCGCCCGATCAGGCCGCCGGTTGAGCTTCGAGCGCCTGCTTCACCGCTGCAATCGCATCGGCTGCCTTGTCGCCGTCCGGCCCGCCGCCCTGCGCCATGTCGGGGCGCCCGCCGCCGCCCTTGCCGCCTAGCGCCGCAACCCCTGCGCGCACCAGATCCACCGCGCTGAAGCGGGCGGTCAGATCATCGGTTACTGCCGCAGCGATGCTGGCCTTGCCGTCATTGACCGCAATGATCGCAGCAATGCCCGAACCGAGACGCTGTTTGGCCGCGTCGAGCAGCGGCCGCAGTTCTTTGGGGTCCAGACCCTCGAGCACCTGACCGCTAAAGGTCACGCCAGCGACTTGCTCGTCCGCCGATGCCGAAGCACCGCCCGCACCGCCACCGCCCAACGCCAGAGCCTTCTTCGCTTCGGCCAGTTCCTTTTCGAGCCGCTTGCGTTCCTCCATCAAGGCCGACAGGCGCGCGGGCACCTCTTCCGGGGTGGCACGGATCACGCCTGCCGCCGCCTTGAGCGCTTCCTCGCGCGCGACCAGCCATTGACGCGCGGCCTCGCCCGTCAGTGCTTCGATGCGGCGCACGCCTGAGGACACTGCGCTTTCGGAAACGATGCGAAACACGCCGATATCTCCGGTGGCCCGCACGTGAGTGCCGCCGCACAGTTCGACCGAATAGTTGCGCCCTTCCTTGCTGGCACGACCCATAGAGAGGACCCGCACCTCATCGCCGTATTTCTCCCCGAACAGCGCCAGTGCACCGGCCGCAACGGCATCGTCAGGAGTCATCAGACGGGTGCTGACCGCTTCGTTGGCACGGATTTCGGCGTTAACCTCGGCCTCGATCGCGGCGATGTCTTCCGGCGTAAGCGCGACTGGGTGCGAGAAGTCGAACCGCAGCCGGTCCTCGGCGACCATGCTGCCCTTCTGCGTCACGTGCCCGCCGAGACGATTGCGCAGCGCTGCATGCACAAGGTGGGTCGCCGAATGGTTGGCGCGGATGCGGTCGCGGCGACCAGTATCGACGGCGAGCTGGACATTGTCGCCCACCGCAACCTCGCCCGCCTCAATGCGGACGTGGTGCGCGTGCAGGCGCCCGAGCGGTTTCGCCGTATCGGTAACATGTGCCTTGAACCCGCTGGGGCTGGCCATCGTCCCGCTATCGCCGGTTTGCCCGCCGCTTTCACCATAGAACGGGGTCTGGTTGGTAAGCACCACCACCTGATCGCCCGCCGCAGCGCGATCGACCTCGGCCCCGTCCTTGACGATCGCGACCACCCGACCCTCGCCGCTGGTCGAGCTGTAACCGGTGAATTCGGTCGCGCCTTCGCGCTCGGCGATGTCGAACCATACCTCGCCCGAAGCCGCTTCGCCCGAGCCTTTCCACGCGGCGCGGGCGGCGGCCTTCTGGCGGGCCATGGCTTCGTCGAACCCGGCCTTGTCGACCCCGATGCCGCGGGCGCGCAGCGCGTCCTCGGTCAGGTCATAAGGGAAGCCATAGGTGTCGTAGAGGCGGAAGGCGATCTCGCCGTCGAGCTCGCCGCCCGAAGCCATGTCGCCGGTGGCTTCGTCGAGCAGCTTCAGACCCTTGTCGAGCGTGCGGCGGAACTGGGTTTCCTCGCGTTCGAGCACTTCCTCGATCAGCGCCTGACCGCGCACCAGCTCGGGATAGGCTTGCCCCATCTCGCTGACGAGCGCGGGGACGAGGCGGTGCATCAGCGGCTCCGACGCGCCGAGAAGGTGGGCATGACGCATCGCGCGGCGCATGATCCGGCGCAGCACGTAGCCACGGCCCTCGTTCGAAGGCAGCACCCCGTCGGCCATCAGGAAGCTGGTCGAGCGCAGGTGATCGGCGATCACACGGTGCGAGGCGGCCTGTTCCCCGGCGGCGGGGACGTTGGTGAGGTGCTCGCTGGCGGCGATCAGCGCTTTGAAGGTGTCGGTGTCGTAATTGTCGTGCACGCCTTGCAGCACGGCGGCGATGCGTTCGATGCCCATGCCGGTGTCGATCGAAGGCTTGGGCAGATCGCGGCGGGTGCCGTCGGCCTGCTGTTCGTACTGCATGAACACGAGGTTCCAGATCTCGACGAAGCGGTCACCGTCCTCATCAGGGCTGCCCGGAGGGCCGCCGAAGATGTGTTCGCCGTGATCGAAGAAGATTTCCGAACACGGGCCGCAAGGGCCGGTGTCGCCCATCGACCAGAAATTGTCATTGGTGCTGATGCGGATGATCCGTTCATCAGGCAGTCCCGCGATGCGCTGCCATAGCGAGTGCGCCTCGTCGTCGGTGTGGTAGACAGTGACGGTGAGCTTGTCTTTGGGCAGGCCCCATTCGCGCGTCAGCAGGGTCCAGGCGTGTTCGATCGCCTGTTCCTTGAAGTAATCGCCGAAGGAGAAATTGCCGAGCATCTCGAAGAAGGTGTGATGCCGTGCGGTGTAGCCGACATTGTCGAGATCATTGTGCTTGCCCCCCGCGCGCACGCATTTCTGCGAGGAAGCCGCGCGCGGTGCCGGCGGGGTTTCAAGTCCGGTGAAGACGTTCTTGAACGGCACCATCCCGGCATTGACGAACATCAGCGTCGGGTCATTGTACGGAACAAGCGGCGCACTGGGCGTCACGGCGTGGCCGGCTTTGCCGAAATAGTCGAGAAAGGACCGGCGGATTTCGTTGGTTGAGCTCATGCGCGTGCAGTTAGGCAATGCGAAGGCCTAAGGCAATGGAGCGCGCTATGGGCACGCTTCGCCGCAGGCCTGCGGTGTTGCACACGATCCACAACAGGACATGCGAAACCGAAACCGTCATCCATTCCAGCAACGCTGACGATGCCAGCATTGTGTCGCAAAACGAAAAGCCGGCGCGATGCCCTTGGGGAAAGGCTTCACGCCGGCTTTCCGGTCTTCCGGGCGCCGTTGGACAGAGGGGAGCGGGACACTCCCCGGATACGCCCGCTTGAGGATCAGTCTTCGGAGTCCGCGTCCGGCCCCGTCATCATCTCCTCGGCGACCGCATCGGTCCGGCTGCGGATCGCAGCTTCCAGACGGTCGCAAACTTCAGGATTTTCCTTGAGGTAGGTCTTGGCGTTTTCGCGCCCCTGCCCGATGCGGATCGAATCGTAGGAGAACCAGCTCCCCGACTTCTCGACCAAGCCAGCCTTCACGCCAAGATCGAGAATTTCGCCGATCTTAGAAATACCCTCACCGTACATGATATCGAATTCGACCTGCTTGAACGGCGGTGCAACCTTGTTCTTCACCACCTTCACGCGGGTTGCGTTGCCGATGATCTCGTCGCGATCCTTGATCTGGCCGGTACGGCGGATGTCGAGACGAACCGAGGCATAGAACTTGAGCGCATTGCCGCCGGTGGTCGTCTCCGGATTGCCGTACATCACGCCGATCTTCATGCGCAGCTGGTTGATGAAAATCACCATGCACTTGGAACGGTTGATCGAACCGGTCAGCTTGCGCAGGCTCTGGCTCATCAGGCGGGCCTGAAGGCCGACGTGCGAATCGCCCATCTCGCCTTCGATTTCCGCGCGGGGCACCAGCGCCGCGACCGAGTCGACAACCAGCACGTCAACCGCGTTCGAACGCACCAGCGTATCGGTGATTTCCAACGCCTGTTCGCCGGTATCGGGCTGCGAGACGATCAATTCATCAATGTCGACGCCGAGCTTCTTGGCGTAGACCGGATCAAGCGCATGTTCGGCATCAACGAAGGCCGCAGTGCCGCCAGCCTTCTGCGCCTCGGCAATCACGTGCAGCGCCAGCGTCGTCTTGCCCGAACTTTCGGGGCCATAAACCTCGATCACGCGCCCCTTGGGCAACCCGCCCACGCCCAGCGCGATGTCAAGCCCGAGCGAGCCGGTCGAAATGGCTTCGACCTGCATCGTTTCCTTCTGGCCCAGCTTCATCGCCGAACCCTTGCCGAAAGCCCGGTCAATCTGGGCAAGCGCGGCTTCGAGCGCCTTTTGACGATCCACGTCTTTTTCCTTCTCTACCAGCTTCAATGACGTAGCCATCGCATGCGCTCCTTCGCTTGCCTAGAGGCGATCGGCAGTTTTCGACGACCGTCCTTGGGAAAGCGATGTATCGCATTTGTTCTACAGGAACAAGGGGGGAACGAAAATAATTTCCTACAGACGTGACAATCGCTTGGCGGCCGTCACTTCGCCGCTGCAGCAGCCTCGGCCTGTTCGGCCCGCGCCTGCCGCAGAACCGCCCCCACCTTATCGCCGATGGCAGCGACGCTGAACGGTTTGGCGATGAAATGCATGTCGGGAATGTCGATATCGCGGCGCAGCTGTTCCTCGGCATAGCCGGACATGAACAGCACCGGCATACTTGGCAGTTTGGCCCGGATCGCACGCACCATCGCCGGGCCGTCCATGCCCGGCATGACGACGTCGCTCACCACAATGTCGAAGGCGGCGCCGGGTTCGGCGATTGCGGTTAGGCCTTCCTCTCCGCTGGCACAGGCACGAACCTCGTAGCCTGCCCGCGTCAGCGCCCGTTCGGCCACTGCGCGTACCATATCCTCATCCTCGACCAGCAGCACCTTGCCGCCTGCAGACCAGTCCGACGAGACGAGCGGCGCGCGGGTCTCCCGCTTCTTGGGCGCTTCGCCGCGATGCACCGGGAAGTAGACGGTGAAGCGCGCACCGGTTGGGCGACCTTCCTTGTCGGTGATATTGTCGGCAAAGATGAACCCGCCCGATTGCTTCACGATCCCGTAAGCGGTGGAGAGGCCAAGGCCTGTGCCCTTGCCCTGTTCCTTGGTGGTGAAGAATGGCTCGAACAGCTTGGGCAACACATGCGCGGGAATGCCGCCGCCGGTATCCTGCACGATCAGCACAGTGTAATCGGCGGCCGGAAGGACTTCGGAGCCGAGCTTGACCACCTCGGTCGCGTGAAGGCTGCGGGTGAAGAGTGAAATCCGCCCCGTCCCGTTGCCGCGCGACTGGCCCCCGTTCCCCTGAATCGCGTCGCGGGCATTGACCGCGAGGTTCATGATCACCTGTTCCAGTTGCTGCGGATCGGCACGCACCGGTCCGAGATTGCGGTCATGCTGGACGTAATAGGTGATTTTCTCGCCCAGCAGGCGCTTGATCAGCGGGCTGACCTCGCTGACGACGTCGGGCAGCTGGATCACCTCGGGGCGCAGGGTTTGCTGGCGCGAGAAGGCAAGCAGCTGGCGGGTCAGCGCTGCGGCGCGATTGGAATTGGCGCGGATCTGCTGGATGTCGTCATAATCGCTATCGCCGGGAATGTGGCGCAGCAGCATGAGGTCGCAAGTGCCGATGATCGCGGTCAGCACGTTGTTGAAATCATGCGCCACCCCGCCCGCGAGCTGGCCGACAGCCTGCATCTTGGTGGCCTGCGCGACCTGCCGTTTGAGCTGGTTCTCCTCGCTCGAATCGGTGAGGCTGAGCAGCACCGCCGGCTCTCCCAGGCCGCGCACGCCTGCCAGTCCGAGCGAGACAGGCTCTTCCGGACTGCCGAGCAGGCGTACCGCGACATCGCCGCTGGTCGCCGGTCCGCGGCCGTGGCGGCGCACGGCGTCGGACAGGGCGGCCTTGTCCTCTCGCACCACAAGATCGGTGGGGAAGGCGGGAAGCCCCCTCCCCTCGCGCCCGACCGCGCGCAGAAATGCCTCGTTGCCGAACAGAAAACGCCCGTCGCGGTCGGTCATGGCGAGGCCGAGCGGCAATTGCGCCAGCAGCGCATCGAGCTGCGCCACCCCGGCCTGCGAGGCACCGTCCCAGCCGCTGCCGATGCCCACACCGCTATCGATCAGCAGCATCAGCGAGGTTGCCTCGTCCGGCCCCGCAGGAGCGGCGCGCGTCGCAGGATCGATCAGCGGCACGTCCACCAGCGTCTGCGGGGTGCCGCCGCGCCCTTCGCGCGCGAAAAAGATGCGGTCACGATCATCGGTGCGCAGGAAGCTGACGAAATCCTGCCCGACCAGCGTCGCCCGCTCGTCACCCGCCGCGCGTTCGGCAAAGCCGCTGCTGACTGCGCGGATCACGCCGTCTGCGGTTGTAACCGCGGTCTCGATCCCCGCGCGGCTGAGCATTTTGCCGAACGGACCGCCCAGATCCAGCGCGCCGAGACTGGCGTCGGTGGTGCGCGGTATCGGGCGCAGCCGCCATACGAGGTGATCCTCCCCGCGCCCAGCGCGCCGGGCGGAAATGTGCCATTCGACCTCTGCCTCGGGCGCGGCAAGCGAATCGATCGCCGCCGTCCCGTCGCGCCATGCATCGCGCGCAAGTCGGGTCAGCACCTCCCGCCCCTCGCGCTCGAACGGCAGAGCGGGCGGCGCGGATGTTGCACCGAAGCTTTCGACAAACAGACTGTTGGCGCACACAAGACGGTTGGCGCGGTCGGTGATGGCGACAGCTTCGCCCTCGCGCTCGATCGCGGCGACGGTGACGGTCCAGTCGGGCGACGCGATCGCATCTTCCACCGGAGCCGCGCGCATTCGGTCGATCAGCATCACTCCGCCGAGCAGCACCACGGTCGCCAGCACGAAGACAAGCGCGACCAGCCAGCTGGAAGTGGCAAGAAAAAGCACCGCCGCGCTGACGGCGATCCCGCCCGCGAGCACCAGCAAGAGCGTGGAGGACGGCAGCCCGGATACACCCTGCAATGGCCTGCCCAGGCTAACCGCGCTGCGGTTCTCAGTCTGGCTTTTCGGCTCGGACAAGCGTGTGTGATCCCGTTGCTGCGTCAATATGCCGGGATCATCGCAATCCTGGCACCTTGGCCTGCCCTTACTGCGAGCGGAGCCGCTGGTCGAGCCGGGCTTCCATCACCTTCAACCGTTTGGCGCGCTTGCGGGCAACCACCGCGCGCCAAATCCAACCCGACAGCAGATAGCCGACCGCAGGCGCGATCGCGGCCATCACCGCAAAGCCGAAAGCGGTCGTGCCCGCCAGCTCGAAGAATTCCGCGAACTTGCTCCAGGCCCCGGTTTCCACCGCGCTGTTGGCCAGTGCCGGCCCGCCCGCATCGATCTGCAGGACGAGGTTGCCGACCTTGTTGGCCACCACCAGCCAGAACGGCAGGGTGAAAGGGTTGGTGACGAAGGTCACTAGCGTGGCCAGCGGCACGTTCGCGCGTGACGGCAATGCGAGGAACGCAGCCAGAAAAATCTGTCCGATCGGAATGATGAAGGCGGCGAACAGCCCCAGCGCGACTCCCCGCGGCACCGAACGGCGGGTGAATCGCCACAGCTCGGGCGACAGGAACCGGTGCGCGATCGGGGCGAGATATTTGTTGTTCGCCATTTCCTCGCGCGTGGGCATCCGCTTGCGCAGCATGTCCATCGCCCAGGTCTTCGAGCGTTTTCCGGCGTTTGGCTTGCGAGGATCGGGACGGCTCACGGGCGCAACCTTCCCGGGCGCGCGGGCGCAGCGGCACACATGCATGGAAAGGCTGGGATCGTGAGGGTCATCGTTGGGCGTAATATGGGTAGCAAGATGTTTCTGACCAGTAGGTGAATCCGCCGGAAACCGTGAATTTTTTCGGTCGCGACCGTCACCCTTTCTCCCGCATCAGCCGTGCCTTGTCGCGCTTCCAGTCGCGTTCCTTGATACTCGCGCGCTTGTCATGCGTCTGCTTGCCCTTGGCTAGCGCCAGTTCGACCTTCGCGCGGCCGGTGCGGTTGAAATAGATCGACAGCGGCACCAGCGTCATGCCCTTGCGCTCGACCGCGCCGAACAGCTTGTCGATCTCGCGCTCGTGCAGCAGCAGTTTGCGCGGACGGCGCGGTTCGTGGTTGAGCCGGTTGCCGTGGCTGTATTCGGGGATGTTGGCGTTCACCAGCCACACCTCGCCATCGCGCACCTCGGCATAGCTTTCGGCAATGCTCGCTTCGCCTGCGCGCAGCGCCTTGACCTCGGTGCCCGACAGCATCAGCCCCGCCTCGTACACGTCCTCGACATGATAATCGAAGCGCGCACGACGGTTTTCGGCGACGGTCTTGAGCTTGTCGAAGGTTACGGGTTTGGGGCGTGCCATAAGGCCGCGCGATGTAGGCGCACGGGAGCGAAAAAGCGAGGGGGTTTAGGCAGGCAGCACGCCGGCGAGAACCAGCGCCTCGTCCACCGCCCGCTTGGCCTCGTCCGAACATTCGACCAGCGGCAGGCGCACTTCGGGCTCGATCCAGTCGTGCACGCGCGACAGCGCATATTTGACCGGGGCCGGTGAAGCGTCGGAGAACATTGCATAATGCAGCGGAAACAGGCGATCATTGAGCTGCCGCGCCTTCTTCAGCTCGTTGGCGGCGATCGCCTCGTGAAATTCGGCGCACAGCGCAGGCGCGACATTGGCGGTCACCGAAATGCACCCTCTGCCCCCGGCGGCGGCGTGCGGAAGCCACAATTCGTCATTGCCCGAAAGCTGGCAGAAGTCGCGGCCGATGCCCATGCGGTGATCGGCGACGCGCGACAGATCGCCGCTTGCATCCTTGATGGCGATGATCCGGTCGGGATACTTGGTGACCAGTTCCACCACCGTATCGTCGAGAATGTCGGTCACCGTGCGCGCAGGCACGTTGTAGAGCACGATCGGCAGTTCGCAGTTTTCAGCCAGATAGCTGAAATGGGCGATCAGCCCGCGCTGGCTCGGACGGTTGTAATATGGCGCCACACACAGGCCCGCGGCCGCGCCGGCCTTCTTGGCAAAGTTCATGTGCAGTTGCGCGTTGCGTGTATCGTTGGAGCCGCAACCCGCGATCACCGGAACGCGGCCTGCCGCCTGTTCGATGCAGACCTCGATCACGCGGTGATGTTCGGCATTGGACAGGGTCGAAGCCTCACCCGTCGTGCCGCAGGGCACCAGCGCGGCGCTGCCATTCTCGATCTGCCAATCGACCAGCCGCCGGAAGGCCGGCTCGTCGAACGCTCCGCCGCGAAAAGGAGTCACCAGAGCGGGTATCGATCCGCTGAACATTGCTTTTGTCCTGTTATGACCATTAGACTGCGAAGGCAGCGCGGATAGTGGAATCCGCGCGCACCTGTTAAGCGCCTACTAAGGAGCCGATCGGCACTATGTCCAGCATGGTCCTCATGCCCCTGCAAAAGTCTCGCCGCCTGACGCTCACCGGAATGGTGCTGGCGCTTGGCGGGCTGGCGCTGCCTCTGGCAGCCCAAGGCTATATGCAGCCCGCCGGGACGAGCGATCTGGTCGCCCGTCAACCGGGCGCGATGGACGCAGCCCTGGCACGCTGGGAAGTGCTTCAAGCCAATCGCGAACTGGGCTTTGCCGATTATGGCGGTTTTGTGCTGGCCTACCCCTCCTTCCCGCGAGCCGAGATCCTGCGCCTGCGGGCGGAAAAGGCGCTGGACGCAGAGGCGCCGACGCAGGCCGATCTGCTGCGCTATTTCGCAGCCAACCCGCCGCTGACCAATCCGGCGCGGGCGCGTTACGCACTGGCGCTGGCAGGCGCACAGCGGCCCGAGGCGTTCGAAGAAGCGCGCAAGGCATGGCGCGGCGGCGGGATGAGCGATCCAGCCGAACTCTATCTGGTCGGCCTTTACGGTTCGCAATTCACTGCAGCAGATCATGCAGCGCGCATGGATGCGCTGCTGTGGCAGAGCAATGCCGACGCGGCGGCGCGGCAGGTGGTGAACCTTGCCGAAGCCGACCGGCCTCTGGCCCTCGCCCGGCTGGCGCTGCTGCGCGGCACGCGGCCCGAGGAAGCGGGGCTGGCCGTGCCGGCGGATGCGCTGAGCGATGCGGGCTATGTCTTCAATCTCGTGAATTACCTGCGCGCCACCCGCCAGACGGGTGAAGCGGTGCGGTTGCTGGCCAACGGCCCCGCCCTCGCCCGGCCCGCCGCGGATGCCGAGGAATTCGTCGGCGATATGCTCGCGGTCGCCAAGGCGGCAGGATCGCGCGAGGCGGCGCAGATCGCGGGCCGGGTGGACGAATTGTTCGCGCCCGGCACCGACATATCACAGCTCTCCTTCACGCTGCGCGATCGGTATACCGACCTTGTCTGGCTGGGCGGCACCAAGGCGCTGTGGAACCTCGGTGACGGGGCAATGGCCGCGCCATTGTTCCAGCGTTACGGCGATGCCGCGCGCACGCCTTTGACCAAGGCCAAAGGCTATTACTGGGCGGGCCGCGCCGCGCGCCAGGCGGGCAACGAAGCGGCAGCGAAAGCCTATTTCGACATGGCTGCGCAATGGCCGCATTACTATTACGGACAGCTCGCGATTGCCGCGCTGGGGCAGAACATGCCGTCCTTCGAAGCCCTTCCCGACGTCGCGATCAGCGCCGAAGCGCGCGCCGCCTTCGATGCTGATCCGCTGGTCAAGGCAATCCGCACGCTCGCTGCCAACCGCCGCGACTGGCGCACCGAGCGGCGCTTCTTCGAGGCGCTGGGGGACGCGGCCGATACGCCGCAGGAACTGACCATGGCCGCCCAGCTTGCCGCCGAAACCGGGCTTAACGAAATGGCCGTGGTGATCGGAATGAAGGCGGGCGAGCACGGGCTTGCCGGGTTCGAACGGATCGGATTTCCCACCATCGCCACCCCGGTGGTCAATGACTGGACCATGGTCCACGCCATCAGCCGTCAGGAAAGCGAATTCGATCGCACCCGCGTATCCCACGCCGGTGCACGCGGCGTGATGCAGCTTATGCCGGGCACCGCACGCGAACAGGCGGGCAAGCTGGGCGTGCAATATCTCTCCGCCGACCTGACCGGATCGCCGAGCTACAACATCCAGCTGGGCGATGCCTATTTCGCCCGGATGATGAGTTATTACGGCGGTGCCTATCCGCTGGCCGTGGGTGCCTATAACGCTGGCCCCGGGCGCGTGAACGAATGGCTGCGGCTGAACGGCGATCCGCGCCGCGGCGAGATCGACTGGGTCACCTGGGTCGAGAAGATCCCGGCCAATTTCGAGACCCGCTATTACATCATGCGCGTTATCGGCAATGCGGTGACATATTCGCACATGTATCCGCGTGAGGCCGGATTGCCGCGTCCGATCAACACCTTCCTGCGCTGATCCTTTCGCTTAATGTCGATCAAACCGGGTCCGCCGATCACGCCCGCAGGCTATGCTGCGCTGAAGGCGCGCTATGATCATTTGCTGGGCACCGAACGCCCCGCGATCGTCGAAATCGTCAGCTGGGCGGCGGGCAATGGCGATCGCAGCGAGAACGGCGATTATCTCTACGGCCGCAAGAAAATGCGCGAGATCGACCGCGAGCTTGCCCATCTCGCCCGCCGGATGAAGGTGCTGCGCGTGGTCGATCCGGGCACACAGGTCGATCGCAATCGCGTGTTCTTCGGCGCACGGGTGGAGATCGCCGACGAGGACGACAACCGCCAGACCGTGCAGCTGGTGGGCGATGACGAGGCTGAAGCCGGCGCGGGCCGGATCGGCTGGAATTCCCCCCTCGCGCGCGCCTTGCGCGGCGCCTCCGTCGGGGATTTGCGCGTTGTCAGCCTTCCCTCGGGCACGAAGGAATGGGAAGTGCTGACGATCACCTATGACTAGGCTCGTAGCTCTTTTCCTGTTTGCACTGGCCGCGCCTTTGGCTGCGCGCGAAAGTCTTGGCGTCTTTGACCAATGGGCCGCTTTCCGCGATGACAAGCCGCAGCGCTGCTATGCCATTGCCAAGGCACAAGGAAGCCCCCCCGCCCCCGCCTATGCGACGGTATCCACATGGCCGGACAGGAAAGTGCGCGGCGTGGTGCACATCGTCCTTTCGCGCGAGGTCGCGGACAAGAGCGCGGTTCGCCTCGCGCTCGGCGGCAAGCGTTTCGATCTGGTCGCCAAGGGACGCAATGCCTGGACGAAAAACCCTGGCGATGATGCCGCGATCGTCGCAGCGCTGCGTTCCGCATCGCGGATGAGCGTTTCGGCCCGCAGCGCCAAAGGCGGCAATTTTTCCGACCGCTACGCTCTTTCCGGTGTGGCCACGGCGATCGACGCTGCAACCGTCGGGTGCGCCAAGCGTAGCTGACTGGTCAAATGCCGCGCGTGCGACTATATGGCCGCGCACCCATGGCCGATACCGCACTCATGACCATTCCGGGCCTCGTTGACCCGGTTCCCGCCGCGCGCGACATCACGCCGCGCGCCGATGGCCGCATTGACCTTATCGGTCTGCCCCTGCCGCGCATCCGCGAACTGTTCGAGGAAGCCGGTCTGGATGCCAAGGCGGCCAAGCTGCGCGCCAAGCAGGTGTTTCACTGGCTCTATCACCGCGGCGTCACCGATTTCGAGGCGATGACCGACATTGCCAAGCCGATGCGCCCGTGGCTGGCGGAACGCTTCGTGATCGGCCGCCCGCAAGTGGTCGAGGCCCAGCATTCGACAGACGGCACCCGCAAGTGGCTGCTGCGCACCGCCGATGGCCACGACTTCGAAATGGTCTTCATCCCCGACGAGACGCGCGGCACGCTGTGCGTTTCCTCGCAGGTCGGCTGCACGCTCAATTGCTCGTTCTGCCACACCGGCACGATGAAGCTGGTGCGCAACCTTACGCCGGGCGAGATCGTGGGGCAGGTGATGCTGGCGCGCGATGCTTTGGGCGAATGGCCGCGCGGCACGATGGTATCCGACGCCGACGTGATCGACGAAGATGACGAGGCCGGCCACTACACCGCCGACGGACGCCTGCTCACCAACATCGTGATGATGGGCATGGGCGAGCCGCTGTATAATTTCGACCATGTGCGCGATGCGCTGACGTTGGTGATGGATGGCGACGGTCTTGCCCTGTCAAAGCGCCGCATCACGCTGTCCACCAGCGGCGTGATACCGATGATGGAACGCTGCGGCGAGGAGATCGGGGTGAATCTCGCGGTGTCCCTGCACGGCGTTCGCAAGGACGTGCGCGACGAGCTGGTGCCCTTGAACCGCAAATACGGGATCGAGGAACTGCTGCAGGCCTGCGCCGACTATCCGGGCGCAAGCAATGCGCGCCGCATCACCTTCGAATATGTGATGATCAAGGACAAGAACGACAGCGACGACGACGCGCGCGAGCTGGTCCGGCTGCTCAAGGCCTATAACCTGCCCGCCAAGGTCAACCTGATCCCGTTCAATCCGTGGCCGGGCGCGGGCTATGAATGTTCGACGCCCGAGCGCATCCGCGCCTTTTCGGAAATCGTGTTCCAGGGCGGCATCAGCGCGCCGGTGCGCACCCCGCGCGGGCGCGATATCGACGCGGCCTGCGGTCAGCTCAAAACCGCTGCCGAGAAAAAGAGCCGCGCCCAGCGCGACCGCGAAGCAGCGGCGGCAGCAGCCCAGGGCGCGTGAGCACCGATCCGGCGACGATCGCGTTCTACCAAGAGCGCGCGCCGCATTGGGTGTTCCATTCGGGCGAACGCCACAGCCATCAGCTTGATGCCTTCCTCGACCGTCTTTCGCCGGGCGCGCGCGTACTCGAACTCGGCTGCGGCGGCGGGCGCGATGCGGCTTATATCCGCCAGCGCGGCTTCATGATCGACGCAACCGATGCCACCCCCGCCCTCGTCGCGCGCGCCAACGAGGCCTTCGATCTCGGCGCAAGGGTCATGGCCTTCCACGAACTTGACGCCGTCGGCGAATATGCCGGCGTCTGGGCGCAGGCCAGCCTTCTGCATTGCCCGCGTGACGCGCTTCCCGATGTCCTCGCCCGCATCAACCGCGCGTTGGCGCCGGGCGGATGGCACTTCGCAAGCTTCAAGCTGGGCGAAGGAGAGGGGCGTGACCTGTTGGGGCGGCTCCACAATTTTCCCTCGTCCGACTGGCTGATCGCGGCCTATACCGATGCCGGTTTCATCATCCGGAGCCGCGACACCTATGCCGGCAAGGCGAGCGACGGCACCCAGCGCGACTGGATCGACCTTATCGTGAGCAAGCCATGAAACACGTGATCGAAGCCGTCTGCACCGGCACCGCCCGCCCCTTCAACGGCGCGGAAACCAGCGCGATCATGAAACGTCCGCGCGAAGGCCGGGTTCAGGTATTCACAGACGGTCTCGCCCCCGACGAACAGGCCGACCGCCGCGTTCATGGCGGGCCGGAAATGGCGCTGCATCTCTACCCGCTCGATCACCACGACTGGTGGCGCGGCGAAATCGGCGATCATCCCGCGCTCGATGAACCGGGCGGCTTCGGATCAAACCTCGCCGTGCGCGGCCTGACGGAGGACATGGTCCATATCGGCGACCGCTTCCAGCTGGGCAGCGCCGTCATCGAAGTCAGCCAGCCGCGCCAGCCATGCTGGAAGATCGAACACCGCTTCGGCAGCAAGGGCATGGTCGCGCGGATCGTCAAGACGGGGCGCAGCGGCTGGTATTTCCGTGTGATCGAGACAGGCGAGGTCGCTGCGGGCGATTCGCTGGAGTTGATCACACGGGGCGCAAGCGATTGGAGCGTGGCGCGCGTATTCGCCGCGCTGCTGGGCGGCAAGGCGACCGGGACGGAGCTTTCGGAATTGGCCGAACTGGCCCCTCTCGCATTGAATTGGCGTAAAAAAGCAGCCGCAAAACGCGCCTGACAACGCTTCGCCGCACACACGGCACAATCCGTCCAAGCCTGCTGTTTCCCAACAAGCCGTTCATCCTGCGTTCGAGTTAGATGAACGAAAAGGGTCGTGCTCCATCGGGGAGCCGCCACAAGGGAAACGAGACATGAAACACCTAGCCCTGATCGCCGCCGCCGGGTCGCTGGCGGCCTTTGCCGCCCCTGCGCAGGCCGCAGAACTGCGGGCTGCGCCCGTGCCCGTCTCGGTCAGCCTGCATGACAGCAGCGCCCTATCGTTCGCACCTGTTGCCGCATGGGGCGGCGACTGGGATGATGACGACTGGCGCGACCGTCGTGACCGTCGCCGCTGGCGCGAACGTGACCGCGACCGCGACTGGGACGATGGTCGCCGCTTCCGCGGGCGCGATCGTTACTGGCAGGGGCGTGACGGGCGCTGGCGCTGCCGCCGTGATGACGGCACGGTCGGCCTGCTGGTTGGTGCTGGTGTCGGCGCATTGATCGGCCGCGAGGTCGACCGGCGCGGCGACCGGACGCTCGGCACGGTTCTCGGAGCCGTTGGCGGCGGCCTGCTGGGCCGGGAGATCGACCGCGGCGGCGCGCGCTGCCGCTGATGAATACGACAAGGCGGGCTGTTGCGGCGACGGCAGCCCGCCTGTGTTCACTTCAAATCAAGCATCATCCGGCCATTTCTGGTAGGGACAGCGAAAGCAATAAGGGACTGCCATGAAGAAGATCGCCATCATTTTCGCCGCGGGTGCCATGACGCTGCCCCTCGCTGCACCGGCACAGGCCGACCCGCCGCCGCACGCGCCCGCCTGGGGCAAGCGCGCCAAGCAAGCCCGCATCTATGACGATCGCGGCTTCTACCTCGAACCGCGTCGCCTGAGCCGCAACGACCGCGTATGGCGCGGCGATGACGGCCGCTATTATTGCCGCCGCGACAATGGCACCACCGGCCTTGTGATCGGCGCCGGCGTGGGCGCACTGGCCGGCGCCAAGCTTGCCCGCGACAAGACGCTGGGCGCGATCATCGGCGGCGTTGCCGGCGGTTTGATCGGGCGTGAGATCGATCGCGGCGAACTGCGCTGCCGCTGATCGCCGCTTGCGCGATTGAAGCGCATCCGTGGGGCTGTTAGCCCCCACAGGATGCTGATTCCGAAAGACAGACCCGCATGACCCGCCCTGCCGTTCTCGTGACCGGCGGGGCGACCCGCATCGGCGGTGCGATCACCCGCGCGTTCGCCGCCGCAGGCTGGCACGTGGTGATCCATTACAAATCCTCCGCCGCGCAGGCTGACGAACTCGCCGCCACCCTCCCGTCTGCCGAAACTGTCGACTTTGATTTGGAGAACGACGAGGAAGCGGTGGCCGCGATCCTGCGCCTCGCCAACCGGCTGCCCGACTGGCGCTGTCTGGTGAACTCGGCATCGGTTTTTCATTACGACGCTGTAACCGCGCTCGATCCGGGAACGTACAGGCAAGCGATGCAGGTCAATGCCCTTGCCCCGGCCCGGATGAGCCAGACGTTTCTCGCCCACGCGGCGAGCGCGCAGACGCGCACGGTGATCCAGATCACCGACATGAAGATCGCGAACACCAATCCCGATTTCTTCAGCTACACCATGTCCAAGCACGCATTGGCTGCCACCATCGGGATGTTGGCCAAGGGCGCGCGCAGCCCACAGGATCGGGTCTACGGCATCGCGCCCGGTGCGATCCTCGCCAGCCACGACCAGAGCGAGGAGGAAACCGAATTGTCCCACCGCATGAATCTGCTTGGCCGCAAGACCGGCGCTGACGAGATCGCCGACGCCGCACTGTTCCTCGCTAACGGGGCGCTGCAGAGCGGAGAGACGCTGTTCATCGACAGCGGCCAGCACCTGCTCGATCAGCCGCGCGACGTGATCTGGCTGGCGCGCGAACTCGCCGCGGCGGAGCGAGGCGCGTGATCGTCCACGCGCTCTCCACCCGGCTATGGCACTGGATCAACGCGGCGGCGATCGTGGTGTTGTTCATGAGCGGCCTGAACATCTCCAACGCGCACCGTTACCTCTACTGGGGCAATTACGGTTTCGATCCGAAGGATGCCTGGCTCAGCGTGATCCGCTTTCCGGGCTGGGCGACGATCCCGCAGCGTTATGATCTGGCCGAAGCGCGTGATTGGCACATTCTGGCCGCCTGGCCCTTTGCGCTGGGATTGCTGTTCATCTGGGTGGCGATGCTCGCCAACCGCCATTTCCGCCGCGACCTTGCGACAAGCCCGGCGGACTGGACACCGCGCGCTTTCCTCGCTTCGCTGCGGGCCCATGGCGCAGGCGCCGATGCGGCGGAGCACGGCTACAACCCGGTGCAGAAGATCCTCTACGGTCTGGTCTTCGGGCTGCTGTTGCCCGGCATGGTGTTGACCGGCCTTGCGATCAGCCCGGGGTTCGAACCTGCCGCGCCGTGGCTGGTGGACCTGCTCGGCGGACGCCAGAGCGCGCGGTCACTGCATTTCATTGCGGCCTGGGGGATTTTCGGCTTCGTGGTCGTCCATCTGGTGCTGGCGCTGGCCGACTGGCGGCGGATCGGCGCGATGATCACTGGCGGGAGCAGCAGGGAGACGACCAATGGTTGAAATCAGACGCCGTTCGCTGCTTGCTGGGATCGCGATGCTGGGAGCTGGCGCGTGTTCGAAAATCGCCGACAGCGATGCGGGGCGCAGCGCGGTGAAAACAGCGGAAGGCTGGCACCGTGCAGCGCATCGTGCACTGGCGGGCAAGCAGGGTTTGGCGCCTGAATATCGCCCCGAAGATCGCTCGCCGACCTTCAAGGGCAATGGCTCGATCACGGTCGACAGCGATTTCTACCGCGCCGAGCTCGCCGGCGGTTTTCCCGAATGGCGGCTGACGGTCGGCGGGCTGGTGGAACAGCCCCTTGACCTCTCGCTCGCCGATGTCCGCGCCCTGCCCCAGCGCACCCAGATCACCCGCCACGATTGCGTCGAAGGCTGGAGCGCGATCGGCGAATGGAGCGGGCCGCAGCTTTCGACGCTGCTTGATGCGGCGAAGGTGCGCGAGGAAGCGAAGTTCATCCTCTTCCGCTGCGCCGACACGCTCTATGGTCGGCCCTATTACGAGAGCATCGACATGGTCGAGGCCTACCACCCGCAAACCATCATCGCCCATGCCCTCAACGGCGAGCCTCTGCCCGAAAAGAACGGCGCCCCGCTGCGGGCGCGGATCGAACGGCAGCTGGGTTACAAGCACGCCAAGTACCTGACCGGCATCGAAGCGGTCGCCAGCCTCGACCGGATCGGCGCTGGCAAAGGCGGCTTCTGGGAAGATTACGCAGGATACCAGTGGTACGCGGGCGTTTGAACTCCGGCAATTGACGCACTTGGCCGTTTGCAGCCGATCCCGCTATGACATGACGTTCATAACGCGATTGCCCGCAAAAGGAATTCCATGAGCAAGGCCCTCCTCGATCGCTTTCTGTCCCGCAGCGTGAAGCAGGGACGTCTCGGCGTCGTGTTCGCCGATGGCAGCGCCAGTGCCTATGGCACGCCCGCGCCGGGCTTTCCCGAAATCGTGCTGCGCTTCACTGACGACAAGGTGCCGCGCGACATCATCATGGACCCGCGCCTAGGTGCGGCAGAGGCCTTCATGGACGGCCGGCTGCTGATCGAGGACGGCGACGTGATGGGCCTGGTCAGCCTGCTGCGCGCCAACAACGCATGGGACAAGGGCGGCGATATCGGTCAGGCGAGCATGCTCAAGCGGCTGATCAACCGCGCCAGCTTCACCGCCGAACAGATCAACAACCGCGTCGGGTCGAAGAAGAACGTCGCGCATCACTACGACATTGGCAATGATCTCTACGCGCTGATGCTCGATGCCGATCACTGGCAGTATTCCTGCGCCTACTGGCCCCGCGACGACATGACGCTGGCCGAAGCGCAGGGGGCGAAGCTGGCGCATATCGCCAAGAAACTGGCGCTGCGCGAAGGTGACGAGGTGCTGGATATCGGCTGCGGATGGGGCGGGATGGCAATCCATCTGGCGAAGCACCACGACGTGCGCGTGACCGGCATTACCCTGTCGGAGGAACAGGCTGCCCTTGCCCGCGAACGCGTCGCCGCGGCAGGAGTGGCAGACAGGGTCAGCATCATCCTTGAAGATTATCGCGACACTGCCGCTTCGGGCCGCAAGTTCGACCGGATCGTGTCGGTCGGTATGTTCGAGCATGTCGGACGCGCGCAGTTCGAAACCTTCTTCGAAGCCAGCGCCAACATGCTGAAGGACGACGGCGTAATGCTGCTCCACACCATCGGGCGGCTGGGCATGCCGGGCACAACCGATGCCTTCACCCGCAAATACATCTTCCCGGGCGGATACATCCCCGCACTGTCGGAAACGCTGGCGGCTAGCGAGAAATTCCGTCTGATCGCCGCCGATGTCGAAACACTGCGGCTCCACTACGCCAAGACCATCCGCCAATGGTATGCCAACTGCATGGCCAACCGCGAAAAAATCGTCGCGCTATTCGACGAACGCTTTTTCCGGATGTGGACCTTCTATCTCGCGGGTGCGGCAACCGTGTTCGAACATGGCGGCATGTGCAATTACCAGATCCAGTACGTGCGCAGCCGCCACGCCCTGCCGATCACGCGGGATTATCTTTTCCGCTGAGGCGGTTTGAAGGTCAACGCGCCGCGAGCAGCGTCACAGACCCATGATCGTCAGCATGGTCGCCATGCACGTGATGCAGCCGTCCGTCGTGGACATAGTCAACATGCGTACCGTGCTGGACTGTGAGGTGTTCCTCGTCCGCATGACCATGCATGTGATCGTCACTGGTAACAGCCTCGGCCAGTTCTTCGGCCTCCGGGTTGGTCGAGCTCACTTCAATCGCATGCTCGTCAATATGGCCGGCATGGGTGTGGTGAAGGTGGCCGTCATGAAGAAAATCGACATGTCCGGCATGTTCAAGCGCCTGATGACCACAGCCCTTGCCGTGGGAATGGGCGTCATGTCCGGCATGAAGCACCTCGTGGGCAAACGCCGGGGCGGCGGCAAACGGCAGTGCGAGGGTAACGAGAAACAGGGATCGGATCATATGACGGCCTCCATCAACAACGATCCCGCAGCGCGCCTACATCATTGAGACTAGCAAGTCACCTGAAAAACCATGATACCATAAACCATTACGCCTTTATGGCCGCTCTGGCCCGCGTTACGCCTAGTATCGCGCATTGCCTCGGGCGGGCGGCACTGATACGGGCGCGCCCGCAAGACCAACGCCCAAGGAAGCATGCAAATGGCCCAGCCCCAGAAAGTCGTCCTCGCCTATTCCGGCGGGCTCGATACCAGCGTCATCGCCAAGTGGCTGAGCGTGGAGCGCGGTCTGGAGGTCGTCACCTTCACCGCCGATCTGGGTCAGGGCGAGGAAATCGAACCGGCGCGCGCCAAGGCGCGGGCGATGGGTATCCCCGACAACCACATCTTCATCGAGGATCTGCGCGAGGAATTCGTGCGCGATTTCGTGTTCCCGATGATGCGTGCCAATGCCCGCTATGAAGGCGACTACCTGCTCGGCACTTCGATCGCGCGGCCCCTGATTTCCAAGCGTCTGGTCGAGATTGCGCATGAAACCGGCGCCGATTTCATCGCCCACGGTGCAACCGGCAAGGGCAATGATCAGGTGCGCTTCGAACTGTCGGCCTATGCGCTCGATCCCGATATCAAGGTGATCGCTCCGTGGCGCGAATGGGACCTCACCAGCCGTACCGCGCTGATCGCATGGGCGGAAAAGCACCAGATCCAAGTGCCCAAGGACAAGCGCGGCGAAAGCCCGTTCTCGACCGATGCGAACCTGCTGCACACCTCTTCCGAAGGCAAGGTACTGGAAGACCCGTGGGAGGAAACCCCCGACTATGTCTATTCGCGCACCGTCAATCCCGAGGACGCGCCCGACACGCCCGAATACATCACCATCGATTTTGAAAAGGGCGACGGCGTCGCGCTGAATGGCGAGGCGATGAGCCCCGCTACGCTGCTGGCGGCCCTGAACGATCTTGGCCGCAAGCATGGCATCGGGCGGCTCGATCTGGTCGAGAACCGCTTTGTCGGCATGAAGAGCCGCGGGATGTACGAAACCCCCGGTGGCGAGATCTACGCCCGCGCGCATCGCGGGATCGAACAGATCACGCTGGATCGCGGCGCAGCGCACCTGAAGGACGAGCTGATGCCGCGCTATGCCGAGCTGATCTATAACGGCTTCTGGTTCAGCCCCGAACGCGAGATGCTGCAGGCCGCGATCGACCACTCCCAGGACAAGGTGACGGGCACCGTGCGCCTGAAGCTGTACAAGGGGCTGGCCGGCGTCGTTGGCCGCAAATCGCCCTTCTCGCTCTATTCCGAAGCGCACGTCACCTTCGAGGACGACGCGGGCGCCTACGACCAGAAGGACGCGGAAGGCTTCATCAAGCTGAACGGGCTGCGGTTGCGACTGCTGGCCCGGCGCAACCGCGACGCCTGATTCCGTTCAGATCACGAGTTCGCCGGCGAGTCGCCCGCTGCTGCAGCCGGCATCGCGCCGCACAAATGACATTTCGGAGACGGTTTCGTTCCCGTCCGTGCCATGCTTTCGCGACAAATGCGACGAAGCGTTGACTTATCCACTCTCGTCCACAGCAGATCCGGGGAAAAGTGGAAAACTCGGGGTTGCCGATGTTGCCAGAATGCCGGTTGAGGCGCACTTTCAACTTGTCTTCGGGACACAAACCAACCGGAACGGAAAGCCGCAAGGCCTTGAAGTTTTGAAGGTTTATTTCCCAAGGATGGCGGTGGCAACTGTCCACGCGCCTGTCGAGAGAAGGTCTGCAAGAGGCTTCGGCCAAATGCAAGTCGGCTCGTTTGAGATGGGAGCGACGCTATGCCGCCGGACAGGCCGGGAACCTGGCCGGATCGGGTGATGGAGAAGGACGCAAGTCCGGATCTGCCGCAAGCCCGGATCGGTAAAGGGACGCGGTCTCGGCCAAGCAACTGCGCAAGGCAGCGAACATCGGGGTCTTCGGGCTTCGAAAGGGCGCAGCAGGGCAGGAGCAAAAGCCGGATGCCGGCGCGAGCGCCGGTGACAAATCTCTGGCAAGGCCGGCCGCAAGGCAAGGCAGCGAGAGGCTAGACATCGGGCGCCAAGTACGCCCCGGAGCAAACATGACGGAAGGTTCGCCGGAAGTCTTGCAAGCAAGGGGTGTCCACACGCCGGTGAGAGTGGGGTCGGCAGCAATGCCGGCCCCATTTGCTATGCGCGCCATTTTCCGGAAGCGCGATTCGCTGCGGTTCGCCAGCGCCCGTCGGTCCGGAATGCACAAAACGCTTCGCCGCAAATCTTTCTCGCTTCATGCCTCAACGGCACTGTCGTGGCGACGACACGTTGGCACGGTTTGCCTTTTTCGCGGTCACGCTTCTAGACGCATCGTCCATGTGGAGGGGACAGCGTAACCAAAGCCTGAAGGCCCGCAGCCTGCGCACGGCGATGATCGCCGGTGCGCTCGGCATGGCCCCCCTTGGCGCCTCGACTGCCGCAACGCCCGCAGACGGCACCCTGCCGCTCGAAACCACCGCCGCCGTTGCCGAAGTCGTGCCCGAGATTGCTCCGCTCACCGAAGCCACGCTTCCCGAAAGCGCGGAAGAGATCATCGATGCCCCCGCCTCCACCCCGATCGGCAGCGGCACCGCTTCCTATTACGGGCGCAAGTTCCACGGCCGCCGCACGGCCAGCGGCGAGGCCTTCGATATGGGCGCGATGACCGCAGCCCACCGCACCCTGCCCTTCGGCAGCCTCGTGCGGGTCACCAACCCCGCCAATGGCCGCAGCGTTACTGTCCGCATCAATGATCGCGGTCCCTTCAGCCGCGGCCGGGTGATCGACGTCAGCCGCGCCGCCGCCGAGGAGCTGGGGCTGATCGCGCGCGGCCATGCCACCGTCGAACTGGAACTGATCGAGGGCTGAGGCCCCCTTCCCGTTCCGCCCCTCCTTGCGTCCGCGCGGCGGCATGCTAGCACCTGTCGCGCGCCGGTAGCGACCGCCCGGCATGAGCTTTCGCAATCGGGGGTGACGGGGTGACGCTCACGCTGACGCTGATCCTGCTTTATGTTTTCGCGCAGGTGCTGCTCGCCGCATGGGCCGGGCGCGGGGCGAAAACGGATGCCGATTACCTCGTCGCCGGACGCAGCCTCGGGCCCTTTGCCGTCGCGATGAGCCTGTTCGCCACCTGGTTCGCCTCCGAAAGTCTGATCGCCACCTCCTCCGAAGTCGCCAATGACGGGCTGGCCGGCGCGCGAACCGAGCCCTTTGCTTATGCCCTGGGCATCCTCGCCATCGCGCTGTTCTTCGCCCACCGGCTGAGGAGCGGCGGTTACATCACCATCGCCGATTTCCTTCGCGCCCGTTTCGGCCCGGCCACAGAGGTGCTCTCCGCCGGAGTCGTCGCGCTGTCGGCCACCACATGGTCGGCCGCGCAGCTCTATGCCTTTGCCACGATCATCGCCGCCGCTTCGCCCTTCGACTTCCCCACCGCACTCGCCGGAGCCACCCTGCTGGTGCTCACCTACACCCTGTTCGGCGGGCTTGCTGGCGACGTGGTGACCGACATCGTGCAAGGCGTCATCATGGTCGGGGCGATGCTGGTGCTGGCCTTCCTGATGTTCGACGCCCACGGGGGCGTTGCGGCGGCGGTGGCGAGCGTTCCCGCGCAGGCATGGTCCTTCACCCTTCCCGGAGAGAGCTGGACCGGCTGGGCCGAGCTGTGGCTGATCCCGATCGCGGGCACGATGGTGAGCCAGGAGGCGCTGGCCCGCACCCTTGCCGCGCGTTCGCCGGAGGTCGCCCGCAAGGGGGCGCTGGCGGGTGCGGGGATCTATCTGCTGGTGGGCCTCGTCCCCGTCAGCTTCGGCTTGTTCGGCCCTTCCCTTGCCCCCCTGCTCGGCGTGGAGTTCGGCGCGGACGAGGCCTTCCTGCCCTCGCTTGCCGAGGCGCTGTTCCCGTCATGGCTGCACATCATCTTTACCGGAGCGCTGCTGTCGGCGATCCTGTCCTCGGTGGACTCCGCACTGCTGGCGGTTTCGGCGGTCGCGGCGGAGAGCGGGTATCGCCGGATCGACCCTGCCGCCTCCCCCCGCACCATGCTGCGCGCAGCAAGGGGCGCGACGGTGATCGCGGGGGTGATCGCGGCGTTGCTGGCGGCATCGGGAGAGAGTTTGCGCGACCTTGTGCTCGATGCCGGAGCCATTGCCGCGGTGCTGGCGGTGCCGATCATCATGGGGCTGGCCGGAAGGGGTCTCGGTACCCGGGCGGGTCTGGCGGCGATCGTGGTGCAGGTTGCGGTGCTGGCGGTGCTCGACTGGTGGCTGGGGGTCGAGGGAGCCTTCCTGTGGATGATCGCGAGCGGTCTGGCGGTGTTCGCAGGGATCGCATGGATGGAGCGCCGGGCGGGAAATCCGCAAAGTGCCGAGATCGCGTGAGATCGGGCGAAAACGGCCGAGAAACGGCCCAAAAGCGGTCTAAAACGGGCCAAAAGCGCCCAAAACCGCCCTTGCGAGGGGCTTGGCGCGGAATGTTTCACGCTTAGAGCATTGAATTTGCTTTCTTAAAAATGTTTCACGCGGGGATGGTGCCGCGTGTGGTGCCGGAGTGGTCTTTTGCAGGGCCGTTGCGAAGCTCGTCGGGGCTGATGGCAGTCAAGCGGACGGAGACCCGCGCCGACGCTTTCCGGCGATCGAACGCGCGCAGAAGGGTATGTCGGGGGTGGGGGTGTAGGAAAGGGGGGAATAGGCCGCGCATTCAACGCGGTGGTCTTGAAAAGTGAACAGCTTAGTTTATTTTTGCCTCATGCCTCTGGCGATGCTCACGGAGTCAGCCGATCTGATCGGTGTGGCGAGTGAGCAGGACGGCGAAGCACTGGGCGGCGCAAGCACTCAGGGCCTCGCGGGTATGACCGGCCCCCACTGAGTGGTCCGTATTGATTGTTAGTTCAAGATTGTCTCCGGCGCCATGGCTGTCCGGAGGTGGAGCGTAGCGGAACCGGAGGGCAGCCATGGCGGCGTCGCCGTTT
>NZ_JAQQXQ010000015.1 GCF_028595285.1 Erythrobacter fulvus | reverse complement strand
TCGACAGGGGGAAGACGCGGATGCTTTCGCCCTTGTTCTTCTTGGCGTTGTAGAGGTTCCACAGCTCGGGCCGCTGGTTCTTGGGGTCCCAGCGGTGCGCGGCCGTGCGGAAGGAAAAGATACGCTCTTTGGCGCGCGCCTTTTCCTCATCGCGCCGCCCGCCGCCAAAGGCCGCGTCGAAGCCGTGCGCGGTCAGCGCGCGTTTCAGGGGATCGGTCAACTGCGCCTGCGAATAGAGCGCGCTGCCGGTGTCGAAGGGATTGATGCCCTGTTCCTCGGCGTCTTCGTTTTCGGCAATGATCAGGCGCAGGCCGTATTCGCGCACCGTGCGGTCGCGGTGGGCGATAAGGTCCTGAAAGTCCCACCCGCTTGCCACGTGCAGCATCGGGAAAGGCGGCGGCGAGGGGTAAAAGGCCTTGCGCGCCAGATGCAGCATGACCGAGCTGTCCTTGCCCACCGAATAGAGCATGACGGGGTTTTCCGCCTCGGCCACGACCTCGCGGAAAATATGGATGCTTTCGGCTTCGAGCCGTTCGAGATGGGTGAGAGAACGCATGCTGATTGAGCTACGCCTTGCGCCCGGCAACACAACCCCGGTTTTGTTTCGGGGGGGCTAGTTTTCTTTGGGGGGCGTCAAGTCCGGCAAGGCTTACTTCGGTGGGAACGCGCGGTGCATACGCTGCGTTTGCGCCAGAGGTTGTCCTTGTGCAAATCCCTCGGCTATGGCGGGGCCGCGCGCAAGTGCCGCGATCGCAATGTCAATTCTGACGATAGGGGACCACCGGGGCCGCCAATGGCTTATGCCTTGACGCTATATACGCTGGTGGCGCTGCCCTTTGTCGCGGCTCTGCTGATTGCGCTGGTGCATGGCGCGTCGCGCGGCCTGCATTCGGGGCTGGCGGGTGCGGCCAGCACGGGCGGGCTGGCGCTGCTGGCGGGGCTGGCCGCGCCGGTGATCGGCGGCGAGGTGCCTTCGGCTACCCTGAGCTGGGTGCCTGCGCTCGGCCTTGATCTTACGCTGATGGTCGATCCGCTGGGATTGATGTTTGCCGGGCTGATCCTCGGGATCGGTCTGCTGGTGGTGATCTTTGCCCATTTCTATCTCTACAAGGGCGAGGATACGGGCCGCTTCTTCGCCAGCCTGATGCTGTTCCAGGGCGCGATGCTGGGCATCGTGCTGGCGGGCAACGTCCTGTTGCTGCTGGTGTTCTGGGAACTGACCAGCCTTTCTTCCTTCCTGCTGATCGGGTTCTGGCAACACAAAGCCGAAGGGCGGCAGGGTGCGCGCATGGCGTTGGCCGTTACCGGCGGCGGCGGGCTCGCGCTGATCGGGGGCATGGTGCTGCTGGGGACGGTGGCCGGTTCCTTTGACCTTGCAACGATCCTCCAGCGCGGGGCGCAGGTGCAGGCCTCGCCGCATTATCCGGTGATCCTCGGTCTGATCCTGCTGGGCTGTTTCACCAAGTCGGCGCAGTTCCCGTTCCATTTCTGGCTTCCCCACGCGATGGCGGCGCCCACGCCGGTCAGCGCCTATCTGCATTCGGCGACGATGGTGAAGGCGGGGGTGTTCTTGCTGGCGCGGCTGTGGCCGGTACTTTCGGGGACCGATCTCTATACCGTGATCGTCACCTCTGTCGGGCTGATCACCATGGTGTTCGCCGCGATCGTGGCGCTGTTCCGGCATGATCTGAAAAGCATCCTCGCCTATTCGACCATCAGCCAGCTGGGCCTGTTGGTGATGCTGCTGGGCTTCTCGCTCGAAATGGCGGCGCTGGCGGCGGTGCTGCACATCCTCAATCACGCCGCGTTCAAGGCGGCGCTGTTCATGGCGGCGGGTATCGTCGATCACGAAACTGGCACGCGCGATATCCGGCGGCTGGGCGGGCTGGCGAAAGCGATGCCGGTGACGGCGGTGATCGCCACGCTTGCCGCTGCATCCATGGCGGGGCTGCCGCCGCTGGGCGGGTTCATCTCCAAGGAGATGATGCTGTATGAAACGCCCGAGGTTGCGCTGTTCGGCTTGCCGTGGCTGGTGCCGGTGCTGGCGACCATCGGGGCAACCTTTTCGGTCGGCTATTCGCTGCGGCTCGCATGGCACCTGTTCTTCGGCGAACCGCGCGATCCCGAACCCTTTGCCCGCGCGCATGATCCGGCCACCGGCATGTGGGCGCCCAGCGCGCTGCTGACGGTGCTGGCGGTGCTGCTCGGGCTGATGCCGATGCTGCTTGCCGCGCCGCTGGTGGGCGCGGTGACGGGGGCAGTGATCGGCGGCGCAGCGCCCGAATTCGATCTGGCGCTGTGGCACGGGGTCAACCTTGCGCTGATCCTCAGCACCATCGCGGTGGCGGGCGGGGCGCTGATGCTGTGGCGTCATGCCGCGCTGCTGCGCGCATGGGAAAGCGTCTCCCACCGCGATGCAAAGCGGATGTTCGATGCCGTGCTGGGCTTTGCCGACACCTGGGTGCGCAAGGCCATTATTGCCGTCCACACGCCTTCGCTCCAGCGGATGCTGTTCGCGACGGTTGCCGTGATCGTGGCGCTGATTATCGACGGTGCGCTGGCGGGCGGCGGCGCCTTTACCGGCACGCGCCCCGGGATCACCGCTTCCCCACCGGCGATCATGGCCTGGGCGCTGCTGATCGCGGCCACAGCGGCGGTGGTGAACGATTCGCGCCAGCGTTTCCGCGTGCTGATCTATGTGAGCGTCATCGGCCTTGTCGTCAGCCTCGCCTTCGTGCGCTTCTCCGCACCCGATCTGGCGCTGACGCAAATCTCGGTCGAGGTGGTGACGATCCTGCTGCTGCTGCTGGCATTGAACCTGCTGCCCAAGGCGCCGCCGGTGCTGTCCTCCACCCCGCGCAAGTGGCGCGACGGGGCGCTGGCGGTGGTCGGCGGGGTGCTGGTGGGCGGCGTTTCCTGGGCCATGCTGACCCGTGAGCCGGGGGCGAGCATTTCGGCCTATCATCTGGCCAATTCCAAGCCCGGCGGGGGCGGCACCAACGTCGTCAACGTCATCCTCGTCGACTTCCGCGCCTTCGATACGCTGGGCGAGATCATCGTGCTGGGGATTGCGGGCCTTGCCATCTACGCGCTGCTCTATTCCACCGCGCGCGGCAGTGCCGGGGCGCGGCTGCGCAGCTGGCAGGAAGACATGCCGCACTCGCCCGAACGCCACCCGATGATGTTCGTGATGGCCAGCCGTATCGCCCTGCCGCTGACGCTGACCGTCGGCATCTACCTGTTCCTGCGCGGTCACAACCAGCCGGGCGGCGGGTTCATCGCCGCGCTGGTGATCGCGATCGCCTTCCTGCTGCAATATCTCGCCGCCGGCTATGACTGGACGGATACGCGGCGGCGCTTCGGCGAACACCAGATGATCGGTTGGGGCGTGCTGACGGCGATGGCGACCGGGCTGGGCGCGCTGGCCTTCGGCGCGAATTTCCTCACCTCCACCTTCGGCTATTTCTACCTTCCGTTGATCGGCAAGTTCGAGCTGGCGAGCGCGATGCTGTTCGATACCGGCGTGTTCCTGACCGTGTTCGGCGCGGTGATGCTGACGCTGGCGCAGCTCAGTCACATCGCCCAGCGCGCTGCCCGTGCCCATGCCGAGGCACAGGCGAGCCTTGCGGCGCAGGAGGATGCGTCATGACCTATGAATTCCTCGTGGCGAGCAGCATCGGCGTGCTGGTGGCGGCGGGCATTTATCTGTCCCTGCGCGCACGCACTTTTCAGGTGGTGCTGGGCCTCACACTGCTGTCCTATGCCGTCAACCTGTTCCTGTTCGCATCCGGCAGGCTGGTGCTGAACCGCCCGCCGATCTGGGACAAGGCGGTGAGCGAATATACCGATCCCCTGCCGCAGGCGCTGGTGTTGACTGCAATCGTCATCACCTTCGGCATGACGGCTTTCGTTGTGATCCTCGCGCTCAGGAGCTTCCTCGAAACCGGCAGCGATCATGTCGATGGCGATAGCGTGCCGTGCGACGACAGCGATACGGAGAAGGGCGAGTGAGCTGGCTCGATCATCTCCCGCTGCTGCCGGTCGCCATTCCGGCACTGGCCGCACCGGCCACGCTGCTGCTGCTGCGCCGCCATCCGGCATGGGGCATCGGCGTCGCTTTCGCATCGTGCTTCGCGATGCTGGGCACGGCGCTGGCGCTGCTAGGTTATGCCGGCGACGGGATCGTGCATGTCTATGACGTGGGCGAATGGCCCGCGCCCTTCGGCATCGTGCTGGTGGCCGACCGCCTTTCGGCGATCATGCTGACGCTTGCCAGCGTGCTCGCGCTGGTGGCGCTGCTGCACGCGGTTGTGACAAGGGTTGATCGCAAGGGCTGGCATTTCCACCCGCTGTTCCAGTTCCAGCTGATGGGCCTCAACGGCGCGTTCCTGACCGGTGACCTGTTCAACCTTTTCGTGTTCTTCGAGGTGCTGCTGATCGCCTCCTATGGCCTGTTGCTGCACGGGCAGGGTCCGGCGCGGCTCAAGGCGGGGGTGCAATATGTGGTCGTCAACCTTGTCGGATCCTCGCTGTTCCTGATTGCACTCGGGCTGCTCTACGCGCTCACCGGCACGCTCAACATGGCCGACATGGGGATGCGGGTGGCCGAAATCGCGCCCGCCGATCAGGGGCTGCTGCGCATTGCCGCACTGCTGCTGGCCTGCGTGTTCGCGATCAAGGCGGCGATCGTGCCACTGCACCTGTGGTTGCCGCGCACCTATGACGTCGCCACCCCGGCGGTGGCGGGGCTGTTCGCGATCATGACCAAGGTCGGCGTCTATTCGCTGATCCGGGTGGTGCCGCAGGTGTTCGGCGACGGGGCAGGCGCGGCGGCGTGGACGCCCGATCCGTTCCTGTGGCCCGCCGCGCTGGTGACCGCAGCGGTCGGCTTTGCCGGAGTGTTCACCGCGCGCACCCTATCGGAACAGGCGAGCTATGCCATCATCGGATCGACCGGCACATTGCTGATCGCGGTGGCGGGATGGGAGCAGGCGACGCTGGGTGCGGCGCTGTATTATCTCGTCCATTCGACCATCGCGGGGGCGGCCCTGTTTCTGGTGGCCGATGCCGTTGCGCGGCGGCGCGCGGGTGCAACGGATAATTGCAGCCCTGCGCCTGCCTTCGCGCAGCGCGGGATTATCGCGCTGATGTTCATGGCCGCCGCCATCGCGACGACCGGCCTGCCGCCGCTGTCGGGCTTCATCGGCAAGCTGCTGATCCTGCAATCGGTGACGGGACAGCCCGACTGGGGCTGGTCGTGGGGTGTGATCCTTGTCACCACGCTGATTGGGGTGATCGGGTTCGCACGGGCAGGCAGCGTGGTGTTCTGGAAAGAAAGCGAGTCCGACGATGGGGTCAGCAGCGGCGCCGCTGCCGCGCCCCGTTCCGATCTGGTCGCTCCGGCGATCGCACTGGTGTTGCTTGCCGCGCTGGCAGCAGGCGCGGGCCCGGCCACCACCTATGCCGACGAGGCTGCAGCGCAGGTGCTGGATCGTGCGGCGGCTGCCCGCGCCGTGCTGGGGGAGGACGTGCAATGAGCCGCCTTATCCCGCATCCGGGCCTTTCCGCGCTGCTGGTGATCGTGTGGATGGTGATGGTCAACGATCTGACCTTCGGGACGCTGTTCCTCGGCCTGGTCATCGGCATCGTCGTGCCGCTGTTCACCGACGCCTACTGGCCCGAGCGGCCGCCGATAAGGTTCGCGGCGGGAACCGCCTATGTCGGCTTAGTCGTCTGGGACATCATCGTCGCTAATTTCGAAGTCGCGGCGATCATCCTGTTCAAGCCGAACCACAAGCTGCAACCCGCATGGCTGGCAATCCCGCTGGAGCTTGAAAGCCCCGAGGCGATTACCGTGTTCGCCGGGACCATCAGCCTCACCCCCGGCACGGTTTCCGCCGATGTTTCGGCCTGCGGAACCTACCTGCTGGTCCACGCGCTCCATGCGCCCGATCCGGCGGGCGAGATCGCCCGCACCAAGGCGCGTTACGAAGCACGGCTGAAGAGGATTTTTGCATGACCGGGCCGGTTATCACCTGGGCGCTCGGCTTCGGCTTTGCCGCGCTCGGCCTTGCGCTGGCGCTGAACCTGTGGCGCCTGTTCAAGGGGCCGGGGGTGGCGGACCGCATCCTGGCGCTCGATACGATGGTGATCAACGCGATCGGCATCATCGTGCTGGCCGGGATTGCCAATGGCGAGGGCACTTCTTTCGAAGCGGCGATGCTGCTGGCGATGGTCGGCTTCGTGGGCACGGTGGCCTATTGCAAATTCCTGTTGCGGGGGGACATCATCGAATGATCGGCTCCGTTTCACTGCCCGAACTGCTGGCGAGCGCGCTGATCGTGCTGGGCGCCAGCTTCGCGCTGATCGGCAGCTGGGGGCTGGTGCGCCTGCCCTCGCTGATGGAGCGCCTCCATGGCCCGACCAAGGCGAGCACGCTGGGGCTGGGCGCGATGTTGGTCGGCTCGATCATCTTCTTCCAGCTGGTGAAAGGCGAATGGACCACGCACGAATTGCTGGTCTCGCTGTTCCTGTTCGTCACCGCGCCGATTGCAGCCAACATGATCGCCAAGGTGCATCTCCACCGCCTTCGCCTTGGCGAGCAGTCAGGCCCCGCCGGACCACCCGCCGCGCCGCGCGACGGCAGCGAATGGGCCACCTACAAAGCACCTGAAGAAGGCGCTCCGGGCTGGTTCCCGGACGAATAGCGGGTCGGCCTGAGCCGATCTCGGTAAGGGGGGAGATTGGAGCGGGTAGCGGGAATCGAACCCGCATAGCCAGCTTGGAAGGCTGGAGCTTTACCACTAAGCTATACCCGCCCGCTCGTGAGGCGAGCCAATGCCATCACGCATGGGGGCGCGTCAACGATTCTCGCGCGCAATGTGCCTTCTGTGCGTTCACCGCGCTGTCAGAGCGCAGGCCCCACCGCCATGTTGTCTATCAACCGCGTGCCGCCGATCCGTGCCGCGACCAGCAGCCGGGCGGGGGTATCCCTGAGCGACGCCAGCGGGGCGAGCGAGGTGCTGTCGGCCAGCACGGCGTAATCGACGCTGGAAAAACCTGCCCCGACGATTTCCGTTTCGAGCGCTGCCAGACTTCCGGCCACCGGCGCACCCGCTTCGATCGCGGCGATTGCGGCCCGCATCGCGCGGGGCAGGGCGGCGGCATGTGCGCGCTGTTCGGGCGAAAGGTAGCGGTTGCGGCTCGACATCGCCAATCCGTCCGCCTCGCGCACGGTCGGCACGCCGATGATCGCATCCGCGTGCGGCCGCGTCAGATCGAGATCGCGCGCCATCGTCCGGATCACGGCAAGCTGCTGGAAGTCCTTCTCGCCGAAAAACGCCATGTCGGGCAGCACCTGGTTGAACAGCTTGCAGACGACTGTCGCCACCCCGTCGAAATGGCCGGGCCGCGCCGCGCCGCACAGCCCCTCGCTCACGCCCGCGACGCTTATATTGGTGACGAAGCCTGCCGGATACATTTCCTCGACAGTCGGTGCCCACAGCAGCGCGCATCCTTCGGCCTCCAGCATCGCCGCATCTTCGGCCAGCTGGCGGGGATAGGCGTCCAGATCCTCGTTCGCGCCAAACTGCTTCGGGTTGACGAAGATCGAGGCGACGATGTGATCGGCTTCCTCGCGCGCCCGGCGCACCAGCGTCAGGTGGCCTTCGTGCAGCGCGCCCATGGTCGGCACCAGCGCGATAAGTCCCGGCCCCCGCCGCCGCAACGCCGCGAGGGAATTTCTCAACACATCGCGCGTCTTCGCAATTTGCACGGGCCTTCCCCTGCCGATAGAACCGGACGTCTCCCTAGCCGCGCGGGCGCGCTTTTCAAGGCGGCCCGGAACGCGGCGGCACGAACAAGAGGTTTTCGTTCATCATGGCCAGCACTGCCCCCGCGCGGCGGATCCCCGGCAAGGCCCACCGCATCGTCTTCGCCAATGAAAAGGGCGGCACGGGCAAATCGACCACTGCGGTGCATGTCGCGGTGGCGCTCGCCTATCTCGGGGCACGGGTCGCCTCGCTCGATCTCGATCCGCGCCAGCGCACGATGCACCGCTATATCGAAAACCGGCTCGCCACGCTGGAAAAGCGGCGTCTGACCTTGCCGACCCCCGATTGCGAGGTGTTTCGCGGCGACACGCAGGAGGAACTGCTGGCCGCGATCAGCCGGCTGGAGGCGACCTGCGATTTCCTGATCATCGACAATCCGGGGCGCGATGATCCCTTCGCCCGCACCGCGGTGGAAAATGCCGATACGCTGGTCACGCCGATGAACGACAGCTTTGTCGATTTCGACCTGATCGGGCAGGTCGACGCGGAAAGCTTCAAGGTGAAGAAGCTGTCGTTCTTCGCCGAACTGATCTGGGAAGCGCGGCTGAAGCGCAGCCGCATGACGATCGAACAGCAGCGCCCGGAAATGGACTGGATCGTGGTGCGCAACCGCACCGGCCACGTCGAGGCGCGCAACCAGGCCCGCCTGCAAAAGGCGCTGACGGAGATGGCCAAGCGGGTCGGTTTCCGGGTGACGCAGGGGCTGTCCGAACGCGTGATCTACCGCGAGCTGTTCCCTTCGGGGCTGACCCTGCTCGACAAGGGTCATCTGGGCGAACTGGGCACCAGCCACCTTGTCGCACGGCAGGAGCTGCGCAGCCTTGTCAAGGCGCTGAACCTGCCCGAATTCGCCCGCGCCCAGAACGAGCTGGAACTGGCCTGATCCGGTGCTGCGCTACGTCATCATCATCGCCGCGGTATGCTTCCTGTGCCGCTGGGCCTTCGGCAAGTGGCCGTGGGAATATCTGCGTCCCGCGCCAACCCGCAGTCAGGCGATCTACCGCGCACGCCAGCTGCTGGGGGTCGAAGCCGGGGCGAGCCGCGAGGAGGTGATCGCCGCGCACCGGCGGCTGGTGACGCTGGTCCATCCTGATCGGGGCGGCACTAACGCGGCGATGCAGGAAGCCAATGCGGCGCGCGACCTGCTGCTCGGCGACTTGCCCCTGCCGGGACAGGGGGACGGGCAATGACCGGCCGTCCGGCGCCATCGCAGGATTGACACATTTCCCGTCCAGTCGCAGGCGGGCGGCAACCAGCAGCAACAGGATAAGCCTTTCATGCAACACCAATTCCACCCGACCGTGCTGCGCGAATATGATATTCGTGGGATTATCGGCGAAACGCTGGGCGCGGATGATGCGCGCGCGATCGGGCGGGCCTTCGGCACATTGCTGCGCGAAGCGGGCGGGAAAACGGTGGCGGTGGGTTATGACGGGCGGGTCAGTTCGCCGATGCTCGAACACGCGCTGGTCGAAGGGCTCACCGGGAGCGGGTGCAACGTTGTGCGGATCGGCATGGGGGCGACCCCGATGCTCTATTATGCCGAGGCCTCAAGCGAACAGGTGGATGGCGGCATTCAGATAACTGGCAGCCACAATCCCCCCAATTACAATGGCTTCAAGATGGTATTTCTTGGTCGGCCGTTCTTCGGCGCCGATATCCAGAAGCTCGGGAAACTGGCAGCAGACGGGGCGTTCGCCAGCGGCACCGGCGAAGTCACCACGAAGGACATCATGGGCGAGTATGTCGAGCGCCTGCTCGAGGGACTGGCCGGAATCGATGCCGCCCGGCTCGAAAGCCTGCGCGTCGGCTGGGATGCTGGAAACGGTGCCGCCGGCCCCGCGCTCGAAGCGCTGGCCGCCCGGTTGCCGGGGGAACACCATCTGCTTTTTACCGAAGTCGATGGACATTTTCCCAATCACCACCCTGATCCGACCGTGGAGGCTAATCTGGCCGACTTGCGGAAGCTCGTCGCGGACAAGAAGCTCGATTTCGGAGTGGCTTTCGACGGTGATGGCGACCGGATCGGCGCGATCGATGGCGAGGGGCGGGTGATCTGGGGCGACCAGCTGTTGATGATCTTTGCCGAGGATGTGCTGAAAACTCGCCCCGGTGCGACGGTGATCGCCGACGTGAAGGCCAGCCGTGCGCTGTTTGACCGCGTCGCCGAGCTGGGCGGGGAGCCGCTGATGTGGAAGACCGGCCACTCGCTGATCAAGTCCAAAATGAAGGAAACTGGCGCGCCGCTGGCGGGCGAAATGAGCGGCCACGTGTTCTTCGCCGACGAATATTACGGCTTCGACGACGCGCTTTACGCCGGTGTCCGGCTGCTGGCGGCAGCGGCGCGGCTGGGCAAGTCGGTGACGGAGCTGCGCGGCGCGATCCCGGCGATGCTCAATACGCCGGAAATGCGCTTCCAGGTGGACGAGACGCGCAAATTCGCCGCGATGGCGGAAATCGCCGGACGGCTGACAGGCAACCCCGGCCCCGAGGTCGAGGCGGTCAACACCACCGACGGCGTGCGTGTGAACACCGCCGACGGCTGGTGGTTGCTGCGCGCCTCGAACACGCAGGATGTGCTGGTGGCCCGCGCCGAAAGCGACAGCGAGGAAGGGCTGGAGCGGCTGCTGGCACAGATCGACGCGCAGCTTGCCGCATCGGGGCTGGAGCGCGGCGAAAGTGTCGGGCATTAAGCCTGCGCATCAACAGGGGAGCATCACCATGATTCGTCGCAGGATTTTTGCCGCCACCACCGCGCTGGCCGCGCTGACGATGGCCCCTCAGCCGCTCGCCGCGCAGGAGCGGGCGAGCGAGGCCGAGGAAATGGATCAGGCGATGGCGATGCTGGGCCAGATGTTCCCGGCCGAGCCGCTCACCGCCGAGGAACAGGCGCGCCTGCCGCAGGCGCAGGGCATCGTCGCCCTGATGATTCCCGAAGGCACGATGTCCGAGATGATGGGCTCTATGTTCGACAACATGCTCGGGCCGTTGCTCGCTGCTGTCGATGCGCCGGCAAAGGGCACGGTGACGCGGGCTACCGGGATCAGCGACTCCGCGCTGGACCTCACCCCCGAACAGGCCGCACAGATCGCGGCTCTGTTCGATCCCGCTTATGCCGAGCGTCACGAGCGCGAAAAGGCACTGTTTCCGGCCATGATGCGCGACATGATGACGGCGATGGAGCCGGCCATGCGCAAGGCCATGTCGGAGCTTTATGCGATCCATTTCTCGAGCACCGAGCTGGACGGAATCGAAAGCTTCTTCCTGACGGATATCGGTGCCGCCTACGCACGCAAGAGCTTCACCATGTCGAGCGATCCGCGCATCATCGGCGCGACGATGGAGGCGATGCCGCAAATGATGGGCGCCTTCGCCGACCTGGAGCGCAAGATGGCAGAAGCCACAGCCGATCTTCCCGCCCCGCGCAGCTTCGCTGATCTTTCGGCCGCCGAGCAAGGCGAAGTCGCCGCGGCAACCGGCTACAGCGTGGACGAAATCACGGCGATGGCCGGCGGGAGCGAATAGTACGCCCGTGCTTGCTCCGCGTCGCGCCAGCGACCACATCTGATCCGTGCCCGACGCCGACCCTCCCATCCCGCCCGAAATCGCCGCATGGTTCGATGCGCGCGGCTGGCGGGTGCGGCGGCATCAGACCGAGATGCTCGCCAAGGCGCGCGAGGGGCATCACGCGCTGCTGGTGGCGGATACCGGGGCGGGCAAGACGCTGGCGGGTTTCCTGCCGACGCTGTGCGACTTCGCACCTTCCGCCGGCGCGTTGTCGCCGGATGGCTTGCACACCCTCTATGTCTCGCCCTTGAAGGCGCTGGCGCAGGATGTGAAGCGCAACCTGCTGACCCCGATCGACGAGATTGGTCTGCCCATCAAGGTCGAGACCCGCAGCGGCGATACCCCGTCCGACCGCAAGAAACGCCAGCGCGAACGTCCGCCGCATATCCTGCTGACCACGCCCGAAAGCCTCTCGCTGCTGCTGTCCTACCCGGAAAGCGCCGATCTGTTCGCGGGGCTGAAGCGGATCGTGATCGACGAGGTGCACGCCTTTGCCACCGATAAGCGCGGCGATCTGCTGGCGCTCAGCCTCGCGCGGCTGCACACACTGGCCCCGCAGGCGCAGCGGGTGGCGCTGTCGGCCACACTCGCTGCCCCGCGCGATTTTCAGGAATGGCTTGCCCCGCAGGCGGGCGACACAGGCGAGATCGCCGCGGCCGATCTTGTTATCGGCGAGGAGGGCGCTGAGCCGGAGGTCGAGATCCTGCTCCCCAATGAAGAGCGTGTGCCATGGGGCGGGCATGCAGGGCGCTGGGCCGTCCCGCAGCTCTACGAAGCGATCAAGGCCAACCGCACCACGCTGGTCTTCACCAACACGCGCTTTCTGGCCGAATTCATCTTCCAGTGCCTGTGGGAGGCCAACGAGGATCACCTGCCCATCGGCATCCACCACGGCTCGCTCAGCACAGAGGCGCGGCGCAAGGTAGAAGAGGCGATGGCGCGAGGGGATTTGCGCGCGCTGGTCTGCACCGCCAGCCTCGATCTCGGGATCGACTGGGGCGATATCGATCTGGTGGTGCAGATGGGGGCGCCCAAGGGTTCCTCGCGCCTGCTCCAGCGGATCGGGCGGGCCGGCCACCGCCTCGATACGCCGAGCCGCGCGGTGCTGGTGCCGGGCAACCGGTTCGAATTCCTCGAAGCGATCGCGGCCAAGCAGGCGGTCGACGAGGGCCAGCGCGACGGCGAGGCCTTCCGGCCCGGCAGCCTCGACGTTCTCGCCCAGCATGTGATGGCCTGCGCCTGTGCAGGGCCGTTTCACGAGGATGAATTGCTGGCCGAAGTGCGATCCAGCCTTGCCTATAGCTGGGTGGACGAAGCGACCTTTGCCCGCGTTCTGGGGTTTGTCTCCAACGGCGGCTACGCGCTCAAGGCCTATGACCGGTTCCAGCGGATCGTGCGCGATAAGTCCGGCGTCTGGCGGCTTGCGCACCCCAACCAGGCGCAGCGGCACCGGATGAATGCCGGGATCATCGTCGATAGCGAGATGCTCACCGTGCGGTTCAGGAACGGCCGCAGCCTCGGCAAGGTCGAGGAGCGGTTCGCCGCCCAGCTCTCCCCCGGCGACACGTTCTTCTTCGCCGGCATGAGCCTTGAGGTCGAGGGCGTGAAGGACATGGACGTCACCGTCCGCGCCGCGAAAAAGAGCGCCACCATCCCGTCATACGGCGGCCTGCGCCTGCCGCTTACCACGCACCTGTCCACCCGCGTGCAGGCGCTGCTGGCTGACCGCGCGGGGTGGGGGCGCTTTCCGGACGACGTGCGCGAATGGCTGGAGATGCAGGACTATCGTTCACGCCTACCCGCTCCGGGCGAGCTGCTGGTCGAAAGCTTCCCGCACGGCGGCAAGCACTACACCGCCTATTATACCTTCGAGGGGTGGAACGCGAACCAGTCGCTGGGCATGCTGATCACTCGGCGGATGGAGGATCGCGGCCTGTTGCCGGGCGGTTTCGTGGCGAATGATTATTGTCTGGCGGTCTGGGGGCTGAAGCCGGTCACCGATCCTGCGCCCCTGCTGTCGCCCGATATTCTGACGCACGAATTCACCGAGTGGGTGACCGAAAGCCACCTCCTGCGCCGCGCCTTTCGCGAGGTGGCGGTGATCTCCGGCCTAGTGGAGCGCCAGCATCCGGGCCAGCGCAAGACCGGCAAGCAGGTCACCTTTTCGACCGATCTTATCTACGACGTGCTGCGCAAGTACGAGCCCGACCACGTGCTGATCGAGGCCGCATGGGCCGATGCCCGCGCGCGGATGACCGATGTCGGCCGGCTTGCGGACCTGCTCGAACGGTCGGAGCGCGAGTTGGTGCATGTCGAGCTTGAACGGGTCTCGCCGCTTGCCGTGCCGGTGATGACCATGATCGGCCGCGAGGCTGTGCCGCAGGGTGCGGTGGACGACGAACTGCTGCTGGAGGCCGAGGGGCTGATTGCGGCAGCGATGCGTCCCGACGAGCCTTTGGAAGGCGATTGACCGCCCCTCGTTCACCTAATGTTTCACGTGAAACATTTTGGTCGGACAAACGAAAAGGGGCACCGCGATCTCTCGCAGCGCCCCTTTGAACTACTCTGGAGACCCCGAAAGGTCTCTGAAGCTTACTTGCCGAAGGTCCGGTACTTCTCGTTGCCGACGAAGCCGAACTTGGTCACGCCCGAGCTCTTGATGATCTGCAGCACCTTGGCGGTGATGTCATAGCTCGCGAGCGGTTCGGGCTCGAACTGCAATTCGGGCTCGGTCGACATGCGGGTGGTCTCGCTCAGCAAGGTCACCAGCTGGCCCGAGTCCACCGTGGTCCCGTTCCACAGGATCTGGTCCTGCGAGGTCAGCACCAGCTTGTTCTTGACCGGATCGACCTGAATGTCCTGCGGCGGCGGGTTGCCCTGCGGGAGATCGATATCGACCGAGTGGGTCGCCACCGGAATGGTGATGATGAACATGATCAGCAGAACGAGCAGAACGTCGATCAGCGGCGTCATGTTCATGTCCATCATAGGTTCGCCGTCGAGTTTGCCTCCGGACATACCCATGTCAGTTACTCCTCTTCCTCAGGCTCAGATGCCGGGCTCGACCGGGTTCGAGATGAACCCGACGGTCGGATAGCCGGCGGCCTGAACGTTGTAGATCGTGCCGGCAACGCAGCGCCACGGGGCGTTCACGTCGGCACGGATGTGCACCTGCGGGATCTGCTCGGGGTCGGCCATGATCGCTTCAACGCCGCCCGCAGCCTTCACGATCGCATCAAGGCGGTTGAACGCCTGATCGTAAAGCTCTTCCGAGCTCACAGGGGTGATGTTGTTGAAGTAGACCCGGCATTCGCCCTGGCGCGACGCGCCTTCGAAGCCCGGTTCCCCGGCGCTGCGGCCTGCGGCGTCGGTGGTGCTGACGGTCAGCAGCAGATTTTCCACCTTGTTCTTCGATTCAACCGATTCGAACACGGGGATCTTGAGCTTTTCGATCGTCTGGATCGCCACCGGGACCGCGATGAGGAAGATGATCAGGAGCACCAGCATCACGTCCACCAGCGGCGTGGTGTTGATGTCGGACATGGGGGTATCGCCCCCGCCTCCCGTCGAAATCGCCATTGTGAATTCCTACCTTGTCAAAGCAATGACTTCAGATGTCTGCCCGTAGGCATCCCGGCTTCAGGCCCTGCTCAGGCGGGGCTGGTGCCGGTAGGCGGCGGGAAGGCCCGTGAGAGCTGGTTCCCGCCGCTTTGCGACAATGGCGATCAGGCCTTGGTGGCCGGAGCAGCCGGCTTGGCAGCGGGCTTGGCTGCCGGAGCCGCCTGAACCGACGGCTTCACCGCACCGTTCGAGTTGATGTAGGCGAGGATGTCGGTGGCGAAGCTGTCGAGCAGCTCGGCGATGCGACGGTTGCGCGACTGCAGCCAGTTGAACGCGAGCACCGCGGGAACCGCCACGAGCAGACCGATCGCGGTCATGATCAGCGCTTCACCGACCGGGCCGGCGACCTTGTCGATCGATGCCGAACCTTCGATGCCGATGTTGATCAGCGCGCGGTAGATCCCGATCACGGTGCCGAGCAGGCCGACGAACGGCGCAGTCGCACCAACGGTCGCGAGGAACGGCAGACCGCCGGCCAGCACCGCGTTGATCGAATCTTCCGAGCGACGCAGCGAACCGTGCATATAGTCATGCGATTCGAGCGCGTCGGTCATCTTGCCGTGATCTTCCTGGGCCTTGACCGCGTCGTCGGCGATCTGGCGCCATGCGCCGTCCTTCTCGAGCTTGACAGCGCCTTCCTTGAGGCTCGACGCGCGCCAGAAGCTGGTCTGCACCGTCTTGTACTGCTTCATGATCTTGTTCTGCTCGAACAGCTTGGTGAACATGATGTAGAAGGTGCCGACGGACATGATGATCATGACCGCGAGGATCGACCAGGCGACCGGGCCGCCTTCCTTCATGGCTTCCATGAAGCCGAACTGGTTCTTGGGCGCTTCACCGGCAGCGGCGGCAAGAGTGTAAAGGTTCATTGCGAGTAGTCCTCTTGAAAGAATTGTCCTGTGTGGTCGCGGCCCCTTGCGCAAGGCCGAGACCGGATTCGTGCATCAGTTCAAACGATAGGTAATCCGGGTCGAATAGTTGCCCGTAGTCGGATTGCCGGCATCATCGAGCGCCGGTTCGAAGCGGGCATAGCGCTCCATCCCCTGACACGCGGCCGCATCGAGGATGTCCGACCCGCTGGTTGCGGTAACCGAACAACCGGTGGCGCGGCCATCGGGCGTAACGGTGACGCGTACGCCCACGGTGCCCTCGACTTCCTCGCGCAGGGCGCGAGCCGGGTAGTTTTCCTGAATGCGCGATGCCCAGCTGCGCTCGTTCTTGGTGCGCGCGCCGCGGGCCTTGGACGGCGCGGGCGGGGGTGCAGGCGGCGCGACCGGAGCAGGCGGCGGAATCCGCAGTGCCGGCGGAGCGGGCGGCGGAATGGTCGGCTGCGTCTGGATCGGCGGCGGAGCAGGGGCAATGTTGATCGGCGGCGGCGGAGCGACCGGCGGCGGCGGTGCCACTTCCTGCGGCTGCTCTGGCGGCGGCTCGTCGGGCTCTTCCGGCGGCGGCGGCTCTTCGATGTTGACGGTAGTGACCCGTTCAATTTCTTTTTTGATGGCGTTGATCGCCAGGCCGATGACCATAACCGCGCCGATGCCACCGACGATCGCGAGCGCGATGATCAGTGCGACGAGCTTGGTGCCGGTCAATCCTTGTTGTTGGCTAGCGTAGGACATCCAGCGCTTTCTCTCCAATTGCAGGCCGGACAGCATTCACTGGCCGGCACACTTACCACCCGCCGACCAGGCACGTCGGCTGGCGGATCCCGTAGATTTCGGTCCTCCCACGCCAGGGACTGATACGGCGAGCGCACATCGGCACGCGTCGCAATTGTTCATCCCCGACTGGCAAGCGCTGCCCGAGTCCGCGCAGCGCAAAACCTTGCTGCCCGCGCAGGAATGTCCCCAGTCCCGTACGGTCAGTCATGGCGGCTTTAACGGGCAACCCCAACCCAATCAAACGCTTTATCGGTTCATGACGGATTCACTGCGCGCAATGTCCTATCAGGCCTGCTAGAAGACGGGCAATATTCGTGCAGGTGAAGGCAGTGATGCAAAAACAGGTTAACGGCAATTTAAGACGGTTTTTCAAGCGTCTGGCAGCGTTCTCAATGGCTCTTGCAGGGGTGGGCGCAGTCTCGGGCGCGGCGTTTGCGCAATCTGCCGCAATCCCTTCCGCCAATGCGCCTGCGGGGCCGACCTATGCCGATCTTGCGACCCTCTCGGACGCTGCGGACCTTGTGATCAGAGTCCAGATTCGCCGCCAGACTGCGCTTAAACCCGAGCGTGCACCCGGCCTCGCGTCCGGATTCGCGAGGCTTTATATTGAGGCCGACACGGTCGCGCTGATCGCCGGGCGCAGCGCGGTTGGCGGCAGTATCGTCTATCTTGTCGACGTACCGCTTGATCCCAAGGGCAAGCCCCCCAAGCTCAAGAATCGCGAAATGCTGCTGTTTGCCGACCCTGTCCCGGGTCGTCCGGGCGAGGTGCGGCTGGTTGCGCCCGGCGCGCAGCTGCCCTTCACGCCCGATCTTGTCGCGCGGGTGCGTCCGATCCTGACCGAGCTCTATGCGCCCGATATTCCGCCGACAATTACCGGAATCAGCGATGCGCTGGCTGTACCGGGCACGCTTGCGGGCGAATCGGAAACGCAGATTTTCGTCGCCACCGAAGATCGCTCGCCGGTCTCGCTCACTATTCTGCGTCGTCCCGGCCAGCCGGTGCGGTGGGGCGTATCCTGGGGCGAGATCATCGATTCGTCGGCCCGCCCGCCGCAGCCCGAAAGCCTGCGGTGGTATCGCCTCGCCTGTTCGCTGCCTGCGCAATTGCCGAGCAACGCCAATCTCGCGCGCGATCCGGAGGCGCGGCGGCTGGCCGCGCGCGATTATGCTTTCGTGATCGAGGCGCTGGGGCCGTGCGAGCGGCGGATAACGCAAACCCCCTAGGCGCGCCTCGCCGCTTGACCGCGCGCGCCTGACAGTTAAGCGCCTTCACCGCTATCTATGGAGGCCCGCTTGACCGAATCCGAATCCGCACCCTTGCGTATCGCCATTGCCGGCATCGGCACGGTGGGGGCGGGCGTGATCCGGCTGCTCGCCACCAATGCCGGGATCATCGCCGCGCGCGCCGGTCGGCGAATCGAGGTTGTCGCGGTCAGCGCGCGCGACCGAGGCAAGGATCGCGGTGTCGATATCGCTCCCTTCGCGTGGGAAGACGACATGACCGCGCTGGCCCGCCGCGACGATGTCGATGTTGTGGTGGAACTGGTCGGCGGCTCTGATGGTCCGGCACTGGCCTGTTCGCGCGCGGCGCTGGCGGCGGGCAAGGGCCTTGTCACCGCCAACAAGGCTATGATCGCGCATCACGGCTTGGAACTGGCCGAACTGGCCGAGGCCAACAACGCCCCGCTCAAGTTCGAAGCGGCCGTGGCGGGCGGCATCCCGGTGATCAAGGGGCTGCGCGAAGGCACCAGCGCAAATGCGCTGACCAAGGTCTACGGCATCCTCAACGGCACCTGCAATTACATCCTTTCGACCATGGAGCGCACCGGTGCCGACTTTGGCGAGGTGCTGGCCGATGCGCAGCGTCTGGGTTTCGCCGAGGCTGATCCGGCGTTCGATATCGAAGGCGTGGATGCGGCGCACAAGCTGGCGATCCTGTCCGCGATCGGTTTCGGAACGCGGGTCGATTTTGCGGGTGTGCGGGTGAACGGCATCACTCAGGTCCGCGCCGCCGATATCGCGCAGGCCGATGCGCTGGGCTTTGTCATCCGCCTGATCGGCGAGGCCGATGTCGAGAACACGCCCGATGGCGAACGCCTGCTCCAGCGCGTGCGGCCCTGTCTCGTCGCGAGGGGGCACCCCCTGAGTGCGGTCGACGGGCCGACCAACGCGGTGGTGGCCGAGGGCAATTTCTCGGGCAGGCTGCTGTTCCAGGGCGCGGGCGCGGGTGACGGGCCGACGGCGAGCGCGGTCGCCGCCGATCTGATCGACATTGCCCGCGACGAAGTGGGCGCGCCTTTCTCGATCCCCGTGGCGCAGCTCGCCGCGCTCCCCCCTGCCGAACCAGGCCATCGGACCGAACGCACCTATATCCGCTTCATGGTCAAGGATCGCCCCGGCGTGCTGGCCGAAATCACCGCCGCGATGCGCGACGGCAATGTGTCGATCGAAAGCCTGATCCAGCAGGGTCGCGGGGCAGAGGGCACTGATGTGATGGTGGCGATGGTGACGCACGAAGGCCCGGAAGCCAATGTCGCCCGCGCGCTGGCATTGCTCGAAGGATCGGACAGCCTGACCGGCGATCCGCTGGTGCTGCCGATCCTGCCGCTCTGAGCGCCTATTCTGCCGAAGCCTGTACGGACCGGCCGGCACCTGCGGAGCCGAGCGGCGGCAGGCCACGCCCGATCCTGTCTGCATCGGAACCGGGCGGCGCCTCGGGCAAGGCCGTGACGTCGATCATCAGCGCGGGCTGTGCCGGGCAAGGCGGAATGAAGCAGCCGCGAATATCAATGTAAGGGTACATGCCGAAGGGCAGTCCTGTTCCGTCGACATCTGGCGCCTTGGTGCCCTGTGTGACTTCGGCATAACGCCGCAGGAAATCATCCTGATCCCACGCGCCGTCTGAGAGCTCTCCGGTAGACCGGCAAACGACGATTTCACCAGCGACAATGCCTGCATCGCGTTGAACCACGCATTCCTTTTCCGCCTCCGGGTCTGCCGGGGCGGGCGAAGGCGTTGTCAGGTCGATGCTTTGCGGCGGTGTGCCGGCAGCCGCATCGGGGCCGAGATCGATAGGCACGCGTTCCTGCGCCAGAGATGCAGCGGGCAGGAATCCTCCCGCAAGCAGTGGAGCAAGGGCGAGCGCGGATCGTGTTATCCGTGCCGCCTTCACTTTTTCTTCTTCGAGGAACGCGGCGGCACGACGGTCTTGATCCCCGCCGCCTCGCGCCGGGCGCGTTCTTCTTCTTCGGACAGCTCGCCATCCCTGCCCAGCGGCGGCAGGCCCCGCGCAATCCGGTCGGCATCCGATCCGGCGGGCGCCTGCGGCAATGCCTCGACGTCAATGAATACCGCCGGCGGCGGGACACCGCCCAAGCCGATCGGATTGCCATGATTGGGGATGCCGAAGGCTTCGGGCGCGCGCGGGGCGCCCTTCAGCATGGTCTCCTGCGCGTAGCGTTTCTGCGCCCTTTCGCGGTCACCCGAGAAGGAATTGGAATTGTCCTCGCCGATCTGGCGGCACACGACGATTTCGCCGCTGATCGTTCCGGCATCGGCGCGGTCCACGCATTCCTGCGCCTGTGCCTGATTGACGTCGCCGCGCGGGATCGTGACCAGCACGTTGACGCGCGGGCTTTCGTCCTGCTGTATTTCGGCAGGGCCGGAGGGCGCCGGTGTCGCGCCCGTGTCATCCTGTGCGGCCAAAGGCGCGGCAAACGCCAACACGACAGCGGTCAAGGCCGGAAGCATCGGATGCGTGCGAAAACCCGGCACGACGGGAGTAGCATTGCTCGACAAACCCGTCTCCATCCGCTTATGCGCCGGGGTAATACGAAGTCTGGTGACCACCAGAGCGATAAGGGGCTGAATTGCGCATGAACTCCTCACCCGATACCGACCTCGGCGCGGCCAAGCAAGCCGCCAGCGACAATGCCATCCAGCGCGTGCTGGTGCTGGAAATGGTGCGCGTCACCGAGGCGGCTGCGATTGCCGCGGCCAAGCTGATCGGGCGCGGCGACGAAAAGGCGGCCGATGCGGCCGCCGTCGAAGCGATGCGCAAGGCCTTCGACACCCTCTACATGGACGGCACCGTGGTGATCGGCGAGGGCGAGCGCGACGAGGCACCGATGCTTTATATCGGTGAGAAGGTCGGGATGGGCAAAGGCCCGAAGATCGACATCGCGCTCGATCCGCTCGAAGGCACGACGATCACCGCCAAGGCCGGCCCCAATGCGCTCGCCGTGCTTGCGGCGGCGGAAGAAGGCTGCCTGCTCAACGCGCCCGACGTTTATATGGACAAGCTTGCGGTGGGCCCGGGCTATCCCGAAGGCATTATCGACCTTGCCAAATCGGCGACCGAAAACGTGCTGGCGGTCGCTGCGGCCAAGGGCTGCGAACCCTCGCAGATCAATGTCTGCGTGCTCGATCGCCCGCGCCATGCCGAACTGATCGCGGAACTGCGCGGCATCGGTTGCGGCGTGGTGCTGATCGGCGACGGGGATGTTGCCGGGGTGATCGCGGTGACGGACGAGGAAACCACGGTCGACATGTATATGGGCCAGGGCGGTGCGCCCGAAGGCGTGCTGGCCGCAGCGGCGCTGCGCTGCGTCGGCGGGCAGTTCAACGGTCGCCTTGTGTTCCGCAACGATGACGAGAAGGCCCGCGCGCGCAAGTGGGGCATCACCGACCTCGACCGGATCTACAAGCTGGAAGATCTCGCCAAGGGCGACTGCATCTTCGCCGCAACCGGCGTGACCAGCGGTTCTCTGCTCGACGGGGTGAAGCGCCGCCGCAAGCCGACCGGTGAAGTGTACATGACCACCGAAAGCGTGGTGATGCGCGCGAGCTCCGGAACGGTGCGCTGGATCCGGGGCGAACACCGCATCGGCTGATCGCGGGCGCTGTAACAAAACTTGCACTTTGTAACAAAAGTGTCATTTTAGGTGCATGGCGCACCCCGTGATCGACCGCCCCCACACGGTCTCCTCGTATAATCTGCAGCTGTCGGAAGTCAGCGCGATCATCAACCGCATGGCCGACATGGCCCGCGGGCTGCTGTCGGGCGGGCTGGATGCGTTGCAGAATGCCGATGCCATCGCCGCGATGCAGATCGTGTCGCAGGACAAGGCGATCGACGAGCTAGAGCGTCAGCTTGAACGGCTGGCGCTGCTCACCATCATGTCGCGCGCGCCGATGGCGGAGGATCTGCGCTATCTCATCGCGGCAATCAGGATCGGCAAGATGCTGGAACGCACGGGCGATCAGGCAAAGCGCATTGCGCGGCGGTTTGACACGGTGGACCGCGCGGCGCTCGGCACGCGCTTTGCGCAGGTGCGGGCGATGGAACGCTATGCCAGCGCGATGGTCGCCAAGGCGATCGAAAGCTTCAACACCGCCTCGCACACGCTTGCGCAGGAGGTGATCGCCGCCGATGCGGAGCTTAACGCCATGAACGCAAGGCTGACCGAATCCTGCCGCGCCGGGATCGACGAGGGCAGTCTAGGTAGCGGTGACGGCATCCAGCTAATCCTGATGGGCAAGCAGCTCGAACGGGTCGGCGACTATGCCACCAACATCGCCGGGGACGTGTCCTACATGCTGACCGGGGAATAGGCCCGCCGCGTGTCGGCGGGCCGTCCGGTCAATAGTTCCACTGCGCCTGCACCCGCAGCAACTGGCCCTCGGCCTGGCCAAAGCGGCGTTCGTCGGCTTCCTTGCGCGAAGCCCAGCCATAGGTGGCGGTGAGTTCGAGCGCGGAGTTCAGCAGCACTTCGAGGCCCAGTTCGAGCTCTTCGGTCTCCAGCCGCGGGGCGTTGACCGCGCCCTTGAACCCGCCGCGGTAATATTGCCAGCGCGCAAAGGGGTAGATCCGGCCGATGGGGCTTTCATCAACCTTGACCATCGCCTGGACATAACCGCCGCTTAGCGGGCGTTCCTCGATCCGGCCGGTGGCGGGATCGAATTCCGGCCCCGTTCCCCAGTTCCATTCGCCCTGAAGGCCGAACGGCTGCGGGTAGAGAATGGCGTGAAGGCCAACGCGATTATCCTTGTAGGCAACCGGGCTGACCCCGCCGGTGCGCACTTCCGGATTGACCCGGTTACGCAGGACCGCGCCGCCCAGCTCGAACACCTGTCCGTCGAGCCCGATGCCGTCGAGTTCAAACGGCCAGGTTGCCATCGCCACCTTCATCAGGCTGTTGTTGGTCTCGGTCCGGTTGATGCCTTGCCCGTTGAAGACCCCGACACCGAAAGCGCCGTAATTGCCGAAAAGCTTCTGCCCGTCGGCGGACAGACGGTCCCAGATCTCCTGCACCTGCGCGGGCGTGTAATAGGCAACGATGCCCAGATCGCGTTCGCCCGGCAGCGCGCTGTTGATGCCGTCGGTACGATCGAGCGCGAGCCGGTTGGAGGAGGATTGGAGGTTCTCCCACCCGAACGGCACCTTCGACTGGCCGAGGCGGATGCGGATCGACTTGTCGCCGGTCGGGTAGACGTCGGCATACATGTCGCGCAGCGAAACCGTGCCTTCACGCCGCTCGCCGACCGACTGGTTCGAAACCGCGGCCGCGAAATCGGGCTGGAAATAGATCGAGACGTAGTCGTTGAGGTCGCCCTGAAGGATCAGACGGATCCGGCGGAAGTTGAAATTATTGTCGGCTCGCACGCCGCTGTCGCCGATCGTGCGCAGGCGCGATTCGCCAGCGGGTGCAGAGGCATCGCCCGACACGATCTCGTTTAGCCGCATCTGGGTATATCCGCGCAGCCGCAGCTTTTCGTACCATTGCTTGGACCTGGGCGGGGTTGCGACAGCCACCTGCTGCGCCGGCTGCTGGACGATACCGGGCTGCGTCGCTGCGGGAGCCGCACCCGGCGTTCCCTGCGCCAGCATCGGAGCGGCTTGAGTGACGGGTGCCGGAGACGCAGCGGGCGCGGCAGCGGTCTGCGCGGCCTGAAGCGTCGTCACCATCGCCTTCAGCTCGTCGATCTGCCGCTGCAGGTCGGCAATCATGCGTGCCTGATCGGTCTCGGAGGCTTCGGCCTGCGGTTGTTCGGACTGGGCCAGCGCGGGGGTGCTGGTGCCTGCCAGCAAAGCGGCAGTGAGAAGGGCGATGGAAAATCCACCGGCAATACGGGACATGATAAACTCGCCTGTCTGGTCGGCTGGCTCGGGCTGAACCGGCGAGGCGCCTCTATGTTCGTTTCATGTCATTCCCGTGACATTTACGACAAAGCTTTCGAGCACCGCTTCACGCCGCTGCGCGTCGCCCCCGGAACGATCCCGTCGCGTCTGACGACAACCGCGCCGCTTCGCGTTGCAATTTGGTGACGTGCCGCTAGGCGGGACGGACCACCTGCCTTCGGGGATTCGCGCGTCATGAAGATCATGTCCGGCAATTCGAACCTGCCGCTCGCCCGGGCCATTGCGGCCTATCTGGAAATGCCGCTCACCGATGCGAGCGTGCGGCGCTTCGCCGACGAGGAAGTCTTCGTCGAGATTCACGAGAATGTGCGCGGCGAGGATGTGTTCGTCGTCCAGCCGACGAGCTTTCCGGCCAACGACAACCTGATGGAACTGCTGATCTGCATCGACGCGCTGCGCCGCGCGTCTGCCAAGCGGATCACCGCGGTGGTGCCCTATTTCGGCTACGCCCGGCAGGACCGCAAGCCTGGCCCGAGGACGCCGATCTCGGCCAAGCTCGTCGCCAATCTGATTACGGAAGCGGGGGCTGATCGTATGCTGGCGGTGGATCTCCACGCCGGGCAGATCCAGGGCTTCTTCGATATTCCGACCGACAATCTCTATGCCGCGCCCGTCATGGCGGCCGATATCCAGGCGCGTTACGGCGATCAGGATCTGATGGTTGTGTCGCCCGACGTCGGCGGCGTGGTGCGCGCCCGCGCGCTGGCCAAACGGCTCGACAATGCCCCGCTGGCGATTGTCGACAAGCGGCGCGACCGTCCCGGCGAATCCGAAGTCATGAACATCATCGGCGATGTGTCGGGCCGCCACTGCATCCTGATCGACGACATCGTCGATTCGGGCGGCACGCTGTGCAATGCGGCCGAGGCGCTGCTGGCGAACGGCGCGAAGTCGGTTGCGGCCTACATCACCCACGGCGTGCTTTCGGGCGGCGCGGTGGCGCGGATCAACGGCTCGGCGCTCAAGGAGCTGGTGATCACGGATTCGATCCGTCCCACGGAAGCCACCGAACAGTCGGACCGTATCCGCGTGCTCACCATGGCTCCGCTGGTGGGCGAGGCGATCAGGCGCATTGCGGATGAAAGCTCGGTTTCCAGCCTGTTCGACTGATGTTTGATCCGGTCGAGGTGCGCGGCCTGCTGATCGAAGCGGCCCGCACACGTTCGACCTTCACCTATGGCGGGCTGTTGGCCTTGCTCGGCCACACCTTCACCCGTCCGTTGATGCGCCAGCTGTGCAAAGTGCTGGACCGGATCGACGAGGACGGGCGGGTAATGGGCGAACCGGGCCTTGCCGTGCTGGTGGTGCGCCAGTCCGACGCGCTGCCCGGGCAGGGCTGGTTCGTCAGCCGCGTGCGTGTCTATGATGACCTGCCTCTTGAATGGGAGGGGCCAGAGGCGCGCCGCTATACCAAGGCTCGACAGGCCGAAGCCTTCGACTATTGGAACACCCCATGACCGATAAAGACCTCACCCTTGCTTTGCGCCTTGCCGATGTTGCGGGTGCCGCGATCCGTCCGCTGTTCCGCGGGCAGTGGAGTCAGGAACGCAAGGCCGATAGCTCCTACGTCACCGAGGCCGACCGCGCCGCCGAGGCCGCGATGCGGAAACTGATCGAGGAAGCCTTTCCCGCCGACGGCATCATCGGCGAGGAATATGGCACCCGGAACGAGGGCGCGGGCCGCCAGTGGGTGCTCGATCCGATCGACGGCACCACCAGCTTCATTGCTGGGCGTCCGATCTTCGGCACGCTGATCGCCTTGTTGCAGGACGGCTGGCCGGTGCTCGGCATCATTGACCAGCCGATAGCGGGGGAACGCTGGGTCGGGGCCATCGGCCGGCCGACCCTGTTCAACGGCAAACCTGCGCAGGCCAAACCGCTCAAGGAATTGTCCGACGCGGTGCTCGCCACCACCAGCCCGCACATTTTCACCAATGAAGAGGCAGATGCCTTCATGTCGGTCGCCAAGCAGGTGGCGGAGAAGAAGATCATCTATGGCGGGGACTGCTACAATTACGGCCTCGTCGCATCGGGCCATATCGACGTGGTGATCGAGGCGGGCCTCAAGCTCCACGATTACGCCGCGCTGGTGCCGGTGGTCGAGGGCGCGGGAGGGATGATGGCCGACTGGCAGGGCAATCCGCTGGATGCGGGGTCTGACGGAACGGTGATCGCGCTCGGCGATCCGGCTCGGCTGGAAGATGTGCTGGAGGCGATGGGCTAGGGATCTGTCACGCTTTGCGCGTCACATGATCTATGCCGGGGTCGTCCCGCCTTTGAACTCCCTGCCGGCAAGAACAAGGCTGTGCGCCGCCCGGGCAATGCGCACCCGGTGTCTGAGATAGACCATCAGCGCCACCTGACAACTGGCGGCGAGCGCCGCGGCATAAAGCCCGGCGGAATATCCCCCGGTCGCGTCCCGCGCGATGCCGGTGAGGTAGGGCGAGGCGAAGGAGCCCAGCTGCCAGAACGTGTTGATTGCCGCGATCCCCACCGCCAGCTGTCTGACCGACAGAAGATCCGGAGCAGACGATACGCACAACAACCCGACCGGGAACGTGCAGACGGCGAGCAAGAGATAGCCGCCGATGGCCAGCCATGGGGACGGCGCCCAGGCAAGCGCCAGAAGTCCGGCGATGCATGCCAGGGCCAGAATGATGGCATCCCGCAGGCGATCGCCATGACGATCGGAATTCCATCCGGCGGCAAGGATCAGCACGGTGCCGAGGATGCCGCTGCCGCTGACCAGATAACCGATCGAGATCGTGTCCATAGCTGCGGCATCCGTAAGTATCGCCGGTGCCGAAAGGATCAGGCCAACCACAGACAGATTGCCGAACAGGCCGATGAAGCCCAACAACAGCACGACCGGGTTGGTCAGCGCGCCCAGCAGATCATGCCGCGCATGCTCCACCACCAGGGCGGCATCGCGCGACAATGCAACGCCCAGCTGCTCTTTCTCCGTTGCCGAAAGCCAGTCCACCTCGGTCGGTGTTTCCGGCAGAAACCGCCAGATCACCAGCGCCAGAATAACGCCGGGCATACCCTGAACCAGGAACAGCCACTGCCAGCCGTGCAAGTTGCCCAGGCCGTCCAGTTCCAGCAACCAGCCCGAAATCGCGCCCATCACAATCGAAGCCACCGGTGGAGCGATATAGATCCAGCTGATCGCCCGGCCACGATAGGCGGCGGGAAACCAGCCGGAGAGATAGAACATGATCGTCGGGAAAAAGCCGGCCTCCGCCACGCCGAGCAGGAACCGCATCACGTAGAACTGGATCGGGGTTTCGACAAACATCATGGCGGTGGCAATGGCGCCCCACGTCAGCATGATTCGAACCAGCCAGCGCTTCGGGCCGACCCGCTCCATCAGCATGCTGGAGGGAACTTCGAACAGCCCGTAAGACAGAAAGAACAGGCCTGCACCCAACCCGTAGACCGTGGCGCTGAACCCCAGATCCACGTTCATCTGGATTGCGGCAAAACTGATATTCACCCGGTCAACATAGGCAATGACGTAGCCGAGCATGATGAATGGCAAGATCCGCAGCATCATCTTGCGCATCACCTGTGCCAACACACGTGCGTCGTCCATAATACCCCCCGGAACGCTGATTGCGGCACGGTTGTTCGAATCGCCAGCACCTTGCCTGAATGCGCCAGGAGAATGTTCCGGGCAATCGGCGGCAACGTCAATAAATCGTCAATTTGCCGGCCCCGAGTGCGGCAATCGGATTGCCGGTCATCACCATCGCCCGGTTCTGGCGCTCGCGGGCGGCAATAGCCCAAACCCCTTGCCTTTCGCGCGCCTCCCGCCTAAGCGCGCGCACTTCACCGACACGAATCAATCAGCCAGCCTGGCGACAAGGGCTGCCATGGCCGGTTCCGACGTGTCTCTGACCAAGGAGATGAAAATGCCCAAGCTGAAGACCAAGAGCGGTGTGAAGAAGCGCTTCAAGATCACCGCCACCGGCAAGGTCAAGCACGGCGTCGCTGGCAAGCGTCACCGCCTGATCAGCCACAACGCGAAGTATATCCGCACCAACCGCGGCACCTCTGTCCTGTCGGCCAATGATACGCCGACGATCAAGAAGTGGGCGCCCTACGGGCTGGATTGATCCGATCGGGGCGTGATCGCCCCTCGATCTGCAAGATAAGGATATACTGATATGCCACGCATCAAACGCGGTGTTACCACCCGCGCCAAGCACAAGCGGATTCTGGACCAGGCCAAGGGCTATCGCGGTCGCCGCAAGAACACCATCCGCATCGCCCGTCAGGCGGTCGAAAAGGCAGGCCAGTACGCCTACCGCGACCGCAAGGTGAAGAAGCGGACTTTCCGTGCTCTCTGGATCCAGCGCATCAATGCTGCCGTCCGCATGGAAGGCCTCACCTATTCGCAGTTCATGCACGGCATCAAGCTGGCCGGCATCGAACTCGATCGCAAGGCGATGGCCGATCTCGCCATGAACGAGGAAGGCGCCTTCAAGGCCGTGATCCAGCAGGCCAAGGCCGCGCTGCCGGCCTGAGCATCGCTGCCCTAACGGTCAGCCAATCGAACAAGGGCGGGCTCCCGGGCGGGAGACCCGCCCTTTTCGCGTGAATTGTATGAAACCGTCACGCGTCTTGTAGAATTTCGCCAATTGCGTCACCATGCGCGGCATGGGGGATGAGCGACACACAAGCACGCAGGGTGCCGCAAACGCGCCCGTGCCGCACCGGCTGAAGGCCGAATTTCGCGAGCCGCCCGCGATGTTCGAAGGCTGTTTCACGACCTTCTATCACCTCTCGCTCGACATCGACGCCGGCGGAGGAAGGTTGACCGATCATCTCCAGCCCGAATGGGCCAATATCCGTTTCTTCTGCGGCGGCGGGCCCGAGGCCGAAATCGCCGGTACGCGCGTGTCGGGCGCGCGCTTCGTCGGGACAGGGCCCAGCTCGCTGCCGTGCCGCTTCACGCTCGGGCCGGTGCGGATGTGGGGCGTGGGTTTCCTGCCGCTGGGCTGGGCGCGGTTCTTCGATGCCGATGCGCGGGCCTGCGCCAATATCATCTGCGACGGCGCCGCCCACCCCGCATTCACCCGTTTTGCCCATCTGACCGAAGCCCTGTGCGACCCCGAAGCGGATCTTGAGGAACAATATGCCGCGATCGTCGCGGCCATGGCGCAGGCGATGCGCCCGACCCGCGATGACGCGCGGATCATGCGGGTGCACACCGAATTGGTAGGCGGGGATCATGCTTCGGTCCATGATCTGGCCGATGCCTGCGCGATGAGCATTCGCACGCTGGAGCGGGTGTGTGTGCGCTATTTCGGCTTTTCGCCCAAGCTGCTTATGCGCCGCCAGCGTTTCATGCGCAGTCTCACCACCTTCATGCTCCATCGCGGCAGCCGCTGGACCGAGGCGATGGACGATCACTATCACGACCAGGCGCAGTTCACCCGCGAGTTCCGCGAGTTCATGACAATGAACCCGAGCGAATACGCCGCGCTAGATCATCCGATCCTGACGTCGTTCATGGAAGCGCGCGCGCGGGTTTGGGGCAGTCCGGCCCAGACCCTAGACCCCCCGCACGAACACGGCTGAACGCCGGGCGCCCGATCCTGACGCGGTATCTGCGGAACATTGTCCGGCGGCGGCTTGACGCTCCGTCGCTGCGCGACGATTATACACGGCGGGGGTATACGCAGGAACACGCATGCACGCGGCTTCGGGCAATTCGGTCAATATGCGGTTTGCCTTGCCGCCGGAACCGCTGCGTCAGTTCGTGACCGCCTATTACTGCACCGATGCGGTCTGTTCCCCGCGCGAGCCATGGCTGGAGGACTACCTTCATCCCGAATGGGCCAACCTGCGCTTCCTGCTGCATACCGAGGCCTATTCGCTGATCGGTCCGGGCGAATTTGCGCGTTGTCCCGATTTCGTCGTTACCGGAGCGACCAGCCGTGCCGCGCGGTTCAGGATGCGGTCAGGCCGAAGCTGGGGAATCGGGCTCATGCCGGCCGGCTGGGCGGCACTTTTCGCCGCGCAGGCGGGGGACTATGCCGACCGCATCGTGGACGGGATGACCGATCCGACCTTCGCCCGCATGGTGCCGCTGGCCCGTGCGCTGGCGGCGGGCGACGGAGACTATGCCACCGAACTGGCCCTGATCGAGGAGCATATGGCGGCGCTGTTCGCCGATATCCAGCCGGTCGATCCGGCGATTGCCGCGCTTAGCGAGGCGCTGCTCGACCCCGGATTGGTGACGGTTGCCGATCTGGCCGAACGGCTGGATATGAATGTCCGTTCGCTGGAAAGGATGTCGCGGCGGGCCTTCGGTTTCCCCCCCAAACTGTTGCTGCGCCGCCAGCGTTTTTTGCGCTGTCTTGCGCGGTTCATGCTGGATCCCTCGCTGAATTGGCTGGGGGCGCTGGATTCGGGCTATCACGACCAGCCGCACTTCGTGCGCGACTTCCGGAGGTTCATGAGAATGAGCCCTTCGGCCTATGCCAAGCTGGACAAGCCCTTCCTCGTCGCGGCGGCGCGGGCGCGCATGGCGATTGCCGGCGTGGCCTTGCAGGGCCTTCACCGCCCGCCGGGCACCGGACAGGCATAGTGCGCTTGCACCACTGGTGCTTTGCAAAAGTCGCGAATTGCCGCTAGCGGACGCGCGCGCACCATCCGCCAGCCCGATACGACAGGTCATGACCGAACTCGATACCCAGAAACAGGCCGCGCTCGCCGCGATTGCCGCGGCCGCCAGCCTCGACGCGCTTGAAGAGCAGCGCCTTGCCGCGCTCGGCAAGAAGGGCTGGGTCAGCCTCGCCCTCAAGACGCTTGGCGGCATGAGCCCCGAGGAACGCAGCGCCGTCGCGCCCGCGATCCAGAGCGCCCGTGCAGAAATCGCCGATGCGATCGACGCGAAGAAGGCGGCGCTCGAAGTCGCCGAACTGGAAGCGCAGCTGGCGCGCGAGACGCTTGACCTGACGCTGCCCGCACCTGCCGCGCCGCGCGGATCGGTGCATCCGGTTTCGCAGGTGATGGACGAACTCGCGGAAATCTTCGCCGATCTGGGCTTCGCGGTCGCCACCGGTCCGGAGATCGAGGACGACTGGCACAACTTCACCGCGCTCAACATGGACGAGACGCACCCCGCGCGGGCGATGCACGACACGTTCTATTTTCCTGACCGCACACCCGAGGGCCGAGAGATCCTGCTGAGGACACACACCTCGCCGGTACAGATCCGTTCGATGCTGGATCAGGGCGCGCCGATCCGCATCATCGCGCCGGGCCGCGTCTATCGTTCGGACAGCGACGCCACTCACACGCCGATGTTCCATCAGGTCGAAGGGCTGGTGGTCGACAAGGGCATTCACCTCGGCCACCTCAAGTGGACGCTGGAGACCTTTTTCAAGGCCTTCTTCGAGCGCGAGGACATCACCCTGCGCCTGCGCCCCAGCTACTTCCCCTTCACCGAACCCAGTGTCGAAGTCGATGTCGGCTATTCGACCGAGGGTGGCCGCCGCGTCGTCGGCGGGCACGGCGATGCGCCGGGCCATGCATGGATGGAACTGGGCGGCAGCGGGATGGTCAACGCCCGCGTGCTCGAATTTGCGGGGCTCGACCCCAATGAATGGCAGGGCTTTGCCTTCGGCCTCGGGATCGATCGTATCGCGATGCTCAAATACGGGATGAATGATCTGCGCGCCTTCTTCGACGGCGATCCGCGCTGGCTGCGGCACTATGGCTTCTCGCCCTTCGATCAGCCGACGCTTTCGGCAGGTGTGGGAGCACGCGCATGAAGTTCTCCCTGACCTGGCTCAAGGACCACCTCGATACCGAGGCGACCCTTCCGGAAATCCTTGATGCGCTCAATGCCATCGGGCTGGAGGTCGAGGGTGTCGAGGACCCGGCGGAAAAGCTCGCGGGCTTCCGCGTTGCCCATGTGCTCACCGCTGACCGCCATCCCGATGCGGACAAGCTGCAGGTGCTCACCGTCGACACGGGTGAGGGTGATCCGCTGCAGGTTGTCTGCGGTGCGCCCAATGCCCGCGCGGGGATGAAGGGCGTGCTGGGGCTGCCCGGCGCGACCGTACCCGCCAACGGCATGGTTCTGCGCAAGAGCGCGATCCGCGGTGTCGAATCCAACGGGATGATGTGCTCGGTGCGCGAGCTTGAGCTGGGCGAGGATCATGACGGGATCATCGAACTGCCCGATGATGCACCTGTCGGCACGGACTTCGCCGCCTATCATGGCGCCTCGCCGGTGATCGAGGTGGCGGTGACCCCCAATCGTCCCGACTGCATGGGCGTGTACGGCATCGCCCGCGATCTGGCTGCCAAGGGGCTGGGCACGCTCAAACCGATTGCCATGCCCGCGTTCACGGCTGCAGGCGCGTGTCCGGTCGAAATCCGCACCGACGATGCAGAAGGCTGTCCGGCGTTCTTCGGACGGGTGATCAAGGGCGTCACCAATGGCCCTTCTCCCGACTGGTTGCAGCAGCGCCTGACCAGCGCGGGCCAGCGCCCGATATCGCTGCTGGTCGATCTTACCAACTACCTCATGCTCGGCTTCGGGCGTCCCGCGCACGTCTATGACCTCGCCAAGCTTTCGGGCGCGGTCGTGGCGCGGCGTGCCAAGGATGGCGAGCAGGTGCTGGCGCTCAACGAAAAGACCTATACGCTGGGTAGCGAAATGGTCGTGATCGCCGATGATGTGCAGGTGCACGACATCGCAGGCATCATGGGTGGCGAGCATTCGGGCGTGTCGGAGACGACGGCGGATGTGCTGCTCGAGATCGCCTATTTCGATCCCGCCCGCATCGGTGCCACCGGGCGCAAGCTTGGGCTTTCATCCGATGCGCGCACCCGTTTCGAGCGTGGCGTAGACCCCGAATTTCTCGACGACGGGCTTGATCTGCTGACCGGGTTGATCGTGGAACTGGCAGGCGGCTCGCCCAGCGAGACCGTCCGCGCCGGTTCGCCGCCGAGCGCGGCAAAGGTAATCGCCTTCGATCCCGGCCTGACCACGCGCCTTGGCGGTGTGGAGGTGCCGGAGGACGAACAGAAACGCATCCTCGAAAGCCTCGGCTTTGCTGTGGGCACCGATTGGAACGTGACCTGCCCGCTCCGCCGCCACGACATCGAAGGCGCGGCCGATCTGGTCGAGGAAGTCGTGCGCATTCACGGCCTCGACAAGGTCGCGAGTATCGCGCTGCCGCGTATGGAAGGCGTCGCACGCCCCACCGCCACGCCGCAGCAGAAGCTCGAGCGCGGGCTGCGCCGTGCCGCGGCGGCCAGTGGTCTGAACGAGGCGGTTACGTGGTCCTTCCTGCCCGAATGGGCGGCAGGACATTTCGCTGCGGAAGGGCAAGACCTGTGGGTGCTCGCCAATCCCATCAGCGAAGACCTGAAAGTGATGCGCCCCGCGCTGCTGCCCGGCCTTCTGATCGCGGCCAAGCGCAATGCCGATCGCGGCGCGGATTCAACCCGCCTGTTCGAAATCGGGCGGCGTTACTTCCGCGGCGGAAACGGTCTAAGCGACGAAAAGCCTACGTTGGGGATCGTCCTAGCAGGCGAGAAGACGGAGCGCGGCTGGCAGAACGGCAAGGCGCGCGCCTTCGATGCCTATGATGCCAAGGCTCTGGCGCTCGAGCTGCTCGAAGCCGCAGGTGCGCCCGTCCAGAACCTGATGGTGATGGGCGAGGCTGGCCCGCAGTTCCATCCCGGCCAGTCGGCGACGCTGCGGCTCGGGCCGAAAATGGTGCTGGCCCGGTTCGGGATGGTACATCCGGCAACGCTCAAGGCCTTCGATATGGATGGCCCGGTCGCAGCGGTTGAGCTGTTCCTCGATGCCATTCCGGCGAAGAAGAACGCCGGTTTCGCCCGCCCCGGCTTCACCCCGCCCGCGTTGCAGGCTGTTACCCGCGATTTCGCCTTCCTGGTCCCGAGCGAGCTTGTGGCTGGCGATCTGGTGCGCGCTGTGCAGGGTGCGGACAAGGCTAGCATCGTATCGGCACGGGTGTTCGATGTCTTCGCCGGACAAGGCGTGCCGGAGGGCAAGAAGAGCATCGCCGTCGAAGTTACGCTTCAGCCGGGCGAGAAGAGCTTCACCGATGCCGAACTGAAGGCGATTACTGACAAGGTCGTGGCAGCCGCCGCCAAGCTGGGAGCGGAACTGCGCGGCTGATGCCTGTGCGGATCGACATGCCATGACCTCCAATCGCCGCACCTTCGCGATCATTTCGCACCCCGATGCGGGTAAGACGACGCTCACCGAAAAGCTGCTGCTGCAGGGCGGCGCGATCCACCTTGCGGGCGAGGTGAAGGCCCGCGGACAGGCGCGGCGCGCGCGTTCGGACTGGATGAAGATCGAGCAGCAGCGCGGCATCTCGGTCACGTCCTCGGTGATGACCTTCGAACGGGGCGGCATCACCTTCAACCTGCTCGATACCCCGGGCCACGAGGATTTCTCTGAGGACACCTACCGCACGCTGACGGCGGTGGATTCGGCGGTGATGGTGATCGACGCGGCGAAAGGCATCGAGCCGCAGACCCGCAAGCTGTTCGAGGTCTGCCGCCTTCGCAGCGTGCCGATCATCACCTTCGTCAACAAGGTGGACCGCGAGGGGCGCGATCCGTTCGAGACGCTCGACGAGGTGGCCGACATGCTCGCGCTCGATGTGAGCCCGCAGATGTGGCCGATCGGCATGGGCGGGGAATTCGAAGGCCTGCTCGATTTCGCGACCGAGACCGTCAGCCGCCCCGAAGGCCCCAGCCGTGAATTCCTCGGCACCCGCGAAGCCGATGCCGCTATCCCGGAACGCTTCGCCGACGAGATCGAACTGGCGCGCGGCGGTTATCCCGAATTCGATCTCGAAGCCTATCGTAATGGCGATTTGACCCCGGTCTATTTTGGTTCCGCGCTCAAGAATTTCGGCGTCATCGAGTTGATCGACGCGATCGCCCGCTTCGCCCCGCCGCCGCGCCCGCAGCCCGCGGGCGAGGAGCAGATCAGCCCGGAGCGCGACGAGGTAACCGGCTTCATCTTCAAGGTGCAGGCCAACATGGACCCTAATCACCGCGACCGAATCGCTTTCATGCGGCAGGTGTCGGGCACCTTCAAACGCGGCATGAAGCTGACGCCGAGCGGTCTCGGCAAGCCGATTGCCGTTCACTCGCCGATTCTGTTCTTTGCGCAGGATCGCGAGCTGGCGGACACCGCCGAGGCAGGCGACATCATCGGCATCCCCAACCACGGCACGCTGCGCGTGGGCGACACCCTGTCCGAGCGCAATCAGGTGCGCTTCACCGGCCTCCCCAACTTCGCGCCGGAAATCCTGCGCCGCGTCCAGCTGAAAGATCCGACCAAGACCAAGCAGTTGCGCAAGGCGCTCGACGATCTTTCCGAAGAGGGCGTGATCCAGGTGTTCTACCCCGAGATCGGATCGGCCCATATCGTCGGCGTGGTTGGCCAGCTGCAGCTCGAGGTTTTGATTTCGCGGCTGGAGGCGGAGTACAAGGTCGAGGCCGCGCTCGAACCCTCGCCCTTCGCAACGGCGCGCTGGATCAAGGGCGAAGACAAGGCGCTCGACGAATTCGCCAGCTTCAACCGCGCGAACCTCGCCAAGGACCGCGACGGTGACCTCGTGTTCATGGCCAAGAGCCCATGGGACGTCAGCTATCAGGTCGAAAAGAACCCGCAGCTGACCTTCTCGGCCACGAAGGAACGCTAGACTTGCGAGGTGGCGGGCTTCGCGGCATGGCATCACCCATGCACGACACCGGCCCGACATCGCAGACCTTCATCTCGCAGCGCCTTCGCCTGAATTACCTCGACTGGGGCGGGCGGGGTAAGCCGCCGCTGGTGCTGGTGCATGGCGGGCGCGATCATGCCCGCAGCTGGGACTGGACTGCTGAGGCGCTGCGCGAGGATTATCACGTCATCGCCATGGATCACCGCGGGCATGGCGATAGCGACTGGGTGTCGGACGGGGTCTATTCCGCCGGCGAGATGGTCTATGATCTTGCCCAGCTGGTGCATCAGCTGGGCGTCGGCCCGGTGCGGATGGTGGCGCATTCGATGGGCGGCAATGTCGCCCTGCGCTATGCGGGTGCCTTCCCCGACATGGTGACGAAGCTGGTGGCGATCGAGGGCCTTGGCCCTTCGCCCGAATGGCGCGAAAAGCAGCGCAGCCAGCCCTATCCCGAACGCCTCGCCGAATGGATCGAGAAGAAGCGCAAGGCCGCCGGACGTAGCCCGCGCAAATATGAAAGTATCGAAGCGGCCTTCGCCCGCATGATCGAGGAAAACGCCTACCTCACTGAGGAACAGGCGCGGCATCTCACCGTTCACGGGGTCAACCGCAACGAGGACGGCACCTATAGCTGGAAGTTCGATCCGCACCTCAACGTCTGGCCGGTCGAGGATATCGGCGATGAATTTATCGAGGCGCTGTGGGGCGCGATCCGGTGTCCGACGCTGCTGCTCTACGGCGCGGACAGCTGGGCATCGAACCCGGAAAAGGACGGGCGCATCGCTCACTTCAAGACCGCGAGCGTGATCGAGTTCGAAAAGGCCGGCCACTGGCTCCACCACGACCAGTTCGATCGTTTCATCGCGACCTTGCGCGATTTCCTCTGAACCGAAGGCGGCGGCAATGGCGGAGTTTTCTGATCGGCTGAATGAAAAGCACACCGCCATGATCGCCGCCCAGCCGGTGTTCTTCGTCGCTACGGCGGCGGCAGAAGGGCGGATCAATCTCAGCCCCAAGGGCTATGACGCCTTCCGCGTGCTTTCGCCGGACCGCGTCGCCTATCTTGATCTCGCCGGTTCGGGCAACGAGACCCATGCGCATCTCGCCGCGGACGGCCGGATCACCCTGATGTTCTGCAATTTCCAGCAGCCCGCCCTCATTCTGCGTATCTACGGGCGCGGACGCGCGGTGTTGCCGCAGGATGAGGGCTGGGCGGCGCTGGCGGAGCATTTTACGCTCCTGCCCGGCACCCGCCAGATCTTCGACATTGCGGTGGAGAGCGTTCAGACCAGCTGCGGCTGGGGCGTGCCCTTCATGACGCTCGAGGGTGAGCGCGACACTCTCAAGAAGGCACACCGTCAGGCCGATCCCGCGCAATGGGAGACCAAAGTCGCCGGCCGCACCCGCAGCATCGACGGCCTGCCGACCCGGGCAAGCGACCGTTATATTCGCGGCGAGGACACCTGAGGCGACCGCTTACTGGCAAGCGCTGCCTAATTTCTAATCATTTGATTAAACCCTAGGCAGGAAATTTTCCGCAACTGCGAAGATTTCCCGAAAAATCCGTGCTGCAGTCGCGTTAAGCAAATGTGGCACGCTTGTTGCAGTGCTCTGTTGCGCCGGAATGGTCCGGCTCGGACAGGGGGCATGAATGAAGTTCATCATCGCCATCATCAAGCCATTCAAGCTCGATGAAGTGCGCGAGGCACTGGGCAGCATCGGCATCGCCGGAATGACTGTCACCGAGGTCAAGGGTTTCGGTCGCCAGAAGGGCCAGACCGAGATTTATCGCGGCGCTGAATATTCCACCAACATGCTTCCCAAAGTGAAGCTCGAAATCGCCGCCAGCGACGAGATCGCCGCGCAGGTGGTCGAAACCATCCAGCAAACCGCCAGCACCGGCTCGATCGGTGACGGCAAGATCTTCGTGCTCGATCTCGCATCGGCCACCCGCATCCGCACCGGCGAAGCCGGCGAAACCGCGCTCTAAGGGGACGAGTCCATGAAGCGTATTTTCCTCAATGCAGCGGCGCTTTCGACGGGGGCGATCTTGTTGGCCGCACCGGCGCTGGCCGCTCCGGTGGCTGAAGTCGCCGAAGTTGTGACCGAAGTCGTGGAGGCCGCGCCTGCGGTTCCCAATCCGGGCAACAACGCCTGGATGATGACCTCCACCATCCTGGTTCTGATGATGATCCTGCCCGGTCTCGCGCTGTTCTACGGCGGCCTGACCCGATCGAAGAACATGCTCTCGACCATGACGCAGATCGGCGCGACCGCCTGTCTTGCGATGCTGATCTGGGTGATGTGGGGCTACAGCCTCGCTTTCGGTGATACGTCTTACGAAGGCGCGCTCGGCCTGTTTGTCAGTGGCGGGAGCTATTTCCTCTCGGGCACCGACGCCAGCAGCACTGCTGCGACCTTCACCGACGAAGTCATCAGCAAGTATGTCTTCATCAGTTTCCAGATGACCTTTGCCGCCATCACTGCCGCGCTGATCCTCGGTGCGACGGCGGAGCGCATGAAGTTCAGCGCGGTGATGGCCTTCGTGCCGATCTGGTTGACCATCGTCTATTTCCCGATCGCGCACATGGTGTGGGCGGGCGGCGGACTCCTGTTCGAAGACGGCGCGCTCGACTTTGCCGGTGGCACCGTCGTGCACATCAATGCCGGTGTTTCGGGGCTGGTGCTTGCTTACCTGCTCGGCAAGCGCCGCGGGTATCCCTCGGAGCCGATGCCGCCGCACAGCCTGACGCTGACCATGGTCGGCACGGGGCTGTTGTGGGTTGGCTGGTTTGGTTTCAACGCCGGTTCGGCGCTGGAAGCTGACGGGTCCGCGGGCCTCGCCATGATCAACACCTTCGTCGCCACCGCTGCCGGCGCGCTGACCTGGATGGTGATCGAGCGGGCTGCGGGCCACAAGGGTTCGGCACTCGGTTTCTGCTCGGGCGTCATCGCCGGTCTTGTCGCGGTGACCCCGGCGGCCGGTAACAGCGGCCCGTTCGGCGCGATCCTGCTCGGCATCCTCGCATCGGCCATCTGCTACGTCTTCGTCGCCAAGGTGAAGGCCAAGTTCGGCTATGACGACTCGCTCGACGCTTTCGGCATCCACGGCGTTGGCGGCATCGTCGGCGCGATCGGCACGGCGGTGGTCTACCAGCCGTTCCTCGGCGGCCCCGGCGACGGCTCGACCCCGCTCGGCGAGCAGCTTTGGGTGCAGGTCTTCAGCGTTCTAGTGACGATCGGCTGGGCTACTGCGGGCACTCTGATCGTCGGCTTCCTTGTCAAGCTGACCATCGGCCTCCGGGTCGACGAGGAAAGCGAAGTCAACGGGCTCGACATCTCCGAACACGGGGAGCGCGCCTACAACTAATCACCAGTTTGGCGGGGGGAGGACGTCTCTCCCTCTCCCCTTCCCCCGCCTCACCTTGTTCCTCCTGCGAACGAACAAACTGAATATGGCCGGAGTAGCGAAAGCTCTCCGGCCTTTTTTTGCGACCCCGGCTCCGCGGGCTCGTCCTCGGCGAGCTTCAGGCCCTGCGGTCCCTGATCGCCTGCGGGCGCGCGGTCGCGCTTGCGACCTTTCAGGCCGTTACAGCGCGACTATCAGGGTTGGGGGCTTATCCCCGCTCTGCCGCCATCACGAAGTCGGCGCAGCGTTCGCCGATCATGATGCTGGGCGCGTTGGTGTTGCCGCTGACGATCTTGGGCATGATGCTCGCATCCGCCACCCACAGGCCTTCGAGCCCGTTGAGCCTGAGCGTCGGATCGACCACCGCATCCGCGTCCGCGCCCATGCGGCAACTGCCGACCGGGTGATAGACGGTGTCGGCGCGCTGGCGGATCAGCTCGTCGAGCGCGGCGTCGTCATTCAGATCGATCGGGTGGCGATCCTTCGGCCCGAAAGCCTGCATCGGCGGGGTCTCTGCAATGCGGTGCGAAAGGCGCACGCCTGCCCGCAGCACAGCCATGTCGCGTTCGTCATCGAGGAAGTTGGGGTCGATCACCGGCGCGGCGGCGGCGTCCGCGCTGCCCAGCCGCACAGTGCCCCGGCTTTCAGGGCGCAGCACGCAGGCGTGGAGGGAGAAGCCATGCGCCTTCACCTTCTCGCGCCCGTGATCTTCCAGCACGGCGGGGACGAAGTGCCACTGCACGTCCGGCGCGGGGCTGTCCGGCATCACCGTCCAGAAACCGCCGGCTTCCGCATAGGGCGTGGTCATCGCCCCGGTGCGCTTGCGGCGATGCTCGACGATCGCCGCGGCCATCTTGAGCGTGCCCTTGAGCGTCTGCCCAAGCGGCACGTCGCTTTCGGTCTCCCATCCGGAGACATAGTCGATATGGTCCTGTAGTTCGCTGCCGACGGCGGGACGATCGAGCACCACGTCGATCCCGTGGGCCTTGAGGTGATCGGCCGGGCCGATGCCAGACAGCATCAGGATCTGCGGGCTGTTGAACGCCCCCGCGGACAGCACCACGCCGCGCCGCGCCAGCAGGGTTTCGCTCTTGCCCCCCCGCCGGATCTGCACGCCGGTTACCCGTCCGTTTTCGACCACCAGCTTTTCGACCAGCGTATTGGTGCGTATTGCGAAATTGCCCTGTTCGCGGATCGGCTCGACATAGGCGCGCGCCGCTGACCAGCGTTCGCCCTTGCGCTGGGTGACCTGGTAGAGCCCGAAACCTTCCTGCCGTTCGCCGTTGAAATCGGCATTGGTGCGCAGTTGCAGCGCGGCAGCGGCCTCGACGAAGGCATGGCTGGTCGGGTTGGCGGCGGTCTGGTCGGAAACGAACAGCGGGCCGTCGGCGCCATGCCAGTCGTCGCCCCCGCGCTCGTTCGACTCGGCGCGTTTGAAGTAGGGGAGGACGTCGTCATAGCCCCAGCCGGTGCAGCCCATCGCCGCCCAGTTGTCGTAATCCCAGCGGTTGCCGCGGATATAGACCATCGCGTTGATCGCCGACGAGCCGCCAAGCCCGCGACCGCGCGGCTGATATCCGGTGCGCCCGTTCAGACCTTTCTGAGGGACCGTCTCGTAGCGGTAGTTCGCATTCTTGAGCAGGAAGGGCATGAACCCCGGCGTCTTGACCAGGATATTGTCGTTGCGCCCGCCCGCTTCGAGCAGGCAAACGCGGCGCGTGCCGTCCACAGCCAAACGCCCGGCAACCGCACTGCCGGCACTTCCACCGCCGATCACGATGTAGTCGAAGCTTTCCATGTTCTCTCCCTTTGGCGAGGGAGACTAGGCAGCTTCGCCCGCGGCTGCAATCCGGTTTCGATCAGCTACCGATGTCGGCGCAGATGCAGCGGCGTTGCCCCCACGCGCCTGCCAACGTGCGCGTATCATGTCGCTGGTCTCGCGGCTGTTGTCATGGCTCCAGCCGGGTTCTCGAAGCAGGTAGGAAAGCTTGTGCTTCCACGGCGCGCGCCAGATGTCGGCGATCATTCCGATCCATTCGTGGAACACCGCCCACAGCAGGTTGAAGCTGCCCAGCTGCTTGACGATGCCGTAGCGGATCGGCTCGTTATCCACCTCTGGCTCGAACGTGCCGAACATCCGGTCCCAGATGATGAATACCCCCGCGTAATTGCGATCGAGATAGCGCGGATTGGTGGCATGGTGGACGCGGTGGTGGCTCGGTGTGTTCATCACCGCCTCGAACCAGCGCGGCATGCGCTTGATCGCCTCGGTATGGATCCAGAACTGGTAGATGAGGTTGAACCCGCCGCAGATCGCAATCATCGCCGGATGGAAGCCGAGCAGCACCAGCGGCACCGCGAACAGGAAGCCGAAGGTTAGCGATCCTGTCCATGTCTGCCGCAGGGCGGTGGACAGATTGTAATGCTGGCTCGAATGGTGGTTCACATGCGCCGCCCACATCCAGCGGATGCGATGCCCGGCACGGTGGACCCAGTAGTATTTGAGATCGTCGAGCACGAAGCAGACCGGCCATGCCCACCAGACCGCCCACCATTGCGGGCCGAAATCGAAGATACGGTAATCATAAGTCTTGATGAACAGTGCAACCGCGAAACCGCCCAGCAGCGCGCCCGCAACGGTCGAGCCAAGCCCGAAGGCAAGGCTGACGAGCGTGTCCTTGGGTTCATAGGCCTCCGGCGCGCGGAACTTCGCCCAGATCATCTCGGCCAGCACCGCCACCACGAACAGCGGCACGGCATATTGGGTGGGGTTGAAGTCAGGCATCTCGGGTCGGGTTTACCTGATTGATCGCGTCGGCCCAAGCCTCGGCATCGGGGATTTCGAGAACCACCTTACCGAACCGGGCCTCACCGCAATCGACCTCGAGTGTCGGGCCGCTATGGTCGCGCCAGAGCCGTGCCTCGGCCTGCGGGCCGAGCACGCGTCCGGCAAAGCGGTTGCCGTGGCGCTTGATCACCATGATCCGGCCCTCGGTGTTGCGTGCCAGTGCCGCGAGGCCGCGTGAATCCTGTGTCGTAACGACAGCCGCAAACCCGTCCTCGACCTCGCCAGCGGCGCGGCGTACCGCATCCGCGCTGTCAAGCCGCGGCGCGCCGCCCAGCTTCATCCATCGCGCCAACCTAGCGAGAGCGAGAATCGCAACCAGCGAACCGGCGGTCTGGACTAACAGCGGCGGCACTTCCACGAGCGGTTCTCAGCGCGCGGCGAGCATGTCGATCATCGGGCGGATCGGGCTGACATCATACCCGGCCTGCATCGCCGCCCGCACAATGGTATCGGGATCGCCGCCTTGCTTTGCGCTGGCGAGCGCCCAAAGAAAGGTCGATCGGGTGCCCGAACGACAATAGGCGAGAATCGGCCCTTCTGCCTGTTCCATTGCGTCGATCATGGCGTCGATCTGCGGTTCGCTGAAGCCTGCATGCCCGATCGGGATTTCGACATAATTGAGCCCGGCCTGCGCCGCGGCCCCACCGATATCGGCCCCTTGCGGAGCGTCCGGATCCTCGCCGTCGGGGCGGTTATTGACGATCATCGCCATTCCCTCAGCCGCTGCCGTGGCGACATCGTCCAGCACAAGTTGCTGACTTACATAGATATTATCTGTCAATTTGCGAAAAGCGCTCATAATCTGATCCTGCCTCCGAAACCCTCTACCCTCCGGTTCTTGCCGAAGAGCAGCAGAAGGCACAAGCATTGCCGGGACCCACGGACCACCGGCTTGGCAGTGTCCTTCCCGCGCTCCGGTAAAATCGTTCGCAAAGCAACTCGTTGTGCGCTATGCTGAGCCCTTAAGTGCGCGCCGGTTCATGAGTTCGGCGCGCCTGTGTCCGGTGCGGCTCACTGTCCACGCCATCGGCACATCGGAGGGCGGGCAGTGTGGCAAGGTACGTTCTGATATATGGGTTACGATAGGGGACGCCGGCGCGGCCGCGACAAGCGCGACGGTTTCGGCGAAGATGGTTTCGATCCTTTTGGCGGCGGGAATGACGGTTTCCCGCCCCCGCGCGACTTCGGCAATGACCGTTTCGGCGGTGGCGGAGGCGGCGATCGCTTCGGCGGCGGCGGTCCGCGCGGCGGCGGCGGCGGCGGTGGCCCCCGTGGCCCTGGCGGCGGCGGTGGCGGCGGTTTCAGCCGCATGCCCGCACAGGTCGTCGGGACCGGCAAGGGTACCGTAAAGTTTTTCAACACCCAGAAGGGCTTCGGCTTCATCCAGCAGGAAGGTGGCGGAGAAGACGTCTTCGTGCACATCAGCGCGGTGGAGCGTGCAGGCCTTGAAGGTCTGGCCGAAGGCCAGGAGCTCCAGTACAATCTCGTGGATCGCGGCGGCAAGGTGTCGGCGCAGGATCTCCAGATTGTCGGCGATGTGATCGCGGCGCCGCAGAAGCCTGCTGCTCCGCAGCGCGAGCTGACCGGTGAGCGGACCAAGGGCACGGTCAAGTTCTTCAACGCGATGAAGGGCTTTGGCTTCCTCGTCCGTGATGATGGCGAGCCGGATGCGTTCGTGCACATCAGCGCAGTCGAGCGTTCGGGCCTGACCGGCATCAACGAAGGCGAACGCTACGAATTCGATCTCGAGGTCGACCGACGAGGCAAATACTCGGCGGTCAACCTCGTCCCGGTCGAGGGCTGACAACGCCTTTCCCGGCTTGCGTGCGATTTGACGCGCGGGTGCGGGAAGCCTAAAAATAGCGGGTGGCGGCTCTGTTGCGGGGCCGCCATTTGCGTTTTCCCCTTAGCGTCCACCAATCAGGAAGCATCTTATGTCGATCACCCCGCTCATGCCCGTCTATCCGCGTTGCGGTGTCCGGCCGGTGCGCGGCGAGCACTGTCACTTGATCGACGAGGACGGCACCCGCTATCTCGATTTCGCCAGCGGAATCGCGGTTAACCTGCTCGGCCATTCGCATGCGGGCCTGATCGGGGCGATCCAGAAGCAGGCGGCGACGCTGATGCACGTGTCGAACCTTTACGGCAGCCCGCAGGGCGAACGGCTCGCACAGATGCTGGTCGACAGCACCTTCGGCGACACGGTTTTCTTCACCAATTCGGGGGCAGAAGCGGTCGAGGCGGCGATCAAGACCGCGCGCGCCTATCACCAGAACGCCGGCGATGCGGGGGACAAGAACCGCTTCGAGCTGATCACATTCCACAACGCCTTTCACGGTCGCACGATGGCGACCATCAGCGCCTCGAACCAGGAGAAGATGCACCACGGCTTCTCGCCGCTGCTCGCAGGGTTCAAATATGCGCCCTTCGATGATCTCGAAGCCGCCAAGGCGTTGATCGGGCCGCAGACCGCGGGTTTCCTGGTCGAGCCGATTCAGGGCGAGGGTGGCATTCGTCCGGCTTCGCAGGAATTCATGCAGGGTCTGCGCGCACTCGCCGACGAGCATGGCCTGATGCTGATCCTTGACGAGGTGCAGTGCGGGGTCGCGCGCACCGGCAAGCTCTATGCCTATGAGCACTACGGGATCGAGCCCGATATCATGGCCACCGCCAAGGGCATCGGTGGCGGCTTCCCGCTCGGTGCCTGTATCGCCACCGAAAAGGCCGCGCGAGGGATGACCTTCGGCACCCACGGATCGACCTATGGCGGCAACCCGCTTGCCATGGCCGCCGGGACCGCGGTGATGGAGGCTGTCGCGAACGAGGAATTCCTCGGCGAAGTGCGCGAGAAGGGCGAGCGCCTGCGCAAAGGGCTCGAACAGTTCATCGGCAATTATCCCGAACTGTTTGAACTGGTGCGCGGCAAGGGCCTGATGCTCGGTCTCAAGATGAAGATGGAGAGCCGCCCGTTCTTCGTCCATCTGCGCGACAATCACCAGCTGCTGACCGTGGCTGCAGGCGACAACACGATCCGCATCATCCCGCCGCTGGTGATCGGCGATGCCGAGATCGACGAGTTCTTCGACAAGCTGTCTGCCGGTGCTGCCAGCTTCAAGGTTCCGGAACCGGCATGACCGGGAGCGGTGGGGCATTTCGCCACTTCCTCGATCTCGGGGACGCCGGAGCGAACGACATTGCGGCGATGATTGCCGACGCGATTGATCGTAAGGCTGCGCGGGCGGACAAGCCAAAGGGCGCTGTCGATGCCGATGCCCCGCTAGCCGGCCGCGTGCTGGCGTTGGTGTTTGAGAAGAATTCGACCCGCACCCGTGTCAGCTTCGACATCGCGATGCGACAGCTGGGCGGCAGCGTCCTGATTCTCGACTCCGGATCGAGCCAGCTGGGCCGGGGGGAGACCATCGCAGACACCGCGCGGGTGCTTAGCCGGATGGTGGACGGCATCATGTTGCGTACCGACGATCACGCCAAGATCGAGGAAATGGCCCGCCATGCGAGCGTTCCGGTGATCAACGGGCTTACCGATCGTTCGCACCCGTGCCAGATCGTTGCCGACCTTCTGACCGTGATAGAACACGGCAAGGCTCTGCCGGGGCTTGAGGTGGCGTGGTTCGGTGACGGGAACAACGTCCTGCACTCGATCCTCGAGGCTGCCGAACTTTTCAAGTTCAACGTCCGCGTGGCGACGCCTGCGGGCTTTGAGCCCGACGCGGGGTTTGTCGAACAGGCTCGCGCAGGCGGGGCGACGGTTACGCTGACACAGGATGCAAAGGCTGCGGCCCGCGGAGCGGATGTGCTGGTCACCGATACATGGATTTCCATGGGTCAGGCCGATGCTGCCGAGAAGAAGGCGGCCATGGCACCCTATCAGGTCGATGCCGCGCTGATGGCAGAAGCGAGGTCTGATGCAGTGTTCCTTCACTGCCTGCCCGCTCACGTCGGTGAAGAAGTAAGCGAAGACGTCTTCGAAGGCTCGCAATCGGTGGTGTTTGACGAGGCCGAAAACCGCATCCACGCGCAGAAATCGGTGTTGCTTTGGAGCTTCGGGCTGCTCGGCAGCTAGGTTGCTCGCAGTCTGGGGTTTGCGCCGGCAAGGTGTGCCCCCATATAAGCGCCATGCAAGACGTTTCAGAAACCTATTCCGACAAGCTGATGGGCTTCACCGTGCCTGGGCGTAGCGCGCGCGGGCGCGTCGTCAGGCTCGACAGCGTGCTGGAGCAAGTGTTGTCGGCGCATGATTACCCAGCGCCAATCACCCATTTGCTGGGAGAGGCACTGACGCTCGGCGCGCTGATGGGCGGGCTGCTCAAGGGCGAGGCCGCGCAGATGACCATGCAAGCGCAGACCAATGGCGGCATCGTCAGCTTGCTGGTGTGCGATTATCGTGGCGGCGCGGTGCGCGGCTATTGCGATTTCGATGCGGAGCGGCTCGGCAGTCTGGGCGCAAATCCGTCGCTTTCGGCGCTGTTCGGGGAAGGCTATCTCGCGATGACCTTCGAGACCGAAGGGAGCCAGCGCTATCAGGGCATCGTTCCACTGGAGGGCGACAGTCTTGCTGAGGCTTGCGAAACCTATTTCAGCCAGTCGGAGCAGATCCCGACGCTGATCCGTGTCGCCAGCCGTGCCGGGGCCAAAGGCCGCACGGCGGCAGGATTATTGGTGCAGCATCTCGCCGACGGCGAGGAGGGCCGCGAGCGCCTTCATGTTCGGATGGATCATCCCGATTGGGAGCATGTTGCGGTAATGGCCGGCTCGATCAGCCACGACGAGCTGCTTGACGCGGACCTTTCGCTCGAAGCTATCGTCTGGCGCCTGTTCCATGAAGAACAGGAGGTGCGGGTGCAATCCGGCGCTGGCCTGACACGTGGCTGCCGCTGCAGTGCCGAGCATTACGCGACAATCATTGCGCGCTTCCCCCCGGAAGAGCAGCAGGCAATGCGCAACGATGATGGCGTCGTCGTGGTCGATTGTGCGTTCTGTTCACGCCTGTTCGAGCTCGCGGTGTAGACGCTGGTCGAAAACCGCGTGCCTATGCCCTTCAAATGGCCAGAATATGCAAGCCAGCGCCGAAACAAGCAGGCATAAGAAACCGATGAAAAACCTCTCTATCAGTCATTTCCGGGCCATTGCGCTGTACGGCGTTATGGCCGGTGTGCTGGCTTGCGTGGCGATGCCGGGTCTTGCGCAGCGCGACGGTCTCGCCATGCTCGGCACGCTGACCAAGGGTGAATGGACCGTCAAGTATCGCGACGGCACCCCCGATCGCAGGATCTGCGTCCGCAGCGGAGAAGAGCTGATCCAGCTCCGTCACCGTGAAAGCGGCTGTAACCGGTTCGTTGTCGAGGACGGTGCGGCCAAGGTCACTGTGCAATATACCTGTCAGGGCAATGGCTATGGGCGCACCAGCATCCGGAGGGAAACCCCGGCACTCGTCCAGCTGGAAAGCCAGGGGATTCATGCCGGCTTGCCGTTCCAGTTCATTGCCGAAGCCCGTCGCACCGGGTCGTGCTGATAGGCGTGGATTGCCTTTGCCTGCGGGCATGATAGGGCCGTGGCATGCCCCCGCCAGAAAATGCCAAGACCGCTCCCATTGCCGTCGTCCTGCTTTCCGGCGGACTCGATTCCATGGTTACGGCAGCTCTCGCGAAGGAGCAGGGGTTTGCGGTCCATGCATTGAGCGTTGATTACGGCCAGCGCCACCGGCTTGAACTGGAATCTGCCCGACGGATTGCGGCACGGCTGGAGTTGGTCAGGCACACCGAGATTGCGCTGGATCTCAGAGCCTTCGGCGGGTCGGCGCTAACCGACGCGATCGACGTCCCCAAGAGCGGTGTTGGCGAGGATATTCCGGTTACTTATGTGCCTGCCCGCAATCTCGTGTTCCTCGCCCTGACGACTGCCTGTGCGGAGGCTGCTGGCGCGCGCGATGTGTTCATCGGCGTCAACGCGCTCGATTATTCGGGTTATCCCGACTGCCGCCCTGAATTCATCGCCAGTTTTGCAGAGACCGCGCGGCTCGGCACTAAGGCGGGCGCCGAAGGTATGCCATTCACAATCCATGCGCCGCTGCAGCACATGACAAAGGCGGATATTGCCAGCGAGTGCGCACGGCTTGGTCTTGATCCGGCGTGGAGTTGGTCGTGTTACGATCCCACATCGGAGGGTCTCGCCTGCGGACTGTGCGATTCCTGTCGCCTCAGGAAAAAGGGTTTTGCCGAGGCGGGGATTGTCGATAGCACGCGCTATAAGGTCTGACCGGCCCGCGCGTCGCAGCGGGATCGTACATAAGATATAGGGGATCGGGATTGAGCGAGGAAATGATCGCGGCGAAGGACCGCAGCGATGAGACAGTGCCTGCCTACAGCTGGTATGTGCTCGGCGTGCTGGTAGTCGTCTACATCCTCAACTTTATCGACCGACAGATCCTCTCAATCCTTGCCGTCGACATCAAGCGGCACTTCGATCTGACCGATGACCAGCTTGGGTTTCTGGGGGGCGCGGCTTTCGCAGTATTTTATGCGTTGTTCGGAGTGCCACTAGGCAGACTGGCTGACCGGTGGCACCGGGTGCGTCTGCTGACAATTGGACTGGTGCTGTGGTCGACCATGACCGCGATATCGGGGATGGCTCGCAATTATGTCTCGCTTTCGTTTGCACGGATGGGAGTCGGTGTTGGCGAGGCAACGGCGAGCCCGACGGCCTATTCGCTCATTTCGGATTATTTCCCGGCCCGCAAGCGTGCCACAGCACTCGCTATCTATTCTTCCGGTCTTTATATTGGTGGCGGGGTCTCGCTGCTGATCGGAGCGAAGATCTCGCAAGTGTGGGACGCGACCTATCCGGGAGGCGGAGTTGCCGGCCTAGTGGGCTGGCAGGCCGCCTTTCTAGCAGTTGGCTTGCCGGGGGTGCTTCTGGCGCTATGGGTAGCTTCGTTGCGTGAACCTGTGCGTCCGCCCGAAGAAAACCCCAGCGGCAATAGCCCGCTGCGTGACTTCTTCGTCGACCTTTCGATGCTGCTGCCGCCTTTCACGCTTTTTCATGCGATCAGACGGGGTCCAATGGCTGCATTCGCGAATCTGGCAATGGCGGCGGCCATGTTTGGCTTGGCGATAATCATGATCGAACTAACGGGAAATCTGCCGCAGTGGTCGGCCATGGCATTTGGCTATTATGCCGTGTTTTCGTGGGCGGCCACGCTTCGGCGCCATGATCCGGCGACCTTCCGTTTGATATGGGGTACTCCCGCCTTCATTTGTACGGCGTTGGGCTATGGGCTTGTGTCGCTCGGTGCCTACGCCTTGGCGTTCTGGTCTGCGCCTTATGCCGAGACCGTGCTCAAGCTGCCAAAAGACGAGCTGGCGTTTGTACTCGGCGGAAGCGGTGCGGTCTCCGGCTTTCTCGGGGTGATCCTCGGCGGGCGTATGTCGGATTGGCTGCGGTCGCGTAATCCCTCGGGTCGAATCGTCGTCATTATGTTCGGCATTCTTGCCCCGGTTGTTCCGATCTGGCTGGGATTCACCACCGATGACCCGCTGCTGTTTTATGCGATGAATTTTCTTGCGGGCATGTTCGCGGCGACCGCACTGGGCGCTGCTGCTGCCACAACACAGGACCTGGTTTTGCCGCGTATGCGCGGCACCGCCACCGCCTCCTTCTTTCTGGCGACTACTCTCGTTGGTTTGGCGATCGGACCATACATGGTCGGACAGATTTCGGAGCTGTCCGGAAGCATGAGGATTGGTGTGCTCTCGCTGATAGGGGTCGCACCAATCTCGCTTGCGTTGCTGATCTACGCTTATCGCGTCCTGCCCGAGGCGGAAGCAACAATAGATCAGCGTGCTCGTGCGGCAGCGGGCGCGTGAATGCGGCCAGCGTAGGCGGAGGCCACGGCTAGGGCTTCCTCGAGCGGTCAGATCAAAGCATTGAGTTTGGAGCGCGCGGGCCGTTTTGACCGTTCGGCTGCCGGCCATTCGCGGCCAAGCTTTGCCTTCGCCACTGCCTGAATTCTTGGCCGATCTGAGGCAAAGCTGATTGCCCTGATTGCTGGATATCACGAGCTAGCAGCCTCTTCGTGACCGGAAATTTCCGTATCGCTATCGATCATGAGGGAGCGCGTTTGTGTCTCGTTCAACCAAGCCCGCGTAATATGGGCGCAGTAACCAGTTTGAACTGGCGCCAGTGGCCGACAAACAAAAAAGGGGCCGGATTTCTCCAGCCCCTCCTTTGTAGTTCGCTTGAAGCGTCGACTTACATGCCCGAACCCGGGCCGTAGGTCACTTCCACGCGACGGTTCTGCGCTTCACGCACACCGTCCGCGGTCGGAACGCGCGGCTGCGATTCACCGAACGCTTCGCTGGTGATGCGACCGTCAGGGATGCCGCGACCGCTCAGGTAGCTGCGCACCGATGCGTTACGACGTTCGGCCAGGCCGATGTTGTACTTCACGCTACCGGCGCGGTCGGTGTGACCGGCCAGCATCACGCTGGCAGTACCGCAGTTGGCATAGGCCGTAACCGCGTTGTTGAGAATGGTCGCAGCTTCGGCAGTGATGTCCGACTTATCGAAGTCGAAGAACACGATGTACGGCCCAGTGTTGCACGGCGCCGGCGGCGGCGGCGGCGGCGGAGGCGGGGGCGGCGGGGGAGGCGGCGGCGGCGGCGGCGGCGGCGGCGGCGGCGGCGGCGGCGGCGGAGCCTCTTCACCACCGAAGTTGTAGGTGATGGTCCCCAGCAGCGAGTGCGTGCTCAGCTTGGTGTCGAGCGTCCGGCCGAGCGTATCAACCAGGTTGATGTCCGGCGCGTTGAAGTAACGATACTTCAGGCCAAGGTCCCAGGACTTGCTGATCGGAGCGCGAAGACCCGCAAGCAGCTGCCACGCCAAACCGGTGTCGGAATCGTCATATGCGCCCGGACCGTTAAGGTCGTAGTTCGCATCCATATCAACGCGGGCGACACCGATACCACCGCCGGCAAAAGCCTGAAGGCCATCATCCTTGCCGAAATCGAAGAGGCCGTTCAGCATGAAGCTGAGCGCGTTAACGTCTCCGAGAACAGGGGCGGACTGGTTCGTCAGGCGACCATTGCGACCGCCGGGCTGACCGATCGGATCGATCTGGAAACCTTGCCCACCTGCAGTCAGTTCATCCACGGCAGCCGAGCGGTAGCTGGCTTCAGCTTCGAGGCGGAAGGCACCGAAGTCGTAACCGACCAGTGCACCGAAATCATACCCGGTTCCGCTATCGGCTTGGCCGTCGCCGTCCACGCCGTTCACATCGATGCTCTGGTCTTCGACGATCATGACACCGCCGTCACCCTGAATGTACCATTGGCCTTCGCGGGCCACGGCGGGCGATGTCAGCGCGGTCGAAGCCATCGCCATCCCAATGACGAGTTTGCGCATTCTAAAATTCCCCTTTGTTATCGACTTGAGGCACCGACGGTCTCTATCTTTTCCCCGAACAAGAGGCAAGCGGTCAATAGCGGCCGAGTGTTGCAAGAATGCCTCTATCGGCTGATCGTGAATAAATGCCAAATCTGCCTCTCGAGCGCCTTGAATGTCGCGACTCGGCAACTCTGGGTCACAGCGTAGCGGGGGCCAAAAGGCCGAGCGTCTGGAGGGCAGCGATCAGTTCCTGCAGCGCCGCCCGCGCTTCGACATCGACATTCGCGCCATTGGCTGGAATCGCCGGGGCGGGGGCGCTTTTCCAGCCAGCTCTGTAGCAAAGCCAGTGCCCGGCTGAACGTTCGAACACCATCATGCCCTCGGTTGGCGCGACAAAGTGCCAGCTACCGCCTATCGCGATTGCGATGTGATCAGGATAAGCGCTCCATGGTTCCGCCGACGGAGCCGTCACACGATAGCACTCGCCATCCGTCACATTAACAGGTGGTTTGGCCATAGACCCCGTAACGGCTTTGGGCGAAAGCGCATCCACGAGCACAAGTGCCTGATTGACGAAAAATTCCTTCTGCGCTTGTCCGGCGAAAAGCAGGGGCAGTCCGACATTGGATGTGCTCGAAGGAAAGGCAATGGGTTCGGTCATTCGAGACTCCTTGGGTTCAGTTGATTTCGTCCAGCAGCAGCGGGTGCGAATTGCCGAAGGTACCTATCTGCCAGACCCACAGAGGGGCGGGGCCGAAGGCCGTAACAAGCGAAAGACGCTCTTGCTGGCTAAGCCTGAACCGCGATTCCGAAACGGACCATGCCGCGAACGGGGCTGCAACTGCGCCGTAACCGACTAGGTAGGCTTCCGTTTCTTCAATCAACGGAACATCGACGGGATCATCCCATCTCCATTGCCCTCGTGCACGGCGTGTCCAGCACCACACGCTCGTAGAGTCTGGCGCCACTTCAACACTGGGATGAACCGGGGTCAGCGGGCGCCGCGAAAGTCCCGCATTGGCAAGAGTCGCAATGACAGGCTCTTCGTCCCTTATGCCGATCGCTGCGATTCGCGATGTGCCCAGCGGGGGCACTTCTGCCGGATCGAGAGAAACGAGACTGTCGTCGAGTAGAACGACGCTGGTTTGCACATCGTGACCTAGCGCTGCGTCATGCTCGGTACCACCACGCCCTCGTAAGAGGCCTTGCAACTTCCAGCGACGGTTTCCGAGAGGTATTGACTGCGCGAATTGTACGACTTCGCTACCCACCATAACCCGGTTCGCGCCTTCAGCGAGGCCCGCCATATCGGCATCTTCGAAGCCCAGATCGTCGCCGACCAGTTCGACGATCAAGCAGGCTTCCGGCTCGAACAGCATTGCATGCGATGGTTCCAGACGCTCGATCAGCGAGCCAAAGACCGCGCGCTGCGAACCCGAGCTCCCCAGCGCAACGAGCCCGTTGCCCTGAACGGAATAGAGCGCCGCGCCGCGCCACGCGCTGTTTTCGGCTGAAACCGCAGCGTAGAGCGCTGGCGTTGCCGCCCCGATGCTGCCGTCAGCCGGCACTTCCAGAGCATACAGGCTTGTTGACGGAATGATCTGATCGGCGGGCCTATTGGCTTGTCCGGCATCGGAGGTTTGGGGGCCCATCTGGTGCGGGGTCAGCCTATCGAGAACAAGCTCGATACCTTCATCATACCATTCCCAACTTCGCGTGAACCATAGGCCTGCTGACTCTGGCAATCGCACAATTGCACCAGGTTGCAGTCGCGGGTCCATTTCACCAATCCGCCAAACGACTGTTTCGCTTTGCCAGCGCGCGCGATTGGCGCGTTCATTGGCGAGTTGCCTGGCGCCGCTCGCATTGAGGGTTACGGGTAGATCGACCATCAATTCCCGCCCGTATCGCCGCGATCCCGACGCGCGCTGGACCCCTGGCAGATAGTCCCGTTCCTCATCATAGTACCGAAGTGCCGCCGGGGCCCGCCCTGGTACGCCGGCGCGCTGCTTGCGCCGCCTTTCTTCCGCAGAGCCCCCGCCTGCCGCCAATGCTTCGGGCAAGGTCTGAACGGTGTTTTGCGCGATACTCCGGGGCGCTACGCGCAGCCGATCGCGTCCTGAGGTACACACAAGCGGGATCACTTCGTCGATTGCCGCCAGCGTCGCAGCCAGGGATCCCCCTTCGTCCGCAAAACCGCGTGCGCCGGGGACCACGTCTGCCGACCCTGTTTCCGCGCCCGGGATCAACCGCGACAGGGATACCGCGCTGTCCCCACCATCGGCAAAGATCTCGAAACTCAAAGCCGGAATCCGGTTGCCGAAGTCCCCCAGATCGAGGCTTTCGAAAACCACATAGGCACAATCGCGGAAAGCAGGAGCATTGATGCCCTTGTCTGCGGCAATCAGTGGGTCGACCGGATCGTCACCATGGCCCTGATAAAGGCGCAGCTTACCTGCCACCTTGAGATCGTCCAGCGTGCCACGCAACAGATTGCCGTCGGCCCAGATTCGTCCCAGCCTTGCGATTGGCGTGCTCGACAAGGCAACGGCAAAAGATGCTGAATAGGAATAGACGACAGTCGACGGCTGTCCCTTGCGCCCTTTCTGCTTGTTCTTGCTTTCGATCAGCTCGGTAGACCAGATGATGGTGCCCGGAACGCGCATCCGCCCGAAATGGCGTCCGATTGGTTGTCCGTAACTCGACGTGCTCACGCTGAGTTCGCGTAGCCGGGGGCCCTGACGCGAACCGCCGCCGAAAACCAGCGCGTCCGCTTGCTGGCCGATAAACGCGCCGACGGCACCGCCAATCGGCCCGCCGACGGCTGTGCCGAGGGCAGTAAGTAGCAATGTCGCCATGAGACTAGCCTTTTGTCGAAGAGGGCAAACGCCATCTGGCGCAGATGTTGTTGGTGGCTTCCCGCCGATGGCGGACGACCCGGCCAAGGCCGGCATGGGCGTGGATGACCTCGTCAGTTCCGAATGAGATCATCAGGTGGTGCTGCCCGTAGCCAAGCTTGACCAGCAGGACTTCGTCGCTTTTTGCAGGTCCGAATGATCTGCCCCCTTCTGAGTGGCCCAATTTCTATTTTAGAATTGGTCACGAAGGAGGAATGGAATGGCAAGGAAGCACAGGCCGGAAGAGATCATCGGCAAGCTGCGTGAAGCGGAGATC